>JANQMH010000058.1 GCA_028280195.1 Exilibacterium sp.
GCGCAGACAGCGGTGGCCAGCTGCCATGCCCGCAGCGCCGGCGGCCCGCTCGCGGCCGCCGGCGCCGGCGCCGCGCCCGCCACCGGCGCCGGTGTCATCGGCGGGATACTGCCGAGGTCGGCTGGGGGGAACACTTCGGTCACCTGCTCCGGCAGGGTGGTCTGCCGCTGGCGATTCTCGCCCGTATCCCACCAGGTCAATACCACTGCCGGCAGGGTGATATTGCCGGGTCTGGACGGCACGATGGCCAGGCTTTCGGTGCGCACGCCGCGAATCCCGTCGTTGCTCTTGAAGTCTTCCGTCTGCGGCTGTTCCGGATAGACCTTGATGCCGTCGACCCCGGTAAACGGCATCGGCGGCAACTGCGCCGCGGTCAGGCCCTGGGCACTGAGTTCCAGCGTGCGGGTAATGGGTTCGCCGACGGTGAAGGTGTCCGGCGGGCGGCTCCAGCTCTGCAGCAGCGACAGCTGCTGCGCCGGCAGCCAGGGCCGGTCGGGGTAGCTGCCGGGTTTCGGCTTTACCCGGACCTCGATCGGCTGCGAGCGCAGGCGCTTGATCGCGCCGCCGCTGGGGCCGAAGAAGCTCGAGCGGTTACCGGCCGTGGTTACCGCCCAGGTAATGGCGGGCACGGTCAGTTGACCGCTGGTCTGCGGGAAGACGGCGTAAACGGATTCGACCACGGCGTAGGTTTTGCCGGCCATGGTGCGCTGGTACTGGTGTTCGGCAATTTCCTCGATGCGCGCATCGGCGATCTGGATGTCCTCGCTTTTGACACTTTGCAGGGTGACCGAGGTGAACAGGCGAACGGTCAGCAGCAGCTGTTCCTGCACGTAGACGGCCGCTTTGCCGGTTTCGGCCTCGAGGTAGATTTCCGGCAGGTCGCCGCGCCGCCCGGCGACCGGGTCGAGCACGGTGATCTCGATGGCTTCGCTGAACCTGCCCTGATGTGCGAACGAGGGAATCAGCAGCTTGCCCACCCGCTTCGGCGCCAGTTGAATCTGCCACTGGGTAAAGGAACTGACGCGCCCGTTAATGACCTGGTACTGACTGCGCTCGCTCGGTGCCGACAGCAGGTCGAAGTTTTCGGCCAGCTGGGAGAAGTCCGGGCGGCCGGAGTTACTCTGTTCGCTGATGCGAATGGTCAGGGTAATGGAATCTTCCAGGGTGATGGTGGTGCGATCCACGTTCGCGCTCAGTTCCACCGCCGCGGCTGCCTGCGCCCACAGCAGCAGCGCGGCCAGGCATTGCGGCAGCCACGCCAGTGCGGCGGCGCGGCGCGGCGCCGTGGCGGCCAGGGGGCTGTCGGAGTCTTGATCGTTACAGTGCATATCGCTACCGGGTACCGTTACCAGCGTTTATTGGCTTCGTTTTGCGGCGGCTCCCAGGTGCCGGCGCGATAGGCCTTGCGCCGCTCGCGGTACTGGTGCTGAAACTTTTGTCGCAGCAGGCCGCTGGGATCGTCGGGTATCTGTCGCAGCCACTGTTCCAGTGCCTGCTGTTGTTCGGTGTTTTCGCCCGCCTGGCTGCGCTGCGCCGTGTGTGCGCCGGTCTCGGAGTCGTCGCCCGGATCGCCGCTTTGCGCCTGCTGACTGTCCTGTGCCTGCCGGTCCGCCGGTTGTTGTTCGGCGCCGCCGTCCGGCGCTGCTGCGCTCTGGTCGCGCTGCTGTGGCGGGTCCTCGCCCGGCCGGCCGGGGTCCTGTGGCGGCTGGCCATCCTGCCCCTGCGGATTGCCGTCGCCGGCCTGCTGCTGATCGCCCGCCTGGTTCTGGTTCTGTTGTTGGCCGGATTGCTGGTTGGGCTGTTGACTGGACTGCTGCTCGGACTGTTGTTGTTGCTGTTGATTTCTCAGCGCCTCCACAATCTCGGCATTGCGGCGCGCCGACTGCAACTGCGGGTCCTTGTCCAGCGCATCGCTGTAGGCCTGCAGCGCCTGATCCAGTTGTCCGGCCTGCGCCAGGGCGTTGCCGCGGTTGTAGTCGTCGACCGCCTCGCCGCCTTCGGCAAAGGCCTCGGCCGCGGCCGTGTAATCGCCGCTGCGGTAGTGGGCGCTGCCGCACCAGCGGTGGTCGCGAAACTGGCGCGCGGCGGTGGCGGCATCGCCCTGCTGCAGGCTCTGCTGGCCCTGCTGATCGCGGCGCTGCCACAGGTCGTCCCAGACGCCGGCCGCCGCCGGCGGCGCCTGCACCAGCGGCAGCACGGCCACCACTGCCAGCAGCCAGCCGCGCCGGAACGACAGCGCCACCAGCGGCAGCAACAGCAGCGCCAGCCAGGCGCCCAGGTCTTCCCAGGTATCGAACTCCCGCTGCAGGCGGCGGGTGTTGTCGTCCGCCGGCATGGGCAGCTGCGCCAGGCGCTGGATATCGGCCTCACTGGGCAGCAGCGGCGTATAGGCTCCGCCCAGGCTCTCGGCCAGATCGCGCAGCTGTTCACTGCGCACCCTGGCCACCACGATACCGCCCTGGCGATCCCTGGCGAAACCGCCGTTGCCGAGCGGAATGGGGGCGCCGGCATCGGTACCCACCGACATCACCGACAGGTTGAAACGGCTGTTGCGCAGGCGCTGCTCGACGGCGCTTTGCGCCCGGGGCTCGACGCCGTCGGTGACCAGCAGCAACTGGCCGCGGTTAATGCCGGCATCGGCGAATAACTGCAGCGCCACATCCACCGCCATTTCCGTGTTGCTGCCACTCAGCGGCATCACACCGGGGTGCAGGGCCGGCAGCAGGCTGATGATGGTGCGGGTGTCGTCAGTCAGCGGTGTTACCACATGGGCCTCACCGGCATAGGCCACCAGTGCGGTAATACCCTCGCGGCGCTGTTGCAGCAGGTCGGTAAGCTTGTGCCTGGCCCGCACCAGGCGCGAGGGTTTGAGGTCCTGAGCCAGCATCGAGGGCGACAGGTCCAGCAGGATAACCATGGCCGATTCGGTTTTATGCACCGGTTGCGGCAGCTTTTGCCAGGTCGGACCGGCCAGCGCCACGGTGGCGATCATCCAGGCGCACCCTATGCCCCAGAACGGCAGGCGCTGTTGTTTCGACAGGCTGCCGCTGAGCAGGTGGCGCAGCAGCTCTGGTGCGATGACATCCTGCCAGGAGGTAGTGCTGCGCGACTGCCGCTGCAGCAGCCATAGCAGCAGGCAGGCGGGCACCAGCGCCAGCAGCAGCCAGGGGCGCAGAAAATGGAAGTCGTTGAATGCCTCTACCATAGCACTACTGTCTCTCTAGCAGCCGCCGCCATTGCAGCTGTTTGCAGGCCAGCACAAAACTCAGCAGCAGCGCCAGCCCCAGCGGCCAGTAAAACAGCGCGCGGGTGGGGCGGAACACTTCGCTGTCCTGCTCGATCGGCTCCAACTGCTCGAGCAGGCGATAAATTTCCAGCAGTTGGGCCGGGTCGCGGGCGCGGAAATAGCGGCCGCCGGTCTGCTCGGCGATGCGCCGCAGGCTGTCCTCATCCAGGTCGATGGAAGGGTTCACGCGCCTGGCGCCGAAGCTGCCGCCGAACAGGCCGGGTGTGACCATTTCATCGGCGCCGATACCGACCGTATAGATTTTGACTTGCGCCTGCTGCGCCAGTTCGGCGGCCCGCAGCGGTGTGACCTCGCCGGCGGTATTGGCGCCGTCGGTCAGTAAAATCAGCACCCGGCTCGACGCCGGGCGCTCGCGCAGGCGTTTGATCGACAGGCCGATGGCATCGCCGATAGCGGTTTTCTCACCGGCAAAGCCGAGCTGGGCTTCCTGCAGCAGCCGGTTGACGGTGCTGCGGTCGAAGGTCAGCGGCGCCTGCAGATAGGCGCGGGTGCCGAACAGCACCAGGCCCAGGCGGTCGCTCTCGCGGCGTTTGACGAATTCCCCCACCACCCGCTTGACCACGGTCAGGCGATCCACCTGCTGGCCGCCCACCACCATGTCGCGGGTTTCCATGCTGCCGGAGATATCCACCGCCAATAGCAGGTCGCGACCGCTGGCCGGCAGCGCCACGGGGTCGCCGATCCACTGCGGACGGGCGGCGGCGAGCACGCAGGCAAGCCAGATCAGCGCCAGCAGCCACAGTGCCAGGCGGTTGCCGGCAGCAGCCTGCGGCGCACTGTCGAGACCGGCCAGGGTATCATAAAACGGTACCAGCAGGGCGGCGTCCTCGCGCTTGTTGGCGGGCAGAAAAAAGTAACACAGCACTGCCACAGGCAGCGCCGCCAGTACCCATGGCCACTGCAGCTCAAGCATCGGCCGGCTCCGCGCTGCGGCGATGGCGTTTGATCCAGTCGAGCCCCAACTGGTGGATGCGGGCCAGCTCGGCGGCGTCGGCAGTCGCTGTGGCGGGGCGATAGGGTGCCGCCTGCAAGAGTGTTTTGGCGCTCTGCGGCAGACCGCCGGCGGTGGCGGCGAGGAAGTCCACCCAGGCGGCGCCGCTGAGCCCGGCCACCGACTCGCGCGGATAGCCGGCCAGGGCGGTGCGCTTCAGCAGCTGGTTGAAGGTGCGCAGGTAGCGGCCGCCGTCGCTGTCGGACTGGTACACCTGCCAGGCCTGCAGCAGGGCACTGCGGGCGGCGCGGCGGTAGGCGTTGCGCCGGTAGCGGGCGCGCAGTTTCAGCAGCGCGATAAGCAGGACTGCGAGCGCGGCGGCGGACAGCAGCCACCAACCCGGCGCGGGCGGCCACAGGCCCACCGGGTCGGGCAGGTGGATATCCGCCAGTTGCGGTATCGGCACCTGGCTGGCCGGGTTCGCCGGTGCTGCCGGCGAGGCTGGCGCTGCGGCTTGAGTCACCGGTGCTTTCTCCCGTAGAGACTGCGCAACAGCGCCACCGGGTCGTCGCCGGTGCTGACTTCGATCAGTGGCACTGCCAGCCCGGCACAGGTTTTTTGCAGTGCCTGGCGGCGCCGCCGGTAGCTCGCGGCAAAGCCCTCGGTGAGGTTTTTGGCGGCGGTATTCAAGGGCAGCCGGCGGCGGCCGTCGGTCACTGTCAGGCGGGCGGCGGCGGGTAGCCGGCTTTCCAGCGGGTCGGAAACCTGGAACAGGCTGATATCGGTGTGGCGGGCCAGCTGAAACAGCTGTTCCTCGCAGGCCGCGTCGAAATCGTGAAAATCGCCAATCAAAAACACCGCGCTGCCGGGTTTGGAAACGCGGCGGGCATCGGTGAGCATGCCGGCCAGCGCGTTCTGCCCGCCGGCGGCGACCGGGGAAGCGAGCCGCCGGTTGCTCTGGTGCAGCTGGTGGATCAGCTCCAGCAGCGCGTGCTTGCTGCGCCGCGGGCGTATGTCGTGCTGCTCGCGGTCGCCGAACACCTGGGCGCCGATGCGGTCGCTGTTGCCCAGTGCCGCCCAGCCCAGCAGGCTGGCCAGATGCGCCGCCATCACCGATTTAAAACAGCACTGGCTGCCGAAGAACATCGGTGAGCGCTGATCGACCCAGACGAACACCGGGCGCTCGCGCTCCTCGCGATAGAGCTTGGTATAGGTTTTTTGCGCCCGCGCCGTCACCCGCCAGTCGATATTGCGGATGTCGTCGCCGATCTGGTAAGGCCGCACTTCCTCGAATTCCATGCCGCGGCCGCGAAAACGGGTGCGCACCTGGCCGCCGCTGGCGGCGCTGCTGGCGCGGCGGGCAAACAGTGCCAGCTCGGCGGCGGCAAAGCGCAGCCGCAGCAGTTTTTCCAGCTCGGTATAGGCGCCGTCGGGCCTGATATTGGCAAGGGGGTCGGCAGCTGCAACAGGGTCCATAGTCTGATCCGCCGCCTCAGCCGATCGCTACCTGGCTGATCAGTTTGTCGATCACCTGGTTGGCGGTGACGCCGTTGGCCTCCGCTTCAAAGGTCAGTAGCAAGCGGTGGCGAAAGACATCGTGTATGACCGCCTGCACGTTGTCGGGGCTGACGAAATCGCTGCCCTGCAGCCAGGCGTGGGCGCGCGCGCAGCGATCCAGGGCGATGGTGCCGCGCGGGCTGACGCCGAACTCGATCCAGCTGCCGAGTTCCTCGTGTACGCCGGTGGATTCGCGGGTGGCCATGGTCAGCTGCACGATATAGTCTTCGACCGCGGTGGCCATGTGCAGCTGCAGCAGCTCGCGGCGCATGCGCATCAAAGCGTTCTGGCCCAGCGCCTGGGGCGCCGCCGCCGGCATCTGTTCACTGGCCTCGTGGCGCACCAGCTGCAGAATCTGCTTCTCGGCGCCGGCGTCCGGGTAGCTGACCTCCACATGCATCAGGAAGCGGTCCAGTTGGGCTTCGGGCAGGGGGTAGGTGCCTTCCTGTTCAATCGGGTTCTGGGTGGCCATCACCAGAAACAGCTCCGGCAGCGGGTAGGTTTTGCGGCCGACACTGATCTGCCGCTCCGCCATCGCCTCCAGCAGTGCCGACTGCACCTTGGCCGGGGCGCGGTTGATTTCATCGGCCAGTACCAGGTTGTGAAATACCGGGCCGGGCTGAAACTCAAAGGTGTGGGTCTCCTGCCGATAGACATCGGTGCCGGTTACGTCTGAAGGCAACAGGTCCGGGGTGAACTGGATGCGGTGAAAATTGCCCTCGATGGCGTCGGAGAGGGTTTTTATCGCCTTGGTTTTGGCCAGGCCCGGGGCGCCCTCGACCAGCAGGTGGCCATCGGCCAGCAAAGCAATCAGCAATCGCTCTACCAGGTGATCTTGGCCGATAATCTGACTACTTAACCAGTCGCGCAGCGCTTGCATGGTGTTAATATCGCTCATAGTTAACAGGTTCAAGTGGTTTGTACAAAAATTGCTCAAGCCGTTGATAAGAAACGTGATTTTAACGCGAACGCGTTGGCGTTCAAGACTCTGCACCTAGACTCTCGGCAGCGCTCGAGGTTCCGGGCAGAACCCCCGGCATGAACTATGCTTGGATGATAACCCAATAGGGGAGACAAAATGTGGATATAAGTGTGGTGGCGACCGATTCCAAGCAGGTGTTTTTCGAACAGCTGCACGGCTATATCGACGACAAGCTCAAGGGGCCCGAGCGCGCCAGGGTTGCGGCACTGGCGGACCAGTACTACGAGCAGTACCCGCTGGACGAACTCGAAGGGCACCAGATCAGCGATGTCTACGGCAGTGTCTACTGCTGGTGGAACTACCTGCAGGAGCACAACCTGGGCTCCCCCAAAGTGAAAGTGTTCAATCCCGTGCTGGAGCAGGACGGCTGGCTCTGCCCGCACACGGTGGTCGTGGTGCTGCAGCGCGACATGCCCTTCCTGGTAGACTCTATCCGCATGGAAATCAGCCGCCGCAATATCGCCATTCACGCGGTCAAAAGCACCATTCTCACCCTGTCCCGGGACAGCGGCCACCGCCTGATCGAACTGGCCGACAAAGACACGACGGCGCGCGCCGGCGGCGGCGACACCCGCCGCGACAGCGCCTTCCACAAAGAAGCCCTGGTGTATCTGGAGATCAACCTGCACACCTCACAGAGCGATATGCAGGAGCTGGCCCGCTCCATCGAATCGGTGCTGGGCGATGTCACCGCTGTGGTCGACGACTACCAGCCGCTACTGGCGCAGGCTGCGGAAGTGGAGAAAAATCTCGGCCTGGCGCCGAAAAAGGTGCTGCCCGAGCAGGTCAAGGAGAGCCAGGAGTTCATTCGCTGGCTGATGAGCCACTTTACGTTCATGGGCTGTTCGGTCTACGAATTTGCCGGCCGCAAGGGTGAAAAGACACTGTGTGAGCTGCCGGAGAAACGCCTCGGGCTGTTCAAGCTCTACGGGCGCCAGAGCGAAAGTGTGCCGATCGACAACTTCAACCCCGGCATGGCGCGCTTTCACCTGACGCCCAAACTGCTGACCTTTTCCAAATCCTCGGTGCGCTCGCGGGTACACCGCCGCGCCTATTCCGATTATGTGGTGGTAAAGCGCTATAACGACAAGGGTGCGGTAATCGGCGAGATCCGTTTTCTCGGCCTTTATACCTCCCCGGTCTACACCCTGTCGCCCACCAGAATCCCGGTCATCCGCCAGAAGGTCGCCCAGGTGATCGAGGCCTCGGGCATCGATCCGGCCAGCCACGACGGCAAGGTGCTGAAGCAGGTGCTGGAGACCTTCCCGCGCGACGAACTGTTTCAGAGCAGCACCGGCGAACTGTTCGAGACTGCCCTGGGTGTGGCGCGCATCAATGAGCGCCACATGGTGCGCCTGTTTATGCGCAAGGATCTGTACGGCAAGTTCGTCAACTGTATTATCTACATCCCCAGGGAGGAGTTCAGCACCCAGATTCGGCTGCAGATCCAGAAACTGATCGGCGAGGTACTGCACACCGACCAGCACGAGTTCACCACCCACTTTTCCGAATCCAATCTGGCGCGCACCCACATTGTATTCCGTATCGACCCGGACAAGGAGATCGACTACGACGTCAGGCGCCTACAACAGCAGATTGTCGATATCACCCGCAGCTGGAGCGACCACCTGCGCGTGTCGCTGGTCGACGCCCACGGCGAAGAGCGCGGCACGCGGCTGTTCTACCAGTACCAGGATGCGTTTTCATCCGGTTACCGCGAAACCTATGAGGCCCGCGCCGCGGTCCACGATATCGAAACCTTCAGCGGCCTGCAGACCGAAGAGCAGGTGGCGATGAGTTTTTATCAGCCCATCGGTGTCGACAAAGACGCGATGCGCTTCAAGGTTTTCCGCCGCAACCGCGGCCTGGAATTGTCCGATGTGATTCCGGTGCTCGAGCACCTGGGCCTGCGGGTGATCGGCGAGCATCCGTTCAAGATCCACCAGCGCGATGGCGCCGGTGTATGGATGCACGATTTCGATCTCAAGTTCGGCCTGCCCATCACCATCGATGTGCAGGCGGCGCGCAATCACTTCCAGGAGGCCTTTGCCGCCATCTGGCGCGGCGAGACCGAGAGCGATGCGTTTAACCGGCTGGTGCTGGGCGCGCGCCTGAGCTGGCGCGAGGTCAGCGTGCTGCGCGCCTACGCCGCCTATATGAAGCAGACCGCCTTTAACTTCAGCCAGACCTATATCGCCAATACCCTGGCCAATCACCTGGAGATCACCCGCAACCTGGTCGCGCTGTTCAAGGCCTGTTTCGAGCCGCGCATGAATCAGGGCAAGGAGAAGGACTTACAGCGTATCGAGCGGTTGAAAAACAAAATCATCGACAGCCTGGAAAAGGTCGACAACCTCAACGAGGACCGCATCATCCGCCGCTATCTGGATATTATCAACGGCACCCTGCGCACCAACTTTTTCCAGCCCGGCGCCGACGGCAAGCCGAAAAGCTATATCTCCTTCAAGTTTCGCCCGCTGAGTATTGCCGACATTCCCGAGCCGCGGCCGATGTTCGAGATTTTCGTCTACTCGCCGCGGGTCGAGGGCGTGCATCTGCGCGGCGGCAAAGTGGCGCGCGGCGGGCTGCGCTGGTCCGACCGCCTGGAGGACTACCGCACCGAGGTGCTGGGCCTGGTCAAGGCGCAGCAGGTCAAAAATGCGGTGATCGTACCCAGCGGCGCCAAGGGCGGTTTTGTCGCCAAGCGACCGCCGTCGGGCGGCGGCCGCCAGGCGGTGCTGGAAGAGGGCATTGCCTGCTATAAGATATTCATTCAGGGCCTGCTGGATATCACCGACAACTTTGTCGATGCCAAAGTGGTGGCGCCGAAACAGGTGGTGCGGCGCGACGAAGACGACCCCTACCTGGTGGTCGCCGCCGACAAGGGCACGGCGACATTTTCCGATATCGCCAACGAGATCTCGGCGCGCTACAGGCACTGGCTCGGCGACGCTTTTGCGTCCGGCGGCAGCCAGGGCTACGACCACAAGCGCATGGGTATTACCGCCAAGGGTGCCTGGGTGTCGGTGCAGCGACATTTCAAGGAGAAAGGCGTCGATATCCAGAAGGAGGACTTCACCGTCATCGGCGTCGGCGACATGGGTGGCGATGTGTTCGGCAACGGCATGCTGCTGTCGCAGCATATCTGTCTGGTGGCGGCGTTTAACCACCTGCATATCTTCGTCGACCCGAGCCCGGACTCGGCCGCCAGCTATGTCGAGCGCAAGCGCCTGTTCGAGGCCCCCGGCAGCAGTTGGGAGGACTACGACAAGGCACTGATTTCCAAGGGCGGCGGGGTTTTTTCCCGCGCTGCCAAGGCCATAATCATCAGCGAGGAAATGAAGGCGCGCTTCGATATTGCCGACAACAGCCTCACTCCCAACGAGTTGATCCACCGCCTGCTGCAGGCGCCGGTGGACCTGATCTGGAACGGCGGCATCGGCACCTATGTCAAAGCATCTTTCGAGACCCACGGCGATGTCGGCGACAAGGCCAATGATTCCCTGCGGGTGGACGGCCGGCAGCTGCGCTGCCAGGTGTTCGGCGAGGGTGGCAACCTGGGCCTGTCGCAGCTCGGGCGCATCGAATACGCACTCAACGGCGGCGCCTGTAACACCGATTTCATCGACAATGCCGGCGGTGTCGACTGTTCCGATCACGAAGTCAATATCAAAATTCTGCTCAACGACATCGTCGCCAACGGCGATATGACCGAAAAGCAGCGCAATAAACTGCTGGTGGAGATGACCGACACGGTCTCCGAACTGGTGCTGACCAATAACTACCGCCAGACCCAGGCCATCAGCCTGGCCGAGTACCAGGCACCGCTACGCCTGGGCGAGTACCGCCGCCTGATCAACGCGCTGGAGTCGGAAGGGCGCCTCAACCGCGCACTGGAATCGATTCCCGACGACGAGGTGCTGCTCGAGCGCCAGACCCAGGGCAAATCGCTGACCCGGCCGGAGCTGTCGGTATTGATCTCCTATGCCAAGGTGGCGCTGAAGGAGGAACTGGCGGCCTCCGATGTGCCGGACGATGACTATCTGGCGCGGGCGGTGGAGAACCCGTTTCCGCCGGTGCTGCGGCAGAAGTACCGCCGGCAGATACACCATCACCACCTGCGCCGCGAGATCGTCGCCACCCAGGTCGCCAATGACATGGTCAACAATATGGGGATTACCTTCTGCCACCGGCTGGTGGAGTCCACCGGTGCCAGCTCCGGTCAGGTCGCCAAAGCCTACATCACCGCCCGCGATATTTATCAGCTGGAGTCCTACTGGCGCCAGGTCGAGGCGCTGGACTACAAAGTGCCGGCGAAACTGCAACTGCAACTGATCGGCAATATCATGCGGCGGGTGCGCCGCGGCACGCGCTGGTTCCTGCGCAACCGCCGCAGCTTCCTGGCGCCGGCCGAGGAGATCAAGTCCTTTGCCCCGGCCATTCAGCAGGTTATCGAAGCGCTGCCGGATATTCTGCGCGGTGCCCCGCGCGAGGAGTGGCAGCTCGAGTGCGACCGGCTGCTGGAGCAGGGCGTGCCGGAGCAACTGGTCAGCAATGTCGCCATCCCCTCCAACCTGCACTCCGGTCTGGGTATGGTGGAGGCGGCCCGGGTCAGCGGTGCCGACCCGGTGCGGGTGGCGGAAATCTATTTCGTGCTGGGCGACCGCCTGGGCCTGTACTGGTTTGCCAACCAGATTGCCGAGGCCAAGGTCGGCAGCTATTGGCAGGCGATGGCGCGCGAGGCCTTTATGGACGATCTCGAATCGCAGATGCGCACCCTGGCGGTGGCGCTGATTCGCCTGTCCGGCGACAACCGGGACATCGACGAGTCGGTGGACAAATGGCTGTTGCAGCACCAGGTACTGGCCGAACGCTGGAAATCCATGATCAACGAATTGCAGGGAGCCTCGGGTACGGATTTTGCCATGTTCTCCGTAGCGCTGCGCGAACTGCTGGACCTGGCCCAGGCCAGCCAACACTGCGAGTCACTGGAACAGGAAGGCGCAATGCGCCTTCAGAGTCACTAGCCACTAGTCTCTAGCGACTAGTGACTAGCGACTGACTCATGTCCTCGCTAATTGTAGATCTGGCCATTGCCGCCGATGAGTACCTGCGCCTGTACGAGGGCTCGGCCAGGGATGTACTGGCACTTGCCCGCGACGGGCGGCGGGTGCGCTTTCCCGCCCATATTCTGCGCCGCTTTGTCACCCGCGACGGCATCTACGGCAGTTTTCGCATTGAGTTCAATGCCGATAACAGCTTCCGCAGCGTGGAAAAAATCGACTAGACGCCCGCCTTGCTATATCCTTGCCGCCGCTTTCGGGTGAATGCCGGTAATTGAGCCGGTGATTGAGTAAAGAACTCCTGTGACTATGTATACCTTAATCCGCAAGGCATTGTTTTGCCTCGATGGCGAACTTGCCCACGATCTGACGCTCGACCTGCTGGGCGCCGCCGAGCGGCTGCGGCTGCTGCGATTGATTGCCGGAGCCGCGCCGGCGCAACCGCTGCAGGTGATGGGCCTGCAGTTTCCCGGTCCGGTGGGGCTGGCCGCGGGCCTGGATAAAAATGCCGATTACCTCAATGCGCTCGGCGAATTGGGCTTCGGCTTTATCGAAGTGGGTACGGTAACGCCGCGGCCGCAGCCCGGCAATCCGCCGCCGCGCATGTTCCGGCTGCCGCAATACGGTGCCCTGATCAATCGCATGGGCTTTAACAACAAGGGTGTGGATCACCTGGTCGAGCAGGTGCGGCGGCGGCGCTACGGCGGTGTACTGGGTATCAATATCGGCAGGAACAAGGACACCCCCGAGGAGCGCGCCCTGGAGGATTACCGTATCTGCCTGCGCAAGGTGTACCACTGCGCCGACTATGTCGCCGTCAATATCTCCTCGCCGAATACACCGGGCCTGCGCCAGCTGCAGTTTGGTGATGCGCTGAAGTCGCTGCTGGCGGGTATCAAAGCCGAACAGAGTCGCCTGCATAAAGACAGCGGCCGCTATGTGCCCCTGGCGGTTAAAATAGCGCCGGACATGTCGGCAGCGGAAATTCGCGCGGTGGCCGGGGCACTGAGTGATGAGGGAATGGACGCCGTTATCGCCACCAATACCACCGTCGACCGCAGTGCGGTCGCGGGTCACCCGCTGGCCGATGAAAGCGGCGGCCTCAGCGGTGAGCCGCTGGCCCGCCGCGCCACCGAGGTCATCGTGCAACTGCGCGACGCGCTGGGCAGGGACCTGCCCATTATCGGCGTCGGCGGCGTTCACGACGGCGCTTCGGCAGCGGCAAAAATTGCCGCCGGCGCCAATCTGGTACAGCTGTATACGGGCTTTATTTATCGGGGGCCGCAGCTGATAGCCGAGGTGGCGGACGCTATTGCGTCCTTAAGCCACTCGGCGGGCAATCGGCAGCGCAATGACCCTGCGGGTCAGCCGGGCTCTGCCCAGGCTCCAAAGTAGCGCCAGCCCTGCCCCTGGCCCGCGGATGGCGGGCCCCTGGAAGAGAGGGTTCGGTATGCGGCCGCCGCTCGCCGGGGCCGCTTTACCGGTTTATAAATTGGTAATCTTTTGTGCTTTGGCAAAACTGTTGTAACCGTTCCAGTGATCTTCGCGGCCTTCGCGCCAACCGTTTAACCAGTGTTGTCGGCTTTCACCTGTATCGTGGGGACACAGAGTGCGCGAACGCCCGCCGGCGCCGGCCTGATAACCTCGGTTAAATGCTCTTTCCGGTTGATTGCGTTTTTGCCGTTTCATAATTGCGGGCACCTTCGGTGAGTTGCTAGTCACTAGTTGCTAGTGGGGTTGCTGGGGTTGAGGGTTCAGTAGAGCAAACTTGGGCTTGGCTTGTGAATGATTTTATTTTTATATGCTCGGATTGGGTTATCGCCTGACGATATATTCACCAATACTGTAAGCACAGATGTGTATTAGGGCGCCTTAATGTCGCAACAAACTGCCTTTTTTGCCACCTGTCCCAAAGGACTTGAAAGCCTGCTGCTGCAGGAACTGCAACAGCAGGGGGTGAGTGCTGCCCGGGAAACGGTGGCAGGTGTGCACTTCGAGGCCGGACTCGGCGCCGCCTACCGCTGCTGTCTGTGGTCGCGCCTGGCGAACAAGGTATTGCTGCCGCTGGCGCAGTGTGCCGTCGCCAGTGCCGATGAACTCTACCAGGCGGCGCTGCGGTTGCCCTGGGAAGATCACCTCAACCCGGCCGGCAGCCTGCGGGTGGATTTTATCGGCACCGGCGGGGCGATTCGCAATACCCAGTTTGGCGCCCAGAAGGTCAAGGACGCCGTGGTGGACCGCCTGCGGCAGCACTGTGGCCAGCGCCCGGCGGTGTCAAAGCACGACCCCGATCTGCTGATCAATGTGCGCCTGAGCAAAGGCGCCGCCAGCATTGCCGTCGATCTGTCCGGCAGCAGCCTGCACCGGCGCGGCTACCGTATCCAGCAGGGCGCTGCGCCGTTGAAAGAGAATCTGGCCGCGGCCCTGCTGTTGCGCGCCGGCTGGCCGCAGCTAGCGCGCCAGGGCGGCGCCCTGCTGGACCCCATGTGCGGTGCCGGCACGCTGCTGATTGAAGGCGCGTTGATGGCGGCGGATATCGCGCCCGGGCTGCAGCGCGCCGGCTTTGGCTTCGAGCGCTGGTTGAACCACCGCAACGATATCTGGCTGGCGCTGCGCGACGAGGCCATTGAGCGCCGCCGTGCGGGGCTGGCGCAGCTGGATCTGGAAATCCGCGGTTACGACAGCGATGTGCGCGTGATCAGGGCCGCCGAGGCGAATATCGCCCAGGCCGGGCTCGACCCCTGGATTCGGATTATCCACAAACCGCTGGAGCGGCTTAAGCGGCCCACGCACCGCCCCCTGGCGCGCGGACTGCTCATCTGCAACCCGCCCTACGGCGAGCGGCTCGGCGAACGCCAGGCACTGGCGCCGCTGTATCAACGCCTGGGCGCATGCCTGGATGAGGAGTTCCGCGGCTGGCGCGCCGCTGTGTTCACCGCCAATCCGGAACTGGGCAAGCAGACCGGCCTGCGCGCGCAAAAAAAGTACAAGCTGTATAACGGCGCCCTCGCTGCGGAGCTGCTGGTTTTCGACCTGAGCGCAGCGCAGCGGCGGCGGCAGCCGCAAACCGGGGACCCGGCGCAAGCGCCGCCCGCGGCGGCCGGGCCGCCGGCGCTGAGCGCGGGCGCGCAAATGGTGGCCAACCGGCTGCGCAAAAACCGCAAAAACCTGGCCCGGTGGCGCGACGGCGCCGCTGTCGACTGTTACCGGCTGTACGATGCCGATATGCCGGAGTATGCCGCTGCGCTCGATGTCTACCGCGATATCGACGGCGGTGACTATGCCCATATACAGGAGTACGCAGCGCCCAGATCCATCGATCCGCTAAAGGCCGGCCAGCGCTTTGACGAGCTGCTGGCGGCCACTGCCGCGGTGCTGCAGCTGCCGGCTGACCGAATCAGTGTCAAGCGGCGGCGCCGCACCGCCGGCAGCGAGCAGTACCAGAAGCTGGCCGCCGACAGCGCCCGCGAGCTGCTGGTGGTGAGGGAGGGAGAGGCCAGGTTTTACATCGACCTCTGGACGTATCTCGATACCGGCCTGTTTCTGGACCATCGACCGCTGCGCCGGCGGGTGGCGGCCCTGGCCGCGGGGCGGCGCCTGTTGAATCTGTTTTGCTATACCGGCTCGATTAGCGTAGCGGCCGCGCTGGCGGGTGCGGCCGCCAGTGTCAGCGTCGACCTGTCGCGCACCTATCTCGACTGGGCGGGTAAAAACTTCCGCCTCAACCGCATCGATGAACAAAGCCACCAGCGGGTACAGGCGGACTGTTTCGAGTGGCTGCGGAAATGCCGCCAGGCCTTCGACATTATCGTTCTCGACCCGCCCAGCTTTTCCAATTCCAAGCGCATGCAGGGAGTGCTGGATGTGCAGCGCGACCATGTGGGGCTGATAAGGCGCTGTATGGAGCTGCTCAATCCGGGGGGGACGCTGATCTTTTCCACCAATCTGCGCAGTTTCAAACTGCGGCGGGAGGAACTGAGCGACTACGCGCTGGAGAACATCAGTGCCGCTACACTTGACAAGGACTTTGCGCGTAATCGTAAAATCCACCAGTGCTGGCTGGTTCGCGCCGACTGATAGCGCTGGGGATGAAGCCGCCCGGCGCGGTTTCTGCAGCGGGACTGGTAAGGGACCGTTAAGGGCCCCGGTAAGGGGGCGGTAAGCGGCAGCGGGCTTTTTTTGCCGCGGCTTACAATCCACTCCGCAGCCGCCGCCGTATTTTTATACACATGAACCCTGCGCTACGGTGGCGGGCCCGAACCGATAGCCACCGGCGGCGCACACACTGACACCAGACAGCCTACAAACCGAGCTGACCTTATGTCCAAACCTTTCAAAGTACACAGCCGCTTCGCGCCGGCCGGCGATCAACCCACTGCCATTGCCGGGCTGATCAAGGGGGTGGAGGCGGGCCTGGCCCACCAGACCCTGCTCGGCGTCACCGGCTCGGGTAAGACCTTTACCATTGCCAACGTCATTGAAAAACTGCAGCGCCCGACCATGGTGATGGCCCACAACAAAACCCTGGCGGCGCAGCTCTACGGCGAATTCAAGGAGTTTTTCCCCGAAAACGCCGTCGAGTATTTCGTGTCTTACTACGATTACTATCAGCCCGAGGCCTATGTGCCGTCTTCGGACACCTTTATCGACAAGGATGCCTCCATCAACGAACATATCGAGCAGATGCGCCTGTCGGCCACCAAGGCGCTGATGGAGCGCAAAGACGCGGTGATCGTCGCCACCGTGTCGGCCATCTACGGCCTCGGCGACCCCGACGCCTATCTGAAAATGGTATTGCACCTGGTGCGCGGCGATCAGCTCGACCAGCGCCAGGTACTGCGGCGCCTGGCCGAACTGCAGTATACGCGCAACGACCTCGACTTCCAGCGCGCAACCTACCGTGTGCGCGGCGATGTCATCGACATTTTCCCCGCCGACTCCGACCGCGAAGCACTGCGGGTGGAACTGTTTGACGAGGAGGTCGAAACGCTGTCGCTGTTCGATCCGCTGACCGGCGAGGTGCTGCAGAAACTGCCGCGCTTTACCGTCTACCCGAAGTCTCACTATGTCACGCCGCGCCAGCGCGTGCTCGATTCCCTCACGCAAATTGAACAGGAGCTGGGACAGCGCCTCGAGCAATTGCGCAGCGCCGACAAACTGGTGGAAGCGCAGCGGCTGGAGCAGCGCACCCGCTACGATATGGAGATGATGCGCGAGTTGGGCTATTGCAATGGTATCGAAAACTATTCGCGCTATTTATCCGGCCGCGGGCCCGGCGAGCCGCCGCCGACCCTGTTCGATTACCTGCCCGCCGACGCCCTGCTGGTGCTGGACGAGTCCCATGTCACCGTGCCGCAGATCGGCGGCATGTACCGCGGTGACCGGTCGCGCAAGGAAACGCTGGTGGAATACGGATTCCGGCTGCCGTCTGCACTCGATAACCGGCCGCTGCGCTTCGATGAGTGGGAGCGGCTGGCGCCACAGATGATTTTTGTCTCCGCCACGCCCGGTCCTTACGAGGGTGAACACGCCGGCCAGGTGGTCGAGCAGGTAGTGCGGCCCACCGGCCTGGTCGACCCGGAGGTGGAAGTGCGCCCGGCCGGCAGTCAGGTGGATGACGTACTGTCGGAGATTCACCGCTGTGTGGAGGCCGATGAACGGGTGCTGATTACCACCCTGACCAAGCGCATGGCGGAGGATCTCACGGAGTATCTGCACGATCACGGCACCCGCGTGCGTTACCTGCACTCGGATATCGATACGGTGGAGCGGGTGGAGATCATTCGCGATCTGCGCCTGGGGGAATTCGATGTACTGGTGGGCATCAACCTGTTGCGCGAAGGGCTGGACATGCCGGAGGTATCGCTGGTAGCGATTCTGGATGCGGACAAGGAGGGTTTCCTGCGCTCCGACCGCTCGCTGATTCAGACCATCGGCCGCGCGGCGCGCAATGTCAACGGCAGGGCGATTCTCTATGCCGATAAAATTACCGATTCGATGCAGCGCGCACTGGACGAGACCGAGCGCCGCCGCGCCAAGCAGCAGGGGCACAACAAGGCCAACAAAATTACCCCCATCGGCATCAAAAAGCGTGTCGCCGACATTCTCGAGGGCGCCCATGTACCGGTCGGGCGCCCGGGGCAGAAACGCCGCGCGGTAGCGGAGAAGCGCGGCAAGTACGATGCCGACAAGATCAAGGCCAGTGGCGATATCTGGCAGACCATTGCCGAGTTGGAAGAGAAAATGTTTCAGTGTGCCAAAGACCTGGACTTTGAAGAGGCCGCCAATCTGCGCGATGAGATTGCGCAGTTGAAATTACAGGCCTGATGCCGATCTGCGCCGATCGAGACGGTTCACCCCGGGGTAGTCTGCGCACTCTTGGTAACGGCTTGGCGATTGTTGTAATTTGGCCAATAAAAGGTAAATCGCTTGACATGGGGACGATATTTTTTTTCAATTCCCGGGTCGGATGGCAGCTGGAAACACTATGCTAAAACGCAACGACATGCTAAAACAACAGTTCAGGTAATGCGTGCCTCCGCCCTGCGGGCATGGTCGTTTGTTCATCTGTGGTCGAGTCTTGTCTGTACGGTTTTTCTGTTGATGCTGTGCATTACCGGGCTGCCGTTGATTTTCCACGACGAAATTGACAGTGCGCTGAACCCGGATGACTGGAAGCCCGCCAATCCGGGCGGGCCACATCTGGCGCTGGATGCGATTGTGGCCATTGCGCTCGCTCAGAGGCCGGGCGAAGTGCCGGTTTATCTGAGTTTTGATGTCGACCGCCCAGTGGTGAATGTCACTACTGGCATGCGGCCCGATGTCGATGACAGTGAAATGCATTTTGCCTCGTTCGACCTGACCAGTGGCGATCTCGTAGCGCCCGCTGACATTGGTGCAGGTGTCATGCATTTTCTGCTCGATCTGCATACGGACATGTTCCTGGGCTTGCCCGGCATGTTGTTTCTGGGGGCCATGGGTACCCTGTTTATTGTGGCGACCATCACCGGCATCGTACTGTATGCGCCGTTTATGCGCAAACTGGACTTCGGTAGCGTGCGGTTGTGTAAATCAGCGCGTACCCAATGGCTTGATTACCATAACCTGTTAGGTATAGTGACAGTGGCATGGGTATTGGTTGTTGGTGTAACGGGTGTGATCAACACACTGGAGGCGCCGATTCTCGATGCCTGGCGGGCTAACGATTTGGCAGATCTGATTGCCGATCATCGCACAGAGGCCAAGGTCGATAACCCTGCCTCACTCGATGGCGCCGTGCAACAGGCTATTGTTGCAGCGCCAGATATGACTTTGCAGTTTGTGGCTTTTCCGGGCAGTGCATTTTCAACCGATGCTCACTATGCGATTTTTCTCCATGGTCAAACACCGCTGACCGAACGCCTGATAACGCCGGTGTTAGTCAGTGCCTCGACTGGCGAGTTTGTTGGCTTAAGGCAGATGCCCTGGTATTCAAAGGCACTGTCCCTGTCGCGCCCGTTACATTTTGGTGACTACGGCGGCCTCGTATTGAAGATTGTCTGGGCACTACTGAACTTATTCACCATTGTCATACTTTTAAGCGGTGTTTATCTGTGGCTGGCACGCCGCAGCAGCAGAAGTAATGACAAGGCGGCTAAAACAACAGAAGGGTGGACAGGTGAATGATGCTGCAATGATGCAACGGCGGCCCATTTATCGGGTTTTTATGATCCCGTTGCTACTTTTTGTTGTCGGTATGACCGGGCTGATAGCAGCGCTATTGTTCAGTGGGTTAGCCGACTTGATCGCCAGCTTGGCGGTGGGCTTGCCTGTTTTCATCGTTTTCTGGATAGTGCTGTTGCGCAGGCGATATCGTAATGGGCACTTCCATTAGCCCATTTTATGGACATGGCTGCGGTAGCCAGAAGGGTTAGCCAGAAGGGTCACGCGCATTTAATTTCTTGAGCCGACAAACAGAAAACATCAAGGCAGCTCGACCACCACCCTGAAGCCGACATCCTCCGCACGGGTCTGCGCCGCACTGGCGGTACGCAGGTAGGCGTGCAGCCGTCTGCTGTTGTCCTTGATCGATCCCCCGCGAATCACTCTGGACTCACAGCCGTCCCGGTCCACGGCAGCGCCGTTGCCGGGTGCATTGAGGTAGTGATTCTGATAACAGTCCGCCACCCACTCGGCGACGTTGCCGGCGGTATCGTAGACCCCGAACTGGTTCGGCTGATAGCTGCCCACCGGTGCCGTGCGCGCGCTGAACAGGCCGGTAAACTGACTGCGGCAGCCGCGCCGGCAGTTGGCTCTGCCCTCGGCACTGGCGTCGCCCCACCAGAACGCTGTGCTGGTGCCCGATCTCGCCGCGTACTCCCACTCCGCCTCACTCGGCAGGCGGTAAGTGCGGCCGGTTTTCTCGCTCAGCCAGGCGGCATAGGCGCGTGCCTGGTGCCAGCTGACATTGATCACCGGGCGGCTGCCCTGACCCCATTGCTTATCTTCTGGCAGCGGCGTGCCGGTATCGAGAGCAAACTTCTTGTAGTCGGCAAAAGTCACCTCGAACTTGCTGATGGCAAAGGGCTCGCTGAACGTGACCCGGTGCGGCGGCGCGGCGTCGGCCTGCCGGGCATTGCCCATGGTAAAGTCCCCGGCCGGCAGGACCTGCATCTCCGGCCCTTTTTCGCCGCTGCCCCACTGGTTGAAAAAGCTGGTGCCGGGTATATGCTGCCGGCGCAGACTGATTGACACCGTAAGGGGTTTTTTGCGCATCCTCACCCATTTTTTTACCGGCTTGTAACCCGCATGGGTAACCTCGATATGGTAGCTGCCGGGTTTCAGCAGCATGCCGGGCCGGTACTTCTCGCGGATATTCAATACCCGGATACGCGCCCTGGCGGGCTCGGCATCCACCGTAAAGGCGGCCCGCGGCGGTGCTGCCGCCGGCGGTGGTGGTGGTTTGGTATCTGCAGCGGACCCGGCAGTGCTGCCGGCGCCGGCTGCCGGCGCGGGCGCACTTGGCGGCTCGGTCGGCAGTGGCGCCAGCGCATTTGCAGCGGCCGCGCCCTCGCCGGCGGCTGCCGTCGCGCTGTCGCCGCGATCGGGCTCTACAGCTTGCAGGCTGTCGGCGATGAAGACCGCCGTACCCAGGGCCGCCCGCTGCACCGATGCCGGCAGCCGCTGCTCGCCGGGCAGCTCGAAGCGGCTGAGCGCGACGCTGAATGTGCCCCACAAAATCGATACCACAAAGCCCAGCGCCAGGGTTTTTGACAGCAGGCGTGCGCGGCCCGGGACGCCGCTTTGATAGTAGGCCGCCCGCTGTATGCGGCTGGAGATCACCGTCGACTTTTCGTCTTCGCCGGTGTCGGCCTCAGTGCGTATTTCCGTTACCGCGACACTGGGGCGCCGGTAGAGACCGCGCTTGGGCGTCCAGCGGAAGCTGCGCAGATACGACAGCCCCTGGCGCAGCTTGGTCAGCAGCACGGCATAAGAAGTAATCACCAGGGCTTTCAGCAGCGAGGTGATCTGCACACCGGTGGGGTCGGTGTTGGTCATATACGGCGGCGTGCCACCGAGCAGGTTTCGCTCGATTTCCTCGATCGCCTCGACCACCTCATTGCCGCGCTGGAAACGTTTGTCCTCGTCCTTGGCCAGCAGCCGGTTGAGCAGTTTCTGGAATACCGCGTGTTGCGCCGGCAGCTTGGGAATCGGCGCGGTCAGGTGTTTGATGGCAATGGCAACCGCTTCGTCAGCCTTAAACGGCACACTGCCGGTGAGCATTTCGTAGAAAACCACACCGAGGCTGTAGATATCCGAGCGGCCGTCGATGGGCTGGCCGCGGGCCTGCTCCGGGCTCATGTAATAGGGCGTGCCGACGACAGTGCCGGCATTGGTGACCTGGGAGGCCTTGCTGACCATTTTGGCAACGCCGAAATCCGACAACACCGCCGTGCCGTCCTCGCGAAAGAGGATGTTTTCCGGCTTGATATCGCGGTGGATATAGTGTTTGCCGTGGGCGTGATCGAGTGCCTGGGCCACCTCCTTGATTACCCGCAGCACTTCCTTGGTGCTCATACCGGTGGACATTCTATTGTGCACGGAGCCGCCGGACAGATAGTCCATGGCGATATAGTTGAGCGACTTGTGACAGCCGATATCGTAGATGGAAATGATATTCGGGTGAGACAGCTGGCCGACAATATTGGCTTCGCGTTGAAAGCGCTCGCTGAACACCGGGTCGGCGTTCAGTGCCGGCGACATCACTTTCAGCGCGACTTCGCGGCCGACGCTCAACTGAATGGCGAGATAAACCGTGGACATGCCGCCCTGGTCGATCTTGCGAATGATCTGGTAGCCGGGAACTTGCATGGGCCGCCCTGCGCTACAGCATCAGCCAATACGCCAGCAGCGCCAGCCCGAGGCCGGCCAGGCCGTAGAGGGCGCCGTCCCACAGGCGCCTGCCGGTGATAGCGGGCAGCCATTCCCACAGGGTTGCCAGCGGGTCCGGCCTGGCGAAGGGCGATTCGACGATCTGCACGGTAACATTGTCGCGCCCGCCGTGATTGAGTGCGGTTTGCATCAGGCGCTGCACGGCTTCACGGGGTGAGCGGGCGTCGCGCAGTACGCGGGCGATGGTCTGGTCGTCGACTTCGTCGGTGAGGCCGTCGCTGCACAATAGCAGCCACTGGCGCTCCTGCCATTTGCCGAACACGCTGTCGACATTGACCTGCGGCAGATCGGTGGAGCCGATGCACTGGGTGATGACGTTTTTGTCGGGATGATTGTCCACCTCGTCTGCGGCGATGGCGCCTGTGGCCAGCAGCATCTGTACGTAGGAGTGGTCGGTGGTGAGCTGCTCCAGCCGGCCGCCGCCGTCCTCCAGGGTGGTCCAGAGATAGGCGCGACTGTCGCCCACCCAGGCGACTTCGTAGTTGAGGTCGTCGGAGCGCAGGGCCACCACAGTCGAACCCATGCCGGCGGCGCCGCGACCGTTGGTCGCTGCTTTCAATACCGCCTGATGTGACTGCTGAATGGCATCGCCGAGACCCTTGCCGGTGCTGACGCTGTGGCGCACCGTGTCCTTGACGATTTCACTGGCCACTTCCCCGGCCTCGTGGCCGCCCATACCGTCGGCGACCAGCCACAGGCCATGTTCCGGGCTGCTCAGAAAACTGTCTTCGTTATTGCCCCGGCACAGCCCCTTGTCGGTAGCAGAGCTGTGCTTGAGTGGGGCCCCGGGCCCGGTAGAGAAGGCCATAGTACTTGCGTCCAGTGTCAGTGCCTCAAGCCTGAGGCGGTATTGTCGTCCCGCGCCGGTAACGCCCGGGTTGCGGGGCTTGCAGCCGGGCGAATTATCGCGCCGATACCCCTTGGTTATAGACGCCATTGCGGACTAACACTACTCTATGGAGAGTTATATTACTGAGAAACAGTTCAGGGTAAAGGGATTTTTTCTTGCTAAGCTATTGAAAAATCAACTGCTTTTATAGCATCATCGCCCGCAGACCGAGCCGGCACCGCCGGCGCTGAAAGCTGTGGAAAAAGGCCCGACTCGCCATGCTCAAACTGCGCTTCAAAAACAACAAGCACAACGCGGTTTGGCTGGTGGAGCCGAAAGTGAGCATTGGGCGTGGGAGTGCCAATGATCTGGTGGTGGACGATGCCGCCGTCGCCGAGACCCACGCCGAGATCGTCGTCGATCACGAGAAGCTGGCGCTGGTGAATTTATCCGACGGGCTGCCGTTGTTCGTGAATAAAACCGCCGTGCCGACCCGGGCGCCGCTGAAAACCAACGACGTGGTAACCCTGGGCAAGATCCAGTTGCAGGTGGTCGATCCGAAAAATGAGCCCAAGGCGGTGCCGACAGTGGTGCGCGATGAAAAGGCCAGCGGCTGGGCGCTGAAAGCCAATCACAGCGCGCTGGCCAATCGGGTCTTCACGCTCAAGCGCGAGACCGTGATCGGGCGTTCCAACGAGTGCGACATCACCCTCGCGGCCTCTCACCTGTCGCGCCGCCACGCGCGTCTGATGATCCGCTCGGGGCAGCTGTTTGTGAAAGATCTGGACTCTTCCAACGGGACGTTTCTCAACGGCGAGCGGGTGACCGAGGCGCGTGTCAAGCGCGGTGACGAACTGCGTTTCGACACCCTCAGTTTTGGTGTCGTCGGCCCCGCCGACGACCTCGATAAAACCACCGTGCGCGATGCCGGCGCGCTGCCGCCAAAGCCCAAGGCCGCGCCTGCGCGCGCTGCCGCCCGCCGCCAGGCTGCGGTGCGGCCGCCGCCGGCCGCCGGCGGCCGGCCCGAGGCGGCGCCGGGGTCGGCGAATGCGGCGGCCAAAGCCGGCCTTGGCTGGCTGTGGCTGCTGCTGGCCGGTGGCGCCGGCGCACTTATCTGGTATGTCGCCCAGAGTCTGTTCTGAGCGGCCGCCTGCGGGCCGTGCCGGGCAGCGGCTAAAATACTCTCAAGTTAGCGCCGCAGCGGCCGCTAACAGGATATCTGTTCTACAGGGTAATCCGCAGGAGAGTATCCATGCTGGCGCCGGCGCTCAATTCAGTTTTTCCCAGGCCTGACGGTCAATCCAACCCGTTTCATCAGCACACCCAGAGCTTTCAGTCCAGTGCCCGCCTGTCCGTGCCGGCAACGGCGTCCAGAGAGGGCTTTGACGGTTTCAGGGTATTCGAGCAGCTTCTCGACAAGGGCTATCAGGCCTTGCACAGCGACACGCTGTTCAAGCCCGCGCAGGCCGACAGCAGCGCTGATGCGGCCACCGTTGCCGAGCGCATTCTGGGTTTTATCGAGCAGCGCCTGGTCGTGGACGCCGCCGGCGGTGCCAGTCGCGAGCAGCTGCAGGGCCGTGTCGAAGCCGGCCTGGAGGGCTTTATCCAGGGATTTGAGGACGCCCGCCGGCAACTCGATGATCTGGGCCTGCTGAGCGGCCCGGTGGCGGACAAAATTGCAGCCACCTACGATGCCGTGCTCGAGGGGGTGGCGCAACTGCGGGAAAAATATGTGGCCGCTGAGCCGGCACCGCGGGCCGGGAGCGAGGCGGCTATCGACAGGCCGCTGTCCGCCGGCAGCAGTGCGGCAAGCGCCTTTGCCGAGTACGGCTATGCCCGCCGCAACAGTTTCAGTTTCGAGCTGCAGACCGCCGATGGCGACACCGTGCGCATCCGCGCCAGCGCCGGCGAGGCGTTCTCTGCGCACAGCCAGTTTGCCGCCGGCGGCAGCGGCGCCGGGCAGCTGAGTGCTCAGGCCGGCGGTGCCGCCTACAGCCACTCACAGCGCTTTGATCTCAGCATCGATGGCGAACTGGACGCGGGAGAACTCGCGGCAATCAACGATCTGCTCGGCAAGGTCAACGATCTGTCGCAGCAGTTTTTCAGCGGCGATCTCGAGGGGGCCTTTAACAGTGCGGTGAATATCGGCTACGACAGTACTGAGATTGTCGGCTTTGCATTAAACCTGAAGCGCGTTGAAGTGCAGCGGGCCAGCGCCGCCTATCAGCAGTTTCAGGCACCGGATGCCTACGCCGGCCCGGCCCTGGCCGAGCGCCTGGCGCCGCTGGGGGACTTTAGCCATCAGCTGCTGGAGGCCCTGCAGCTGGCCTCACCGTTCGAACAGCCGCAGCAGTTGCTGCGCGATCTGGCAGACCGGGTCGGGCAACTGAACGACGGCCGCACGCCGGTGGAGGAAAAACGCTTTGGCCCCTTTGTCGGGCATATGCTGGATTCGCTCGCGCGAGTGGAGTCCTGAACCCGGGCCGATGCGGGCCGCGATGATAAAACTTCGCTATACTGGCGGCCGTTTGAATGACCCGGAGCGAAAACTGGTATGGGAACGCTCGTGCTTTACAGCACTGCCGGCTGCCATCTGTGCGAGCAGGCCAAGGCGCTGATTTTGCCGCTGCTGGCGCCGTCCGCCTGGCAGTTGCGGGAAGTCGATATCGCCGAGTCCGACGAACTGCTGCTGCGCTACGGCGAGCACATTCCGGTACTGGCGGCGGCCGGCGGGGTGGAGATCAACTGGCCGTTCGACGCCCGGCAGATACGCCAGCTGCTGCAGGCGCGAGCGGATTAAACAGGCGCGAGCGGATTAAAACCGAAAAAAGCGCCGCGCCGTGTCGCTGGTGGCAGCGGCGATCTGCGCGGCGCTCTCCGGCCGGTGCTGTTCGACAGCGGCCAGTACATAAGGTAAAAACGCCGGTTCGTTGCGGCCATTTCTGGGCTTTGGCGACATAGTGCGCGGCGGCAAATAGGGGGCATCAGTTTCCAGCATCAGGCGCTGCAGGGGGATATGCCGCACTAATTGCTGTAATTCTCCACCGCGGCGCTCGTCGCAGATCCAGCCGGTAATGCCGATGTGCAGGTCCAGATCCAGGTAGTCGAACAGTGCTGTGCGACTGCCGGTAAAGCAGTGCACCACGGCGCCGGCAAGTTGATCCCGGTACTGTTTGACAATGGCTTTGAAGTGGCTGTGGCTGTCGCGCTCGTGCATGAACACCGGCAGTTTGCAGCGCGCCGCCAGGGCCAGTTGCGCTTCGAAGGCCCGGATCTGCTGCGGGCGGGGGGAAAAATCGCGATTGAAGTCGAGCCCGGTTTCGCCGATGGCCACCACTGCCGGCAGTTGCGCCAACTGCTCGAGCTGCTGCAGTTGCGCTGAGTCGCAGGTTTTGGCCGCATGCGGGTGGATGCCGCCGGTGCAGTAACAGGGCAGGGCAAAGTCCTGCGCGCAGAGCTGCGCGGCGGCGCGCGAGGATGCCATGTCGGTGCCGGTAATCACCACGCTTTCGACACCGGCGGCGGCGGCGCGCTGCAGAATATCGCCGTGTTCACCGGCAAAACGCCGGTTGGTCAGATTGACACCAATATCGATCAGGCTGTGGGGTGCTGGCATAAAAACTGTTCTCCGATCGGATCCATGGCGGCACTGATAAGCCGATGTGCGCGCTGCCCGTTAACTACACTACCCGCTTGGCGGGATAAGGTCTATCTCCATGTCCAAACTGCTAGAGTCGGTCGATCAACGCACCCAACTGGTGGGAGAGAATCGCCTGGAACTGCTGCTGTTTCGCCTTGGCGGGCGCCAGCTGTTCGCCTTGAATGTGTTTAAGATTCAGGAAGTCGTGCCGGTACCGAAACTCACGGAGCTGCCCCACCACAACCCGGTGGTGTGCGGTGTAACCCACCTGCGCGGCCAGACCATTGCCGTCATTGACTTGAGCGCGGCCATCGGCCGCCGCCCGCTCAGCGATCGCAGCCAGGGCAAGTTGATCGTCACCGAGTACAACCTGTCGGTGCAGGCCTTTCTGGTAACCTCGGTGGAGCGTATCGTCAACCTCAACTGGGAGCTGATTATGCCGCCGCCGAGCGGCACCGGCCGCAGCCACTACCTGACGGCGATCACGCGCCTGGAAGATGATATCGTCGAGATTCTCGATGTCGAGCGCGTGCTGGCGGATATCTCTCCCTACGATGCCACGGTGTCAGAGTCGGTGCTGGACATGAAACTGGTGGAGCAGGCGCGGGCGCGCGGTCTGAAGGTGCTGCTGGTGGACGATTCCAGCACCGCCGTCGGCCAGGCGACCCAGACCATCAGTTCACTGGGTGTGGATGTCATCAGTGTCGGCGACGGCCTCAAGGCCATCACCCAGCTGCGGCGCTGGGCGGCCGAGGAGCCGGAAACGCTGGCGGCCCTGGCCGCAGTAGTGACCGATGCGGAAATGCCCGAAATGGACGGCTACCGCCTCACCTACGAAATTCGCCGCAACGCCGCACTACAGCATCTGTTTGTCATACTGCACACCTCCCTGAGCGGCAGTTTCAACCGGGCGCTGGTAGAAAAGGTGGGTTGCGACCGATTCCTGTCGAAATTTCAGCCGGATGAATTGGCGCAGGTGGTGCAGGAGCGGGTTCGGGAGGTCGTTTAGGGAAAAGGGAAAAGGGAAAAGGGAAAAGGGAAAAGTGATCCGTGCCACCGGGCAGTTACTTTTCCCTTTTTCCTTTTCCCTTTTCCCTCAAAACAACTCCACTTCATCACCGTTGTCCTGCGTCCCGACTTCCTCGCTGTCAAAGTGATGGCGATAAATCTCCAGCGCTTCCCTGACGCTGGCGCCGCGCATGATGTGTTCGAACATGATGCGTTCCGCCTCCATGGAGTAACTGGACTTTACTTCTCCCTGGATCTGTTTCCAGGCTTCCGGGTCGTTGATCCTGTCGCTGGTGCCCATGACTTCGGTCATGCGCTCGAGGCTGCGGGCGACGTGGTCGAGGCGCTGGCTGATGCGGTCGTAAAACTGCATCGCGGTTACCGCACCGGCGACCTGGTTGTGGACTTCTTCGGTGTCGTCGCTGACCATTTTCTGCAGCGCCGCCAGCTGTTGCGGTTCTGATATCTGCTGCAGGCGGCGATTGACTTCCTGGGAGTGCTCGGCCAATTGGGTGAAAGAGCGCGTCAGCTGGTCTACCGAGTGGTTGCTTTCCACCACCGATGTTTCGATCTGGCATACCGCCAGGTAGAGCATCACGATGGTTTCCTGTACGTGGCACCAGCTCTCCTGGGTAAAAGGCGGTTGCAGGCCACTGATGTCGTTGTGGCGGCCGGCATTGTCAGCAGCCATGTTTTCACCGGCAGTATCGTTAACCATAGTTCTCAGCCGTATCCTGTTCAGGTCGTAGGGCGCTTATTGAACAAGCATAGCAGGGAAATCGGCAGCTGCGCCCAATTGGCGAATTGGACGCCGGCGGCGCGCAGAGGCTAAAAGCGGTGTTTGGCTTCGGCCGGTGTGATCAGCCGGGGTTGATCCCCGAGCCGGTGCCCGTAAATGACTGAAAACGCCAGCACATTCTGCACATAGCCGCGGGTTTCCTTGAACGGAATGGTCTCGATCCAGATATCGAAGGGCAATTGCCGATCGCTCTTGGCCAGCCACTGCTTGACCCGGTGGGGACCGGCGTTGTAGGCCGCTGCGGCCAGTATGCGATTGCCGTCGAACTGGTTCAGCAGCTGGTTGAGATAGCGGCTGCCGAGGGCGATGTTTTTCTCCGGCTGCAGCAGGTCCTGGCGCTGGTAGCGCACACCGGCGCGGCGGGCGGTCTGGCGCGCGGTGGTCGGCATCAGCTGCATCAGCCCCATGGCCCCGGCCGGGGAGCGCACATCGGCGGCAAAGGCACTCTCCTGGCGGGCAATGGCGAACAGCAGCTTCGGCGCAATCGAGGTGCGCTGTGCCGCGGCCTGCATCTGGTCCTTATAGGCCAGTGGGAAGCGCAGCTTCAGATCGTCCCAGTGGCGCGCCGCGATCATCGCCTGGATACCTTTGTTGTGCCAGCCCCAGGCCTGTGCCAGCTTGCCCGAGGCCAGCAGTGCCGGCGGGTCCAGCTGGCGGGTGGTATACAGCCACTCGCGCCGGGCACGGTTGATTTCGCCCAGTTCGAACAGCTCGCGGGCGCGCCTTATGCCGGGTAAACCGGCCACCGCGCTGATCAGCTCCCGCGGCGGGTTGATCGGGCTGTTTAGCAGGGTGTAGTCGCGGCCCAGCAGGTCGGCCGATAGAAAGCCGTAGAAGCCGCGCTTCAGCGCCAGGCTGGCGTATATCTGCCGCGGCGTGGGGTAGGCCGGATCGTCTATCTGCAGCGCTTCCATGGTGCGCGCGCGCCAGTAAATCCAGCGATCGCTGCGCTGCAGATCCGCCGGCATCTGCCGCAGCCAGCGGTAGACCTTGGGCCAGTCGCGGTTGCCCAGGGCGTCGCGCGCCAGCCATTCGATCAGCGCGCTGCTGGTGATATTGTCGGCCTGCTCCAGCAGCCGCTCGGCCGCCTGCAGGTGCCCGGCGCGGGCCAGGCGGGTGGCCAGGTACTGCTGGGTTTCACCGCGCTCGGCATCGGCGAACAGCTGCTGGGCATCGTAGCGCTGCCACTGGTAGAGGGCATCGACGGGGTCCTGGCGCGCGTAGCGGCGGATGCCGTGCTGAATGATCTGCTGCATTCGGGCGCTCTGCTCGGCAAAGCGGCGGCGCTGCCTGATGCGCTGCGGGTAGCTGTCCACCTCCTGGTACAGTTGTGCCAGTGGCTGGTCGGCCGCCGGCATCAGGCCGCTGACATACTTGGCCAGGGCGCGGCGGCGGCTTTCCAGCGCCTTGCGGTGCCGCGACCAGGCCAGCTCCGATGTCAGCCTGCCGGCCTGCAGCCAGGCATTGAAAATCGGCGTGCAGGCATCGGGCTGCGACTTGCCCACATTCCAGAGTTCGGCGACATCGTCCAGCGCCCGCTCTTCGCCGTTGTGGAGGCGCGCCTGCAGATACTGGCAGCGCAGTTCGGTGCTGCCGAGATTGGCCCGGTAATAGCTCTGAAAGTCGTGCCAGTGGCGGCGCTCGGCCAGCGTTTCCAGCCATTGGACCAGCAGCCGGCGGGCCAGATAGCTGTTGTCGTAGCGGTGCAGAAACTGATCGACTTCCTGGTAAGGCAGCAGATACAGGCGGCGCCTCAGTTCACTGTATTCCAGGTAGGGTTTGAGCGGATAGTCGAGCAACTTGTCGTAATGCTGGCGGTAGGTCTGCAGATAGCCTTTACGCAGCGCCGCTTTGGCGGCGCGGTAGTGCCGGCGCTGTTCCTGCAGATAGGCATTGCCGCTGCCGAGCATGGCGGCGCTGCTGGGCTCGGCAGCGGCGGCCGGCGGCAGCACGCTCAGTAGCAGAGCTGCCAGCAGCGGCAAACAGCCAACCTGTCTGCTCGGAGTCGGGGTAGAAGTCAACGCGTAGCTATCCTGTCTCTATCCTGTAACCTGTCACTATCTTGATCAAACCTGTCACTATCTTGATCAGTTACCAGTTACCAGACTCTGGTATGTTTAATTATCGGCCAGCTGGGCACATAAGCCCAGCGCCGATTGCCGGCGGTGCGACAGGCGGTCGGGCGGCGTGTTGTGACCTGCCGCCGGTTTGGGTATATCATCCGCCTCTGCGCCTCTGCCCCAGCGCTCGGGACCACCGCCGTGTACGGTGATAAGTTGCATTAATCTATCTTTTTATGTCTTTGATTTCAATAGAAAATGGCTGCCTGCAATACGGTGTTCAGGTGCTCCTGGACAAGGTTGACCTGAGCATCGAAAAAGGGCGCAGGCTGTGCGTGCTGGGACGCAACGGTGCCGGCAAGTCCTCGCTGCTGAAAGTGATCGATGGCGAGGTGGAACTGGACGACGGCAGCGTGCGCTGCGCCGCCGGGGTGCGGGTGGCCAGGCTGGAGCAGGAATTGCCCGCGGCGGACCACAGCCGGGTCTACGATATAGTCGCCGCCGGCATACCCCGGGCCGGTGAATTGCTGAGCGAGTATCACCGGCTGGCGGGCCGCACCGATGCGCAGTCCCTGCGGCGTCTCGGGCAGCTGCAGCAGGCCCTGGATCACAGTGATGGCTGGGGCCTGCAGCAGCGGGTCGAAACCGTGCTGAGCCGCCTGCAACTGCCCGCCGACCAGCCCATGCAGGCACTTTCCGGCGGCTGGCGCCGGCGCGTGGCGCTGGCGCGGGCACTGGTGGCCGAAGCCGATGTGCTGCTGCTGGACGAGCCCACCAATCATCTGGATATCGCCGCCATCGAGTGGCTGCAACAGCAGCTGCGCAGCTTTTCCGGCGCAGTGGTATTTATCACCCACGATCGCAGCCTGCTGCAGGCGCTGGCCACCGATATCGCCGAGCTGGATCGGGGTCGCCTGCAGCAGTGGCGCGGCGACTACAGCAGCTTTCTGCGCTATCGCGAGCAGCAGCTGGCGCAGGAGTCCAGGCACGAGCAACTGTTCGACAAGCGCCTGGCACAGGAAGAGGCCTGGATCCGGCAGGGCATCAAAGCGCGGCGCACCCGCAACGAGGGGCGGGTACGGGCCTTGAAGAAAATGCGCGAGCAGCTGCGGCAGCGGCGCCAGCGCCTGGGCAGTGCCAAACTGCAGCTGGCCGATGCCGAAAACTCCGGCAAGCTGGTGGCGGAATTGCGTCAGGTGTGTTTCAGCCGCGATAACAAGGCGATCATTGCCGATTTTTCCGCGCTCATCCTGCGCGGCGACCGCATCGCGCTGGTCGGCCCCAACGGCGCGGGCAAGACCACGCTATTGAAGCTGATCCTCGGCGAGTTGCAGCCCGACAGCGGCAGCCTGCGCCTGGGCACCAATCTGAAGATCGCCTATTTCGACCAGTTGCGCCAGCAACTGGATCTGGATCGCAGCGCGGCGGACAATGTCGCCGAGGGTCGCGAGCAGATCACCCTTGGCGGCAAGACGCGGCATATCATCAGCTACCTGAGTGATTTTCTCTTCAGCGGCGAGCGCGCCAGAACCCCGCTGCGGGCGCTGTCGGGGGGCGAGCGCAACCGGGTACTGCTGGCCAGGCTGTTCAGCAAGGAGAGCAATCTGCTGGTGCTGGACGAGCCGACCAACGATCTCGACCTCGAAACACTAGAGCTGCTGGAGGAGGTGCTGTCGCAGTACCGCGGCACGGTTTTGCTGGTCAGCCACGACCGCACATTTATGGACAATGTGGTTACCGCCACTCTCGCCTTCGAAGGTGAGGGTCGTGTGTGCGCCTATGTCGGCGGCTACGCCGACTGGCAGCGCCAGGGCGGCAGTTGGGCCGCTGCGCAGCCGCCCGACAGCGGCCGGGCCGCGCGCCGGCAGTCGCAGGCGGCGGCAGCTGTGACGCCGGCGCCAAAAAGCAAAAAACTCAGCTACAAACTGCAGCGGGAATTGGACGGGCTGCCGGCGCAGATCGAAGCGCTTGAAGATCGACTGGCGGCGCTGCGCGACACGGTTGCGGCGCCGGATTTTTACCGCCAACCGCAGCGGCAGAGCGCGGCGACGCTGAGCGAACTGGCGCAGCAGGAACAGGCGCTGGCAAAACTTTATCAGCGCTGGGAATGGCTTGAGAGCGGGGCGGGTGATTAGTGCGCGGCCGGCAGCGCTTACTTGCCTGTTTTTACCAGGCTATGGTTACCGGGCTATGGTTACCAGGCTATGGTTACCGGGTTATGGTTACTCGGCTATGATTGCTCGCTTATGGTTATCCGCTTACGGTTACTTGCTTATGATCACTCGCTTTTGTCGGGGTCGTGGACGCGCACGGCCAGCACATCGCACTTTGCGCCGTGCAGAACGCCGTTGGCGGTTGAGCCCAGCAACAGCGCCAGCCCCTGGCGCCCATGGCTGCCGATAACGATGAGGTCGGCGTGTTGCAGTTTGGCCAGATGGTGGAGTTCGGTGGCCGGCTGGCCGATCAGTACATGCTGCCGCTGCGCGGGAATCCCGGCGCGCCCGGCCAGCTTGGACAATTGCTCGGTAGCCTGTTCCTGCAGCTGGTCCTGGACTTCGGAAAGGTCCATGGGAATATCGCCGCCGTAGGCGAAGGTAAGCGGTTCTATAATATGGGCAATACTGAGCCGGGTATTGCCGGCACTGATCAGGCTTGCGGCCCGGTCGAGCACCTGGTTGGACTCGTCCGACAAATCGACGCCAACTAGGATATGCTGGTAGTGCGCCATAATGTTATTGCCCTTTTGCGGTCGCAGTACGCTAATGGTAAACCGAATTCCGAAAGCTGCCTAGGGCTGCGATGCCGCAGCCGGGGCGCGGCTTTTGGCAGTGGCAATTGCCAGTTGGAGGGCAGGTGAATGTGGGTGCCGATAATGATAGTCGCGGCGGCGGTGGTGATGGTGGTCGGGCCGATTATGCTGATGCAGCCGACCAACCTGCAGCGCCGGCAGAGCAGCTTGCGCCAGTATGCGATTGAAAAGGGCCTCAGGGTGCAGCTAAAGCCCGCGCCGGCCGGGGCGGTGGCGGTGGACGAGCGCGATATGTTGCCGGTTTACACACTGCCGGTAACAGACCCGCAGGCGGAAAAACGCAAAGCTGTACAGCCCTGGCTGTTAGTTAAGCGCCAGCTGTGCCACGACATCCACTTCAGCGGCCACTGGGACTGGTTTGAGGGGCGCCGCGGGCCGCCACCGCTGGAAAACGCCTTGCGCCAGATTATCGATGAGTTGCCTGCAGATGTCATCGCCATCGGTGCCGGCCCCCAGGGAAGCTATCTGTTCTGGGGTGAGAACGGCAACAAAAAATCCATAGACAAGCTGTTGGAAGTGTTGGTGCGGATGCAGGGAGAGCATCGTTAAGCCGGTTGAGAGTCTTCCCGCGTTCCGGGTCCGTTGCTGCCGGCCGGCACTGTCTCGGGCGGATTGTATTGCGTTTCCGGCATCAGATCGGGTGATAGGAAGCGCCGCCGGCGCTGCAGCAGATCGCCGATCTCCTTGATCAGCCGATAGCGGCGCGGATCGGCGTGCTGGGACTGGGTAAGGCTGAACTGGGCTTTTTTGTAAAACGCATGGGCGTTGACGACATTGCCCCTGTTCAATGCTTTGTGCCCCTGCGCCACCGTCGAGATGACGCCCACCAGCAGATAGGCCCAGGACAACTCCTTTGAGAAAACATCCAGCTCCTCGATGCTCAGATTGCCTTTTGCATGTTGCCGCCGCAGCACCCGCCCGGCCTCAGTCAATTGGTGTTGGGCGCGGGCAATCTGCGCATCGCTTTCCTGCAGCCGGTTCAGCTGCCGGTCCTGGCCTTCCTGGCTGAGATCGGTAGCGCGGTTCTCGGCGGCGTTGAGGCTGGCCTGAATATGACCGGCGCTGTGGTCCAGTTGCAGCATGGCGCGCAGCAGATTGATGACTTCATCGTTAACCAGCCTGGCAATCGCCCGCGACTCCACCAGTGCATCGATGGCGGTAACCAGATCCTCGAGTTCGTTGACCCGGCGGCGCATGTGATTGAGCTTTTGCCGCATGACCTTGGTGCGGCGCTGGCGCTGGTTGACCAGGCTGACGGCGACTATCGAGCAAAAACCAATCGCACAAAAAATAATCAGAATTGCTGCTGAAGACATTGCGGGCTTGACTTGTATTTTGCAGTTGTAGAGTTTGGCGCTTATTGCCGCGGGCAATCCGCCCTCGCCAAGGCGCCGGTTTAATTTTATAAATACATAAAAATCAAGCACATAGAGTGCAGTACGGCGTACGATTCAAAGTAGCTTTAGGTGCCGATAATATCTACCTGCCCGCGCTTCAGCAACGGTTATCGATAAAAACAATGCGCTGCAATTACTTGACCGTCGGCCGAAACAGACTTATATATGCGCACCGCAGGGGTCCTTTGCCGGCTGCGGGTTGAAACCCGGGAAACTGACGCTACTCTAATCTTGGCGGTCTTTGGCGATACAGACACTCCGGCGACGCATATATGACAGTATTTTTACCCACCGGTTATTAGAGGTCGTGAAAAGGAAGTATGGGCAAATCCTTAGTGATTGTTGAGTCGCCGGCGAAGGCGAAAACAATCAACAAATATTTGGGCAAGGACTACATTGTTAAATCCAGCGTCGGACATATTCGCGATCTGCCAACCAGCGGCGGTGCCAAAAAGCCGGTCGACGCCAAGGAGCGCGCCAGGCAGGCGGCCATTACCCGCAAGATGTCTCCCGACGAAAAAGCGCTGCACAAACAGCGCAAGGCGCGCGAACAGCTGATCAACCGAATGGGTATCAACCCGGAAAAAAACTGGGAGGCGCACTACCAGATCCTGCCGGGTAAGGAAAAAGTCGTCGATGAGCTGCGCAAGCTGGCCGACGATGCCGAAACCATTTATCTGGCCACTGACCTCGATCGCGAAGGGGAGGCCATTGCCTGGCACCTGCGCGAGGCCATCGGTGGCGGTGAGGATCGCTACCGCCGCGTGGTGTTCAATGAAATCACCAAAGGCGCCATTCAAGAGGCGTTTAAAAACCCCGGGCCGATTGACCACAATCGCGTCGATGCCCAGCAGGCGCGGCGCTTTCTCGATCGTGTGGTGGGCTATATGGTCTCGCCGCTGTTGTGGGAAAAAGTCGCCCGCGGGCTGTCTGCCGGCCGCGTGCAGTCGGTGGCGGTGCGTCTGGTGGTCGAGCGCGAGCGCGAGATTCGCGCCTTCATTCCGGAAGAATACTGGGATTTGTTTGCCGACCTGAAAACTGCGAAAGACGAAAAGCTCAGAGTCGAGGTCAAGCGCCATGCCGGTAAGGCGTTTAAACCGGTTAATGAAGCCGAGGCCATGGCCGCGGTCAAAGCGCTGACCGATGCCAGTTACCGTGTGGCCAAACGCGAAGACAAGCCGACCAAGTCCAAGCCGTCGGCGCCTTTTATTACCTCGACCCTGCAACAGGCCGCCAGTACCCGCCTGAGTTTCAGTGTCAAAAAGACCATGATGCTGGCGCAGCGGCTGTACGAGGCCGGTTATATCACTTATATGCGTACCGACTCCACCAACCTCAGCGGTGAGGCGGTGGCAACCTGCCGCGATTACATCGTGGAAAACTACGGCAAGCGTTACATACCGCAGCAGCCCAACGGCTATTCGAACAAAGAGGGTGCGCAGGAGGCCCACGAGGCGATCCGCCCGTCTGCGGTGGAGACCAAACCCACTCAGCTGAAGGGTATGGAGCGGGATGCCGAACGGCTTTACGCGCTGATCTGGCAACAGTTTGTCGCCTGTCAGATGACGCCGGCGGAATTTACCAGCACCTCCATCTTGATTGCCGCCGGTGACTACGAGCTGCGCACCCGTGGCCGGGTGATTCGCTTTGACGGGTATATGAAAGTGCAGCCGCCGGTCGCCAAAAAAGACGAGGATGTGGTGCTGCCGGAGTTAAAGGTCGGCGATCTGCTGACGCTGCTGAAACTCGACCCGGGCCAGCACTTCACCAAGCCGCCGGCCCGCTATAGCGAGGCGAGTTTGGTCAAGGAGCTTGAGAAACAGGGTATCGGCCGGCCCTCCACTTACGCCTCTATCATTTCCACCATTCAGGATCGCGGCTATGTGGAGCTGCAGAACCGGCGCTTCTTTGCCAAGAAAATGGGCGATATCGTTACCGAGCGCCTGGTGGAAAGTTTCTCCGAGCTGATGGACTATAACTTCACCGCCAATATGGAGGAGTCGCTGGACCAGGTGGCCGAGGGGCATACCGCCTGGCGCAATCTGCTCGACCAGTTTTATCGGGAGTTTACCGAAAAGCTCGGTCAGGCCCAGCAGCTCGAAGGCGGTATGCGCTCCAACCAGCCTACCGATACGAATATCTCTTGCGGCAGGTGCGGCCGGCATATGCAGATACGCACCGGCAGCACCGGGGTGTTTCTCGGTTGTTCCGGCTATTCGCTGCCGCCGAAAGAGCGTTGTAAGAACACCATGAATCTGGTCCCCGGCGACGAAGTGATCAACGTTGACGAGGATGAGGAAGCCGAATCCAAGCAGCTGCGTTCGAAGCGGCGCTGCAAACTGTGTAATACCGCCATGGACAGCTACCTGCTGGATGAGGGGCGCAAGCTGCATATCTGCGGCAACAATCCGGATTGTCCCGGCTATGAAGTGGAGCATGGCAGTTTCAAGTTGAAGGGCTATGACGGCCCGGTGATCGAATGCGACAAGTGCGGCAGCGACATGCAGTTGAAGACCGGTCGCTTCGGCAAGTATTTCGGCTGTACCAACGAGGCCTGCAAAAATACCCGCAAGCTGCTGAAAAACGGCGAACCGGCGCCGCCGAAGATGGACCCGGTGCCGATGCCGGAACTCAAATGTGACAAGGTCGATGACCACTACGTGCTGCGCGACGGTGCCTCGGGTCTGTTTCTGGCTGCCAGCCAGTTTCCGAAGAATCGCGAGACGCGCGCGCCGCTGGTGGTGGAAATCCTGCCGCACAAAAAAGAGATCGACCCCAAGTACAGCTATCTGTTTTCCGCACCGACGGCGGACGATGACGGTGTGCCGACACTGATTCGTTTTAGCCGCAAGACCAAGGAGCAGTACGTGCAGTCGGAGGTTGACGGCAAGGCCACCGGCTGGAAGGCGTTTTACCAGGGCGGCAAATGGGTGGCGGCGGAAACCAAGAAGCCGGCGCGGAAGAAATCCGGTTAAACGAGGGGCTCAAGGTGGAGCTGCCCGCGGGAGGTGCGCACCGATGTCAAATGCTTATCTGCCGCTGGTGAATCGCGAACTGGCCTATGCCCGCAGTCAGTTGCAGCTGCTGGGTACGCTGCCGGCCGATGCACCGGAGGTACAATTCAGGGCGCTGCTCAATGCTGCGTTGTTACAGTTGGGGGAAGCATTGGGATTTTACTGGCGGGAGATTGCTGCTAACTACGGTCTGCGCCAGCAGCCGGGGAGCCTGCAGGCCTTGCTGGCCGCTCTCGACGCCGCCTCACTGGACGCCGCCGAGGCCCGAGAGTTGCAGGGCCTGCGGGGGACAGCGGGCTCCTGGCTGGCCAATCTGGAGCACTGGTTGCGGCAGCGGCAGCCCGGGGATGGCGCCGGGCCCGCTGCGGCTGTTTCGCCGTCGCCTGCTTCGGCGCAGATTATTGCCGCTGTGGAGGTGGGGGAGCAGGTGGTGGATTTGACTGCCGAGCAGTTGCGCGAGTGTCTCGAGGCCATGTGGGAGCTGTTGGAGCGGCAGCGGTCGGCTATGGTCGAGTATTGAGAGGGGGAGTGCGGCGCCATTCGGCACGGGCCGCGCCGGCACCGACACGTCCCTGGTTTTGTATGTCACTATTCCCGGGAGTCCGATCGCCGAGCTGTTGTCTGTGTCCATTCAATGATAAACTGCGGCGCCAGAGGTATCGAAAGGTCTTGAGTTCAGGGTTCTCTTAAAGGCGGATTGCAGTTATTGTCTTAAAGATTGTCTTCAGAATTGCCGGGGCCGCTTTCTGGAGTTTATATGCCGTCGTCTCTGTTTGAAATTGTCGAATTGCCCAATGGCGATGTTGCCCTGCAGCGCGCCGGGGATAAGGGGGAGCCGATGGTGTGTATACGCTTCTCCCAGGAATCTCTGTATTTTCTGCGTGAATTCAAGTTTGAAGTTGCCAAAGCCATGATTGAGGCGGGTCTCGAGGCTGCCAGTGAAATCAGTGAAGGCGAGGATGCAACCATCGAGTTTGAAATTGACGGCGATACCCAGACCATTCACTGACAGCGCAAATCAGCGCGAGCGCAACATAATACCCCTGGCTTCCCCCTGACAGGCTGCCTGATCCAGTTGCGAGAACTGCTGCTCGCTGATTCTCCCCGGGCTGGCGACCACCGTGTGGCTGTTGCCGGCAGCCAGTGCCTCCCAGGTTATCCAGAGTATGTCCGCCTCCCGGGTGGGGTATACCAGCCTCAGCTTGGCGCTGTCGACGCCGTAAGCCTGTAGTAAGCGCCGCTCCAGGCGCTGCCGGCTGATCCAGGTTATCCACCGCTGCTGGTCGCCGCGGCTGAGGTGGGCCAGCATCGGCAGCACCAGCTGCAGCGGTTGCGGGCTCTGCTGTGACAATACGATTTCGGTTATGCCAGCGGCCGCGTCGACACCTGGGTAGGCGCTGGGTTGGCGGACATTGGTTTGGCGGACACTGGTTTGGCGGACACTGGTTTGGCGGACACTGGTTTGGCGAACATCGGCTTGGCAGACCCTGGTTTGGCACGTAATGCGATCGCGCCTGCCGTAAGTCTGATCACCGGCGGCGCCGGCGGATGTCAGTCCTGCACTCGGCATAGTCAATCTCCGGGTCGTCAATGGGCTTGTGGAACAGCTGCCAGGCACATTTTTAGGCATTCTGGCTCAGACATTCTGGCGCACGACGCCGACGCTGAGGCCTTCGATGCTGAAGTCCTGGTCGCGCAGATCGACTTCGATAACGTCGAAATCGGGGTTTTCCGGCCACAGCTGCACCTGGTGGCGGTTGCGCTCGCGCTTGAAGCGCTTGACGGTGACCTCATCGCCGATGCGGGCCACCACGATCTGGCCGTTGCGCGCCTGGGAGGTTTTGTGCACCGCCAGCAGGTCGCCGTCGAGAATGCCGGCGTCTTTCATACTCATCCCCCTCACCCGCAGCAGGTAGTCGGCGCTGGGGCGGAAGAAGCCGCTGGGGATATCGCAGTAGTCCTCGATGTTTTCCTCCGCCAGAATGGGGTTGCCCGCCGCCACCCGCCCCACCAGGGGCAGGCCGTGGTACTGCTCCGGCAGGCGGATGCCGCGCGAGGCGCCGGCGGTCATCTCGATCGCCCCTTTGCGCGCCAGCGCCTTGAGATGCTCCTCGGCGGCGTTGGCGGAGCGAAACCCGAGTTCCCCGGCGATTTCCGCGCGCGTGGGCGGATAGCCGGTTGATTCGATATAGTTTTTGATCAGCTGCAGCACTTCTTCCTGACGAGCCGTAAGTTTGGCCATGCCGTATCCCCGTCTGTTTTTTTATACAGTATCTGGGATTATATACAGTAATTAGGCGGAAGCAAGCCCCCATGGCCCCGCGGCATCGGCGCCAGGTAAATATAGAATGGATATAGGCGGCCGGCGTGCGCTGCCGGCCCGCAGAGATCGGGAGTGCGGCGGGCGCTCAGTAGTCGTCGAAACCGGTAAAGCTCTCCGGCTCGATGGAGGCCAGCGGGTTGGACCAGCTCTCGGGCACGATGGGCTGGTCGCTGTCCCAGTCCCAGTCGTCCTCGCGGCTGAGTTCGTAGCCGGCCCCGGCGTCTTCCGGGGCCTCGGCCGACACCAGCCTCAGCTGCGCCCAGGCCTCCATATCGAACTCGCCGACTTCACCGCCGCGATACTGTACTTCCACGGTGCCGCCGCGTTCATCGGCGGCGACCACTTCGAATAGCTGGCCTTCTACGAGATCCTCGAACCAGGCGCCAACAATCGGTTGCTGTGATGCCATAGCGCTTATCCTGTGCCGCATGCGACACGCCGTTTTACTGTCCAGTCGGTGATGGAGATCTGCTCGGTGCTCACTACTCACTGCACCGGGGCCGCTGCCCGCAGCGCAGTATCGAGAGTGAAATTATCATGCCCACCGGCGTTTGACACCATCTGGACAAACGCGGAAATTTTTGGCAAGCCTGCCGAGTCCCGATTGCATGGTTGCGCTAATCGCTTAATTTATAAGGAACTTTGCCGGCGCTGCCAGGGCAGCCGGCACGTGTTCGGTATATGGCTCCATCTTCAAAGAAAGAATTAATCTAAGAAAAATGCGCTCGCTGATGACACCCTGGCCGCCGCCGATATAAGGCGCGCCAGAGCCCGTTCCTTGACATCGCCGGGCGGTAAACGTATGTTCCAAACGAATGTTTGACCGCAGCCTCTGTGCAAGTGTTTTTTTGAGTTCTGATAACCCACGTTCTGGCAATCAATAGGAAAACGACAATCGGATATGGTGCACAATGACACCGTTGAACGCATTCTCGATGCCGCCTCTGCGCTGTTTGCCGAGCGCGGCTTCGCCGAAACGTCCCTGCGTACCATCACCAGTACCGCGGGGGTCAATCTGGCTGCCGTCAACTATCATTTCGGCTCGAAAAAGACGCTGATTCAGGCGGTTTTCGCCCGTTACCTGCAGCCCTTCTGCGAGACCCTCGAAGCCAACCTCGATGCGCGCATCGGCGCGCGTGCCGGTGCCGACGAGCTGCTGCAGTGCCTGTTCGACAGCATGCTGGAGTCCGCCGAGCGGGTCGGCGAGCCGCCGCAGCGCTTCATGCGCCTGCTGGGGCTGGCCTACACCCAGTCGCAGGAGCACCTGCGGCGCTTTATCGTGGCGGAGTTCGGCGCCCACTACTCGCGCTTTACCGGCCTGCTCAAGGCGGCGCTGCCACAGCTCGATCCGGTGGCGTTTTACTGGCGCCTGTATTTCATGCTCGGCGCGACGGTGTTCACCCTGTCCAGCTTCGACTCGATCCGCGCCATTCTCAACAGCGAGTTCGAGCGCGACAGTTCTCTCGAACAGGCGGTGGACCTGCTGGTGCCGGCCATATCGGGCATGCTGCGGGTCGAGCAGCGGCCGCCGGGCAGCGGGGTGCCGGCGCCGTGACGGGCACCGTTGCGGGCAGCCTGATGCTGGATATTGCCGGCACCGAACTGGCGCCGGAGGATCGTTCCCTGCTGCTCGAGCCGCAGCTGGCGGGGGTGATTTTTTTCGCCCGCAACTTCGCCTCGCGCCGGCAGATAACGGCCTTGTGCGCCGAGATCCGCGCGCTCAATCCGGCACTGCTGCTGGCGGTGGACCAGGAGGGCGGGCGCGTGCAGCGCTTCAAGCAGGGTTTTACCCGGCTGCCGCCGATGCAGCGCTTCGACGGGCTCTACCGCCGCGATCGGCCGGCGGCGCTGGCGCTGGCCCGGGACAGTGGCTGGCTGATGGCCGCGGAGCTGCTGGACTGCGGCCTGGATCTGAGTTTTGCCCCGGTGCTGGACCTGGACAGCGACTGCTGCCCGGCGATTGGCGATCGCGCCTTTTCGGCCGATGGCGAGCGCGTGGTGGCGCTGGCCGGGGCGTTTATCGACGGTATGCACGAGGCCGGCATGGCGGCGACCGGCAAACACTTTCCCGGCCACGGCCGGGTCGATACCGACAGTCATCGGGTATTACCGGTGGACGCGCGCGACTGGCAGCAGTTGCTGCAGGCCGATGCGCTGCCGTTTGCGCGGCTGGCGCCGCAGCTGGATGCAGTGATGCCGGCCCATATCCTGTTTCCGGCGGTCGACGACCGCCCGGTGGGCTTCTCCGCGGCCTGGCTGCAACAGCGGCTGCGCGCTGAGCTGGGGTTTGACGGCCTGATCTTCAGCGACGACCTGTCAATGGCGGGCGCGGCGGCGGCGGGCGGCTACGCCCAGCGCGCCGAGGCCGCGCTGCGGGCCGGCTGCGATGTGGTGCTGGCCTGTAACAACCGCGCCGGCGCGCTCGAAGTGCTGGAACATCTGCAACGACTGGACTGGCCGCCGCCGTCGCGGCTGCCGGCGGTGCGCGGCGACCGGGCACGGCCGCCGCTCGCCGGCGCCGGCGCGCGCCGCGCGCGCACCGCCGCGGCACTGCGGGCGCTCTTGTAATCCCTGCCGCTGGCGTTAATCTATCCGGCAAAAATAGATACGAGGATTGGCCCCATGTCGCTGCCGCCCTGGCTCGAGCAACTGACCGGCAAAGACGATATCTGGATCGTCGAGGTTTTTGTGGTCGTGCTGCTTACCCTGGTGATCGCCTTTGTCGTCAGGCTGATGCTGGCCCACTTGATCAAACGCGCCGAAAACACCAAAAACACCTGGGATGACGCGCTGCTGTGTGCGATCCACCAGCCGCTGAAATGGCTGATCTGGCTGGTGGGTATCAGCTGGGCGGCGGAGATTGCCAGCACGGAGTCGGAGGCGTTTGTCACGGCGGTGACCTCCGCCCGGCGAGTGGGCGTGATCGTGATATTGAGCTGGTTTATCGTGCGCTTCATTCTGCGCGCCGAGCGCAATCTGATGGACCCGGCGTTTACCGCCAAACCCATGGACGAGACCACGGTGCTGGCAATCGGCAAGCTGTTGCGCATTTCGGTGATCCTCACAGCGGCGCTGGTCATACTGCAGTCTTTCGGCTACAGCATCTCGGGGGTACTGGCTTTCGGTGGCATCGGCGGCCTGGCGGTGGGGTTTGCCGCCAAGGACCTGCTGGCGAATTTTTTCGGCGGCCTGATGATTTACCTCGACCGGCCGTTTGCGGTGGGCGACTGGATTCGCTCGCCGGATCAGGAGATCGAGGGTACGGTGGAGGATATCGGTTGGCGCCTGACCCGCATCCGCACCTTCGACAAGCGGCCGCTGTATATTCCCAACGCCACCTTTACCCAGATCTCGGTGGAAAATCCCTCGCGCATGTATAACCGGCGCATCAAGGAAACCATTGGCATTCGCTATGACGATGCCGGTAAAATGCGGGTGATCATCGACAGGGTAAAGGCGATGCTGCAGGCGCACCCGGAGATTGATACCAGTCAGACGCTGATCGTCAACTTCAACAGTTTTGCCGCCTCGTCGCTGGACTTTTTTATCTATACCTTTACCAAAACCACCGACTGGGTGAAATACCACGAGATAAAACAGGATGTGCTGTTGAAAGTGCTGGAGATTATCGAGGCCCAGGGTGCCGAGTGTGCCTTCCCGACTTCCACCGTGCATGTTCCGGACGAGATCAGTATCCATACCCAGGCGGGATAGAATGGGTTTGCACAATCCGACGGTGGGAAAATCCAACGATGCAAGATGAAATCGAGCAGGTGTGGCGGGCGGCCGACTGCCTCTACAGCGAGGCGCAACTGCAACCGCGTATCGAGCAACTGGCGGCAGCCATTGACAGCGCCGTGGCGGGCGCCGACCCGGTGGCGATCGCTGTGCTCAACGGCGGTCTGGTCGTCAGCGGGCAGCTGTTGCCGAAACTGTCCTTTGCCATGCAACTGGACTGCCTGCGCGCCACCCGCTACCGCGACACTACCCGCGGCCACGGGCTCGAGTGGCAGCTCAAACCGCGCACCGAACTGGCGGGCCGCACCGTACTGTTGATCGACGATATTTACGATGAGGGCGTGACACTGGCGGCGGTGCAGCGCCACTGCCGCGAGCAGGGCGCCGCCCGCATTTACACCGCCGTGCTGGTGGACAAGCAGCACCGGCGCAAGCACCCCGAGGCGCGGGTGGATTTCGCCGGCGTCACCGTGCCGGACCGCTATGTGTTCGGCTTCGGTATGGACTACCGCGGTTACCTGCGCAACGCGCCGGGTATCTACGCGGTCAACAGCGGCGCGGAGGACTAGGGCGATGGTGCGACTGGCGGTGGTGGGCGGCAGCGGGCTGTCACAGTATGCGGAATTGAAAATACGGGCCAGCCGGGCGCTGGATACGCCCTATGGGCGACCCTCTGCCGAGCTGCTGATCGGCGAACTCGGCGGTGTCGAAGTGGCGTTTCTGCCGCGCCACGGTGAACAACACAAACTGCCGCCGCATCTGATTAACTACCGCGCCAACCTCTGGAGTCTCAAGCAGCTGGGCGTGGAAAAAATTGTCGCCGTCAATGCGGTGGGCGGCATTCACGCCGATATGGGGCCGGGACAACTGGTGCTGCCCGAGCAGATTATCGACTACAGCTACGGGCGCGAGCACACCTTTGCCGACGGCAGCGCGGACAGCGTCGAGCACATTGATTTCAGCCGACCCTACCACCAGCCGTCGCGGCAGATACTGGCACAGCACCTGCGCCGGCTGGGTCTCGCCCACAGCGACTTCGGCGTCTACGGCTGCACCCAGGGGCCGCGCCTGGAGACGGTTGCCGAGATACGCCGCCTGCAGGCCGACGGCTGCGACCTGGTGGGTATGACCGCCATGCCGGAAGCCGCTCTGGCAGGCGAGCTGAATATGGCCTACGCCTCGGTGTGCATGGTGGTCAACTGGGCGGCGGGCAAGTCGGCCGGGGCGATTTTGATGGCGGATATTGCGCGCACGCTGGCCGCCTGCAGCGCCGATATCAAGTCCCTGCTGGCAGCCGCCGCCGCCGATTTGAACCGCTGATCGCGGCCGGCGGTGCCGGTGTCGATAAATTCGCATTTGTCAATGTTTTTACTGGACAGCGGCGTTAAATTGGCTTAAAAATATCGCTTTCGAGTGTCGCCGGCCCGGTGTTGCGGGCGGTGGGCAGTCGTGTCGAAGGGCGGTCCGGTATTGGTAAATTTCATGGTAAAGCGGAAAAGGCCGCTGATTTTTCGATAGCGGATAGAGCAATAAAAATAATGAGGTAGTTAGTTATGGCAGTTCGCGAAACAGGCACCGTTAAATGGTTTAACAATGCCCGGGGTTACGGTTTTATCACCCGCGGCGAGGGAAGCGACGATGTCTTCGTGCACTATCGCAGTATTCGTGGGGAAGGCTACAGATCCTTGAACGAAGGCCAGTCGGTCGAGTTCAATATTCTCGAGGGCGACAAAGGGCTGCAGGCCGAAGACGTGGAGTGCGTTTAGTCCGTCTCGAAGGCGTACTGAGGGCCTGCCGGCGTATAGTGTCTATGGCTGCGGCAGTGCGGCATTGAGGTCGGCCTGGGTCTCGGGTTGCGGTATCTCATAGGGCGTCATTTTCACCAGCAGCCCCAGAAACGGGTGGTCGAGGTAGTGCACCTCGCCGCTGCGAATGCGGCTGCGTTTCTGCCGGAATGTCACGATGCGGTCGACCACATGGGGTCGCGAGAGTATGTTCTCGTACAGGCCTGCGGGCGCCTGCCGGTATCCCCATAAATCCACTTCAGCGCTGTCGCCGGCGAGCAGTGACGCCGCGCCGCTGCTGCGCTGCGGGCGCTGCGGCAGCTCGGGCCAGCCGCCGGAACCCTGGCCGAAGTTGGCGCTGAACTCAGACAACCACAGATTGGTATGCAAATGCAGATAGCGGGCAATGCTGATGATGATGCTGCCCTCGAGTTCGCTGTGTTCGCCAAAGCTGTCGCCGCCGTCGATGAGGATGGCAGGCGCCTTGTCGAGCGCCACCATGGGCTGGCGCCAGGCCTGGTGAAACAGCACCCGGTAGCGCGAGCCGCGGCGCAGGTCGCGCGCCTGTGGATTCAACTGGCGCTCGGCCTCGGGCAGCAGCAGGTAGGGTTCCCGCGCCAGGTCCACCGGCGCTTCGGGCGGCAGCGGTGAAGCCGCCTCAGCGCCGGATGGCGCGGGTGTAGCGGCGGCGGTGTCGGCCGGCGCCGGGGCGGCGGCCAGCTCGCCCGGGTCTTGCAGCGCCATCCAGTTGGGCGGGTAGGCCAGCGGCACATCCCGCGGCCAGATCTCCTGCGGATCGCCGGCCGGCGGGCGCTGGGCGAAGATGATGATTTCGACCTGGTACCAGCGCGGCGCCTCCTGCGGGCTTTGCCGCGCCTGCGCGCGGCTGTCGGCGGCAGTGCCGAGTAACAGCGCCAGGCAGATCAGGCTGGTGGGAAAACGGTGGGTTGTCATCAGGCGGCTTCTTCCTTTGGCGTCAGGTGGGTAAGAATGTCGTCTACCGTTTGCAGACGCTGCTCGCTATTTTCCATATCGAGAGAAAATTTTAAATGGCTGGCGCCTTCCAGTCGGTAAATCTGTGGCTGGTTTTGCACCATTTTGACAATTTTCAGCGGATCGACGCGCGTTTCCCGAGAGAATTCCATGCGCCCGCCGCGGGCGGAGGCCTCGAGCTTCTCGATGCCCAGGCGCTGGGCTTTGAGTTTCAGCTGGGTCAGCCGAAACAGGTTTTTGGTCGCCGCCGGCAGCAGGCCGAAGCGGTCGATCATCTCCACCTGCAGGTCGCGCAGGCTTTCCTCGCTGTCGGCACTGGCCACGCGCTTGTACATAATCAGGCGGGTGTGCACATCGGGCAGGTAGTCGTCGGGAATCAGCGCCGGTATGCGCAGGTTGACATCGATATTGCTGTCCAGCGGCTGCTCGATATCCGGCGTCTTGCCGGTCTTGATGGCTTTGACGGCGCGGTCGAGCATCTCCATGTAGAGTGAAAAGCCGATGGCCTGCATCTGCCCGCTCTGGTCCTCGCCGAGCAGTTCGCCGGCGCCGCGGATTTCCAGGTCGTGGGTTGCGAGGGTAAAACCGGCGCCCAGGTCCTCGGCGCTGGCGATTGCCTCCAGGCGCTTGACGGCATCGGCGGTCATCGCTTTTTGATGCGGTGTCAGCAGGTAGGCGTAGGCCTGGTGGTGGGAGCGCCCGACGCGGCCGCGCAGCTGGTGCAGCTGTGCCAGGCCGAATTTATCGGCGCGGTTGATAATGATCGTGTTGGCGCTGGGGACGTCGATGCCGGTTTCAATGATGGTGGTACACACCAGAATATTGAAGCGCTTGTGGTAGAAGTCCGACATCACCTGTTCCAGTTCGCGCTCGCGCATCTGCCCGTGGCCGATGGCGATGCGACCCTCCGGCACCAGTTCCCTCAGTTCGCGCGCCGCCTGCTCGATGGTTTTGACTTCGTTGTGCAGATAGTAAACCTGGCCGCCGCGCAGCAGCTCGCGCAGAATCGCCTCCTTGGCCAGCGCGACATCGTGCTGGCGCACAAAGGTTTTCACCGACAGCCGCCTGGCTGGCGGCGTGGCGATGATGGACAGGTCGCGAATGCCCGACATGGCCATATTCAGCGTCCGCGGGATCGGCGTGGCCGTCAATGTGAGAATGTCCACCTCCGAGCGCAGCGACTTCAGCCGCTCCTTCTGCTGCACACCAAAGCGGTGTTCCTCGTCGATGATCACCAGCCCCAGGGCTTTATAGCGCAGCCCCGCCTGCAACAGTTTGTGCGTGCCGATGATGATATCGATCTTGCCGGCGGTGATCTTCTCCTGCACCGCGGCACTGTCTTTGGCGCTGCGAAAGCGCGACAGCACTTCCACGCTGACCGGCCAATCGGCGAAGCGGTCCTTGAAGTTCTCGTAGTGCTGTTGTGCCAGCAGCGTGGTGGGCACCAGCATGGCCACCTGCTTGCCGGAGTGCACGGCGATGAATGCGGCGCGCATGGCGACCTCGGTTTTGCCGAAGCCGACATCACCGCACACCAGCCGGTCCATGGCGCCGGGTGCGATCATGTCCCGGTATACCGCTTCGATGGCGTCCTGCTGGTCGGGCGTTTCCTCGAACGGGAAGCCGGCGGCGAAATTGCGGTAGGCCTCCTGGGGATCGCTGAAGGCAAAGCCCTCGCGGGCGGCGCGGCGGGCATAGATGTCGAGCAGCTCGGCGGCGGTGTCGCGGATCTGTTCGGCCGCTTTGCGTTTGGCTTTCTGCCACTGTTCACTGCCGAGCCGGTGCAGCGGAGCCAGATCCTCTTCCGAACCGCTGTAGCGGCTGATCAGGTGCAGGTTGGCCACCGGCACATAGAGCTTGGCGTTGTCGGCGTACTCGAGCATCAAAAACTCGCTGGCCTGGCCCTCCACCTCCAGGGTTTCCAGGCCGCGGTAGCGGCCCACGCCGTGGTCGATATGCACCACCGGGGCGCCGATGCGCAGCTCGGTGAGGTTTTTGATGATCTGCTCGCCCTGGTCCTGACTCTGTTTGCGGCGCCGGCGCTGCTGTTGCACGCGGTCGCCGAACAGCTGTGCTTCGGCGATCAGCGACACTGCCGGCGCCGCCAGCTCGGTGCCGTCTTCCAGTGCAGCTACGGTAATGGCAACCGCCGCCCGATCAGCGCTGAAATCGTGTTGCAGGAAGTCGTGCCAGCCGCTGCAGATTTGCGGTCGCACATCGATGCGCTGCAGCAGCTCCAGCAGTGTCTCGCGGCGCCCGGCGCTCTCGGCGCACAGCAGCACCCGCTTGGAGGTTTCCCGCAGCCGCTTTTGCAGTGCCTGCAGCGGATTTTCCGCCTGTGCGTTGACCGGCAGCCTGGGCGGCTGCGCGCTGCTGAAGTTTATACAGCCGGCGCCCGGCTGCAGCGCTTCCCGCTCCACCTGGCAGCGCGGGTAGCGTTTCAGCGCGGCAAAGACGTCGCCGGCACCGAGAAAAACCTCGGCGGCCGGCAGCAGCGGGCGCTGCGGGTCGACGCAGCGGCTGTGGTAGCGCTGGCTGGCCTCGCGCCAGAAATTCTCCACCGCGCCGTCGAGCCGTCCCAGGGTCAGCGCCAGGGTCTGTGCCGGCAGGTAGTCGAACAGGCTGCTGCACTGGGGGAAAAACAGCGGCAGATAGTATTCGATACCCGGCGGTGCGATGGCATCACTGATATCCTGGTAGATGGGGCATGCGCGGTGGTCGACATCGAAGCGCTCGTGCCAGTGGTCCTTGAAGAACTTGATACCGGCGCTGTCGAGCGGGTATTCCTTGGCCGGCAGCAGATCGATGGCATCGACTTTGGCGATGGTGCGCTGGGTGTCGGGATCGAAGGTGCGCAGGGTTTCGATTTCATCGTCGAACAGGTCGATGCGATAGGGCTGGTCACTGCCCATGGGAAAGATATCCAGCAGCGCGCCGCGCACCGTGAATTCGCCGTGCTCGTACACGGTGTCGACGCAGCGGTAGCCGCTGCTTTCCAGCTGTGCGCGCATGCTGTCGATATCGAAGGCCTGCCCGCAGCGCAGCACCAGGCTGTTGGCGGTGAGGTAGGCGGGCGGAGCCAGGCGGTGCATCAGGGTGGTGACCGAGACTACTAGTATGCCGCGCTTGATCGAGGGCAGCCGATAGAGTGTGCGCAGGCGCTCGGAAATAATGTCCTGGTGGGGCGAGAAGGTGTCGTAAGGCAGGGTTTCCCAATCCGGAAAGTGCAGAATCGGCATGGGATCGCGCGGATCGCTGAAAAACGCCAGTTCCGTTTCCAGCTGCGCCGCCTCACCGGTATTGGGCGTGACGATCAGGGTCAGGCTGGGGTGTTTTTGTGCCGCCGACAGCAGCGCCAGGGCGCGGGCGCCGCCAAACAGCTGGCCCCACTGCTTCTTGTCGCCCGGCTTGCCGGGCAGGGGGGGATCGCTGGGGTTGTATAAGGTCATGGAGCTAGATCGATAACTGCAATAAAAAAGGGGGGCTATTGTACTGGCCTTTGGCGCTGTTGCGCACAGTCTATATCAGATTCCGCCGGGCGGCTGGCAAATAGTCATATAAATAGCCCGTTCCGGGGATGCCGCGGGGCCGGGAGGCCGCGGTATTTTTTCGTATTGCGTCGCGTTGGCGTTGTCACCATAATACCCTCGCCGACGCCCGCGGGGCCGACGATAACACCATAAGCGCCGCGGGGCCCGCGCCGTTCAGACGGGCGGGGCGGATGCCCGTAGGCGCCGGCGATAACGACGAGAGACTCTATAAACACGAAGGTAACTGCAACACGAAGGTAACTGCTGTGAATCGACCCAAGCCGGATGATTATTTCAAAGACTGGAAAGAACGGGAAGCCCTGGCCGAGGCCATGATTCCAATGATTGGCAAGCTCAACCGCGAGCGCAATGTCGGCGTGTATATCTACGGGCGGCCGCTGGTGAACCGCTCGGTGATCGATATCATGAAGGCGCACCGCTTTGTGCGGCAGGTCGAGGCCAATGAATTGTCGGAGTTTGAGAGCTACCCGATTCTGGAGGCGCTGAGCCGGCTCAATCTGGGGCCCGCCCATATCGATCTGGGCCAACTGGCGGTGAAGTACATGAAGCAGGAGGGCGCACTGGATATCGAGGCCTTTGTCGCCAATGAGCTGCGGGGCTTTATCGGCAGCGGCCACAAACCGCTGCCCAGGGCCCAGGATGTGGTGCTCTACGGCTTCGGCCGCATCGGCCGCCTGGTAACCCGCCTGCTGGTGGAGAAGGCCGGCAGCGGCGACGTGCTGCGGCTGCGGGCAATTGTGGTGCGCAAGGGCAAGGGCAACGATCTGGTCAAGCGCGCCAGCCTGCTGCGTCGCGACTCGATACACGGCAGTTTCAAAGGCACTATCCGCGTCGATGAGGATACCAATACCCTGGTCTGCAACGGTAACGAAATCAAGGTTATCTATGCCAACTCTCCCGCTGAAGTCGACTATACCGAGCACGGTATTGACGCTGCCATCGTCGTCGACAATACCGGTGTATGGCGCGACGAAGAGGGGCTGGGCCAGCATTTGCAGTGCCCCGGTGCCGCCAAGGTGATTCTGACCGCGCCGGGCAAGGGCAGTATTAAAAATGTGGTATACGGTATCAACAACGGCGATATTTCGCCGGATGACAAGGTGCTTTCGGCGGCCTCCTGCACCACCAATGCCATTGTGCCGGTATTGAAGGCGATACTCGACAAGTTCGGTGTCGAGCACGGCCACGTGGAGACGGTGCACGCCTATACCAATGACCAGAATCTGATCGACAATTACCACAAAGGCGAGCGCCGCGGGCGCAGTGCCGCACTGAACATGGTGCTGACCGAAACCGGTGCCGCCAAGGCGGTGGCCAAGGCGCTGCCGCAGCTGCAGGGCAGGCTTACCGGCAATGCCATTCGCGTGCCGACGCCGAACGTATCGATGGCCATTCTCAATCTGCAGTTGAGCACGCCGGCCAGCGCCGATGAGATCAACGAGTATATGCGCGAGGTGGCGCTGCATTCGCAGCTGCAGCAGCAGATCGATTACACCAATTCACCTGAAGTGGTGTCGACTGATTTCGTCGGCTCGCGCCACGCCTGTGTGTTTGACAGTAAGGCCACCATTGCCGAGGGTAAGAGCGCGGTACTTTACTGCTGGTACGACAATGAGTTTGGCTACAGCTGTCAGGTGGTGCGCTGCCTGGAAGATATGGCGGGTGTCGATTACGAGGTTTACCCCAAGCGCGTTTCCTGATGTTGTGGTGGGGAACTACAGTGCCGCCCCTCACCGGTGAGAACCGACCGGGGCGGCACTTTCCAACCAAGATCTCAACGACTACTGCAAAGCATTCAAAAGAGTCGGTTCACTTTCCCGATAACCGTAGCGAATTGCCTTGGCGCTGACCTCGGTGCTGGCCGCAACGGTAAACGGCCCGGTATAAAGTCGCCATTCACCCTCGGGATCGCCGCCCAGGCGGTAGCCGATGGAGGCGCCGGCTGTGGCGCTGCTGATACTGACCCGCTGCTGCCCGCCGCCGGCAGCGGAGGCATCCAGCTGCGGCGCCGCTGTCAGCGGTTGCTGCCGCCCGGGCCAGATGCGCTCGATCAGTTCGATCTCGCTGATTGCGCTCAAATCCCCGCTGCGCTCGATCCACTGGTCCAACTCCCGTCGCAGGCGCTGCAGCTCGGCGCTGTAGCGCTCCGACTGCGCCAGGTTGACGGTTTCGTGGGGGTCGTCCTGCAGGTTGTAGAGTTCCTCCGCCGGCCGCGGCGTAGCGAAGTAGGATGCCTGCAGGGCATCGAGCTGGCCGGTCCGGTGCAGGCGCCACAGTTCGCGCATGGTCGGCTGGGCATCGCGGAAGGGTGACGGTTCGAAAAAAGGTTTGGCGGGCATGAAGTTGCGTATGTATTTGAATTTTTCATCGCGCACGGCCCGATAGCGCTGGCTTACGGCGTCGACCCGATCTGAGGCGGCAAAGATATACTGGCGGGCAGGCGTGGCTGCGGCGCCGAAATCGCTGCTGAGAAAGTCGCGTCCCTGGATAAAAGCGGGCACGGCTGCGCCCGCCATATCGAGGATGGTTGGCGCCAGGTCGACAAAGCTGATCAGTTCCTCGCGTACCTCGCCGGCATTTTCGCCCCCGGGAAAGCGAATCATCATCGGTACACGGATACCGGAATCGTAGACCGAGCGCTTCATTCTCGGCAGGCCGTCGCCGTGGTCGGTGCTGACGATCACCACGGTCGAGTCCAGCAGCCCGTCGGCCTGCAGTTCATCCAGGATGCGCTGCACCTGGCGCTCTTCAAAGGCGATATTGTCGTAGTGGCGGGCGATATCGGCGCGCACTACCGCTGTGTCCGGCAGATAAGGGGGGACCTCGACGGCCTGCGGATCGGTGACGCGCGGCTTGCCGGCCAGTTCGGCGCGGTTGCGCTGTATGACCAACTCGGCCAGGCGGTGGCCGCCGGTTTCCATGTCCTCGGGCCAGATATAGCTTTCGTGGGTTTTCAGCAGGGTGATCATGGCGAAGAAAGGTTGCCCGGGCCGGCGCTTGCGCCAGCTGGCATCCGGCCCTGATTCATCCCAGATGCTGAAGGGCTCGCCGAACTGATAGTCGGTTTTGTAGTTGTTGCTGGTGTAGTAGCCGGCGGCGCGCAGTAACTCGGGAAATGCCTTGACGTCTGCCGCAGGCACGGCCTCATATTCGATCGGGCCGCCGCCTTTGAGACCCAGCAGGCCCTTGGTACGCATGTGCTGGGCGCCCAGTGTCTGCTGGTGCACGCCGGTAATCAGCGCTGCCCGGCTCGGCGCGCACACGCCGGCGGCGGTAAAGGTATTCGGGAAGCGAACCGATTCGCGCGCCAGCGCGTCCAGTACCGGCGTGGTGGCGATATCGTCGCCAAAGGCACCGATGCGCGGGCTCATGTCCTCAAACAGAATCAGTACGATATTCGGCTCGCCGTGCTTGGCGGTGCGACTGACTTCGGTTGCGGCATTGCCGGTCTGCTCGGAATGGTTGCTGCCGCAGGCGGCAAGCAGCACCGCGGAAATAATGGCGATTGACAGTGGGGGCAGTTTTCTCATGGTGGTTGCCCTCTGCAGACTTGGCGGCGTAAAACTTGATGGCATAAAAAAGGGGGGACCGCTAGGTCCCCCAAACTCGACGGTTAGAACGAGACTCGGAAAGAACCCCCGAAAAACCTCTCGGCTTCCCTGGGAATATAGTGGGCCACGGCGCCGGTGACCAGAGCGTCGCGGAAGATATTGTTGGCATAGCTTTCATCAAACAGATTGCGCACAAAAAAGTTGATCTGATAGCGCTCCTGCTGATCGAGCAGGCCGAAAGACAGATTGGCAATACCGTAGTCCTCCTGAATGGTCAGCGGGTCCTGGTTGAGGGAGAACTGCACATCGTCCTGCCAGACATAGCCCAACTGCACATAACCGTCCCAGGCGGAGGCGCCCAAGGCTGTCTGGTAGCGGCCGTTGAGGCTGTATTTGAGTTCCGGCGCATTCTGCAGCTCGCCGCCGGCCAGGTCCTGGAGACCGCCGACACAGCCCTGGGCCTCGGTCTGGCCAGGATAGCACTGCCCCTGCGGAAACTCGTCGATCTCCGCATCGGTATAGGTCAGGCCGCCGCTGAGGGTAAAGCCCTCGCTCAGCAGGGCGGTAAACTCGGTTTCGAAGCCGCTGCTTTCCACCTCACCGGCGTTGACCAGAATGGCCACCAACTCGCCCGGCAGGGCCACCTGGGCCTGGAAATTATCGTACTTGCTGTAGAAAAACGCCGAGTTGATCTGCAGGCGGCGGTCGAACAGCCGCGCCTTCAGGCCCACTTCAAAAGCATCGACTTCTTCGGCGTCGATGGGTTCGGCGTCCTGCTGCACCGTGGCGGCAACATTGAATGCCTTGCCTTTATAGCCGCGCGAGTAGGTGGCGTAGGCGTTGATATCGGCGTTGAATTCATAGCTCAAACCCACCCGGCCGGTCACTGTGCTGTCGTCAGTGCTGCCGTCGATATCCGCCGGGTTACCCTGGGCATTGGTGAAGGCAAAGTCCCCTTCGACCAGGGTGCGACTCGGGTCGCGAAAGGCGGTGTATTCCAGTTCTTCGTCGATATAACGCGCACCGGCAATCACGCTCAGGCGGTCGGTGAGCGGGTAGGTGAGTTCGCCGAACAGCGACAGGTTGGTGGTCTCCACTGTGCCGTCGAACTCACCGCTCTGGAAGATGGCCTGACCGAGCCCGCCGACAAAGGGGCTGAGACGGCGCTGGAAGTTTCGATCCAGATCGAGCAGAAAGGCGTAGGCGCCGACCACGTAGCTGACATCGCTTTCGGCCGGAGAGGACAGTCTGACTTCCTGGGTAAACTGCTCCAGGCGAGTGTCGCCGGCATTCAGGTTCAGCTGCACCACACCGGGGGTACCGGCTTCGCCCGGCGTGCCGTCGACATCGATATTGTTGTTGAAATCAAATTCCCGATAGGCAGTGATCGACGTCAGTGTATGGCCACTGCTCAGCACCCAGTCGACCTGGCCGGAAACCCCCCACTGCTCGCTTTCGTTGAAGACATCGCTACCGGCATTGGTTTTGGTATTCTCCTTTCCGGGCCTGACATCACCCAAAGCCTGGGCTACGGCTGCGGCCTGGGCAGGTATCAATGCTGTGGACAGGTCGCGATATTGGAGCTGGCAGCAGTCATTGTCGGTTTCGCGGTAGTCGGCGATAAAGCGGAACGTCAGTTCATCGCTGGGCTCTATCATCAGTTTGCCGCGCAGGCCCTGGGACTCGAAACCGTTGAGTTCGCGCCCGTCGGCGAGGTTGTCGATGTGGCCGTCGCGCTCTTTGAAAAAGCCGGTCAGGCGCGCGCTGGCGATTTCCGACAGCGGGCCGGAGATTGCGCCTTTATAGTGTTGCTCGCCGCCCTCGGCAGCCAGCACTTCAAACATACCTTCGGTTTCGTAGGAGGGATCTTTGGTGACCACGCTGATCACCCCGGCGGAGGCGTTTTTACCGAACAGTGTACTCTGCGGGCCGCGCAGGACTTCCACCCGGTCGATATCCACCAGGTCCTGCAGTCCCTGGCTCTGGCGGCCGAGGACCACGCCGTCGAGCACGAAGGAAACACTGGGCTCAACCGCGGAGCTGAACACACCGGTGCCGATACCGCGGATCTGCACGCGCGAATTCAGGTCGTTGCTGCTTTGGGTAAATGTCAGGCTGGGCACCACTTCCGCCAGGTTTTCGATACCCCCGACAAAGTTCTGCTCCAGACTCTGACCCGTTACGGCGCTCACGGCTACAGGCACTTCCTGCAGAGAACGCTCGATGCGGGTGGCGGTGACAATGATCTCTTCCAGCTCCAGGCCTATGCCTTCCTGAGCGGTTAGTGGCGCGGTGCCGGTGGCGAGGGTCAGTGCGATCGCGACGGGAAGGGCCTTCTCATGTGCGACTGGGTTCACAGTTGAGTCTCCATTGGCTGGTTATTTCATCTCATCATTATTGTTATCCGATCGGATAACCCGGCCTAAACTAACCGATCGGATAATTGTCGTCAACTACCACCTGCTAAAATTTTGACGCCGGTCCACGGGTGGTTGCAAGGCACCGTCAGACCGCCTCAGCTGCGGTGATTTCCACCGTTGCGCTGAGTGCGTCTTCGGCGCCGGCGTGCCGGGCTGCGATAATAGCGTAGCGGCCGGACGCTACCATAAATGTATCGGCCGGTTCATCGAAATACGCCAGTGCCGAGACCGGCAGCTTCAGTGCCACCGATCGTGCCTCTCCGGCGGCAAGGGGCACGCGCGCAAACGCTTTCAGCTCCAGCGCCGCCCGCTCCACCGCGGCATCGATAGCACTGATATAAATCTGCAGCACTTCGCTGACCGCCACCGCGCCGGTATTGCGCAGCCTTACCACCAGCTCGAAGCAGGCGTCACTGCCACTGCCCTGTTGCGCCACACGCAGGTTTTCATAGGCAATATCGCTGTAACTGAGTCCATAGCCAAAGGCGAAAGCCGGTTGATGGCCGTTGCGTGCCAGCAGCCGGTAGCCGTGCCAGAGGTCGTAGCTGACGGCTTCGGCGTCCGGATCGAAGGCCGGCAGGTGGGCGGCGTCGGTGGGAATGACAAACGGCAGTCTGCCGCTGGGGGCATGCTCGCCAAACAGCACCTCGCCCAGGGCATTGCCGCCTTCCATACCGGGATACCAGATCAACATGATGGCCGCCGCATCCCGGCGCCAGTCTTCCATCAGCACGGCGCTGCCGCTCATCACCAGTACTGCGGTGCGCGGATTGGCGGCGGCCACAGTCTTGATCAGATCCCGCTGGGCGGCCGGCAGTTGCAGCGAGCGGCGGTCGCCGCCGCGGCCGAACAGTTCGTTTTCGGGGCTGGCCTGCAAGCGGCGCTTTTGCGCCGCCCGGGCCACCAGCCGGCGCCACAATGGCGCCAGCAGCGGCAGGCGGAACAGGCCGTCGAGCAGGCCCGGCGGTTTGATACCGTCGGCGAAGGGTTCCATGGCAACCGGGGCGATATACTCGCCTTCGTCCTCGTGGGTGTAGCCGACTACCACGATCGCGGTATCGGCGGCAGCGGCGCAGGCGGCCGCCTGCTGCAGATCGCTGCCGTCGCAGTAGTCA
>JANQMH010000137.1 GCA_028280195.1 Exilibacterium sp.
TTTCGGCGTTCGATATCGCCGGCCCGGCCCGGCCCAGGCACTGGCCGAGGCCGGCCGCTACGATATTGTCACGCTCTCGCTCGACGGTGGTCCGATACAAACCGACGCGGGGCTGGTATTGGAATCGCGGCGCTCGAGCAGCTACAGCGGCGCAATCGGTACCCTGTTCCTGCCCGGTGGCAGCGGCTTTGAGCAGGCGCAGAACAAGGCAGAGCTGGTCGCGGAGGTACGCCGCCTGAGCGATCGCGCCGCGCGCACCGCCTGTGTATGCGTAGGCGCCTTTCTCGCCGCGCGAGCCGGTATTCTCGCCGGGCGCCGCGCCACTACCCACTGGCGCGCCTGCCGGGCGCTGCAGGCGTGCTACCCGGATATTGAAGTCGAGCCCGACGCCATCTGCCTGCGCGACGGCCCGGTGTGGACATCGGCCGGTGTCAGCGCCGGTGTGGATCTGGCTCTGGCCCTGGTAGAGGAGGACTGCGGCGCCGAGCGCGCCATCGAAGTCGCCAAGACGCTGGTGGTGTTTGTCAAGCGGCCCGGCGGGCAGTCGCAGTTCAGCCAGCCGCTACGCGGTCAACTGGCCGACGCCGGCGGTGAATTCGGCGACCTTATCGCCTGGATCGCCGATCACCTGCAGGAGGATCTGCGGGTTGAAAACCTCGCCCGCCGCGCCAGTATGAGCCCGCGCAATTTCACCCGGCGATTTAGCGCCAGCACCGGCACGACTCCCGCCAAGGCGGTCGAGGCAATCCGCGTCGAAGCCGCGCGCGCGGCACTGGAGAGCGGTGCCGATTCGGTCGCGCAACTGGCGCGGCGCTTCGGCTTCGGGCAGGAGGAACGGCTCAGGCGCGCGTTTATCAGGCACTACGGCGCCGGCCCGACTGCCTTGGCGGAGCGTTTCCGCAGCGCCGGCGCGAAATAAACTTTCCCAACGTAGTATAAATAAATAGTGTAGATAAATAGTGCAAATAAATAGTGCAACGTAAGTAGAGTAACTAAGTAGTGCGGCTAAGTAGTGCCACTGACGCAATACCATTAACAACGCAGTACCGTTAACGCAGGCTGGTAACAAATACCAGCACGATTGCCACCGGCGCTATATAGCGAATCGCCGCCCGCCAGCAACCGTAACGCCAGCCCTCGCCCATCCCCAGCTCATCGACGGTGGCTTGCCTGGACATCATCCAGCCGGCAAACAACGCGATCAACAGGGCGTTGATCGGCAGCAGCAGATTGGAAACCAGAAAATCGAACAGATCGAAAATACTTTTATCACTCACCATGGCGATTGCCGGCAGCAGCCTCACATCCTTCCAGACATTGAAGGACAGCATGGCGGCCAGCCCCAGAAACCAGGCGCCCGCGCCGCACCAGAAAGCTACCGCCGGACGCCCCCGGCCGCGGCCCTCAAACCACGACACCACCGGCTCGAGCATACCGATGGCGGTGGAGAACGCAGCAAAAAACAACAGCACAAAAAACAGCAGGCCGAGTAGATGCCCGGCCGGCATCTGCCCAAAGGCGATGGGCAGAGTCACGAAGATCAGCCCGGGGCCACCGCCGGGATCGAGAGCGTAGTGAAATACCAGCGGAAAAATAGCCAGCCCGGCGAGGATGGCAACACCGGTGTCGGCTGCGGCAATGACGGTGGCGGAGGCCGGCAGCGGATAGTTTTTCGGCATATAGGAGCCGTAGGTCATCAATACGCCGACCCCGACGGCGATGGAAAAGAATGCCTGCCCCAGCGCCATAAACACCACCGTGGGTGTCAGCTTGGAAAAATCGGGGGCAAACAGAAAGCGCAGACCAGCGCTGAAATCCGCCGTTACTGCCGCATTAATCACCATCACTACCAGCAGTAGAAACAATACCGGCATCATGACTTTGGCCATTGTCTCTATGCCGCTGTGTATGCCTCTGCTGACGATAAACACCGCCGCGGCAATAAACAGCGTGTGCACGGCCAGCATCCGCAGTGGAGAGGCCAGCACCCGGTCAAAAGTGTCCTGCGAGCCGCCACTACTCAAACCGTCAAAGGTGCCCAGCGCCGCCTTGGCAACGTAGTCGATTGCCCAGCCGGCCACCACCGAATAGTAGCTCAGGCCGATAAACGGTATGGCGATACTGAGCCAGCCGACAAGCTGCCAGCGGCGGCTGCGCCCCGCCTCAGCGCTGAGCGCACGCATGGTGGCGATAGGACTGCGCCGGCCGCGCCGGCCGATACAGAGTTCGGCCATGATAATCGGTATACCTATCAGCAAAATAAAGAAAATATACACCAGCACGAAAGCGCCGCCGCCGTTTTCACCGGCCATAAAGGGGAAACGCCAGAGGTTGCCGAGACCGACGGCGGCGCCGACGGTCGCCATCAGAAAGGCCGGTCGCGAGGACCAGGTCGGGTGAGTATTGCTATCGGACTTGCTATCGGGCTTGCTATCGGACAATGCGTTGTTATCTCGTTATCAGCTGTGTCGTCATCAGTACCGCTGCCTGTCGATACGATCAGGCCGATGCTTTGTCAATAAAATACTGCTCCAGCCGGTTCATGGCTTCTTCAATCCGCTCATAGGGCTCGGCGCCGAAGCAGATGCGCAGATTATCAGTACTGTTGGCACCGTAAAAGGTGCTGGTTTCAACCACCACGCGGCAGCGCTGCAGTATTTCATCGGCGATATCGGCACTGTTCTGGCCGGTGGCGCTGATATCGGGAAAGGTATAAATACTGCCCTCGGGTACCGCACAGCGCACCAGCGGCATGGCATTGAGACGCCTTACCGCCAGGTCGCGGCGCCGCTGGTCCTCCGCCACCATGGCGGCGATACAATCCTGCGACTGGGTAACGGCGGCGTAGCCGCCCTCCTGAATGAAGACATTGACATGGGCCACATCGTTCATGGTGATTTTCAGCAGTGCCGGCATAAAGTCCCGCGGCGCGGCAATGTAGCCCATACGCCAGCCGTCCATGGCGTAAGCCTTGGTAAAGGCAAACATGGTGATGGTGCGCTGCCTCATGCCCGGTAGCGAGGCAATGCTGATATGGCGGTTGTCATCGAATACGATCTGTTCGTACACCTCATCGGATAACACCAGCAGATCGTGCTCAATGGCCACTGCCGCCAGTTGTTCCAGTTCGGTGCGGGAAAACACCCGCCCGGTGGGGTTGGCCGGGTTGACCAGCACGATCATACGGGTATTGGGGGTGACAGCCCGCTCGATGGCCGCCGCGTCGATGCGAAACCCGCGTTCTTTGTCCAGCGGCACCGCCACCACTCTGGCGCCCGCCAGTTCAATTTTATTGACGTGCTGGGGATAATAGGGCTCGAGTAAAATCGCTTCGTCTCCGGGGTTCAGGCCCGCCATACAGGCGGTATAGACACCGTGGGTCAAACCGTTGACCACCAGCACCTCGTCGCTGTCAACGCCGATGCCGTTGCTGTGGTTGAGTTTTGCCGCCAGCGCCTGGCGAAATTTCAACTCGCCGCGGAAATCCCCGTAGTGGACAATGCCGTCATCCAGTGCTTTCTTGGTCGCCTCTTTGATATGCTGCGGCGTATCGAAATTCGGGCGCCCCACTTCGAGGTGGATTAAATCCACTCCCCGGGCCATCAGCGGCATGGCTTTTTCGTACATACCGAAACTTTTTTTCGAAGACTCGGTAATTCGTTTTGCAGGCCACCTCATCGTCTCGGCTTCCTTAATAAATTATTGTGACTACCAGTAGATTCGGAGACATCGGCGAGGCCGGCTCGCGGCACCGATGTCCCAAGCAACGTTTCAGCAACATCTCAACGGCAGTTTATCCGATAAAAGGCAAACGGGTGCCGAGAAATTTAGGGAGATTGCCCTAATAATAAACCCGCCACCGCTTACGGTCTGCCGCGGCGGGTCAGTCTCGTGGTCAGCAGTCGCGACTGCTGCCGCCGCGCTGCCGGGGTGAAATAGTGTTCGAAAACCTGCAGAATCAACTGGTAGCCGTCGGCGATGCTCTCTTCGTCCAATACCTTGTCGTGCAAGTCGAGGTGGGGCAGCCACTGATCGGAAATCAACCAGGTTATTTCCAGCAGCGAGGCCATGGTGACCGGTGCCTGCGGCTCGACAACCAGCTCCGCTTTGACCATCTGCTCGAAAAACAGCTCCACTTCCCTGACGCGCCGCTTGCGGTTATCCATAAACAGCACTTTCAGGCGCGCATCATTTTGCAGCAGGCCATTGAGTTCGCGGTAGAAAAACCGGTAGCGCCAGATCAGTTCAATCTGGCGTGAAAACATGAAATACATATACTCCATCGAGGGGTGCTTGTGGTCCTGGTACCAGTCCTGCTCCATCTCCTTGTCGATGCGCTGGAAGATGGCCTGAATGATCTCCTCCTTGGTGCGGAAGTGGTAGTGCAGATTGCCGCGGCTGAGTTCGCATTCATCGGCAATACGGTTGGTGGATACGGCGCGGCTGCCGTACTCGTTAAACAGGTCGATCGCGGTATCGATAATCAGGTTCTGCGTTTCTCTGGTCGCCATAGTGTCAGCTTTACTGGTAGATAGTGTCAGCTTACTGGTAAAGAGATGGATATATCATCATGTTATTTTAAAATTCTTTAGATCTAAGAACCCATGCCATTTACTCCCAATGCACCGTTACTTGCCGGCAATGCCCTAAATAGTTCCAGCCGGGAATCGCCGCTGTCCAGCAAAAAGACTTTAGGGTTGATGACCTAAAACGTGTATTGCTCCCGGTTAACAGCAATAGTTTAATAAATAAATCAATAAAAAAAACATCTACCGCGACAGGAGAGTGAACGTGAAGCTTAACTTAATCTATGCCGGTATCATTGCGGCTGGTTCCACCGCGGCACCTGGCCTGTATGCCCAGCAGCAGCAAAGCTCGGCGGCAATTGAGGAAATTATCGTAACGGCGCAAAAACGCGGCGAACAGGTACTCCAGGACATTCCCGCGACCATCACGGCATTGCCGGAAGATTTCCTTAGAAAACAAAATGTTACAGATTTCAACGATTTCGTTTACCAAGTCCCGGGGCTGACTTTCCAGGACGAGGGCGCCGGCGAAAAACGCTATACTCTGCGCGGTATTCAGTCGGCCGGCCAGCAGCAGGTCGCGGTCTACTACGACGAGGTGCCGATACCGGGTGTGCAGAGTTCCACTTCGGACAGCGGTGCGCAAACCGCCGACCTGAAACTCTACGATATGCAGCGCGTCGAGGTGCTCAAGGGGCCGCAGGGCACCACCTTCGGCGCCAACTCCCAGACCGGCACCGTGCGCTTTATTACCAACAAGCCCGATCTGGAGCAGTTTGCCGCCGCGGTGGGCGGCGAGTTTTCCAGTACCTCCGAAGCGGGCGACAACAATACCGACCTGAACGTGATGCTGAACCTGCCGCTGATCGAGGGCGAACTCGGTATCAGGGTAGTGCTCTACGACAGCGAGGACGCCGGCTATATCGACAATGTGCGCCTCGGTCAGGACGATATCAACGATGTCTCCACCACCGGCATCAGAACTCTGCTGACCTGGCGCCCCACCGATAACTTCACGCTGGAGGGCATGGTATGGCTGCAGGACCGGGATGTCGGCGGCGCGGATTACTATCACCCCTTTGACACCTACAACCAGAACCCGGGTTCCGACGACCAGGGTCGCTTCGACGATGCCTCCCCCAGTACGTTTTTTCAGACCGGGGACTTTCAGGTCGGCGACTTTACGCAAACGCCAAAACCCGACGACCAGAAAATCTACAGCCTGACGGGAACCTGGCAATTGCCGTGGGCAACGCTGACGGCAACCGGCTCCAACTACCGCCGGGATTTCGGTTTCAAGTTCGACTCGACCTGGATCATTCTGTTTTTGGGCGCCGAAGGTACGCGCGACGATCTGTTCCCGGCCGTCACTGACCAGGATCAGTCGCTGGAGCAGAATATGTTTGAAGTCCGCCTCAATTCGAGCGGCGACGGCCCGCTGCAGTGGCTGGCGGGAGCATTCTGGCGCGACCGCGAAAGTGAATTCCAGAGCTTTGTGCCGGTTACCGACCCCGACACCGGGCTGCCCTTCGATCCGGGCACACCTTTCACCGGCCCCTCCAATGAACCCGGTGCCGGTATTGCCGGCTGCCACCCCTGTGTATTCGCCCGGGTCGCCGACAAAGATATCGAGGAGAAAGCCCTGTTCGGTGAAATCAGCTATGACCTGACAGACAGCCTGCAACTCACCGCGGGCCTGCGCTGGTTCGATGTCGAGCAGTCCGACTTCGGCGCCACCGAGTTTCAGTTCGCCCTATTCGGCAGCGAGGTGCCCGCACCCAACACCAACGCTTCTGAACAGGACGAGCTGATCCAGAAGTACAAGCTGTCTTACAGTTTCGAAGACAGCAGCCTCTATGCCGTCGCCTCACAGGGTTTCAGGCTGGGCGGCACCAACAACCAGGGCATCGTCGCGGTTCCCGATCTGTTTGAAGCCGATGAGGTGTGGAACTACGAGATCGGCTATAAATCCCGCTGGCTCGACAACCGCCTCATCGTCAACGCCGCGGCCTTCCATGTGGAATTTACCAATATGCAAGTGGCCGGGCGCGACCCCACCGATGCCTTCGGGTTTATCGGCAATGCCGGCTCGGCGGAAGTACAGGGCCTGGAGCTGGAAATCAACGCCCGCCCCTCGCTGGACTGGGAATTCAGCCTGGGCCTGAGCTACCTGCCCACGCGCGAGCTGACCGAGGACCAGATCAGCAGCGAAATTGCCGCACCGGGCAGGGACGGCCAGGAAATCCCCCATATTCCGCAGCTGACCATGAATGCCACCGCCCAGAAAAACTTCGTTCTGCCGGTTGCCGGCTGGTCGGGTTTTGCCCGCGCGGAATACGCCTTCCACGACGAATCCAATACCGAGTTCGACGATACCTCCACAGTAAACCGGCTCAAAGAAGAGTACGACCTGGTCAATCTGCGCCTGGGTTTTTCCAGCGAGCAGCACAGTCTGGATGTGGCTCTGTTTTGGGAAAATGTCTTCGATGAGGACGGCGACGTGGCGATTATCCAGGCTTCCGGTGAGCCGACGCGCAAAGTCACCACCCGCCCCAGCACCATCGGCGTAAGCCTGACCAAGCGTTTTAACTGACTGCGGGCGCAGGATTTCAGTGTACGGTGAGGAACTGTAAAAAAGGCCATGAACTATGAAAAAGCCATGAATTGTGAAATAGTCGTGAACCAAAAAACCGTCATGAAGCACGAAAGCAGTCATGAACCAAAACAGTCATGAACCAAAACAGTCATGAACCAAAAACAGTCATGAACCAAAAACAGTCATGAACCAAAAACAGTCATGAACCACGAAAGCAGTCATGAACCAAAAACAGTCACGAACCAAGAAAACAGCCATGAAACACAAAAACAGTTATGAACGATAAAAAGCAGCCGCTGGCTTCACGTACTACCTGTTTTTTCGCCCTTATCGGCTCGCTGTGTTTGAGCTCTGCGGCCGCCGCAGTTGCCGCAGCCGGCTCTGTCATACACGCCGGGCAGCTGCTGAGTGTACCCGGCGAGCCGCCGGCTCGAACCCAGACGCTGGTGATTGAAAAGGGCCGCATCCGGGCGATTGAAGCGGGCTACCGCACCCCCGCGCAACTGGGGCTGGCGCAGGACACCGCGGTGATCGATCTGCGCGAGGCCTTCGTGATGCCGGGCTTTATCGATCTGCACGTGCATATCAGCACCCAGTACGGGCCGGGCTCGAAATATCTGCGAGTCACCGACAGCGATGCCGATACCGCCCTCAGCGCCGCCATGTATGCCAGAAACACGCTGCTGGGAGGCTTTACCACCGTCAGAGATCTGGGCTCTTCCGGCAACGCGGTATTCGCGCTGCGCGATGCCATCAAGGCCGGCAAAGTGCCGGGCCCGAAAATACTCGTCGCCGGCGATCCCATCAGTGCCACCGGCGGCCACGGCGATATACACGGCTACCGCCGGGAGGTGCTCTACGCACTGCCCAAAACCGGTATCTGCGACGGCCCCGACAGCTGCCGCGCGGCCGTGCGCCGGCAGGTGAAGCGCGGCGCCGATGTCATCAAGGTGACGGTCACCGGCGGCGTTCTCAGCGAAACCGCAGCCGGCACCGGGCAGCAGCTGACCGACGCCGAACTCAGCGCCATTGTCGAAACCGCGCACAGCCTCGGCAGGAAAGTCACTGCTCACGCCCACTCCGCCGGCGGCATCGAAGCGGCGCTCAGAGCCGGCTTCGACTCCATCGAGCATGCCATGTGGGCCGATAAAAACATCATGCGGCTGTTCAAAAAAAGCGGTGCCTGGATGATTCCCACGATCTACCCGATCACGGCGGTGGGCGACACCCCGGAAAAAATACGCCAGGGCCCGTTTAGAGGCATGCCGCCACCGATTATGGCAAAGCTGCTGCGACTCGGTAAACAGCCGAAAGTCATGGGCCGCCTGGCCCACGAAATGGGTGTCAACATCGCCCTTGGCACCGACGCCGGCCTCTACCCCCACGGCGATAACGCCAACGAATTTATCGAGTACGTGAATATCGGCATGTCGGCGATGGAGGCTCTAATGGCCGGCACCGTCAACGCCGCTGCGGCCGCCGGTATCGACGCCGAGGTCGGTTCACTGCAGCCGGGCAAGGCGGCGGATATCGTCGCCATGCCCGCCAGCCCGCTGGAGGATATCCGCGCAGTGCTGGAGGTAACGTTCGTGATGCGCGATGGCGAGATTTTCAAACAGGAGCGGTAATGAAACTTATCAGCCTGGCGGGCCTGACTTTGGCCCTGTTGCTACAGATCGATCCGGCCCCGGCCAGGCCGCTGATCATTGAACAGACCACCCTGATCGACGGCAGCGGTCGCGAGCCGGTAGCCAATGCCAGCCTGCTGATCAGCGACGGCACAATCCGCCGGATTATCCGCGGCAGTTTCCCGCCACAGCAGCGCCGGGGCGCCGAAGTGATCGACGGCCGCGGAAAATATCTGATCCCCGGCCTGATGGATATTCACGTCCACCTGCGCGGCGGCACCGAGGTCACCAGCAGCGGGCTCAGAAAAATCAAGGTCGACAAAAAAGACGGCATCCAGATGCTGCACAGTTATCTCTACAGCGGGGTAACGGCAATCTACGATATGGGCAACAACCCCGACTATATTTTCGCCCTGCGGCAGGAGGAACGCGCCGGCAAACTGCTGGCACCGCGAATCTTTACCACCGGCAGCATCGTGACCCACCCCGGCAGCCACGGCAGCGGCCCGGGCGCGGTATTGATCGATCGCTGGCCGGAGGGCAAGCCGGCGCTGGATGCACATATCCGCCGCGCCCCCGACATGGTAAAACTCACCTACGAGGAGAGGGGCTGGGGCGCGCGTCCGGCCATCCCCCTGCTGCCCCTCGATATCATGCAGAACATAGTCGAATACTACAACGACCAGGGCATCCGCAGCACAGTCCACGCTTCCAGTGAACGCCGCGCCCGGCAGGCGATTTTCGCCGGCGTCGATACCCTCGCCCACCCGGTGATTCAAGGCCCGACTACCGAGGAGTTTGCCAGGCTGGTCAGCGCCAAAAGAATTCCCATGGCAACCACGCTGACCATCGGTGAAAACTACAGCCGGCTGGCGCAACACCCCGAGTACCTGGACCAGGCTTTATATCAGGCGGTATTGTCGCAAGCGGAGATCGCGCGTTTGAAAACACAAAAAAGCGCGCAGTACAAACAGCAGACCTGGACGTGGTGGATGCAGATCATGACGCCCGTGGCGCAGCAAAACCTGCGTATGATACACGACCAGGGCGGCATACTCGCCCTCGGTACTGACCAGAGCATGGGCCCAGCGGTACACCGGGAAATGGAGCTGCTGGCGGCCGCCGGCATACCCAACCTGGCAATTATCCGTATCGCCACGCTCAATGCCGCCGTTTTTCTCGGTCGCGAAGCGCAGCTGGGTTCTCTGGCAGAGGGCAAACTTGCCGATATGGTACTGCTGAATAAAAATCCGGTCGAGGATATCGACAACGCCAAAGACATAGCCATGGTATTTAAGCAGGGCGCGTCGATTGACCGCTCCAGACTCCACCTGCCGATCAATGACCGATAAGCGCTATGGTATTACCCTGGCATTGACCTCGGTGGCCTTCTGGGGCCTGCTGCCGATTGTTTCCAAGGGGGTGCTGAGCGCAATCGACCCCTATACGCTGAATTTCTATCGATTTTTACTGGTCACGCCGCCGCTGCTGCTCTATTTGTTCATCCGCCGGCAGCCGCTGCCGGCCTCCGGCATGCGGGTAAAGCACTACCTGTTACTGCTGGCTGCGATCGGCGGGCTGCTGGGCAACCATATTATGTTTATCGACGCCCTGGCCTATATCCCCGCCGGCGCCAGCCAGATAATCATCCAACTGGGCCCGGTCTCTCTGCTGATAATCAGCGTGCTGCTACTGGGGGAATCCTTCAGCGGTGCCCAGTGGCTGGGCACTGGCATTTTTTTATCCGGCCTGCTGCTGTTTTTCCACCGCCGCCTGGAGGAAATCATCGCCGTCGAGACCGAGTATGCTTTCGGTATCGTCTACATGGTGCTGGCCTCACTGGTGTGGGTCTTTTACGGTCTGGGACAAAAACTGCTGGGCGACAGGCTGTCTCCCGCACTGATACTGCTGGCGACTTATATCCTGGGTATACTGGTTTTGCTGCCCGTCTCCAGCCCGGCAGTCGTGCTGCAGCTCAACAGCGTGGAGCTGGCCCTGCTGCTGGCCACCAGTTTTACATCGCTTATCGCCTATATCTGTTTTGGCGAGGCGATGGTGCGCTGGCAGACAGCCAAGTGCAGCGCCATGCTGGCCACCATTCCGCTGCTGGCGCTGGGCTATGAAGCCGTGTTTGCGCTGCTGTTGCCGGCGTATATCAGCGCGGAAAAACTTTCGCCGGCAATGCTTGCCGGTGCCGTTATGGTGGTGCTCGGCTGTCTGATTGTCACCGGCTTTCAACACCCGGACACAAAAGCTGCCGAACACCGCGCAAACCCCAAGGTGAACTAGCATTCGCTCTATAGAGGAGGTAAAACTGTGTCCGAAAAAGCGAGCGGGCTGCCGCGAATTGCCCGCTATAAGCCCTATTACCAGGCGCTGGAAAAAGGCAGGACCTACCGCTGGTGCAGCTGCGGGTTGAGCAGCAGGCAGCCGTTCTGCGACGGCTCGCATCGCGGCACCGGTTATGAGCCGGTGTCTTACACCGCGCGCGAACAGGGCGAGGAAGTGCTGTTTTGCGGCTGCAAACACAGCGCGGCGCAGCCGTTTTGCGACGGCGCCCACAATAATCTCAAAGGCGAATACGAATCCGACGACCCCAACTCTGCAGCCAACAGAGCCGTCCGGCTTGTCAGTGCCGATAAAGACGGCAGGGCCTGGCTGAACGGCGGCTGCTATGTGCAGTCCCCGGCATCCGGCGGCGCCAGCACGCGCGGCAATCTGTCGGTGTCGTCACTGATCAACGCTGACAGCGGCGCCCGCTTCCAGTCGCAGTTTTACTTCGAAGCCGGCGGCGGCACCTCACCGGTAGTCGGTTTTGGCCGGCGCGACGTCGCCCTGCTGGTGACTGCCGGCAGCGGGCGGATCGAGATATCCGGCCGCCGTTTTGCCATCGAGCCGGAAACCGGGGTCTATATACGCCCCGGTGAGGCCTTCCGCATCGACAACCCCGGCGGCGGCGCCATCAAGGTGTTTGCGTCGGTCTGCCCGCTGGCGCACAGCCCCGAATGGCCCGCGCTGATGCCGGAAAACTTCGACGCCCGCTTTCCCGAGCGGGTGGTCGGCATTGACAGGGAAAATCGCCAGGCGATGGGTAACCGCTTTTTTCAAATTCTGGTTGACAGCGCAGTCGGCTCGGATGTGGTAACCCAGTTCATCGGTGAAATCCCGCTCTCCAAAGCACTGCCCCACCGGCATTTGTACGAGGAGTCGCTGGTCATACTCCGGGGCAGCGGCTATATGTGGACGCAGGATCTGAAAGCAAAAGTCAGCGCCGGCGATATTGTCTTTTTGCCCCGCAAGCAACAGCACTCGCTGGAGTGCACCGATGCGGGCGGACTCTATCTGGTTGGCGTGATTTACCCCGGCAATAACCCCGCCGTCAATTACTAGCGGCCGCCAAAGGTGGTTTCCCCGGGTAGTTGCCGGGTTTCCCCGCCGCGAGGCTAGCGGTTGGACCCGGTCTCAAACACATAGTCAATGGTTTGGGTGATGGCATTTTTGTCCGCCGGCAGCTCGAATACAATGGGATAGGTGCGCAGGCCGGGAAACGGCGACCAGTACCCCTCGGCATTTTTACCGAGGCTGATATCGGCCTCACCCTTCAATAAACGCAGATGCAGCACACCCCGCTGCGATGTGATACGGATTTTCTTTGCACCTACCTTGCTCACTTTGACGCCGGCATCCAGCACGATCGGCTCGATCACCCGCACTGGCGGCCTGCGGTCGTGGTATCTCAGCGTCACACTTTTTTTCAACTGCGTATCGTCAAAGGTGTATTGATAGTGGTAGGCAACACCACCGGGGTGGTAGTTCTGGTCGGACAGCTGGCCGAAGGTCTCGACCAGCACCCGGTCTGCTTGCTGTCGAATATCCAGCTTTGCCTTGGTCTCGTATAAATTGGTGAAGTAACCGTCGGCCGAATCGAACTCGATTCTCGGCGTCAGCGGAAAGGTTTCACTCTCTATCGGCGGCATATGGATCACCTCACCGCGATGGTATCGGTTCTGCGACGCCGTGGTAAGCAGGCCAAAGCCGTCGTGCCAGAGATTGACAATGGCGCCGCCGCGGGGAAAGTGTGTGTATTTGCCTTTGCCCCAGTCCGTGTAGTCGTGGTAGTCGTATGCCGACACAGTCGCCATCCAGTTACCCTGGCGAATGACCCCTACCTTGACACTGGGAAAGTACCTGACCCAATCGCCCTTATCCGCCGGCAGCGGCTTGCCCGGGCCGCGCTGATGGCGGCCGAATTCCAGTGCCATGGCCAGGTTCTTGGCACGCGCAAAGGTCGGGTATAAATTGGGTTTGCCGGTTTTACTGGCGAAGGCCCAGATGTCGCGCCCGTAACCCACCAGCCCCTGCTTGATGGCGCTGCGCAAATACTGCAGGTTGCGCAGTGAAGCTGTCTGGTAAGCGGTGTTTTCATCGGCGAACAAACTGAACAGCACCTGGCTGCCGTCGGCCGTCTTGGTACCATAGCCGGTCCACTTGTACGAGCGGGCTCCCCAGGAACCGTCGATAATCCCGTTGGGATATACAAAATGAATCACCTTTGCCAGTGACCGGCGCGCGTACTCCTCGGCGGCCTTGTCGCCGGTGATACGGGCGTAAAGTGTCAGGCCCCACAGCGACATATCCATCTGGTAGTTTAAATCCACACCGTATTTGACGCCGTGCACCCGCGCCGCCTCACCGTGGATAAACTGGTCCTGATCCATTTTGGCAACGGTCTGCCAGGCCAGCTTTTTCGCTTTATCGAGAAACACCTTTTCCCTGGCGACGTTCTGCCACAGCACCGCCAGGGCCCCGGCGGTGGTGGGAATATAATTGATGCTGGCGAAGTCCGGCTCCATCTTTTCCACCAGATAGAGCCCGGCGGCGCGCATGGAAGCGCGCCAGCGGCGCTGGGCCGCGCGGTCGAGGTAGGACTGCAGCGCGGGAAACGCCGCTGCCAGCATCATCAGTTGATCGGCGGTGGTTCCCGTCCACTCCCAGGGGTTTTCAATCCACTCACCGCCCGGCTGCTGCTGTCGAATCAGCCACTCACCCAGCCGGATGGCGGCATCGCGGTATTCACTGTTGCCGGTGTACTGATACATCACTGTGAACGGGTAGACTGCTTCGGCGGCGCGCGAGTAATAGATAGCGTTTTCGGGGTCGAGCAGCCCGCCGTAGTCCTTGTCGCCGGCATCGTTGTTCTGCTGTCTCAACAGTGCCGCCGACAACAGGCTGAGAGTATCGAGATACTCTCTTTCGATCTGGGTAGTGATTGGCTTGGCGGCCCACAGGCCTGTGGAAACACTCAGCAGTACTGCTGTCAGAATTGCCTTTTTCATCGTCTCATCACCGGTTATTGAACGGCTGTCATCAACGGATCGCCGACATTCAATACGGCAATGGCGATCACCCCCAAATACTCGCCGCCAGCACACGGTACACGGCCGGCAGTACGGTTTTGCGCAGCGCCCTGCCGCAGCAGCAGGCCAACCGATACCGCTACTAGTTTGTGGATGGCGATCATATTGCCTGCAGCGGCACGGATATCGGGTCGCAGCTTGTCTCGACGCTCTGGCTAAGCGCCTTATTGTCATTAGCGGTGCGCCCGGGACCAGGAGAACCTATCATACCAATTTCTGTCATTATACTGAAAGCATTCGCTACTACCAGTTATTAGTTAATAAAATGGCAGATAGCTGGTTTACCAAAATACTGCCTGGGATTTCGCCCCGGCGGTCTTCACCCTTAGCCGTACGAGGGCGGCGACTCGACTGATGGTGCAACGCAAATTCGTGCCGCCGGCGGCAAACCAGGCTATGATCTCCTGGCCGGCGCGGCAGAGACTACCCGGCGCCGTGGAATATTGCAGTGAGGATGACAGAATGACGAATAAAGTGGCTTTTATCGGCCTCGGCGTAATGGGCTACCCGATGGCCGGATATCTGGCCAGAGCCGGGCACGATATCACCGTCTATAACCGCAGCCGCGACAAGGCGGAAAAATGGGTGGCCGAATACGGCGGCCGCATGGCGGCCACCCCGGCGCAGGCTGCGGTGGCCGCCGAGGTGGTATTCGCCTGCGTCGGCAACGACGGCGATCTGCGCCAGGTGGCTGCCGGCGACAACGGCGCCTTCAGCGCTATGGCTGCGGGCAGCACTTTTGTCGACCACACCACCACCTCCGCCGAGGTGGCGCGCGAGTTGGCGCTTGCCGGCGGCGATAAAGGTATCAGCTATCTGGACGCCCCTGTTTCAGGCGGCCAGGCCGGTGCTGAAAACGGCGCCCTTAGCGTGATGGTGGGCGGCGAGACCGAGTCGTTCGAAAAAGTAAGGCCGCTGCTCAACTGCTACGCAAAAATGCTAAAACGGCTGGGCCCGGTCGGCTACGGCCAGCTTGCCAAGATGGTCAATCAGATCTGTATAGCGGGGATACTGCAGGGCCTTTCCGAGGCGCTTCACTTCGCCAGGGCTACCGGGCTCGATGCCAATGCCGTTATCGAGGTCATTTCCAAAGGCGCCGCCCAGTCCTGGCAGATGGACAACCGTGCCGCCACCATGATCGAGGGCCGCTTCGACTTTGGCTTTGCCGTCGACTGGATGCGCAAAGACCTCGGCATTGTCCTGGACGAGGGCCGCCGTGCCGGCGCTCACCTGCCCCTGACGGCCCTGGTGGATCAGTTCTACGGTGAAGTCCAGTCAATCGGCGGCGGCCGCTGGGACACCTCCAGCCTGCTGACCGTACTGGAGAAGATACGCAATAATAACTGATATGCGACATCGTTGTATGGACGAAAACAGCATCGATGAAAAGGGATATCAGCGTTGCCGGCAACGCTGTGGCATGCAACAGCAGATTGAGCGGCTGCGCAGCGGTGATCCGGCGTTTTATCCTGGCGTGAAATTCGACCGGACGGCAACGACAAAGCCCTGCCACAGCCCTTTATTTGCAGTTCGATCGTCGTTCAATTGTGCTTGGGTTGTGGCTGGATTGTGGCTGGCGCCTATAGTATGATCCCAGGCCATTCCGAGCGCCCATTCCACTGACACCTACCCTCCCATTAGCACTTACTGTAAGGAAAAACCATGAAATTTATCCTGTTCGCAGCAGCGCTGGCGCTGGCACCGATGGCCGCCGCCCAAAGCACATCTGACGCCGTGGAGCAAAAGTTAAAACTCGCCATGCAGGCGGATATTCGCAGCGCTGCGGAAAAGGCGCGCGACAGAAACCGCAAGCCCCTGGAGACACTGGCGTTTTTCGGCTTACGCGACAATATGAAAGTGGTTGAGCTGATCCCCGGCGGCGGCTGGTATACAAAACTGTTGGCCCCGGTCCTGGCCGATAAGGGTGAACTCATCGTCGCCCTCGGCACCAGTCGCGTGGAGGAGAGACTGTTGAATCAACCGGGATTCGAGAAAGTCAAGGTGACCGCAAAGGATTCCGAGCTGTCCCGCCCTGAAGGGTCAAGGCTTTATGAACTGGAAGTAGACGGCTTCAATGTGAAAAGAGCCGATATGGTGCTGACCTTCCGCAACTACCACAACTTCAACGAGGCGGGCCGCCGCGCCATGAATAAGGTCGCTTACGATGCGCTGAAGAAAGGCGGCATCTACGGCGTGGTGGATCATACCAGGCGCCATATGGAGCCCGACAGTGCGGAGAACCGGCGCCGTATCGATCCGGTTTTAACCATCAAGGAAATCCAGCAGGCCGGTTTCGAGCTGGTGGACTTTGCCGAGCTGCACTATCGCGCCGACGATGAACTGCGCTATGAAGTGGGCCGCCGCTCGGTCAGTGGTAATACCGATCGGTTTACGCTAATGTTTCGCAAGAAGTAAAACACCGCCGCGGCAACAGCTCCTCTGTTCGCCGCGCTGTTTATTGCATTCACTGGTTGTCTCTCTGTACGTTCGCTGGCACAGCCGGTACTCGTCGTCGATAAACGCCGCAAGTGCTATAACTGTTCCAGGTACTGATGTACCTGACTGATGGACATGGAGCCCTCGCCCACGCCCGACGCCACACGCTTGATCGACCCCGAGCGCACGTCGCCCACGGCGAAGATACCGGGCCTGCTGGTTTCCAGCATCATGGGGTTGCGCTGCAGCTTCCAGCCCTCGTTGCCGACGATCTGCAAACCGGTGCAGACAAAACCCTTGTCGTCGAGCTGCACACATCCATTCAGCCAATCGGTATTGGGAACGGCGCCAATCATGAGAAACACGTGCTTTATGGGGTGGGTTTCAGTCTTATCGGTTTGACTGTTGTGCCAGGTCACCTCCTGCAGATGCCGGTCACCATTCAACCTGGTAATGCGGGTATGGGTGTAGAGCGTGATTTTGTCGGAGGAATTGATACGCCCGACGAGATAATCGGACATGGTGGCGCCGAGCCCCGCACCGCGCACCAGCATATGCACATGCCGCCCGTGTGCGGATAAAAATACCGCCGCCTGCCCGGCGGAATTGCCGCCGCCGACAATGACGATATCTTCGTTCTCACACAGGTCGGCCTCCATGCTGGTCGCCGCATAGTAGACACCGGCATTATCGAACCGGCGATCGTCCTCAATACCCAGGGTTCGATAGGTCGCGCCGGACGCCACCACCACCGCGTGCGTGCGGACTTTCTGTTCACTGCAGAGAGTGAGTTCATAGGGCTGACCGCTGTTTTGCTCTATGCCGATCACCGCATGCGGCAGCGCGATCTTAGCGCCGAACTTCTGCGCCTGTACCTGGGCCCGCCCCGCCAGCGCCTGACCGGATATGCCGGTGGGAAAGCCGAGATAGTTTTCGATTTTCGAACTGGTGCCGGCCTGCCCGCCCGGCGCCTCCTGCTCCAGCAGCAGCGTACTGAGCCCCTCGGAGGCGGCATAGACGGCTGCAGACAGTCCCGCCGGCCCGGCGCCGACGATGGCGACATCGTAAACCTGCGCCGCTTCGATATCCTCCACCAGCCCCAGGCATTGCGCCAGTTGATAGTTCGAGGGGTTGGTGACAATTCTCTCGCCGAGATGAATCAACACGGCGGGCAGATCGGCCTCCGTCAACTCGTATTTATCCAGCAGCTCGGCACAATCGTCGCTGTGGCAGTCCAATACGTCGACGGGGTAACCGTTGCGACGCAAAAAGCGCTCGATACGCACGGTATCGGCCGATTGCTTGGCGGCAATGACACTGACCGAGCCCTGCTTATGGGAGATCAGACCAACGCGGCGCAGTATGAAGGCCCGCATGATAATCTCGCCGATATCCGGCTCGGCAATCAGCAGTTTTTTAAAGCTGGGGCGATTGACCCTCAACACGGTGCCATCTTCTCCCATGCGCCCGCCCACCAGAATCTGGCGGTCGTTAAACAGATCCAGTTCCCCGGTAAACTGGTGGTAGCCATGGACGGTAAACACATTCAGGCCGTCGCGGCGGTGTTCGTAGATTTCAATATTGCCTTTGAGCAGGACGAAGAAGTCCACGGTGCGGTCACCGCGCTCAAACAGCACGGTTCCCTGTTTTAAGTCCTCAATAACCCCAAAAGCCTTGGCGCGCTCTATCTGTTCATCCGACAATGTGGGAAAAGTCTGCTTTTGCCGGGCATAGGGATCGCTCGGATCGAGCGTTTCCCGATCCGCAAAGTGGTTGGGCTGAGGCATTATCTGCTCCTTTGTATCAAGCCGTATCTTTCAGGCGCAGTGTGCCCTTGCGCCAGATCTGCTTGTCAAATTCCACCCCCAGACCTGGCGCGGTGGGCACTGCAATTACGCCGTTCTTAACCGTGAACACCGGACCGTAACTATACCGGTTTTTCGGTGGCGCGGCCTGAAATTCCTGATACGCACCAATACTGGGCGCGACAGAGGCAAAGTGCAGCGTATAGGAGACTTCGGAATCATTGCGCGGCGCGTGGGGAACGATATTTATTCCCGCCTGCGCAGCCATCCGCGCAACTTCGAAACAGCGGATCAAGCCGCCGTTATAGAGTAAATCCGGTTGCACGATATCCAGCGCGCGGTGGCGGATCATCCAGCGGAATTTCGGCAGGCTGGAATCCTGTTCACCACCGGCAACCGGCATCTTCAGGGCGTCGGCCACCTGCCTGGTCATTTCGAAGTCCTCCCAGGGGCAGGGTTCCTCGTAGAGGTCTACACCGTGGTCCTGCAGCATCTGCCCGACTCCGATCGCCGCGGGCGCATCGTAGGAGCCGTTGGCGTCCGCATAGATCACCATATCGTCGCCGAAAGTTTTGCGCGCCAGCTTTATCAGCCCCTCGCTGCGGCCGGGAGCGGCGTCGGCATTGCGGCTCATTCTGCCGCCGATCTTTACCTTGATGGCAGCGGCGCCGGTTTCAGCCACCCGTTTACCCAACCACTGCACCTCCTGCGCAGGCGTGGTATCGCGCCGTGTGCTCGACAGATAAAACGGAATCCGGGTCTGCGTGACCTTGCCCAGCAGCGCGCCCACGGTTTTATTGGCGGTTTTGCCGAGCATATCCAGCACACTGAGTTCAATATGACCGACACTGTTCCAATAGGGCATACCTGCGAACTTGTAGCCGCGGCGAAAGTTGGGAATTTCCGCCAGCAGAATTTCCAGCCCGCGCATGTCCTTGCCGAGAAAAAAAGGGACAACCAGATTCTTGAACAGCGTCAGATGCTGCCTTATCCGGCCGTTGCATTTGACCATGCCCTCGACGCCATCGGTGGAGCGGCTGCGCACAAAAAAAGTCTTGTTGTATTCGAACAGCTCAACACTTTCCAATATCACCGGCTGTGAAATTTGACCCTGCAGATTGTGGAATTGCGGAATCTGTTCGGGGATGGTCAGCAGCGCTGAGTTGGCCGGGCGCGAGTGACTCGGTGGCACGAGTCCCAGAGCAGCCCCCGCGAGGCTGGCCTTGAGCAGATGTCTGCGGGAAAGTGGCGGCTTTTTATTCGGCATACTGACTCCTGGCATCAGTAAAGAGTTCAACCGGGGGTATAACAGCAACCGCTATTCTCGGCCAGACGCTGCAATCTGGTCAAGCCAATTCTTATTCTGGTAAGACAGGAAACGGCCGCTGTGTGGCTACAAGCCCCCGGCGAGCGATCCGGGCTGCTCGATCGTAATGGCGCCGGCCACCTTTGCTGCTCTGCCGTTAAAACCCGGCCGGCTGGCGGCCTGGCGCACAATTAGTCTGTAGTCTGGGATGCCGGATTCTTTTACAACTACGCGGCCATAGGGCCTCCTTGCCCTGCGCTATCCATTTGAATATTAAAGATTTATTAATATTGTCACGATTTTTGCTATACCGTTAAAAAGAATTCCATGCCAGTTAAAAGATTTCCAGGGATGGTGACCAACCAAGCCAATCTATTCAAGACACAATTTTACTGCAGATCCGCCCGTTTGCATCGACGCGATTCAGGCTTACGGGCAGGAGATTATGGGGGACTTATATGAAATGGCTATGGGGCTTTGCCTGCCTGCTTTGCCAAGTATGTGCTGTAGCTGCACCGACGGAAAACTATCTGAACTTTGCCGCGCAGGCCGATGGCAGCCCGGACTTTGTCGAAGTCGCCGACGCGCCGGCTCTCAACCTCAGTGGCGGTGCGTTTACCCTGTCTGCCTGGATAAACCCCGCCACTTGGGGCGATAACAGCCAGGGCCGGATCCTCGATCACGGCGGCGGCGCGGGCGCACAGGGCTGGACCCTGCATATCGAAGACAAGCGCACCGGCGTCAGGGGCGGCCTGCGCATGCAGATCAATAACGACAAGCTTGTCAATATGCGCTCCGACGCCAACATCATCACCCTCAACAGCTGGCAACATATCGCTGTCACCCTCGCTGGTGGCACGCTGACTTACTATGTGGACGGCCAGGCGGCCGGCACCCGCACGGGTGTACCGACACCCCTGCCATCGGCGGACTCGCTGCGGATCGGTATCCGCAGCGGTGATTTCAAGCGCGCTTTTACCGGCGGTATCGACGAGGTCAGCATCTGGGACCGGGCGCTGTCAGCGACCGAAATTCAAACCCTGCTGAGCGGCGAACTCGGCGGCGGCGAAGCCGGGCTGGTGGCTTATTATCCGTTTAACGAGGGCGCCGGGCAGGTGGCGGCAGACCAGTCGGGCAACGGTCGCGACGGCCGCCTGGGCAGTACGGCGGACACCGACAGCCACGATCCCGCCTGGCACACCAGCGTTATCGTCAACCAGCCGCCGCTCGCCAATGCCGGCGCCGATCAGGCGATCATTCTGCCTGACAATAGCGTGACACTGGCCGGTGCGGCCATCGACGACGGCCTGCCCGGCGGCCAGCTCAGCGCCAGCTGGCATGTCGACAGCGGACCCGGCAGTGTGAGCTTTGCCAACCCGTTCGCGGTCGATACCACAGCTTCTTTTTCTGTGGCCGGCACCTATGTGCTGCGGCTGCACGTGGACGACGGCGAACTGAGCGCCGATGCCAGCATGACCGTGACTGTTTACGAGACGGCGCTGCTCACAGAGCTGCTTATCTCGCCGGACTTCGCGCGCCTGCAGGCCGGCGAAACACAGCAGTTTAGCGCCAGCGGCTTTGATCAGACAGGGGCCCCTTTCCCGGTTTCACCGGCGTGGTCGGCGACTGCCGGCAGCGTTGACGCCGGCGGTCTGTATAGCGCCGCCGGCTCACCCGGCAACTATACCGTTACGGCCACCGCTGGCGGTATCTCCGCCCAGGCGACCGTAACGCTGTTTGACGCCTCCCTGGTATGGCCGACGCAGGGCTGGCATACCGCCACGCCGGCGGAGATGGGCATGGATCAGCTCAGCCTGGAGCAGGCCCGGGACTACGCGCTCACGGGCAGCGGCTCGGGCATGATTACCCGCGGCGGCAGGCTGGTGATGGCCTGGGGCAGTCCCACCGATCTCTACGATATGAAGTCCACCACCAAGTCCATCGGCGCCACGGTGTTGGGGCTGGCACTGCAGGATGGGCTGGTGCAGCTCGACGCCCCCGCACAGCTGTATCTGCCGGAGGCGGGAACGCCGCCGGAAGAGAACCTGCAAACCGGCTGGCTCGGTGATATCACCCTGCTGCAGCTGGCCACCCACACCGCCGGCTTCGAAAAAACCGGTCGCTTCGGCCAGTTGCTGTTCGAACCGGGCACGGCCTGGTCCTACTCCGACGGCGGCGCCAACTGGCTGGCCGACCTGCTCACGGTCACCTATTCGAAAGATCTGAAATCGCTGATGCTGTCGCGCGTGTTTGCGCCCCTGGGCATTACCGAGGAGGAATTTACCTGGCGCAATAACACCTACCGCGGCCGCAATATACAGGGCGATAAGCGCCGCGAGTTCGGTTCCGGCACCAAGGCCAGTGTCGACGCCATGGCGCGGCTCGGCTACCTCTATCTGCGCAACGGCCAGTGGCAGGGCCAGACCATCATCCCGGAAAGCTTTGTCGCCAAGGCATCGCGGCCGATCGCCAGTGTCAGCGGATTGCCCGTTATCGATGCCGGCCAGTACCCCGATGCCGCCAGTCACTACGGGCTGCTGTGGTGGAATAACGCCGACGCCACCCTGCCCAATGTGCCGACCGACGCCTACTGGGCCTGGGGCCTGCTGGACAGTGTGATCATCGTCATTCCCAGTCTCGATATCGTCGCCGTGCGCGCCGGCGGCGGCTGGCGCTCGGGCTGGAATTCCGACTACAGTGTCATTGAACCGTTTATCGAACCCATCGCCCTGGCGGCAACGGACGGGCCGATAAACCGGCCGCCGGCGGTTGCCGTCGGTGCCAACCAGAGCATCACACTACCGCTAAACACGGTCGACATAAGCGCAACGGTCAACGACGACGGCCTGCCCGACAACAGTCTCAGCACCAGTTGGAGCCTGTTCGCCGGACCGGCGCCGGTAAACTTCGCCGACCCCACGGCACTCAACACGGCAGTGACGTTCAGTCAGGCGGGCACTTACCAGTTAATGCTGACGGCGAGCGACGGTGCCCTGTCCGCCAGCGACAGCTTGACTGTGGTGGTATCGCCGCCGCCGGATACGCAGCCACCGGCGGTATCTCTCACCGCCCCGCTGCAGGGCTCGACGCTGGCCGGGCTGGTGTCGCTGGCGGCCAGCGCCAGCGATGACAATGCCGTCGCCACAGTCACCTTCGCGCTTGGCGGCACCACCCTGGCCATCCTCTCGGCACCGCCCTACCAGGCAAACTGGGACAGTTCGACGGTCGCCAATGGCAGTTACGACATATCGGCCACAGCCGCCGATGCGGCGGGCAATACCAGCAGCGTCAGCGTCACGGTCACGGTCGACAACGGCGCCCCGGTCAATCAGCCCCCGCTTGTCGATGCCGGCGGCGACCGCACCCTCCGCCTGCCCACTGATTCCCTGAGTCTGGACGGCAGCGTCAGCGACGACGGCCTGGGCGGCAGCCTGAGCAGTACCTGGAGCCTGACCAGCGGCCCGGCCGCGGTACATTTCGCCGACCCGAGCCAGGTGGACACGGTGGTTACCTTCACCCAGGCGGGCGAGTACCAGCTGTCTCTGAGCGCCAGCGACGGTGAGTTCAACAGCAGCGACAGCGTCTCGATAACGGTGCAGGCAGCCCCTGAGCTTGCGGTGCTGGCGGTCAGTCCGGCCGCGCAGACGGTGCTGCTCAACGGCAGCCAGCAGTTTAGCGCCAGCGGACTGGACCAGTACGGCGACAGCATTGCGGTAAACCCGCTATGGGCGGCCGCGGGCGGCAGTATCGACAGCAGCGGTCTGTATACGGCGGGGGCCACGGCGGGCACTTATGAGATCACCGCTATCCAGGGGCATGATGACCCACTGGTTGTTGGAAGAGTTGGGTGTTCCCTACAGAAACATTCGGCTTGATCTCGAAAAACAGGAACATAAGACAGCCGAGTTTCTTTCTCTGAATCCGATGGGGAGAGTACCGGTGCTGACTCACGGAGATGTTGTCGTGACCGAGAGTGCAGCCATTGCCCTTTATCTGGCAGAACACTTTCCAGAGTCAGGCCTTAACGTCGCCATCGATTCGCCTGAGCGTGGCAGCTATCTGCGCTGGATGTTTTTTGCGCCAGTGTCTGCAGAGCCTTCAGTCCTCTGGCGAGCGCTTGGGAAAGTTATCACTGAAGTTGACTATAAACCTTTCGCTGAAGTGGAGGACATTGCAGAAACCCTGTCGGTGGCGCTGCGGGACAAAGAGTATCTGGTGGAAAACAGGTTCACCGCAGTTGATGTGATGGTCGGTTCAACCATTCGCTGGGGTATTCAAATGATGCCGGTGCTGCCTGTCAGGCCTGAGTTTATGAGTTATCT
>JANQMH010000003.1 GCA_028280195.1 Exilibacterium sp.
TGATAACGCCGCTGGGTGGCAGTAGAGGCCCAGCCCTTCGGGTTGCGCCTGACAAAGCGCCACTCGTCGTTGCTCGTCACTCATTTGGAATGACCAAACCACGCTCCTCGCGTCGGGATGCCGCACCACTAGATTGGCGCTTTGTCAGGCGCAACAGAGCCAACTCAAGGAGTGTCAACAGGCCCTAGTCACAAGCCCCGGGTGATGATTTTGACGGCCATCGGCCCGTCGCCGCCATCGGCATTGGTAGCGGTGATATTCACCACATCGCCTGCGTCGGGATCAAAGCTGCGCGGGCCCAGCACCCGGGCGTTGCCGTCGTCGTAGTACAGATACAGATCATACCTGCCTTCTTCCAGTTCGAAACTGCCGCCGGCAAGATAACTGACATTGTTGAGGATGGCGTTGACCGAATCGGGATCGCCGCCCTCCTCGACGATAATCACATCGAGCCCTTCGTCCTCGGCAAACCCGGCGCCGTGAGCAAAATTGACAACGGCGTGGGTGGAAATGACCCGCAGCTCCTCGCTGATCAGATTGCGTTTGACTTCGTTGTCCAGGCCGGCGTTGTAATCGCCGGCAAACAAAACGATGACCTGCGCATCGCTCTCCGCTTCGATATCGAGATCCTGAATGATTTCATCGGTTGCGGCGATGGTAACGTTTATCTCGTAGTCGTCCGGGGCGATTTTTATTTCGTCCGATATTGCCTGAAAGCCCAGGTTGGCAATGATGGGAGCCGTGTCGATATCGCCCAGATAGACATCGACGGCGGCAACATCGGCAATGGCATTGTTAAAACGAAAATGGGTGTTCTCGGTTTCATTGGGCATGGTGCGCGGGCGGCCGTCATCGAGTTCGACCATGGTGAGTCGCGGCTCGCTGTCGGCGGCGGTGCGGTTGCTGACCAGGCTGTACAGCATCACATCTTCAATATTGACATCGATATCGTCGGAATCGAAGATCACCGTATCGCTGCCGGCAGTGGTGACCATAATGCGGTAGTCGCCGCTGCGCACGTCGATCGGCGAGGAGACGTCGAGATAGTCCAGGGTAAAATCGGCAGTCTGATTGAGCAGATCGTCACCGGCATCGAGCAGGTAGATATCCACCGCGGCGGACAGATCCGGCGCCGTATGCACAAAACGCAGGCGCGCCAGATCCTCGTCAAAATCCTCGTCCTCAAAATCGGCAACATCGGTCTCTATGATCAGGCTTTCCGGGTCGTCCGCGGTGCCGGCGAGCAGATAGGTGAATACGACGTTTTCGCGGATGCGGAGATTCTCTTCCGGTATCACATTCTCGATATCGGAGTTGGGCAGAATATAGTGCACCACCGCCTCATAATTGTCGGCCGGCAACTCGTCGAGGCTGGTGGATTCTCTGAATTCCACTCTGCTGTAGAAGTCTTCGTCCAGTTCCAGCTCAATCTCCGGCCCATCCGATATGGCGTTATAGAAGCGGAAGAAACCCGGACCTTCGTCATCGTCATCGTCGTCACAGGCGCTCAGCAGTATTGAAAAAAATAACACGGCGCTTAAAAAAAGCACTTTATAAAAATTCATCAGGCCGTTTCTCCTATGACTCGGTTCGAGTGGTGATCACCCGGGCCGGTAGCTGGCAGCCGGGTGTCGATGGTTTGTGAAAGCGATAAGTGAACAACGTTTATTGAATGTGAAATTTCCGGCATGGATCAGGGGGGCGAATGCAGTGGGTTTACGGCTCCGGGCGGCCAGCGTTATTCCATTTAAGCACGACAATGTCGCAGAACTATGCCGATTCTGATTCGAGTTTTCGCAACAGGTAACGCCACTGATACAATCTGTTACATACAAGCCGCCGGCAAAGAGTATAATTTCGCCCAGTCAGCCGGCACTGGTACCTTGGTCAATGACAAAGAAACATATCCTGGTCGTCGACGACCACAAGGATATTCGCGATTTGCTGGGCAGTTATCTCCAAGCTCACGGCTACCGTATCAGCCTGGCCGCCGGCGGTGAGGAAATGCAGGCGGTGCTCGGCCGCAGTTCGGTCGACCTGGTGGTGTTGGACATCATGATGCCCGGCGAAGACGGCCTGAGTCTGTGCAGATCCCTGAGCGAGGCGGAAGGTCCGCCGGTGATCATGCTCAGTGCCATGAGCGAAGACACCGACTGTGTCGTCGGCCTGGAAATGGGCGCCGATGACTACGTTACCAAACCGTTCGCGCCGAGAGTGTTGCTGGCGCGGGTCAAAGCCGTACTGCGGCGTAACGGGCAGCAGCAGCGGCGCGGCCGGCAACAGCGCCGCAACGGCGATAGCCTGCGCTTTAGCGGTTGGACACTGGATCTCCACCAGCGCCACCTGATCAAAGACGACGGCCTGGTGGTACCGCTCAGCAGCTCGGAGTTCAATTTACTGCATGTGTTTCTGGCGCACCCGCAGCAGGTGTTGAACCGGGACCAGCTGTTGTCCCTGACCAAGGGCCGTGAGGCGCAGCCCTTTGACCGCAGTGTCGACAACCAGATCAGCCGCCTGCGCAAGAAAGTGGAAGCGGACCCGCACAACCCGGCGCTGATCAAAACCGTCTGGGGCGGCGGCTATATGTTTACCGAAAAGGTGCAGTAGCGATGGGCCTGCGCAGTATTCGCCCCTGGCCGAAAAAGCTTCTCAGTCAAACCATTGTGCTGGTGCTGCTGGCCCTGTTGCTGGCGCAGCTGATCAGCCTGTGGATTCTGTCCAATGCACACCGGCGGGTGTTCGAGAGTTTCAATCAGGGGGTGCTGTCGCGGCAACTGTCGACGATTGTCAATTTCATGGAATCCTCACCGGTCGAGGTGCAAAACAGCATCATCGCGTCGTGGCAGCGGCCATGGATGGATTTTAAACTGCTGGACCGGTCGGCGCTCGACGGGCCGCACAATGCGGTCGAGCTGCAGGTTGCGCGGCAACTGGAGCACAGGCTCGGGGCTTATTCCACCGGGCTGGTGCGGGTACAGTTGGGCGGCGAGCACGGCAGCGGGGACTTTGCCGGCGGGCAATTGCCGGCCACCGGCAAGCCCGCTGCCACAGGGCGGTTTGCACTGCACAATCATCCGTTCTGGCGCCGGGCCAATGCGTTGAACAATTTGCAGATCGAGATTCCCCTGCGCGACGGTCGCTGGCTGCAGGCGAAAATGGCGCTGCCCCGGTTTGCGCCGCTGATGGCCATACCGACGCTGGTATTCGTGGTGGTTTCCAGTGTGCTGGTATTGCTGGCACTGGTCTGGCGGCTGAAAAAAATCACCCTGCCGCTGGCCCAGCTGTCCGATGCCGCCAATGCACTGGGGCGCGGCCATGCGGTCGAGCCCATACCGGAGCAAGGTCCGGAGGACATAAAAAACGCTGTCAGTGCTTTCAACCAGATGAACGGGCGGCTGCAGCGCTTTGTTGCCGAACGCACCCACATGCTGGCGGCACTGTCCCACGACCTGCGTTCGCCAATCACCAGTATGCGCCTGCAACTGGAAATGATGCCGGCCGGCAGCGAGCGCGACCAGCTGCTGGCCAGCCTGGATGAAATGCTGCAAATGGCCGCAGGCACGCTGGACTTCATCCGCAGGGGCGACGGCGTGGAGCCGACCCGGGATGTCGATGTCGCCGCGCTGCTGGCCAGCATCTGCGACGACCTGGCGGATATGGGCGCCGATGTGAAATTCGAGCTGAGTTCCGCACATGTGCTGCCCTGCCGGCTGCTGAGTCTGAAGCGGGCACTGAGAAACCTGATCCTCAACGCGGTAAACTACGGCGCTGCGGCCGAGGTGTCGCTGCAGCGCTGCGATGCAGCAACGGTAATATCCATTCAGGACCGGGGCCCCGGCATTGCCGATGAGCTGCTGGAAAAAGTATTCGAACCTTTTTTTCGTGTGGAGACCTCCCGCAGCCGCGACACCGGTGGTATCGGGCTCGGGCTCTCCATCGCGCGACAGATCATCAGCGGCCACGGTGGGGAAATTCAGCTGCGCAATACCGCCAAGGGCCTGCTGGTTCGGGTCTACCTGCCGCTAAATGCCGATCCAATATCCGCTTGCCTTACTCAAATGTGATACGTTATTCTACTGCCAAATCATAAATTCCGTATCACATCAAGGGCGTCCCCGTCCTCCTGGAGACACAGACTGATGAAATTGCAAAGTTACGTAGCCGGCCATTGGGTCGAAGGCGAGGGCCAGGGTGTGCAACTGCTCAACGCCGTCAACGGCGAGCCGGTGGCGGAAGCCGGTAGCCGCGGTATCGATTTCAAGGCCATGCTCGACTATGGCCGCGAAACCGGCGGCCCGGCGCTGCGGGCGCTGACCTTCCACCAGCGCGCGGCGCGCCTGAAGGCACTGGGCAAGCACCTGATCGAACACAAAGAGGAGCTCTACCGTATCTCCGCCTGGACCGGCGCCACCCGCGCCGACAGCTGGATCGATATCGAGGGCGGCGCCGGCACGCTGTTTACCTACTCCAGCCTGGTGCGCCGCGAACTGCCCAACGATACCGTGATGGTGGAAGGGGAAATGGAGCACCTGTCGAAAAACGGCAGCTTCGTAGGCCGGCATATCCTCACCTCGAAGCCCGGTGTGGCCGTGCATATCAATGCCTACAATTTTCCCTGCTGGGGCATGCTGGAAAAAATGGCGCCGAGCCTGGCCGCAGGCGTGCCGGTGGTGATCAAGCCGGCCACGGTGTCCGCCTATCTCACCGCGGCGATGGTGAGGATGATCGTCGACTCGGCGATCTTCCCTGAAGGTTCGGTACAGTTGATTTGCGGCAGCGCCGGCGACCTGCTCGACCATGTGACGGAGCAGGATGTGGTGACCTTCACCGGCTCGGCCGCCACCGGCCGGCAGTTGCGTTCACATGCCAATGTGGTTGCCAGGTCCGTGCCCTTCAATATGGAAGCCGACTCCCTTAATTGCTCTATCCTCGGGCAGGGTGCGGTACCGGGCAGCGCCGAGTTCGATATCTTCGTCAAAGAGGTGGCCCGTGAGATGACGGTCAAGGCCGGACAGAAATGTACCGCCATACGCCGCGCCATCGTGCCGGCGCAGCATTTGGACGCGGTGCAGGAGGCGCTGTCACAGCGGCTGGCGAAGGCGGTCATTGGCGACCCCGCGCAGGAACAGGTGCGTATGGGCGCACTGGTGGGTCGCGATCAGCGCGAGGACGTCTGGGCGGCGGTGGAAACGCTGCAGGGTTCGGCGCAGGTAGTCTGCGGCGGCGAACGCGAGTTCGAGGTAGTGGGTGGCAGCGCGGAGGCGGGCGCTTTCTTTCAGCCGACGCTGCTGCGCTGCGACCAGCCACTAGTCTCCGACGCCGTGCACTCGGTGGAGGCCTTCGGTCCGGTCAGCACACTGATGCCCTACGGCACGACCGAAGAGGCGATTGAGCTGGCGCGTCTGGGGCGCGGCAGCCTTACCGGCTCGCTGGTTACGGCGGACAATCGCGAGGCGCGGGAGATCATCCTCGGCACCGCCGTCTACCACGGCCGCATGCTGATCCTCAATGCCGACTGTGCCGCGGAATCCACCGGCCACGGCTCGCCCCTGCCGGCGCTGGTACACGGGGGTCCGGGCCGCGCCGGCGGCGGCGAGGAGCTGGGTGGCCTGCGGGCGGTCAAGCACTATATGCAGCGCACGGCGCTGCAGGGTTCACCGACTACGCTGACGGCAATTACCGGCGAGTACCACCGCGGCGGCGACACCTTGACCACGGACGTGCATCCGTTTCGAAAATACTTCGACGATCTGCAGGTGGGCGAAACGCTGGTGACACACCGGCGCACGGTGACGGAAGCGGATATCGTCAACTTTGGTTGCCTGTCGGGCGATCATTTTTACGCCCACTTCGATGAGATGGCGGCCAAGGATTCGCTGTTCGGCAAGCGCGTGGCCCACGGTTACTTTGTGATTTCCGCCGCCGCCGGTATGTTTGTCGAACCCTCGGTGGGGCCGGTGCTGGCCAATTATGGGTTGGACAACCTGCGCTTTGTCGAGCCGGTGGGTATCGGCGATACGATTCAGGTTAAGATTACCGTGAAGCGCAAAATCAAAAAGGATAAGCGGCCGGATGAGCAACGGGCTACCGGTGTGGTGGTTTGGGCGGTCGAGGTTATCAATCAGCATGACGAGCCTGTTGCGCTTTATGATATTTTGACTTTGGTGGAGATAAGAGAGAGTTAGTTTGGCCTGTGCTAATTCCCCGGCTCACTTCTCCGTACGGCGTCTGGAAACACGCCGTAAATACGTCCCTGTAGGCTCTTCGCCAGCATCCCTGCTGTCGAAGGTTTCCAGACGCCGTACGGAGAAGTGAGCCTACCACCGTACCAAATTACTGGCATCGGCAGGCGGCGAAAGTTAAACAGCGTTGGTTTACCGCATTGCTGATTGCCACACGAACGGAAATTCACAGCCAAACGATTTACAAGTAATTGCATATACGCACATAGGTAGGTCCCAGCCCGGGTGACGTGTTCGAGACTCTCGACAGCAGGGATGCTGGCGAGAAGCCCCCATGGATGGG
>JANQMH010000063.1 GCA_028280195.1 Exilibacterium sp.
GGGTTCGAGACCCGCCGTAAACCCATCCGTGGGGGCTTCACGCCAGCATCCCTGCTGGCGAGAGTCTCGAACCCCAGACCCTGACCGGGTTAGGACCTACCACCGCAGCTCCAACAACATCTGTTAAGAACACTGAAGGTAGGTTCGCACAGCGCAACGACCAAAATCTGTGATTTCGGACCGGGTCCGCCTGCGGGGATTGACTGAGTGTTTCCGCAAGCCTCAGCGCGAGGCGAGCGCTCGATTGGCACTGTCAATGATCTGAATAAGTACCCTTCCCACCTGTAAGGTAAAACAGTACCCAATCAATCCGCTAACCGCAAACACTTGCATAACGTTAGGCAGTCCGCGCATAACGTTTTGCAAAAACACAAACCCCGGCAATCAATGTTCTTTTTGCCGCCAAACTGCTGCTACAATCCCGGCAGAGCCACTGCACAATACAATAACCGGGAAAGCAGCCATGACCATACCCTCTCATAGCGATGCCATTCTGTTTGGCATTCTGGCAACCATACTGGGTATTGTCTTTTACACCGCCAGTTCCGAACACCGCTTCTGGCGAAAATTCTACCGCGTCGTGCCGGTGGTGCTGATGTGCTACCTGTTGCCCTCGCTGCTCAATACCTTCGGCATCGTCTCCTTTGCCGGTTCCAATCTGTGGGGCATGGCCAAGGACTACTTCCTGCCCGCCAGCCTGATCCTGATGACGCTGAGCATCGACCTGAAAGGTGTGCTCGGCCTCGGCAACAAAGCCCTGGCCATGTTTTTCACCGCCACAGTCGGCATTGTGCTGGGCGGCCCGGTGGCGGTCTATATCATGTCGCTGATTGACCCCGGGACGGTGGGCGGCGCCGGCAGCGATGCGGTCTGGCGCGGCCTGTCGACTCTGGCCGGCAGTTGGATCGGCGGCGGCGCCAACCAGACCGCCATGCTCGAACTGTACGGATTCAACCCGGAAAAATACGCGATAATGGTGGCCGTGGATATTATCGTCGCCAACCTGTGGATGGCCTGCCTGCTCTACGGCGCCGGCAAGCCCGAGCGCATCGACCGCTGGCTGCGCGCCGACACCTCGGCAATCGAATCACTGCAGCGAAAAATGAGCGACTACTCACGCTCGATCGAGCGCAAAACCAACCTCGCCGACCTGATGATGATGACCGCGGTGGCCTTCGGTGGCGTCGGCCTGTCGCACCTGGTGGCACAGTCGGCAACCCAGGCGGTCGCCCACAGCGCGTCACTGCAGGCCTCGATACTGGCGAATAATTTTTTCTGGGTGGTGGTAACCTCGACCAGCCTCGGACTGACACTGAGCTTTACCCGGCTCAGGCAGCTGGAGGGCGCCGGGGCCTCCAAACTCGGCAGCGTGTTTATTTTTCTGCTGATCGCCATTGTCGGCACCAAAATGGACCTGAGCCAGCTGTCGGAGAACACCTACCTGATGTTCGTCGGTATTTTGTGGATGCTGTTTCATATCGGCCTGCTGGTGATTGTCGCCAAGCTGATACGCGCTCCGTTTTTCTTCCTGGCCGTCGGCAGCAAGGCCAATGTCGGCGGCGCGGCCTCGGCGCCGATCGTCGCCGCCGCCTTCCACCCTACGCTCGCCCCGGTCGGTGTGCTGCTGGCCGTACTCGGCTATGCCCTGGGCACTTATGGCGCCATCATCTGCGCCCAGCTGATGCAGCTGGTTGCGCCGCCCTAGCGCAGGCACCGCAGGGAGGCCATTGAAACCTTTTTTTGGTAATCTAGTCTGATTGAAGCAACTCGATACAATAAAAGGCTAGACAGCACCTTGAAATCGACCGACACAGCGCCATATGTGACTCCCGGAATGCCGGCGCTGGACACCTCGGGAAAAACCGTTTCCTTTTTCGAATTCTGGCCCACCTGGCTGATCTATGTGCCGGTGGTACTGCAGTGGCTGTGGCTGTCGACACGGCACCGCTCGCTGACCCTGCCACTGCTGGCAAACCCGGGGCTGCCGCTGTCGGGCATGGCCGGCGTTCCCAAGAGCACCCTGTTCGCACAGGCCGGCGGCGAATGCGCCGACGCCATCCTGCCCTGGTTCACCCACAGTGTAAGCGGCGAGAACAGCACCGCCCAGGCCTCGGCCCTGCTGCGCTCGATCGAGCAGCGCGGCCTGCAGTTGCCGATCGTCTGCAAGCCGGATATCGGCTGTCGCGGCGCCGGGGTCAAGCTGATCAAAGACCTCGCCGATCTCGCCGGCTGTCTGGCGGCCTACCCGCCCGGCACCAGTGTGATGCTGCAGAAGCTCTCCAGTTGGGAACCGGAGGCGGGCATATTCTATGTGAGACACCCGGACCAGGCCGAGGGCCAGGTGGTTTCCCTGGCCCTGAAATACTCACCCTATGTGGTCGGCGACGGCAAACGCACCCTGGCCCAGCTGATCGATGCGGATCGGCGCGCCGGCAAACTCAGCCACCTCTATCGGGAGCGGCACCAGGCGCAGCTGTCCGAGGTCATTGCCGCGGGCCGGCCCTATAAACTGGTGTTTTCCGCCAGTCACTGCCGCGGGGCGATTTTCCGCGATGGCCGCGATCTGATCACCCCGCAGCTGACCCGGCGCATTAACCGGATCATGGCGGACCTGCCCGAGTTCCACTACGGCCGCCTGGATATCAAGTTCCCCGATATCGCGCAGTTGCAGCAGGGCCGCGGCCTGGAAATTGTCGAGATCAATACCGCCAGCTCCGAGTCGCTGCATATCTGGGACAGCAACACCCCCTTCGTCGAAGCGGTGGGCTCACTGCTGTTCCAGTACCGCACCCTGTTCCAACTGGGCCGCCGCAACCGCGAGCGCGGCTATAATACCCCGGGTATCAGGGCCCTGCTGCGCGGCTGGCAGGTCGAACGCCGCCTGCAGAACTACTACCCGATTACCGACTAGACTATAACCGACTGGAACCATGGGGATGAGAGCAGTGAGCAACCCTTTTCGACTGGCTGGCGGGCGGGCACCGCTGGCGCGCCTGGCAGAGTGGACCCTGGGGCTGTCCAGGCTCGCCGGGCTGTACGAAAAACGCCCGCAGGGGGATCTGCGGGACCCCGCAACCGGCCCGGCCTTTCTCGACTTCACGCTGGATATCCTCGATATCGGCCTGGCCGTGAAAAATCCGGCTGCACTGCAGCGCATTCCGCGCTCCGGGCCGGTGATTTTCATCGCCAATCACCCCCTCGGCGGGCTCGAAGGGGTAGCCATGAGCCGCGAGCTGCTGAAAATCCGCCCCGACACCAAGGTGTTGACCAATCAGCTGCTCACCCGCATTCCGGAACTGCAACAATTGTTTATCGGCGTCGATGTACTGTCGCGCGATGCCGCCGGCAAAAATGCCAGGGGGATTCGCAGCGTCTACCAGCACCTGGGCAGCGGCGGCGCGCTGCTGATTTATCCGGCCGGCACCGTGGCCTCGCTAAACCTCAAAACCCGCCGCATCGAGGACGGTCCCTGGAATACCCTGGTGGGGCGCCTGGCGCGGCGCTATGACGCCCACTGCGTACCCTTTTTCATCGACGGCCGCAACAGCCCTCTCTTCTACCTGCTGGGGCTGATTCACCCGCGGCTGCGCACTGCCATGCTGGTGCGGGAGTTGTCCAACAAGCGTGGCAAACGCTTTGCCCTGCAGGTGGGTGACACTATCGCGCCACAGGAACTCGAAGATCTGTGCGACGACCAGGCGCTAACCCACTACCTGCGCCTGGCCACCGATATGCTCAGGTGTCCGGCGGAAAAGTCCGCCGCCATGGCGGCAAATCCGGTGCAGGCACTGGACTCGCGCCGGGACCCACAGCAGCTGTGTGAGGATATCGACCGGCTGCATGAGTTCCGCCTGCTGAGCCACAGTCAGTTTGCGGTTTACTGCGCCCCGTACGGGCGCCTCAACAGCGTCATGAATGAAATCGCCCGGGTGCGGGAACTCACTTTCCGCGCCGCCGGCGAAGGCACCGGCAAACCTTTCGACAGCGACCGTTTCGATCCCCACTATCTGCACCTGTTCGTCTGGGATAAGAGCCGCCTGCAGATTGTCGGCGGCTATCGCATGGGCCGTGTCAACGATATCGTCGAACGCTACGGGCTGCAGGCGCTGTACAGCCGCTCGCTGTACCGCTTCAGTGAGCGCTACCTGAAATCGCTCGGCAATACCCTGGAGATGGGGCGCTCCTTTGTCGCGCCCGACTACCAGCGCCACCCGCGCGCGCTGGATCTGTTGTGGCGGGGTATCGGTACCTACGTGGCACGCAACCCGCAGTTCCACACCCTGTTCGGCTGCGTCAGCATTTCCCAGGAACACAGTCAGCTGGCTCGCGCTTTCCTGTCGGAATCGATGATGCACAGCTTCCGCGCCGAGCAGGAGTTTCTCACCGATGTACACCCGGTAAAGCCGTTACGGGTGAGCGGCAAAGTCTGGACTAAGGAAGTGCTGACATCGCTCAGCAGCCTGGCGGTGATCAATAAACTGATCGGCCGCTGGAACGCGGGCAAGACGGTGCCCGTACTGCTGCGCCACTATCTGGCGCTGAACGGCCGCTTTGTGTGCTTCTCAGTCAACGACACATTCAACCACTCTCTGGACGGGCTGATCCTGGTCGACCTGCGCAAAACACCGCTCAAATACCTGCAGCGCTATCTGGGTAAAAGCGGATCGCAAACCTTTCTGAAAAAATGGGGCCTCAATGAAGTTGCAGCCTAACACCCGGTCAGATACCGCCCATCTCACCCGGGCGACACTGGAGGTCATTCAACAACTCGGCGATCTGATTGCCGCGGTGGGCGAGCACTACCCGCGCCAGCCGGAGCCGGGCGCATCCAGCATCGGCCGCCATGTGCGCCATATACTGGATCATTTCACCGCGCTGCGCTGCGCCACCCGCAGCGGCCGGGTCAACTACAATTTGCGCGACCGCGACAGCGCGGTGGAATCCGACCCCGCCGCCGCCCGGGTGGAAATCGAGCAGATCCGCGCCTGGCTGACTGGCGGCGACCTCGAAGACAGGCCGCTGGAAGTCGAGTCCGAGATATCGATCAGCAAATATCAGAACATCTGCCTGCCCGGCAGCCTGCACCGGGAAATCATCTATGTGATCAACCACACCATTCACCATATCGCCTATGCCAAGACCATCGCCCGGCAAATGCAGTTGCCACTGGATGCGCAGCTCGGCGTGGCGCCGGCAACCGCCACTTACCTGAGGTCGACAAAACCATGAGCTCGCCACCCTCCCACCGCAACGGCAGCCTGCGGCTACTGCTGCTCGGCCTGGCGCTGCTGGCCGCCATACCCGCGGCCCGCGCGGCCGATCCGATTTACACCACCTGGTACAACAACCTGGCCATCAAGGGCTACGACGCGGTCGCCTACTTTACCGAGGATGCCGCCGTCAAAGGCGATAAAAAGTGGCGTACCGACTGGCGCGGTGCCGAATGGCGCTTCAGCTCCCGGGAAAACCTCGAAGCGTTCCAGGCGGCGCCGGAAAAATACGCGCCCCAGCATGGCGGTTACTGCGCCTGGGCGGTGGCCAACGATAAACTGGCGGGCATCGACCCCGCCCAGTTCAGCGTGGTCGACAACAAGCTCTATCTGAACTACAACCGCGATATTCAAAACAAGTGGCTGCTGGAGCGGGACAAGCTGATCGAGGCGGCCGATAAAAACTGGCCGGCGCTGCTCGACCGCTGAATTCAGTTCCAGGCGGCGACAGCGGTGGGCCTCAGTCGATAAAACCCAGCTCAAGGCAGCGCCGCATCAACTCCGCCACTGAGTGCACCTGCAGTTTTTTTATCGGGCCGGTACGGTGGCGGTCAGCTCGCCGCGCAGAATATTCACCAGCGCAGCCAGCACCTGATCGAAGTCGTCCGACTTCAGAGACACACCGGCGGCTTAATCCCCGTCGATATGCGTCATCCCCACACCGCGACGCACGCCCTTGGAAGCCAGAAAAATCTCCCGCAACAGACTCAACAGTGCGCCGATCAGCATGATCATGGCGGCAATGAAGATAAAGGAAATATTCTTCGACATATTGACGGCGTTGACATGACTGTAAAACAGCAGCACCACGACCACGGAAATCAACAGCGCGCAGGCCACCGACAGGGAAAACGCCAGATTCACCAGCCGCACCCGCCGCGCCACATAGCGCTGCTCTTTGCGCAGGTTTTTGCGCGAGCTTTCATCGCTGCTCAGCCGCAGCGATTTCTCCAGTACCCGCGCCCGATCGATCAGCCGGCTGAGGCGGTTGGACAGAACATTGAGCAGCGCGGCAATACCGGTCAACAGGAACACCGGCGCAACCGCGCTCTGAATGACCTGGCCGATACTGATGATGTCGAGAACCTCAGAGTCCATGAAGTACGCCTGTGCGTGTGCTGCCTGGGGGAATGGCGATCATCTTAGCCTCTTGTCCCGGGCAATGACAGTGAATACATCACGTTGCCGCGCCGGCGGCTCGGCCCGGCGCCGGCCGCACCTTTGGCAGATGCGGCATCGACGCCGGTATTCGTCCCTTATAAGATTCCAAGATTCAGTTTTCAAACCCGGAGGCCAACTGTGAAGACAAAACCGCTGAGATCGCCGGCTGCCGCCGTTGCCGTATTGACAATGCTATTGCTGGGCGGCGGCATCGCCCTGGCAGCCGGCCCCGACCGCATCGTCGGCATGCCCGGCACCACGCGTTCGGAAGTGATCGGCGCCAATGGCATGGTGGCTACCAGCCAGCCCCTGGCCACCCAGATCGGCGTTCAGGTGCTGCGCCAGGGCGGCAATGCCATCGACGCGGCCATCGCCGCCAATGCCGCCCTGGGGCTGATGGAACCCACCGGCTGCGGTATCGGCGGCGATCTGTTTGCCATTGTCTGGAGCGCCAGGGAGAAAAAACTCTACGGCCTCAACGCCAGCGGCCGCTCGCCCCTGGGGCTGAGCCTGCGCGAGGTGAAACGGCAGCTGAAAAAGCTCGACCGCGAGGACCTGCCGCCCTACGGTTTGCTGCCGATTTCGGTGCCCGGTGCGGTCGACGGCTGGTTTATGCTGCACGAACGCTTCGGCAAACTGCCCATGTCGCAGCTGCTGGCGCCGGCCATCGACTACGCCGAGCAGGGCTTTCCGCTGACCGAGCTGATCGCCCACTACTGGGCGCGCCAGCTGCCGCTATTGAACCCGCAGCCGGGCGCCTTTGCCGAAACCTTCACCATCGACGGCCGCGCGCCGGTCACCGGCGAGCTGTTCCGCAACCCCGATCTGGCCAACACCTATCGCCAGCTGGCCACCGGCGGCCGGGAGGTCTTCTATCGCGGCGAGATCGCCGACAAGATCGACGCCTTCATGCGCCGCGAGGGCGGCTACCTGCGCAAGCGGGACCTCGAGCGCCACACCTCCGAGTGGGTCGAGCCGGTATCGGTCAACTATCGCGGCTACGACGTGTGGGAGCTGCCGCCGGTGGGCCAGGGCATCGCGGCACTGCAGATGTTGAATATTCTCGAAGCCTATGACCTGAAGGCCATGGGGCACAACAGCGCCGAATTCCTGCACACCGTGGTGGAGGCGAAAAAGCTGGTGTTCGAGGATCGCGCCAGGTACTACCACGACCCCGCCTTTGCCGCACAACCGCTGGCCGGTCTGCTCTCCAAAGCCTACGCCGCCGAGCGGCGCAAACTGATCGGTGCCGAGGCCGCGCAGCGGGTCGATGCCGGCAACCCCAATCTGTACCAGGGCGACACCATCTATCTCGCCAGCGCCGATGCCGAGGGCAATATGGTGTCACTGATCCAGAGCAACTACCGCGGCATGGGTTCCGGGGTGGTGGTACCGGGGCTCGGCTTTGTGTTCCAGGACCGCGGCCAGCTGTTTTCCATGGACCCGAAGCACAACAATGTCTACGCCCCCGGCAAGCGGCCGTTCCACACCATCATCCCGGCCTTCGTCACCAGAGACGGCCAGCCGCTGATCAGCTTTGGGGTGATGGGAGGCGGGATGCAACCCCAGGGGCATGTGCAGATTCTGGTCAATATGATCGACTTCGGTATGAACCTGCAGGAGGCCGGCGACGCCCCGCGCTGGCGCCATTCCGGCTCTACCCAGCCGACCGACGGCGCCGGCGCCTATCTGCGCGATGGCGGCCGGCTGGCGCTGGAATCCGGTATCGACTACACGACAGTGCGCGAACTGATGCGGCGCGGGCACAAGGTGCAGTACGCGCGCGGCGGCTACGGCGGCTACCAGGCGATCCGCTACGACCCGCAGCAGGGTGTCTACTACGGCGCCTCCGAGTCGCGCAAGGACGGTCAGGCGGCGGGCTATTGAAAACCGGCGCTCAGCGTATCGGGCTCTCGAAACCGGAGGGCTTGACCGTAATCACCGAGGTATCGATGGACTGCAGTACCGTCTCGGCGGTATTGCCGATCAGCAGGCCGGGAATGCCGCTGCGCCCCAGCGTGCCCATCACCACCGTATCGATGCCGTTGCGGCTGACAAAATCCGGAATGCCGGTATCGGGATCACCCTTGATCAGGTGTTTGTCGAACGCGGCGCCGGTGTAGCGGCCGGCCAATTGGTCCAGGCGCCGTTGATTGGCCGCCTGTTCTTCATCCAGCAGCGCCGCAATGCGTTCCTCGGAGACATTGAGAAATGCACTGTGGCGCAGCGCGCTCTCGCCGTAAAGCTCCCAGCAGCACAGCAGATGCAGTTCGGCATTTTCCCAGCGCGCCAGGGAGGTGCCGAGGTCCATGATCAGCGCGTTCAGCGCCCGCCCCTCGTCCTCGGCCTCCATGGCAAGATCCACCGTCGCGAGAATTTTCCGGCAGTTCTGCGCCCGCCCGGGCTTGACGATCCACACCGGGCAGGGGCATTTGCGCATCAAGTGAAAATCGCTGCCGCCAAAAAGCCCGTGTTCGCGGTCGGCGACCTTGATCACCAGATCGTGCCCGCCCTGCAACACCTCGCGAATCACTTCGATGAAGCCGCGACCGGTAGCGATTTTGGTGGTGACAAAAATTTTGTCTTCCTGCAGCGCGGCACAGGTTTTACTCAGCTCTTTTTTGCGCTGCGTCACCATCAACTCGGTGAGTTCATCGGCGCTGATAATACCCTTGTATTCCTTGATAGCACTACTGGGCGTGGTGACCACGTCCACCAGCGTCAATCTGGCCTCGTTGCGCCTGGCGAGCACAGCCGCGCGGGCAATCGCCGGGTTGGTGTCTGCATCGCAATTGTCTTCCACAACCACGAGGATATTTTTAAAACGTTGCATCGCTAAACTCTCCTGTAGCGCCGATACCAAACCAGTGTCCATGCGGAAGTCGTACATCTGCATGGAGAAGCTGACAACCTGCAGCTGAGACACTGAAAAATAGGGTTCTGCTGTCAAGCTGCCTTAGGCAAACGTCACCAGCAACACCACTAATAAAACCGCCAGAAACACCAGCCCGGGATTGCCCCAATAGCCCCAGCGCTGCTGCAGTTGCAGCAGTGCGCGGCCACCCTGCCGGTTGCCGGCCGCCAGCGGCACACTGAGCCCGCCGTACAGCAGCCGGTAGCCGCTGGCGGCCAGCGCGCCGCCGTAACGCAGCAGCCGCTGCACCTGTGCCTGCGCCGCCTCCACCAGCACCACGATATCCCCGGCCGGCACGGCGCGGGCGCGGTTGACATAGGCGCGCCCCAGCCAGTAGCACAGCAGGCCCAGCAGCAGCGGCCAGCTCGCCGCCCACACCGCCGCCGGCGCCAGCGCCGCGGCGGAAAATGTTTGCGCCTGCGGCAGCAGATAGACCGCCACGGCCACCGCCGGCAGCAACAGCAGGCAGGGCATTACCAGACCCGGCATTGGCTCGCCACACTCGCCCTGGCGGCGCGCCGACTGATACATCAGATCGACAAAGCGCGCCATTAGCAGCGTCGTGCCGACCGCGGTCACCGGCAGTAAACCAACCAGCACGCTCATATCGACCGCCGCTGTCTTCAGCGCCGCTTTTGCCAGCGCGCCACTGGTAAACGGCAGCCCCGCCAGCGCCAGAGCCGGTAGTAATACCACCACCCACAGCCAGCCGCCACGCCCCGCCGCGGCCAGCTGCGGCAGCAGGCCGACACTGAGAAACAGTAAGCCCTTGGCCAGCCCGTGGTGCAGGGCATACAGCAGCAGCGCCGGCAGCAGCAGCGGCTGCAGCGCCGGGTCGATCAGGCCGGCGCCGACAGCGGCGCTGAGAATGCCCATCTGGCTGATGGTGGAGTAGGCCAGCAGCGTTTTCGGGTTGCGCTGTACCACGCCCACCGCCACCGCCAGCAGCGCCCCGGCCAGCCCCAGTACCAGCAACAGCATACCCCAGTCGGCGTAGCTGGCATAAACACTGCCGCCGCCGCTGGCGCCGAAGGGCAGGAAGCGCAGCCAGCCGAGCAGCCCGGCCTTGACCATAATGCCGCTGAGCACGGCGCTGGCCGGGATCGGCGCCACCGGATGGGCGCGCGGCAGCCACACATGCAGCGGTACCAGACCGGCTTTGATGCCAAATCCCGCCAGCAGCAGGCCGATGATCCAGCCGTTGTGAGCATCGCCGCCGAGCTGGCGGATATCGGCGCTGCCGGCGCTGTGCACCAGCCAGGCGAAAGCGGCGAACAACAGCACCTCGCCCATAATCACCCACTGCATATAGGTTTTGCCGGCGCGCAGCGCCTCGGCGGTGCCGCTGTGAATCACCAGGCCGTAGGCAGCCAGGCTCATCAGCGTGAAAAAAGTGATGAAACCAAACATATCCTGGGCCAGGACCAGGCCGAAATTGCCGCTCATGGCCAGCAGGAAGAACACACAGAAACGCCCGCTGTTGCGGTCGTCGCGCAGGTGGCCGCGGGCATAGAACGCGGCCGCCAGCCACAGCAGCGCCGCCAGCAGCAGGAACACCCGGCCGGTCTGGTCCAGCCCCATCACGCTGCCGAAAAATAACCACGGCAGTTCGTTGTAGCCGGCCGCCGGCAACATTGCTGCGGCCAGCGCCGGCAGTGCCGCCCACGGCGCCAGCGCCGGGCAGCGCCGCCGCAGCCGCGGCGCGGCGGCGGCGATCGCCAGCAACAGCGGCGCCAGCACCGCGGCCCACAGCAGCGGTGCCTGCAGCAGCGTTAGCTGCACCAGCTGCGCGGTCTCCAGACCGGACTCGCGCTCGGCAACCAGTTTGCTCCAGCTCACCGGGCTGACAACCCAACCGGCGGTCATTCCCGCGGCCAGGGCCAGAGCGGTAGTGACCAGCGGCGGCAGCAACAGCATCCAGTGGGTTTCCAGGCGCCCGAAACGGCGATCGGCCGGCCACTCGCCGCGCGCCGGTTTAAACCAGGCGGCATAGATGATCGGCAGAAAATAGGCGGCGTTGAGCAGGCTGCTGGCGGCCAGCACCAGCAGCACCCACTGGGCGCCGGACTCCATCGCCCCCACCCCCAGATACCATTTGGAAACGAAGCCGGCCACCGGCGGCATGCCGATCATACCCAGCGCCGCCAGGGTGAACGCCGCCATGGTCCACGGCATGCGCCGCCCCACCCCGTTTAACTGGCTGACTTTGTGAATGCCCAGCGTCTCGGCCAGGTTGCCGGCGCAGAAAAACAGGGTGATTTTCATCAGCCCCTGATGCACCAGGTGCACCACACCGCCGATCGTCGCCAGCGGGCCGGCAATGGCGGTGCCGAGGGCGATATAGGAAACCTGGCTGACGGTGGAATAGGCCAGCCGCTTTTTCAGGTCATCCTGCGCCAGGGCACGGATCGAGCCCCAGACAATGGTCACGGCGGCGATGGCACTGAGACCGATGGTCAGTCCCAACTCCCTGGCAAACTCGATGCCGTAGACATCGTATACCACCCGCACAATACCGAAGGCGCCGGCCTTGACCACCGCCACCGCATGCAGCAGCGCACTGACCGGCGCCGGCGCCGCCATGGCAATTGGCAGCCAGCCGTGCAGCGGCACCAGCGCAGCCTTGACACCGAGACCGGCAATCAGCAGCGCGAAAATGACCGTCAGCTGGGTGCGGCCGATTTCAGGCATGCCGGCGAGGATACCGGAGGCGGTAAAATCCAGCGCCCCGGCCAGCGTCTTCAGCCACACCACGCCGATCAGCAACAGCGCTCCGCCGAGCATGGTATAGGCCAGATAGACACGACCGGCGCGCAGCGACGCCGGCGTGCCGCGATGCACCACTAGCGGATAGGTGGTCAGGGTCAGCAATTCGTAAAAGATCAGGAAGGTAATCAGATTGCCGGCCAGCGCAATGCCCAGCGTGGCGCTGACGCAGAAACTGAAAAAACCGAAGAACCGGCTGCGATTGGGCGAGTCCTCCAGATAGCCGATGGCGTAGACCGTGGTCACCAGCCACAGCAGGCCCGACAGGGTGATAAACAGCAGTGACAGAGCGTCGGCGCGCAACACCAGATCCATATTCGGCAGCAGCGGCAGGCGCGTCTCGAACACTTCACCCCGGTAGACGCCGGTCACCATGACGGCGATCAGCGCCAGGGTTGTGACGGCGCCGAACAGATTCAGCCCTGTGCGCAGGGTGCGGCGCTTTTCGCGCAGGCAGAAGATAATCAGCCCGGTTACCAGCGAGCTGAGCAAAATCATCAACGGCAGCAGGCTGCTCCAGTTCACGGCGTCTCTCCGGCGAGGTATGACAGTGGCGCGCCGATATCGAGCAGATCCAGCACCCACAGCGCGTTAAAGCCCAGCAGCACGGTCATCAGGGCCAGCGCAAAGGCGCTGACAGACAGCGTTTTCGGCAACCGCAGGCGGCGCATGCGCAGCGCGTCGGCGGTGCTGCTGGAGCCGGCAAAAGCGAGATTCAATACCCGGAACACATAGACCGCCGCCAGCAGGCCGCCGCCAATGGCTACCGCCGCCCACCACCACTGGCCGCTGTCAATGGCGGTATCCAGCAGCAGCCATTTGGCAATGAAGCCGCCGCTCGGCGGCAGCCCGATGAGGCTGGCGCCGGCCACACCGAAGGCCAGCAGACTCAGCGGCAGGCGCCGGGCGATGCCCTGCAGCCGCTCGATATCGTCGTGGCCGGCGGCGCGCTGGATATTGCCGGCGGCCAGAAACATCGCCGCCTTGGCGCAGGCGTGGGCAATGATGAAGTAGGCCACCGCATCCAGCGCCGCGCCGGCGATACCAGGTCCGGCTGCCAGCGGCGCGGCCAGCGGGAACAGCAGAAACAGGTAGCCGAGCTGCGCCACGGTCGAATAGGCCACCAGCAGTTTCAGGCGCCGCGCGCGAATCGCCTGCAGCGAGCCCAGCAACACCGCCGCCGCGCCCAGCGCGCCCAGCATCTGCAGGCCGCCCGCGGTAGCGGCCGTGTCCAGGGTTTCCAGCCAGAAACGCGCCAGCAGGTAAAACGAGGCCTTCACCACCAGCCCCGACAGCGCCGCGCTGACCGGTGCCGGGGCGCTGGAGTGGGCCGGCGGCAGCCAGAAGTGCAGCGGCAGCAGTGCGGTTTTCAGCAACAGCCCGACGGTGATCAGGCCCAGCGCCGCCCAGCTCAGCGGCTCGGCCTGCGCCTGCAGCGCCAGCTGCGCCAGATCGAGGGTGCCGTAGGCGCGATACAGCAGCGCCACGCCGAGCAGGTAGCACAGCGAGCCCAGCAGCCCCACCAGCAGATAGCGCAGCGCCGCCTGCAGTGCCGGCAGACTGCCCTGCAAAGCGACCAGGGCAACCGCCGACAGACCGAGAATTTCCAGTGTGACATAGATATTGAAAGCGTCGGCGGCGAGGAAAATACCGTTCAGCGCCACCATTAACAGCCACCACAGCGGCCAGAAACGCGCCGCTTTATCCGCCTCGTTAAAATAGGCGCCGCTGTAGATGCTCAATAAAAAGCCGACCGCCGCCGTGGTGGCCAGCAGCAGCGCGGCAAAGCCGTCGATATACAGATCGATACCCAGCGGCGCGCCCCAGCCGCCGAGCGCGTAGCGGCGCGCGGCGCTGTCGCTCTGCTCCGGCAACAGCAGCAATACCGTCAGCGCCAGCGCCAGCTGCGCCGCCGACAGCGCCACGCTGAGCCAGCGGCAGAGCCACAACCGCTGCAGCAGCACGGTGGCTACCGCCGCCAGCAGCGGCAGCGCCACCAGCCAGGGCAGCAGTGTCTGAAGCTGCAGGCCGTTCACGGTGCGGCCTCCTCATCGGCGCCGTCGCGCTGCAGTTCGCCGATACGGCACACCAGCGACAGCGCCAGCGCAGTGCCCGCCACCGCCACCACGATGCCGGTCAGCACCATGGCGTGAGGCACCGGATCGCTGACCCCGCCGGGGTTGTGGCCGGCGGCCACCAGCAGCATGAACACACCCACCCCCATGATATTGACAGCGAGAATCTTCTGCAGAATATGGGGCACGATAATCAGGCCGTAGAGGCCGATACCGAACAGGGCGATGCCGCAGACGCTGTAAATCAGATCCTGGGTCATGGTCCGGACTCCTGCTCCCGCGCCGGCGGCACCAGGCTGCCGTATAACAGCACCAGGGTAGCGGCGATGGAAATGGTCGCCGCCGCCTCGATAAACAGGATCAGCACACCGGCGGCGGCGGTCGGATACTGGAAAAACACCCCGGTTTGCAGCGCCACGGCAGCAGCCGTGACGGTAAAAGTCAGCAGCCCCAGCGCCAGTATGGCGCGCGCCGGCAGGGCGCCAAAGGAAAACTGAAAGCGCCCGGTTATCGACACCAGCACACCGGCGCCGGCCAGCAGTGCGCCGGCCTGAAACGCACCGCCCGGCGCATAGGCGCCCACCCAGAGCAGGTAGGCACCCACCACCACCACTACCGGTACCACCAGGTCGATCAGGCCGATCAGCACCATATCGCCGGTCGGCGCCAGCGCCGGCCGCAGCCGCCTGCCCGGCGCCGGCATGGTGGCGACCGCCACCACCAGCAGTACGGCAACTTCCAGCAGTGTGTCGTAGCTGCGGAAGTTGAGCAGCACCGCGGTAACCGGGTTGTCGACGCCGCTGCGCGCCAGCTGCGCCGCCACCTCGGCCTGCAGGCCGGGGGCGGCCGGCCCGGAGAGAATGACAATGGCGATCAGCACTGCGGTCAGCGCCGCAATGGCGGCGCTGCAGATCAGGCGCAAGCCCAGCGGCAGTTTGGCGCCGTCGAGTTTATGAAACATTATCACCCCCGCTATCGTCGCCCCCGCTAGCGTCGCGCACCGGCCGCCGCTGCGACCACAAGCGGCGCCAGGCGGCCAGCAGCAGGGCACCGGTGAGGCCGGCGCCGATAGCCGCCTCGGCAATGGCGACATCGACCGCACCGAGGCGCACCCAGACCACGGTCACCAGCAGCCCCAGGCTGATGAACAGCACAATGGCTTTGAACAGGTTGGTCGCCACCAGGCTCAGCCAGGCCAGTATCAGTACCCCGGCGGCCAGCACCAGATCGATTAAAAAGCCGCTATCCATGATTTTCCTCCGCCGCGGCAGTAACTGCCTTTGAGCGCCGCGCATAGCGCGCCACCAGATAACAGGACGCGGCACCGGCGGCCATCGCCAGCAGCCAGATCAGCACCAGCTGCAATACCTCGAACACACTGCGCGCCTGCAGCGCCACGCCCGCGACCAACAGCCCCAGGCCGAGATTGTCAGCCTTGGTCAGTGCGTGCAGGCGGCTGAAAACATCGGGAAAGCGCAACAGGCCCACGGTGCCGGCGACATAGAAAAACAGCCCGCCGGCAGTCAGCACTACGCTGGCGAGATCGACCGCGCTCACCGCTCACCTCCCGGCAGGCGGGTAAACACAATTACCGCCAGCGGCGCCAGCAGGGCCAGCACCAGGGCCACATCCAGCAGCGCGCCGCGGCCATCTGCCACCGACAGCAGCACCAGAACGCCGACACCGGCGGTGCCGAAAAGTTGCGCCGAGAGCATGCGGTCGGCCGCCGACGGACCGCGCAGCACACGCCCGAGCCCCGCCAGCAGGGTAACCAGTAACAATACCGCAATCACGGTAAAATAGGCTGTCATTGTCGGCTTTCCTCCAAGCTGCCGGGTTGTGTCAGGTCGAAGCCGAACAGCGCGGCCACACGCTGTTCGCACTGCTGTAAATCGGCAAGACTGAAAGTGTCGGTACTGAGTACATGTATGATGACCACATCGCCCCTGAGTTCGGCACTGAGCGTGCCCGGCAGCAGGCTGATGACATTGATGAACAGTAACTGCGCCGGACCGGCCGGCAACTGCACCCGGTAATCGACAAAACCCGGCGCCACCTGCTGCTGCGGCTGCAGCGCCCGCCAGGCGGTATCGAAACCGCCGCGCAGCGACTGCAGCACAAAGTAGGGAATGAACTGCAGCAGCCCGGCGATGCTGACGCGCAGGCGCCACGGCGCCACCTGCGGCGCCAGGCGCAGGCTCAGCCAGGCCGCCAGCGGCACCGCTATCACCCCGATTACCCAGGCATTGGCGGCGCCGTCGGTCAGCAGCCACCACAGCGCGGCAAATATTGCCAGGCGCAGCAGCCACGGGCCGTACCGCGATGCGCTGCGGGCGGCGCTGTTCACGGCAGCGCCTCGGCGCGCCCGGCACCGACGCTGCCGGCCTGCTGCCCGCGCCGGCGCCAGTGTTTTTCAAAGCCGACTATCACCGAGATCAGCAGGCCGCAGGCGAGAATACGCAGCCAGGCCTCGAAGCTGATCGGCGCGGTCTGGAACCATTGGTTCATCACCGGCAGATAGGTGAACATCAGTTGCAGCGCCGCCATCAGGCCGATACCGAACCAGATCCACATATTCGAAAACATACCGACCTTGAACACCGACTGCTGCAGCGAGCGGCAGTTGAATAAATAGAAGGCCTCGCCCACTACAAACATGGCCACCGCCACCGTGCGCGCCTCAGTCTGGCTGGCCCCCCAGAGCAGCTCCAGTTCGTAGAGTCCGAAAGCCGCAATACACAACAGCGACGAGACCAGGGCGATGCGCCACAGCATCACGCTGTCGAGAATCGGCGTATTGGGCTGGTGAGGCGGGCGCTGCATGATGCCCTTCTCGCGCGGCTCGAATGCCAGCATCAGTCCCAGGCAGATGGCCGTGGTCATATTTACCCAGAGAATATGCAGCGGCAGCAGCGGCAGGGAGATACCGAGCATGACCGCCAGCAGAATCACCAGCGCCTCGCCGCCGTTGGTGGGCAGCGTCCAGACGATGAACTTCTTCAGGTTATCGAAAACGCCGCGCCCCTCCTCCACCGCCGAGCGAATGGTGGCGAAATTATCATCGGTCAGCATCATATCGGCCGCCTCGCGCGCCACCTCGGTGCCGTTCAATGCCATGGCCACGCCGATATCGGCGCGCCGCAGTGCCGGCGCATCGTTGACGCCGTCGCCGGTCATGGCCACCACCTGGCTCTGTGCCTGCAGCGCTTTGACCAGTTGCAGTTTATTGTCCGGCGTTACCCGCGCAAATACCTTGGCATCGCGGGCCAGCTGCGCCAGCTGTTGTTGCGACACATCCACCAGGTCGCGACCGGTAACCGCCGGGCTGCCGCCGTCGACGCTGGCAATGCCCAGCTGCCGGGCGATACTGACCGCGGTCAGGGCGTGGTCGCCGGTAATCATTTTGACATCGATACCGGCGGCGTGGCAGGCGGCCACGGCGCGCGCGGCTTCCGGCCGCGGCGGGTCGATCATCGCCTGCAGCCCCAGAAATACCAGGCCGGCGGCGACATCGTCGTGGTCGATAGTCTCGCTCGAGGCGTTCATCGGCTTGCGCGCAAAAGCCAGTACCCGCAGCCCGCGCGCCGCCATCTCCTCGGCTTCATGTTTGATCGCATCGCGGTCAATAGCTACCTCCTGCCCCTTATCCTGCATCACCACATCGCACTTAGCCAGTATACTTTCCAGCGAGCCTTTGACATACATCATAGCGCTGTCGTTATCGGCACTGCGATGCAGGGTAGCCATATACTGGTATTCCGACTGAAACGGAATGGTGTCGAGGCGCTTGAGCTGCTGCTCCAGCTGCGCCCGATCGAGCCCCGACTTATGCGCCGAGACCAGCAGCGCCCCCTCGGTGGGGTCACCGGTAATGCGCCACTGCGCCTCGGTGTCGGTCTCGGCGTGATCGGAGGCAGCCGGCGGCTGCAGTACCGCCTCGTTGCAGAGCATACCGGCGGTGAGTGTTTCGGCCAGCGCCGGGTGGCTGGCCATAGCGGCGATTTGCGGCTCGGCCCGGTCACCGTTCGCCAGCAGAATCTCGCCCTGCGGATCGTAACCGTTGCCGCTCGCCTGCAGGCGCTGGCCGGCCGCCCAGAACTCGCGCACGGTCATTTCGTTTTTGGTGAGCGTACCGGTTTTATCCGAGCAGATTACCGTGGTGCTGCCTAGGGTTTCGACCGCCGGCAGGTTGCGGATAATCGCCCGGCGCTTGGCCATGCGCGAGACACCGATAGCCAGCATGATGGTAACCGCCGCCGGCAGCCCCTCCGGTATGGCGCCCACCGCCAGCGCCACGGCGGCCATAAATACATCCAGGCCGGCGCCGCCGTGCGCCCAGCCCACCAGCAGGGTAAGGCCGGCCAGCGTCAGAATGCCGTACAGCAGCAGGTGGCTGAACTGCTTGATCCGCTGCGTCAGCGGTGTGTCCAGTTTTTCAGTGGTGGCGATCATGGCCGAGATTTTACCGATCTCGGTACCGTCGCCGATCGACGCTACCAGGCCCATGCCGGTGCCGTAGGTCACCAGCGCAGAGGAATAGGCCATGTTGCGGCGGTCGCCGAGGCCGCTGTCGGCGGCCAGTTCGGCGGTGATTTTTTCCACCGGCATGGATTCCCCGGTCAGCGCCGACTCATCGATCTGCAGATCGCGGCTCTTTACCAGGCGCATATCCGCCGGCACTTTGTCGCCGGCCTGCAATACCACCAGGTCGCCGGGCACCAGCTGCTCGGCGGCCAGGGTCAGGCGCTGGCCGTCGCGGATCACCGTGGCGGTGCTGTTCAATTCTTTCGACAGGGCATTGATCGCATGCAGCGCCTTGGCCTCCTGCACAAAGCCGATAATGGCGTTGAGCAATACCACGGCAAAGATCACAATCGAATCCACCCACTCCTGCAGCGCCAGGGTAACCCCCGCGGCACCCAACAGGATGTAGACCAGCGGCTGGTGAAACTGCAGCAAAAAGCGCTTCACCGGCCCGCTGCCCTTGTGTTCGCTCAGTTTGTTGAAGCCGTAGCGCTGCTGTCGCTGCCCGGCTTCGGCAGACGACAGGCCGTTTTGGCTGTCACTATCGAGTTGGGTGACGGTCTCATCAACCGTACCCGCGTGCCAGATATGTTCGGGACGCATGTTTTCCCCCGCACTCAAGCTGTTGATCGGATGGGGCCGCGCTGAGTCGCGCGGGTCGCCGTGCAGCCGCAGCCGCATCGGCAGCACGCGCGCGCAGCCTATGGCGCAACATTAGCGAAAGTCATTCATCAACAAAAGTCGAATAATTGAAGTTTTATATTCGTATTTTCCGATAACCCAGATGAGAGTAATAAGAAGCGCCGGGGGCCGGCATAACAGCGACAATTGCTTTCGCCGGCGGTATGTTCCATAACGGTGCGCCGGTGACTAGCAAAAAAATTCGTGACGGGCATTGTCACAAATCGCGGCAACGGCCGGGTGCCTGACTTTGCGCTCCGGAGAAATGGCGTAAAACTTTTGGATGATTTCGTCGGTATGGCCAATCACCTGTACGCCAAAACCTTCGCACACTTCGCGCTGAATGATTGTCGGCATGAAGAAAATACCCAAGCCCGCCCGACCGAAGGACTTCAAAAGTGCACTGTCGTCAAACTGACCACGCACAAGCGGATAAAGTTCCAGTTTTTCCAGCCAGCGGTCAAACAGCTGGCGGATAGCATACTGTTCGGTGGGCAGCAGCATCGGTGCGTTGTGCAGCGACTGGGGGAAGTTGCGGCGGTAGACTTTCGCCAGCTCCGGAGCAGCGAAGAAACTCACACCGCTCTCGCCCAAAAAGTGATTATAAGCCTTTATATTAAAGGCCGCTGTCAGTGGCGTATCGGTTAACACCATATCGACTTCGTGAACTGCCAGCTGCGTCAAAATCGCCTCCACCGGTCCCTCGCGGCTGGTCAGACTGACATCGTCCAGCAACCGCAGGGCCGGCTCGATAATTTTATAGACGATGGTTTTCGGCAGCGCGCTGGCGGCGCTGATGATAAATTCCGACGGGCCTATTTCCGGCGCGCCGCGCAGCACATCGCGCAATTCCCTGCCCAGATCAAAAATTTCATCGGCGTAACGCAGTACCAGGCGGCCGGTTTCCGTCAGCGCCAAACGCCGCCCGGCACGCTCAAACAACGACATGCCGATATGATCCTCGAGCAGCGACAACTGACCGCTGATGGTCTGCGGTGTGATGTGCAGCTTTTCACTGGCTTTGGCAATACTGCCCTCGTGTGCAACCGTCCAGAAGTAATGTAAATGCTTGTAGTTGAGAGGATCACGCATCTGCAATCGATCTCCAATAAGTCGATTTTTTCGAACTATTATATAAGTAAAAACGTTTTTAGCTTGCTATTTTGTTCAGGCTTTCTCTAACGGGGGGGTATCATCGCCGCAGCAGGCAGAGTCTATCGGCTTGCATCGGTACTGGCAACACGGCGCTAAGCTATTCGACAAAACCGGCAGTTTCCGCCGCGTTCCAGCCGCGGCGCCGGCGAAACACCGCCGCGGCAACATTACCGATTCGATTTTATCGATGTCGCTATTAGGGATAAACGAGTTTTTCTGATTACCGCAGCGCCGTACTATCGAGTTCTAACACCACAGAAAGCAACGACAGACACTCAAAAACCATTCCATGCACCGGTTGGCGACCACATTGACGTCACAGTATCCGCAGGCGCCTAGATGCAGGTTTGAATGGTTGTGAAACTTCGAGAGGCAGTCCATGAATATCAAGACGCAATGTCGCGGTTTTAAACTATCCCTGGCTCTGCACGACCACGTTAAATCGAGAATCTACCTGGTGCTGGGACGTTACAGCAGTAAAATCAGACAGGTCGAAGTTACCCTGCTGGATGTCAACGGACCCAAGGGCGGTGTCGACAAGAAGTGCCTGATCACCCTGCGGCTCAACCATTTCAAGTCGATTGTGGTGCAGGAGACCTCCGAGGATATGTACTTTTCCATCAATAACTGTGCCCAGCGCGCGCGCCGCGCAGTAGAACGGCACTACAACCGCATGCGCGACATGCATAGAAAGCCCCATCACGGCTATGCCTGAAAGGTCCCCGCCCGGCGCCAACTGCCGGGCCCGGGGGCAACCCTTAAAATAATGTGGTTACTACCTATCGGCCCCTCCCCCCGGCTGTGCTAAGCTTGTCGCTCCGAATAATCCATGCAGCCGGCCATTCCGTACAGATAATCGACAATTTGCACATTAATGCGGCGGCGAAGCGGCATTGATCACTGAGGGTGTTATCGATTACCGATTAGCGCTTCAGCCCTCTCCCCGGTCGCCGGGCCTGCTATAAATTATTGCGGTTTGGGGCTGTCTTACCGACTGAAACCGGTTGTCCGAAAAAGCCGTTAGCCGCAATGAAAACGGCGGCAATGCCATCGTTATGCTGCGGCCATGCAAGCGTCGGCGGGAAGGCGGGTCGCTGGGCCCGAAATTGCCGATTGTGTTTATGCAAGCAATCAGGACTCGCCCGGATGCCGGCCTTTAAACAACTCTCCCTGTCACCCACCGCAGCCGGCTGCCGGCCTGCGCGCCGCAGTACACCGGGCTGGAACAGACTGCTGGCCGGCATACGGCGCGACGGCGCGGCCCTGCCCCTGGCCCTGACGGCCGGGGTGGTGGCGGCAATTGTGGTGGTTGCGACCTGGCAGCTGCTGCGCGAACGCGCCCATGAACAGATCCATGCCGCCACCCATCACACCGGCAACCTGGCTGAAATGCTGATTCGCGAGGATATCGCCCACCGCCTCGCCGCGGTCGAGCAACTGGCCCGTTACTGGCGCGACGACGGCGGGCGGCCGCCGTCCAGCTGGCGCACTGAAGCCGAAATCTCTGCGGCGAAAATCGCCGGTTTCGAGGCTGTCGAGTGGGCTGATACGGACTTGAATATCCGCTGGTCGGTACCACTGGCGGGGGACGGGGCAGTGCAGGATCTGCATCGCAGCGGCATTCAGGCGGCGCTGGCCGGGGCGCAGCTGCACGGCGGCACAACCCTGACCCAGCCCTTTGCGCTGGCCCGCGGCGGCCTGGGCATCGCCGCCTTTACGCCGGTGTGGCAACAGCGCCGTTTCAACGGCGTTATCATCGGGGTTTTCAGCCTGCAGGCCTGCCTCGATGGCATCCTCACACGGCTGCAGAACAGCCAGCACAGCGTGCGGATTCTGGTCGAGGGTCGCGAGGCCTGCCGCAACGGCCCCGGGACGGCGTCGTGGCCGCAAAAATGGACCCGGCAGCGGGTGTTTGAGGCCCACGGTCTGAGCTGGGCCATACTGATCAGCCCGACGGCCGAATTCGTCGCCGCCATTCACGCCGATTCGTCAAAACTGATACTGGCCATGGGCCTGCTATTCAGCGTCCTGGTGGGTGCGGCCATATATCTGGCCAGAGCTGTGCGCTGCCGCGCCCATCAGCTCTACAGCACCTCCAGCCAGCTGACGGCACTTATCCAGAACCTGCCGGGTATTGCCTACCGCTGCGTCAACCAGCCGGAATGGCCGATGGAATTTGTCAGCGAGGGCTGCCAGCAGTTGTCGGGACATGCGCGCGAGGACTTTGAACAGCGGCGGGTCTTTTGGGGTGAGTTGATTCACACCGGCGATCGCCAGCGCATCTGGCAGAACATACAACAGGCCATCGACGCGGGGGAGGCCTTTGAAATTGAGTACCGCATTGTCAACCGGAAAAACGAGGAGCGCTGGGTGTGGGAACGCGGCCGGACCATCCAGTGTGGGGAAAATCAGCTGGTGCGCATCGAAGGTATTATCAGCGATATCACTGACCGCAAACGCGCCGAAATAGCCCTGCTGGAGGCGCGCGCTTTTTCAGAAGCCGTGGTGGATACCGCCGCGGAGGCCGTTATCACCATTGACGCCAACGGCATTATGCAGACCTGCAATCGGGCGGCACAGGACATGTTTGGCTACCCGGCGGCGGAAATGCAGGGCAGAAATGTCGGCCTGCTGATGCCCGAGCCCTATCGCAGCGAGCACGGCCGCTATATCCAGCGCTACCTGCGCAGCGGCGAGGCACATATTATCGGCAGCGGCCGCGACGTGAGCGCGCAGCGTAAAGACGGCTCGGAGTTTCCCATTCACCTGTCAGTCAGCGAAGTGCCAGAGCTGCCACAGCGCCGGTTCGTCGGACTGATCCGCGACATTTCCCGCCAGCGCGCGGCGGAAATGGAGGCGCGACAGCATCGCGAACAACTGGCGCATCTAGACCGCCTCAATATGCTCGGCGAAATGGCTACCGGCATCGCCCATGAAATCAACCAGCCGCTGACCGCGATTTCCCTGTTTGCGCAGGCGGGGAAACGCCTGTTCGATACCGGTGAACGGGCGCGGGTAGCGGAAATCTTCGACAAACTCAGCCAGCACGCCCAGCGCGCCGGCGCGGTCATCGAGCGCATGCAGACCATGGCGCGACACGGCAAGAGCGCCAGGGAGATCGCCGACTGCAATAAACTGGTTGCAGAAATCGCCAAGCTGGCCGAAGCCGAGGCGCGCATTCTGGATATTGCCATTGCGGTGCAGACCCGGCGCAATCTGCCCGCAGTCGAGGTCGATACCGTGCAGATTCAGCAAGTGGCATTGAACTTGCTGCGCAACGGTATGGAAGCCATGCGCGCGGTGAACTGCCGCTACGGCAAGACCATCAAGCTGCAGACCAGGCAGCGCGGTGACGGCGATATCGAAGTGCTGGTGATCGACAGCGGCTGTGGCGTCTCAGAAAAAATAGCGGGCAAACTATTCACGCCTTTTTCGACCACCAAAGATTCCGGTATGGGCATGGGGCTGTCTATCTGCCGGGCCATTATCACCGCTCACGGCGGACAACTGTCTTTTCACAACAATACAACAGCCGGCGCCACTTTCCTGTTCACACTGCCGGCAGCGGAACACGGGGACGAACATGAATAAACAACAGATCGTCTATATCATTGACGACGATGAGGGCATTCGCGAGGGCCTGGGCCTGCTACTGGATACTGTAAACCTGCCCCATGCGCTATATGGCTCCGCCATTGATTTCCTGCAGGCCTATGATGGGGATATGTGCGGCTGCCTGGTACTGGATATCCGCATGCCGCGCATGACCGGGCTGGATCTGCAGAAACAGTTGGCACAGCGCAAATCCTCACTGCCGATCATCTTCATTACCGGCCACGGCGATATCCCCATGGCGGTGGAGGCCATGCGCCGCGGCGCGCTGGATTTCATTCGCAAACCGTTTCGCGAACAGGACCTGCTCGATCGCATCAACGAAGCGCTCGCAGTGGAAACGGACATACGCAAAAACCGCCGGCAACGGCAACAACTGCAGGACAAAATCGACGCGCTGTCGGAGCGCGAGCGGGAGGTCTTCGAGCGTGTCGCCGACGGTGAAATGAACAAGATGATAGCCACCGACCTGGGTATCAGCGAGCGCACGGTCGAAGTCCACCGCTCCCAGTTGATGAAAAAACTGGAGGTACGCACCCTGGCGCAACTGGTGCGTATCAAGATCGAGGCGGAGCTGCTGGCCGCAGCCGATTAGTTCATGCGCCGGGGAATCCATCTCGGCAAATTTGCGCCCGGCCATCGCACGTCCCACAGTACCGGGCATCCGGGTTCACAGTCCCCATCCGCTCAACCAATTACCGAGGCCGCCTCCTACTAAAGTCGGATGCCGCCGCTTTGCCAAAAAGCATTAAATAACAGCTACCCGTCTCGCACGACGCACAGTAAACCACCCAGCAGAGGAACCGACCATGTGGACCAAGCCCGCCTATACCGACCTGCGCATTGGCTTTGAAGTCACCATGTACTTCGCCAACCGTTAGAGCTGTTTCATCATGCCCGGCCGCAAACCCTCACTGCGCGGCAGGCTATCAGGCCTGCCGCGCAGTGAGGGTTTGTGGCCGGGCCAGTTAGCGGGCGTGCGGGTATGATGAAGATTCATGTTTTAGGCTCGGCTGCCGGCGGCGGCTTCCCGCAGTGGAACTGTAATTGCCGCAACTGTTACGGCCTCAGACAGGGTCGCATTCGGGCGATCCCCCGCACCCAGTCGTCCATCGCCGTCAGCAGCGACGACGAGCACTGGGTGCTGTTCAATACCTCACCGGACATTCGCGCGCAGCTGCAGGCCTTCCCTCAGATCCAGCCCAGAAACGGCCTGCGCGACACCGGCATTGGCGCCATTGTCTATATGGACAGCCAGATCGATCACACAGCCGGGCTGCTGATGCTGCGCGAGGGATGCCCGCACGAGGTGTATTGTACCGATATGGTGCACGCCGATCTGACCGGCGGCTTTCCGGTCTTTCGCATGCTCGAAGCCTGGAACGGCGGCGTAAACCGCCACCGTATCGATATCGATCCGGTCAGCAGTTTCACTATTCCCGGCTTCGAAAATCTGCGCTTCACGCCGGTGCCGCTGAGCAGCAAGGCGCCGCCTTACTCGGCCCACCGCCACGATCCGCACCGCGGCGACAATATCGGTATCGGCATCGAAGACTTGCCCAGCGGCAAAAAAGTTTTCTATGCCCCCGGGCTGGGATCGATCGAGGATCACCTGCTGCCGGTTATGTCCCAGGCCGACTGCCTGCTGGTGGACGGCACCTTCTGGCGCGAAGATGAAATGATCGCCGCCGGTGTCGGCAGCCAGCTGGCCGCCGCGATGGGACACCTGCCACAATCCGGCGAGGGCGGAATGATCCATGTATTGGACGGCCTGCGCCATCCGCGCAAGATTCTGATTCATATCAATAACACCAACCCCATACTGGATGAGGACTCGGAAGAACGCAGAACACTGCAGCGCCACGCCATCGAGGTCGCCTACGACGGCATGGAGATCACGCTGTAAAGTCGCCGCAGAAATCCACCAGCAGGAGAACAGTCAGTATGCATCAGCCCGGCCAACGGCCCTGGTCCCGCGAGGTTTTCGAGCAGCGCCTGCGCGCCCGGGGCGCGCTGTACCATATCCACCACCCGCTGCATATCGCCATGAACAGCGGCCAGAGCAGCCCCGCACAGATTCGCGGCTGGGTGGCCAACCGTTACTACTACCAGATCAATATCCCCATCAAGGATGCCGCCGTGCTGGCCAACTGCGACAATCGCCAGGCGCGACGCCTGTGGGTGCAGCGTATTCTCGACCACGACGGCCGCGAGGGTGACAGCGGCGGCATCGAGGCCTGGCTGCGCCTGGGCGAAGCCTGCGGCCTGACCCGCGAGGAGATCGTCGATCAGCGCCACGTATTGCCGGGGGTGCGCTTCGCCGTGGATGCCTATGTGAATTTCGCCCGCCGGGCCAGCTGGCAGGAGGCCGCCTGCTCCTCGTTGACAGAGCTGTTTGCACCCGATATTCACCAGCGCCGCCTGGATACCTGGCCGCAGCACTACCCCTGGATAGAAGCCGAGGGCTACCGGTATTTCCGCCAGCGCCTGGCGGAGGCGCGCCGCGATGTCGAGCACGGCCTGCAGGTGACACTGGCGTATTTTACCGACCGCCAGCAGCAGCAGCGCGCCCTGGATATACTGCAGTTCAAACTGGATATCCTCTGGACCATGCTCGATGCCATGACCATGGCCTATACACACAACACACCGCCCTTTCACAACTGCCGCATGGAGACCGCCGATGGCGATTGAACCGCACTGGGTGCCGGCGATCAGGCGCCAGTTTCGCCTGCAGTGGGAAGATGCCCAAAACTGCTTTGTGCTGCTGTACCCCGAGGGTATGGTCAAACTCAACGACAGCGCCGGGGAAATACTCTCGCGCTGCGACGGCCACAGCAATGTCGGGGCAATTGTCGAGGAACTCGCCCGGCGCTTCCCCGAAGCGGAGAATATCGAGGCAGATATTCACGAGTTCCTGGCCGACGCCTATGACCGAGGCTGGTTCGAGGAAAAAGGCTGGTGCGAGGAAAAAGGCCGGTGCGAGCATGACTGACAGCCGGCCACCGCTGTGGCTGCTGGCCGAGCTGACCTACCGTTGCCCGCTGCAGTGCCCCTACTGTTCCAACCCACTGGATATGGCCGGCATCGACGCCGAGCTGGATACCGAATCCTGGTGCCGGGTAATGGCCGAGGCGCGCCGGCTCGGTGCGGCGCAACTCGGTTTCTCCGGCGGTGAGCCGCTGCTGCGCCCGGACCTGGAGACGCTGGTGGCGGAGGGGCGCCGGCTCGGCTACTACACCAACCTGATTACCTCGGCGGTCGGTATGAACAGCGCCCGGGTAGCCGCCCTGCGCGAAGCGGGCCTGGACCATATACAGATCAGTTTTCAGGCCAGCTCTGCCGAGCTGAACAATGCACTGGCCGGCAGTGACAAAGCCTTTGCGCAAAAGTGCGCCATGGCGGCCGAGGTCAAGCGCCAGGGTTACCCCATGGTGCTGAACTTTGTCATCCACCGGCACAATATCGATCAGCTGGCGCAGATGCTCGAGCTGGCCACGGCCTTGCAGGCCGACTATGTAGAGCTGGCCAACGCCCAGTTCTACGGCTGGGCACTGCACAACCGCGAGCAGCTGTTGCCCTCGCGCGCGCAGCTGCAAAGGGCCGAAGCCACTGCCCGGGCCTACCGGGAAAAGCTCGGCAAAAAAATGCAGATCATTTTTGTGGTTCCCGATTACTACGAAAAGCGCCCCAAAGCCTGTATGAATGGCTGGGGCTCGATCTTTCTCACCATCGCGCCCGACGGCACCGCCCTGCCCTGCCACAGCGCGGCGGTGCTGCCCATCGATTTCCCCAATGTCAAACAACACAGCATCGAGTATATCTGGCAGCATTCGCCCGGCTTTAACCATTTTCGCGGTAACCAGTGGATGCGCGAACCCTGCCGCAGCTGCCCGGAGCAGGCGCAGGACTTCGGCGGCTGCCGCTGCCAGGCCTATCTGCTGACCGGCGAGGCGGCCAACGCCGACCCGGTCTGCGACAAAAGCCCGCACCACCGGCAGATAGTGGATATCATTGCAGCGTCGCAGAGTGGCCAGAGCTGCCGCCACGATCTGCTGTTGCGCAATATGCGCAACTCGCGGGCGCTGCTGCGCGGGCGCCCGGGGTCATGACCCACCGTGGGGAATCCAGTGCATCGCCGGGGTAGCCGAGCGAAAGCTGGTTGGGCTCACAGCGTCCCACGCTATCCGCTTCCCAATCGCCAGCTCGCCTCAGCCACATCGCTCTACGGGGTAGTACCAATAGACCGCGCAGTACGGGCACCGCATACTGACGGGGATCAAGGTACTACAAACGGGATATGAGCAGTGCCCCGTCTCAGCGACACCGTCTATATTGTCGACCCGGACGAAGCCATTCGCGACGCCCTGACGACCCTATTGAGTACACTCAACATCCACGTGCTGTGCTACCCCGATGCTGAGACTTTTCTGCACTGCCACAGCGCCAAAAATCTCAACCGGGGCTGCCTGCTGGTGGAAATCGACCTGCCAGCCATGAGTGGCCTGGCACTGCTGAAACAACTGCGCGCAGAGGGAGCGCGCCTGCCGATCGTCTTGCTGTCCAGCACCCAAGACCAGGCCATTGCCGATCGGGCACTGCAGGCCGGCGCCAATTGCGTGGCCGACAAACCGCTGGTCGATAAGTTGTCGCTGCGGCGGCTGTTGTTGCTGCTCCGGCAGGTGCCCGCCGGGGGGTGAGTTGGGGGGAGTGCCACTACACTTCAGACCTTATCGCGCAGTATCTCCTCACGCGGCTGCGGAATTACCACTTTCTCCACCAGCACACCTTTGTCGGCGATACGGGCCGTGCCCGCATCCACCGCCGCCGCCACCGCCGCCACATCACCGGTAATGGTGACATAGCCCTTGCCGCCGATGGCCATGGCCAGATGCACATCGATCAGCTCCACCTCCGCGGCTTTGACCGCGGCGTCGGCAGCCTCGATAATCGATGCCACCGAAAAGGTCTCGATAATGCCCAGCGCCGCGGTCTGCGCTATGACCCGCGTGCCGCTGATGGCGGCAAATACCGAGGCGTGCACATTGGGGATGAGCAACTCGTCGACAATGGTCTCGGCCCCGAGGTCCAGACCCGCCGCCATCGCCGCCTCCACCGCCGCCACATCGCCGGCCACCATCACCATGAATTTTCCCGGGCAGATAGTGCGGTTAAACAGGATCTCGATATCGGCAGCTTTTAGCATGGCGTCGCCAACCGCATAGCCCTTGGCGATGGAGTTGAGTTCGATCATACCGATGGCGCTTTTGCTTTGCATAACTGTGATCTCGATCGCAATGTGATTTCAACAGCACTGCGGCCCCAAAAAAGCCGCTACTGTCCCGCCTGAATTTCCACCCGCTCGCCCACGGCAGTGACAGTGCCGCCGATACTGGCGTGGGCGGGCACCCCGAGGGCAGCGGCCGCCGGCCTAGCAATAATATCGCCGGCGTCGACCCGGTCGCCCGGCTTTACCACTGCTGCGGGCGCAACACCGCTGCGGGCCTGCAGCGCGATGGCGACACGTGCGGGCTGCGTATCAAAGGCCAGCCAGTCAGCCGGCCGCCGGTCGTATTTCTCCAGCCCCAGGCGCCGCACCAGGCGCGCCGTGGGCACGCCGCGATACTCGCGCATAGCGTGCACCGGCCGCACTTGCGCCTGCAGCTGCTGCGCAGTCTGCCACAGACCGTGGCTTTTCAGATCGCGCTTGGTCGCCACGCAGACATCGCGCGGGTTGAGTTGCTCCGGGCAGGCCCACAGGGTGCAGATATTGCACTCGCAACAGGCCTGAGCGTGTACCGACAGCGTTTCACTGGTGGCGCCGGTGGTCAGCAGCGAGCGCATCACCAGATGGGGCTGAATCGGATAGCCGAGCAGATAGCGCGGGCACATTTCCGTGCACAGCGTGCACTGATCGCAGGCGGCCTTGCCGATACGCTTGAAGCGGCGCTCCGATTCCGAGCGCGTGGCTATGACCGCAGCGGTGCGCGGCAATACCAGCAGACCGCTGCTGGTAGAACCGATCGACAGGGAAAAATCGTCCACCACGCTGCCCATCATCGCACCGCCGTCGAGGATTACCGGATCGTCACAGCTCAGGGCCCCAGCCAGCGCCAGCACATCGCTGTAAACCATACCGATGGGCAGCCAGGCGGTAAACGGCCGCTCCACTTCCCCGTGCACAGTGACCATGGTGTGAGTGACAGGCCTGTCCTCGGCGGCCCGGCAAACGTTGACGATGGTCTCGACGTTCTGTACCAGCACACCGATATCTCTGGGCAAACCGCCGGCCGGAATACGCTGGCCGGTAATGTCGTACACCAGTTCATATTCGTCGCCGGCCGGATAGACATTCGGCATGATTTTCAAATCGATATTGTCGGGCAGCAGCGGGCGTATATGATCGATCGATGCGCGGTGTTTTTTCTTTAGCGCCAGCACGCCGCGCCCAGCGCCGGTATGTTGCATAAGCAGTTGCATGCCCTGCAGCAGCGGCCCGGTAAAATGCTGAATCACCATCTGGTCCTTATTCAGCAGCGGCTCGCATTCCGCGCCGTTGGCTATCAGCAGATCCGCGCGGCAGTCAATTTTTACATAGCAGGGAAAACCGGCGCCGCCGGCGCCCACCACACCCGCATTGCGCACCTGTTGTATCAAGTCACTCATCGATCCGCCTCCACAGCGACAACCAGTCATCGAGACCATGGCCCGGCCTAGCGACAATATGTCGGGCCTGCAATTCGCCCAACCGCTCGGCCGCGGCGGCGCCGGCGGCGACGGCCGCCTGGCAGTCGGCCAGTTCGCCAATACACAGCAGCACCGTCAGGCCGGCGCCGGGCTGATGGCGGCGCAGCAGCTCGACCCGCGCGGTTTTGACCATGGCATCGGCCGCTTCTATCGATGCGGTCAGGCCCAGGGTTTCGACAATGCCCAGGGATTTCTCCATTCAGATATCGATCGGTTGCGCCGCCACATCCAGCACCGCCTGCTGAAAGGCCTCGCAGGCAGCCTTACAGGCCGCCTGCGTGCCGGTCAGATAACCGCCGCCGAAGTTGGTTTCCGAGGGTGGCGCAAAAAACGCCGCCACCTCGACGGCGGCCGCCTTCAGCGCCGCATCCATGGCGAACATTGCCTCCAGCGGCGGCGCGATCAGGTAGGCCAGCGCCTGACCGCGCGGCACATTGCCCTCTTTCGACAAATAGCTGCCGCTGGCCGCTACCAGGTGGGCAAAAAAAGCCAGGCTGCCGTCCTCGTTGGCGGCCTTGAAACTGGCCTCCCCCTCGATCACTTCGCGCGCGCGCTGCAGCCCGGCGCGCACATCGGCGGGCCCGGGCCCGGCCAGTACACCGATAATCTCGCCCGACAGCGGTCCGGAGGCGTGCGCGGCACCGGCATAAAAGGAGCGCGCATACACCACTTCCACGGCGGCGGCCTTGGTGGCTTCGTCGAGCGCCACATAGGTCACGTCGTCGCTGTCGGCGGTGATCATACCGATACAGCGCTGGCTCTTGTCGAGCTTGAACTGCTCGGCCATCCCCCGGTCCACCGAGGCGATGACCCGGGTGGCAAGTACCGATGCCTTGATATCATCCAGTACACTCATGCTGTTTTCCTCCGAGCGTCGTTGTCACTGACTGTTGTAACTGACTGTTGTAACTGACTGTTGTAACTGACTGTTGTCACCGACTGTCATAGCTGACAGCTCTAGCGTTTCAGCTTCAGCCCGCTGGCCTTCTGCTCGAGCATTTTGCGTGTCAGGTCGACGATCACCGCCGCCGCTTCCACCGGCGGCGTGCCGCCCTGATGAATATTGGCAATCACCATACGGTCCGACTCCACCGTCGCCTCGCCGGGCTGATAAACGCAGTAACAACTCAGGCTTTCGGACTGCCCCAGCCCGGGCCGCTCGCCGATCAGCAGCAGGTTGGCCTGCGCCTGCAGCAACTGGCCGATCTCGTCCTGGGCCTTTACCCGCCCGTAGCGCAGAAAGAAGGTGGTGCCGACATCGAAGCCGGCGTTTTCCAGCCCTTTCAGCAAGGGCGGTATGATTTCCTCCAGGTTGTGGGTGACCGCATCGGTACTCAAGCCGTCGGAGACCACCACCTGCACCTGTGGCGATTTTTTGCAGCGCTCGGCAATGGTTTTCCTGCCCGCCTCCGACAGCTGGCGCCCCAGGTCCGGGCGGGTCAGATACTCGCCTTTGTCCGCCGCGCGCGACTGCACTTCCCACAGATCGTGGGCAGCCAGCCACTCGGCGCTCACCTCTTTTACCACCGTATCCTTAGAGCGCGAATGGTCGGCAATAAAACGCAACAGCGAGATGGTGCGCGGCCGCGGCCCGGCGCGGCCCTGGCAGACCCGGGCGCGGGTCTGGCCGATCATATCGCTATTCACACTGTCGTTAACGGCCGTGCGAATACCGTTCCAGCGAATGAATTTTTCCAGGCTCAGATCTTCCAGCGGCGCCTTGTCGGCGCCGTTGCCGGCCTCGACCTCGACGCTGTTCGAACCGGGCGCCGCGGCCGGCTCCACGGCGGTTATCTGCCCCGGCGCAATCGCGGTTTCACCCAGTTCGCGCAATACCGAGTTGACGATGGTTTGAATTTTCTGCTCATCCATTATCTGCGCCCTCACTCAAAAAATATCGACGGATCGCCCGCCCGCGCCGTCATGCGGCCATTTTCCATCAGGCCCATGCCCTCCATCCAGACTTCGAACTCCGGCGCCGGCCGATAACCCAGCAGGCGCCGCGCCGTGGCGACATCGTGATAGCCGGTGGTCTGATAATTCAGCATGATATCGTCACCCATGGGCAGCGACATCACATAGTTGCAGCCTGCAGCCGCCAGCAATACGGTCAGGTTTTCATTGGAATTCTGGTCGGTGTCGGCGTGATTGGTATAGCAGGCGTCGCAGCCCATGGAGATGCCGGTCAACTTGCCCATAAAGTGATCTTCCAGCGCGGCGCGGGTTATCTGCTGGTGATTGAACAGGTATTCGGGCCCGATAAAACCCACTACGGTATTGACCAGGTGCGGCTTATAGCGCCTGGCGAGACCGTATTTTCTCGCCTCGATGGTGACCTGATCGGCACCAAAATGTGCATTGGCCGACAGCGCCGTACCCTGCCCGGTTTCAAAATACATCATATTCGAGCCGGCCAGCCTGCAATAGTGCCGGCCCAGGTCATAGGCCTCGTCGAGCAGCTCCACGGTAATGCCAAACTCACCCAGGCCCTTTTCAGTGCCGGACAGGCTCTGGAAAATCAGCCCGGCGGGCGCGCCTTTTTCAATGGCTTCCATTTGATTGCTGACATGCGCCAGCACACAGGCCTGGGTGGGGATCTGCCATTTATCGATCAGCTCCTGCAGGCCGTCGAGTATGCGCCGGGTGTTTTCCACCGATTCGGTCACCGGGTTGACCCCGATCACCGCATCGCCGCAGCCGTAGGCGAGGCCCTCGTAAGTCTGTACCAGAATACTGTCGACATCGTCGCGAGTATCGTTGGGCTGCAGCCGCGATGAGAACCGTCCCGGCAGGCCCACCGTGCAGTTGGCCTTGGAAATCACGTAGAGCTTTTTGGCCGCCACCATCAAATCCGCATTGGAGCAGATCTTACACACGGCGGCCACCATTTCAGAGGTGAGGCCTCTGCGCAGGCGCTCGTAGTCCTCGTGCGAGGGGCCGTCATCGAGGATATACTCGCGCAGTTCACTCACTGTCCAATGCCTGATGTCCTCGTAGACGCTGCGGTTTACCGCATCCTGAATCACCCGGGTAACCACATCCTGCTCGTAGGGCACCACCGGGTTTTCCCGCAGCGTCTGCAGGCGCATTTCGCTCAGCACCTGTTTGGCGGCAACCCGTTGCTGTGCGGTTTCCGCGGCAATACCCGCCAGCACATCGCCGGAGCGCAATTCGTTGGCCTTGGCCAGCACATCCTTGACATCGCGAAACTGGTAGCTCTGGCCAAACAGTGTTGTCTTCAGTTGCATAACATACCCCCTTATGCGCGTCTTTAGGCGGGAAAGGCCAGCGACTTGACCGTCAGCGGCACCACTTCGCCGCCAAACAGGCCCTGGCCGATATCGATATAATCACCTTCCCGCACGTTTACCTCATCGATTACCACCAGTTGCTGTGGATCGATCAGCGGTTGCAGTTCCATACCCAGCACCTTGCCGAGATCGTTTTGCGTTACCACCACCGCCAGTGCTGTGCGATCGCCGTGCCGCCGGTAAAAATCGGCCAGCTGCGCGGCCGTATGGCTGATGGCCTGGTAGCGCACCGGCATACTGGCATCGAAAGCGATGGCATAGCGTTCGCTGTGCAATTGCAGATCCATTCGCCGTGCCGCCGCCAGGGTCTGCCCGCAGATATCCGGCTGTGGCTGCAGCCAGTCGATGTTCGGTTGCACGATGGGTATGTTTCTGATCGGCAGCTGCGCGGTATTGAGCCAGATGGAACTGCCCGACAGCGACAGGGTATAGGCGCCGGCGCCGATCACCGTCGCCTGCAGCGTATGCTTGGGCTCGAGAATATTCAGCTGCGCCAGCCCGGTGTTGCCGGCCAGGCTGGCGGCCAGCTGTACACCGATATCGCGCCATGTAAAAGCCTGCAGTTGCTGCCGGCGCAGCTGGTAGTAGGCCGCGCCGATACCGCCGCTGAGAAAAACCGCATCGAAGTGCTGCCGCGGCTGCAATGCCGGGGTCATCAGCAAGGCGCGGCACAGTGGCGAGAGATCGGTACCGATGACCTCGACAATCAACTCGCCCATGCGCCGGGCAAGCTGTTGCAGCCTGGCCGTATCCAGCTCAGCGGCGCCGACAGCAGCGCCGAACACCTCATCGATTACCGCGCGCGCCGGCCCGTGTATCGCCGTAACCGCGCCGCCGCCATCGGTTTCGATCAGATGGCCGCCGATATTGAGACAGGCGGTATCAACTACCCTGCCCCGATCGAATACCACATAGTTGCTGGTGCCGCCGCCGATATCGATATTCAGTACCCGGGCGCGCTGCCGCCTGGAGTATTCACCGGCTCCGCTGCCGCGCCCGGCGATAACCGATTCGAGATTGGGCCCGGCGGTGGCGACGACAAAGTCCCCCAGGCTTTCGGCCAGCGCCATTACCGCGGCGCGGGCATTTTCCGCCTTGGAGGTTTCACCGGTAATGATGATCGCCCCGGTCTCCACCGCGGCGCGATCCAGGCCCGCCGCGGCAAACTGCCGGTCGACAAAGGCCTGCAGGCCGCCGCTATCGACACAGCCGCCGGCGTCCAGCGGCGTGCGGCAGACCGGGCTCTGGAAGACAATATCGCGTTCGACAAACTCGTAGCGCGGCACCTGCACCACCGGTGCGCGGTTGACCAGCGTCAGGCGCGAAAAAATGACCTGGGTGGTGGTAGTGCCGATATCGATACCGACACTGTAAATACTTTTACGATTCACCGCCTACCTCGGTCATGCGGCCGGCTTTGGCGGCGGGTGCCGGGGTTTTCCGTTCGATGGAGGCGATCATCCGCTTGGCCACCAGCATGGCAAACAGTACCGCGGTAATACCGCCCACCAGTTTGCCGATAATCACCGCCATGATCATGTCCGGCTTATTGGCCGCGGTAAAACCGAGGTGATCGCCAAAGGTGAAGGCGGCGCTGACGGCAAATGCCGAACACAGAATTTTGCCGCGGCTGTCCATATCCTTCATCACCTGAAACATGGGGATGTTGTTCGCCAGCGTGGCGATCAAGCCCGTCGCCGCGGTGGGATTGACGCGCAGCGCGCCGCCCATTTTCAGCAGCGGCTTTTCAAACCAGCGCGTCAGCAGCAATACCATCGGGTAGGCGCCCAGCAGGATAATGGCAATGGAGCCGATCACCTCCACGGCGCGCATATCGATCCCGGGCGCATCGCCCTCCACCATGAAGATCGGGTCCATACCGGGAATGATCACTATCCCCAGGGTGCGCTCCAGCACCGCGGCGGTGAGGCCGATGGTGATAAAGGCCACCAGAAATTTGGCAAAGATGGAAAAGCCGTTGATCATCCGTTCCGGTATCAGCCACAGGCCGGTGGCGATCAGCGCCGAAACGATGATCACCGGTATCAGGTTCATAAAGATCAGCGGCAGATTGAATTCGATGACCTGCTGGGTACCGGGCACCACAACCGTGGAGGCCATGGCGCTGAGGCCGCCGGCAATACAGCCGAGCGGAATCGTGACAATACCGGCCAGCACCCCCGCGGCCAGATAGGGGCGGTCTTCGACATTGATGATGCCCACTGCCACAGGAATGGAAAACACGATGGTGGGCCCCATCATGGCGCCGAGAATCAGCCCCGCGTACATCCAGGCGCCGTAGTTGACGGTGCCGTCGGCCGCCGTGGCCATTTCCCGGGCGAGAAAGTAGCCGCCCATATCGTTGGCCAGCAGCGTGGTGGCAAACATCGCCGGGTCGGCGCCGAGAGCGGTATAGACAGGCACGATCACCGGCGACAACACTTTCGCCAGCACCGGCGCAATGGCGATGATGCCCACCATCGCCAGTGCCAGCGCGCCCATGGCGTTGAAGCCTTCCTCAAACTGATTGCCGGCGCCGGAGATCGATTTGCCCACCCGGCCGAGACCGATTTTGCCGAGCACCGGCTCGGAACCGCCGAACTGCTGGAAAATACGGTCCACTGCGCCGATGACCATGAAGGTCATCATGATGTATAAAATTACCTGATTTAACGTTTCCATTATCGTGTCTCCAAGTTAGCAGCCGGCTGCCGCGCGCGGTGCCGCCGGCGGGCCCATGGCCTGTTGTAGTAGCTGGATAACGTCCGCCTCTGTGACACAGCGGGGATTGGCTTTAATGCAGATATCCTCAAGGGCGGCGGCGGCCAGTTCAGTAAAGTCCGCGGCGCGGCCACCGAAGCGGGCGAGGTTGTCGGGCAGGCCGATATCGGCCAGTAGCCGGGCGACGGCGGCAATACCGGCATCGCACTGCTGCCGCTCGCTCATACCTTCGCGCGACACACCGAGCGCGGCGGCAATGGCGGCGTACTCGCTGCGGCAGACCAGCGCATTGAAAGCCATCACGTGGGGCAGCAGGATGCCGTTGGCCACACCGTGGGCGATGTCGTAGCGGGCACCGACCTGATGGGATATCGCATGTACCAGACCCAGCCCGGAATTGCTGAAGGCCAGCCCGGCTTTGTAAGCGGCCAGCGCCATGCACAGCCGCGCCTCCGTCTTGCCGCCGTTGCCCACCGCCACCGGCAGCGCCCGGGCAATGGTCTGGATTGCCGAAATCGCCAGTGCCCGCGACAGCGGGTTGGCACTGCTGGCAACATAGGCTTCGATGGCATGGGTCAGCGCATCGATACCGGTGGCGGCGGTGATCGACGCCGGCAGCTCGCGCATCAGGCTGGGGTCGATAACGGCGAGATCCGGCATTAACGCCGCCTGCTTGGCGACCACTTTGTGCCGGCCGTCGGCGGATATGATCACGCTGATATCGGTGACCTCCGAGCCGGTGCCGGCGGTGGTCGGCACCGCCGCCAGACCGATACTGCGCACACCGGCAAAGTCGGCCGCCGCCAGCGCCGGCAGATCGCAGTGACAGCTGGCCAGCACGGCGATCGCTTTGGCGGCGTCGAGCGCCGAACCGCCGCCAAAGCCCAGCACAAAGTCGGCGCCGCACTGCGCCAGCATGGCCACGCCGCGATCCACCACGCCGGCGCCCGGCTCGTGTTCAACACCGCTAAACACAGTGACCTCGATAGCCGCCCGCGCCAGACTGCGCAGCGCCGGTGCCAGCAGCCCGCGTTCATAGACCGCCCGATCCGCCACGATCAGCACGCGCCGCGCCGCCTGCGCCTGCAACAGGCTGCCGATTTTCAATACCGCGCCCTGTCCCACCAGCGTCTGGCGGGGCGCGTTAAAGCCGAACAGGTTTTGCGGTGTCAGCGCGTCCACCGTGTGCGTTACCACGCCGGCGATGACAGCACTGTCGAGCGGTGTCGCAATAGGATTCATACTACACCGCCCGCAGCTGCTGGCGGCCCGCGGTGTCGGCGCGAGCCGCAATCGCCAGCGGCGTCAAATGAATCGGCCGCGCGGGGGTGATTACCTCGATACCGGCAAACTCCGTGGCAAAAATATCGCCAAAGCCGCGCAGCGCACAACACCCCCCGGTGAGATACATCGCCGGCGGCCGGTGATCGCCAATATGCCGTCGCACCAGCGCGGCCATTTTCTCCACCACCGGTCGCGCCACTGCCAGCACATCGCCCGAGTCATCCATGCGCTTCAACAATTCGGCCTTGTCGTAGGGCAGCTGATGGTGGCCCGCCAGGGCCAGGGTGATATGGTGGCCGCCGGTGGGGTCGTCGAGCGATTTGACCACCCGCCCGCGCTCGATAACGGCGGTGCCGGTGGTACCGCCGCCGATATCGACCACGGCGGCGTCGCGCAACTGTAACAGCCCGGCCACACTGCTGGGTTCGTCGATCACCTCGGCCACGTCGATACCTGCCGCCTCGACGACATTGATGGAGATACGCGGGTCGGTACCCGGCGGGAAGGAGGTGGCGGCGCGGCTGATATCGATACCGAGGCGCCGCCCGGCGCGCTGCAGTTGCCGCCTGACGATATCGCAGGCACCGTGATAATCGACCACGACGCCGTCGCGAACCACCGACGCCCACTGCAGGTAACAGGCCAGCGGTTTGTTGGCCGCATCCAGTACCAGTGTCTGAATATCCGCCGTGCCCAGATCGATGCCGACTTTAAAGGCGCCCTTATGGCGCGCGGTGCTGTCGTCATTGACCATGGCTGCGGCGCTTTCCAGCAGCCGGTTCAGTGTAGCCATATCCATATTCATAACCTCGCTAGACAATGCGAAAAGCATCGACCAGGGTACAGCGGCGCTTGCGCACAAACGTGGCGGCATTGGTAACGCCCTCGCCGGTCGGCGTCGAGATGGTCATCGAAGTCCAGCCCTCGCCGCCGGCGCCCAGCCCCGCCAGGCAGGGCCCGTTTTTGACGAACAGACTGGTATTGACTTCGGCCGCCATACGCGACAGGTTGTCGATATTGCGTGAATGCATGGCCGCGGTATGGCGGTTGCCGCCCTCCAGCGCGATGCCCCAGTCAATCGCCTGATCGGCGTCGCCGGCCCTGATCAGGGCAATCACCGGCATCATCAACTCGGTAGTGGCAAATACATGATCGCGCTCGGTTTCCACCAGCAGCAGGCGCGTTTCGGCGGGCACCTCGAAACCGGCGGCGGCGGCAATCTTGGCGGCATCGCGGCCTATCCACTCGGCCCTGGGCCGGGCATCGCCGCCGGGATAGCCCTGCAGTATCAGCTGCGCCACGGCGTCGGCCTGCTGCGCACTGATCTCCACCGCGCCGTGGCGGCACATGGCGGCCTTGAGCGGGTCGGCAATCGATTCCACCGCGACGATTTCCTTTTCGTCGACACAGACAATGTTGTTGTCGAAAGAGGCGCCCTGGACGATGCTGACGGCGGCGCGCTCAATATCCGCGCTGGCATCGACCACCACCGGGGGGTTGCCGGGCCCGGCCGCAATCAGGCGCTTGTCGGTATTTTTGCGCGCCGCCTTTACCACCGCCTCACCGCCGGTAATGGTCAGCAGGTGTACGCCCGGATAGACAAACAGTTGCGTGGCCGCCTCCAGGCTCGGCGTCTCCACACAGGTGACGATGCCACAGGGGCCGCCGGCACTGATCGAGGCCTGATTGACCAGTTGAATGGCGCGCTGCGATACCGCCTTTGCCGCCGGGTGGGGCGAGAACACCACCGCATTGCCGGCGGCGATCATACTGATACTGTTATTCAATATGGTGGCCGAGGGATTGGTGGAAGGCGTTACCGAGGCGATCACACCCCAGGGCGCGTTTTCCACCAGCGACAGCCCGTGATCGCCGCTGATGGCCAGCGGCACGATCGCCTCCGGGCCCGGTGTCTTGTCGATAACCAGCTGGTTTTTGCGTATTTTGTCGGCCACCCGGCCAAAGCCGGTTTCGCGCACGCCGAGTTCGCACAACTCGCGGATATGCCGGGCCGCCAGCTGGCGAATGGCGGCGATAATGCGCTGGCGCTGCCCCAGGTTGTGCAGTTGGCGCTGAGCCGAGCGCGCCGCCGCCACGGCATCATCCAGTGTCTGAAATACACCGTAATGCTCGCCGTGGGGCTGTGGTGCGTGCAACTGTTCGATTACCCGCCGCACAATGGTTTCAATCTGCTCTGAGTCTATCTGCTGCTGTGTCATACCCTGTCCCCGGGAACCACTCTGTCAGTGCTGCTGCCGGCCGTTACGAATGCTTTTGAAACCAGGTCGCCTGTTCGCTGGTAACCTCATCGACAATGCCGATCACACTCAGGTCGACCGGCGCCTGGCCGCCGCCGTCGACCGTCATGCGGGCGGAGCTGCCGGCAACGGTCAGCACCCATTCACCCTCGCCGGCACCGAGCTTGTCTACCGCCACCGCCACCGCCGGCTCCTCTGCGCCGGCCTGATCGACAAACCGCACCATTACCAGCTTGTCCATGCCCAGCCCGTCGCTGCGCACGGTGGCGACAACCTGGCCAACCACTTTTGCAAGTCTCATCGTTGCGTCACCCGTCTGTTCGCGTACCGGCGCAGCCGCCGGCAGTCAGCTCAGCCGGCGGTTTTCTTTGCCGCCGGCTTCTTAGCCGGCAGCGGCGCCGGTGTGATGGGAAATATCTTTTCCAGATCCTCGTGCGGGCGGGCGATCACATGCACGGCAATGAGTTCGCCGAGCCGCTGCGCGGCCGCGGCTCCCGCATCGGTGGCTGCCTTGCAGGCCGCCACATCGCCTCTGATCAGCGCGGTGACATAGCCGTGGCCGATCTGCTGATAGCCGACCAGTTCGACCCGGGCCGCTTTGACCATGGCATCGGAGGCCTCGATCAGTGCGGTCAGGCCCTTGGTTTCCAAAATGCCCAGTGCTTCCATCACGGTGATACCCTCTTATTCAGTAAAAAAACCTGCGCCGGGCGCCTCAGGCACCCGCGCCGTCGCTGCCGCCGATGGGAAATATCTTTTCCAGATCATCGTGCGGGCGCGGAATCACATGCACCGCCACCAGTTCGCCGAGCCGCTGCGCCGCCGCCGCGCCGGCGTCGGTGGCCGCCTTACAGGCGGCGACATCGCCGCGCACCATGGTGGTCACCAGGCCGCTGCCGATCTGCTTGTAGCCCACCAGTTTTACCCTGGCGGCCTTGACCATGGCATCGGAGGCCTCGATCAAGGCAGTCAGGCCCTTTGTTTCAATAATACCCAGTGCTTCATTCATGGTTTTTCTCCACAGTAAGGAACGCGTTAAGGCCCGCCCAGGCACGATGCCAGCACGGCGATATCGACGATATCGTCGACACTGCAGCCGCGCGACAGATCGTGCATGGGCTGGTTCAAACCCTGCAGCAGCGGACCGACCGCCCGGTAATGGCACAGCCGCTGCGCCACCTTGTAGGCGATATTGCCGGCGTTGAGCGAGGGAAATATCAGTACATTGGAATTGCCGTGCAGGGGGCTGCCGGGCGCTTTTTTCTCCGCCACGGCGGGCACCACCGCGGCGTCGAACTGCAACTCGCCGTCAACGATCAGCTCCGGTGCCAGCGCCCGCACCCGCTCGAAGGCCTGGCGCACGCGCCGCACCGCCGGGTGATCGGAGCTGCCCTTGGTGGAAAACGACAGCATGGCAACACGCGGCGTTTGCCGGGTCAGCTTTTCATAGTTGCGGGCCGCATCGATGGCGATATCGGCCAGCTGCTCGACACTGGGCTCGGGCACCACGCCGGCGTCGGCAAACAGGCAGGCATCGCCGCCTGCGGGTGAGCACATCATAAAAAAGGAAGACACGGTTTTATGCGCCTGCGAGACACCTATCACTTTCAAGGCCGCACGCAATACATCCGCGGTAGTGGAGAGATTGCCAGCAATACACACGTCTGCCTGCCCGCGGCGCACCATCATGGCGGCGTAAAACAGCGGATTGCCCATGGCCCGCCGCGCCGCATCGGCATCCGGGGACTTATCCCCGGTCGCCATATAAGCCTCTACAAACTGATCGAAGTGACCGCAGCGCAGCGGATCGACTACCGTCAGGCAGGGCATGGGCACACCGCCGCGGTGTGCGCAGTCGCGCAGCTCGAAGGGGTTGCCGACCAGGATCGGCCTGGCCAGCCCCCGGTTCCTCAAGGTATTCGCCGCCTGCAACAGGCGCGGGTCCCGGCAATCGGCAAACACAATTCGCCGCGGGGAGGCTCTGCATATCTCTAGGCAACGCTGCATGAAATTCATGGACTGGACAGCTTCTGCAAAACGCGCTCGACATCCGACTCGCTCAACACCCGCAACAGCATCAGCACGTAGAGTGCGCTGCTGAGGCGATTCAAGCCCTGTACGATATCCTCGCGGCTCAATTCGAAAGCGTCGTCGACGAAAACCCGCACCGCTGCCAGTTCCGCCTCCCGCACCAGGGCCCGCAGCAGATTGAGCAGGGCGATATCGGCACCGTGATCCCGATCCGGCAAAAGATGATCGCGGCCCAGGTACTCGAGCGGCTGGTGGGAAATGGCGTGGATGGTTGCGGCGTTCATATCCCCCATGCCGAGCGGCAACAGCGCTTCTCCGCTCACCTCGCTGCGCAGCACATTGCCCATGTAGGAACGCAGGTCCGCCAGCAGTTTGCGCAGTGGAGAATAGCGGTTCTCCCTATCGAACTGCGTCTGCACCACCACGGTCTGTGCGATCAGGGTGTCGAGTTTGCCGCGCAGGGCAATACGCGGGTGGGTTTTTGGCACCAGCCGCCTGTCGTCGAGCAGTGTCAGCAGCTCAGTCTTGCGTTGCACCTGGCTGCCGCAGACAACACAGCGGTTTCCCGGCCGCTTGTTGGCGCCGGTCAAAGGGTGTACATGCTCATCGCGCAGATAGACACGGCCGTCATCGCCCAGGTATTTGACGCGGACTTTGCGTTCGGCCAGCAACTGGCCGGCCGCAGGGGTGAGCCTGGCGCCGGCGGGCAGATGTATTTCGCTGCCGTGGGCCAGACCAAAATGCCGGCGCAGCCACGACTCGGTAACAAAATCCGAAGTGCTCACGCCGGCGCCTGCCCGTTCGACCAGTCGGCGGGATAGGTAATATACACAAGGCGCACACTGTCCGGTGCGGCAAACTCGATGGCCGCGCCTTTCGGTATATAAAAGACATCGCCGGCCCGGCCGACATAAGTGTTGCCCTGGCTGCGAATATGCAGCTCGCCGTCGAGCACCACATCAATTTCATCGTAGGTCAGTGTCCAGGGAAAACTGGCTTTCTCCCACTGCATAAAACCGGCGGCGATGGCACTGCCGTCGGCGGCGCCGATAACATCCGTCAGCCCAATCGGCTTATCCGGCACGCCGTCGAACTGACCAAACTGCACGGAATTGCCGCGCACCAGTACCACGCCGCTGTCGGCCACCTCGCGCTCACACTGCGGCTCGCCAAAACCGTGCCGCAGCTCGCGCATGGCTTTTTCAACCAGTTGCTGGAGCAGGGCCGGGTCGTGTTTGCCGGCCGGCAGTTTCGCTTCCACCGCCCGTCGCACGGCCGCCAGCGTATCTGCCGGCGGCGCCGGTTCAACGCCGGCAGCGCCGCTGTCGGCGATCTTCACTCCCAGGCTGGCGGCGAGGTCGCGCGCTTCGGGCGTAATGATTGTGCGCTGCAGCGCGATATCGAGCTGCGCTCCGCCCCGCCGGTGGAGTTTTCTGATATCCTCGGCCGTTACCAGCGCTTTCATGCCCTACCTCTTTGCTTTCTGTTGTTACTATCTGTTCTGTTGTTACTATCTGTTATTACTGCCTGTCGTTTTGTCCGTCCTTGCCGCTGCGCAAACCGGCCAGGTACGAACGCAGCCCGGCAACACCGCTGCGACTTACGGCAGAGGTTTCAAAATAGGGTGGTAAAATACCGTTTTCCTCCAGCACGCTGCACGCCGCGGCGATATCGGCATCCGGCAAATCGATTTTGCTGACCACGCCAACGACACGCTTGCCGTCGTATACCGATAACAGGCCGGCCGGCAGAGAAAAAAGCCGGCTGTTGGCAGCCTGCAGATAAACGATTGTCGACACTCCCACAATCGTCGCCAGCAGCGCCCCGTAGTAAGCCCGCCGCTCGGCAAACTCCCCCGGCGTATCGACAATATTGTGTGGATAAAACACCGCCGCCTGCGTTTTGCACGGCCGAACGCCGCCGCCCATAAGCGCAGCCATCAGTGCGGTCTTGCCGCAACCGACTTCGCCGACCAGGGCAAAATCACCCGCTAAGGCTTCAGCGCCCGCCACCGCTGTCTCGCAGTTTATGTCCCGGTTGCCACACATACCCTATAGCCCATGGTTGCCCGCAGGGTAGTCAATATGGCATTGACCGCTTCGTTTACTGCACCGATGCTGCCGGTTAACACCAGCGCACCGGAAAAACGATCCAGGAAACCGATTTGCACCGACGCCGCTTTGGTGGCGATATCGCCGGCGATAATCGCTGTTTCGCCGGGTGTCAGCGTCAAAATACCGATGGCTTCGGCGTGCTCCACACCGACTTTGCGACACAGTTCTGCGGTTGGATTTGCCAGCACATGCGCGAGCGTTACCTGCTTGCCCGGCACATATTCCTGGATAATACGCTCGATATCGGCGGTATTATCTTGACTAAATTCGCTCACACAGCGATTCCACCCAGCATCAGTCTGGCCGCCAACACCATTGTTCAATGAAAATATTTCAGTAAATTTTTTTCAACAACGTTCTTCAACAATATTCTTCAACAACGTTCTTCAATAAAGTTCTCAAGTAAAAACCTTTCATTAAGGGATTTTCACTATAACGATATTTTCTCACTATATCCTAGTGCAATCCGCCGGCACCGGATTGACCGGCGTCAATTTTAACTACGATGAAAAAAAGCCTGTTGCAAATTGCAGCAAGCCGGTAGCGCGCTTTAAAGAACGCGGATTCACTGTACTAGACAGCCGATCAGCTATTTGCCAAATGCGGCACTGATACTCAATACCGCGCGCGCTTCGGCGTTGTCGCCGTAGAGATCCTCACCGCTGCTGTCAGTGTCGATATAAGCCAGCCGGGTGGTAAAAGCGCCACTGCTGTATTCGATGCCGATGCTCCAGTCCATATAACTATCGTCCGCTGCGTCGTCGAGATCGTAGTAACCGACCGATGCGGTAAACTGGAAATTGTTCTGCAGCGGCACGCTGGTGGCAACGTTGTAGTAGATACCGTCCTCATCGCTGTTGAATACGTCATTGGAATAGCCAATCATTGCGCTGAGAAAATCACGGTAGGACACGGAGGCCAGCAGCTCGTTGTAATCGAGATCTCTGTCACTGGCAGTGCCCGGATAAATATAGCGAACAAAGGATACATCTACCGACCAGTCCTCATTGACCGCTGCGCCGTAACCGAGGTAGAGATCAATTTCCTGGTCGGCCTGATCGTCATTCGGCCCGCGATCCTGAAAATCCACGTTGGAACTCCACACACCCGCATAGAGACCGAGGTCGTGGGAAAAATCAAAACCCGCCTGTACCGCCGGATCTTCCATGGTTTGCGAAACACCGCGGAAAATGTAATCCGAGGCTATGGTCGCATTGGCGCTGAATTGATAATCGCGACTGGCCCCCGCATCTGCGGCCATCGACAGGGGAGATAAGAGCAGCACCGCCGCCGGCAAGCCGGCAAGCGGGAAAGTATTTACAGACATCGTATTGAACCTCTTCAAATGCGTTCGCTGGCAACGCCGGCTATTGTCGACAGTTAGCTGTTTGGCGGGTATTGGGAAATACACTTAAGGCTCAACGGTCACCACTTAGCCAAAATACAGTACCGCTGGCTGGACGGCCGGCGCAGTGGAACGGATTTTGTGCGGGGCTCTACCAGTGCTGCGCAGCGGTCCAGGTAGACCTGAGCACACAGAAAGCCCCGGCGGCGAGGGGATGATCAGCAGGCTGGAATCCTTATTGATACATCCAAAAAATCTACATAATAGCTCGTAAAAAACTTATCCAGCCTGCCATACAAAAATCCGCAGCACTAGACTGTATCTCTCAGCTCCCTGAATGTTGAAATAAGCGCCATTTTTTCGCTTTCTGCCGCCAGGCGGTACTTTTCTCTCTTGCACTGTGCTATAAATCGACACGTGTCATATTTGCTTGATATGGGATTTCCCCGAAGCCTACCAACTATCGAGGAACCCCGGCAGCAAACGCCCCGGCACATAAGTTCAATAAAAAAGCAAATACCATCAACATTGCACCTACATGGATCTATAAGAAGGATTTTATAAAAATCTCATATCAACCATTGTTTATCCAAGGGTCTTGACCATGAGTCAACAGCATCAACCGGCAAATCCAGGCGGCACGGCGACAAGCGGCACAAAAAAATTATCGAGAAAACAGATGAACAGCGTCAAAGGTGCCAGGGGAAAGCCGCGGCCACCCGAGCTGATAATTGTTACAACGTAATACATTTCACAACGATAACATTCCATCTCTCTCATTAGGAGTTTCAGCAATGAAGCAAAAGAAGAAGTCAGCACAGCAGGCCAAAACAGTCACCGAACCGGCAAGAGTTTTGTCCAAAGCACAAATGGGCAAAATCACCGGGGCGAGAGGACGGCCGAGACCGCCTGAAATCATAATCATCACAACGTAATACATTTCACAACAGTAGTATTTCACTTCCCTAAACGAGGAGACTCAACTATGAAGCAGAAAAAGCACTCGCCACAGCAAGCTAAAACAGTCAGCGAGCCAGCGAAGGCCTTATCCAAAGCGCAAATGCATAAAGTCAAGGGAACAAGGGCAAGGCCGAAGCCACCTGAAATCATAATCATCACAACGTAATACATTTCACAACAGTAGTATTTCATTTCCCTAAACGAGGAGACTCAACTATGAAGCAGAAAAAGCACTCGCCACAGCAGGCTAAAACAGTCAGCGAGCCAGCGAAGGCCTTATCCAAAGCGCAAATGCATAAAGTCAAGGGGACGAGAGGAAGGCCGAAGCCGCCTGAAATCATAATTGTTACCTCGTAAGTTTATAGCTCGAGAGAAATCGATTATGAATCAGGGGTCTGGGTCATAAGGTAAATGGGGATAACCCGGGCCACCTCATATCGTTATTGTCGATAGGCGCACAAAAGCGATATCCAGTTTACTAATAGCAGCATGACCAGCTCAGGAGTGCCAGCCATGAAGAAAAAGAAAACGTCATTAGATACAAGCAGCAAAAACGCTACCACCGCTAAAAAACTGTCAGAAAAGCAGATGGGCAGTGTCAAGGCGTCCAGAGGAAAGCCGCGGCCACCCGAAATATTAATTGTTACCTCGTAGTATATTTCACAGCAGCAATATTCCATCTCTCTTAATCAGGAGTTTCGGCAATGAAACAAAAGAAGGGGTCAGCACAGCCGGCTAAAACAGTCACCGAGCCGGCGAAAGCTTTATCCAAAGCGCAAATGTCCAAAGTCACCGGGGCGAGAGGACGGCCGAGGCCGCCTGAAATCATAATTGTTAACTAGTCGCTTGATTGCTTAAGAGAAATCGACTATGAATCGGGTGGCTGGGCTAAAGACGACGAAGACCGACTAAGCTATCGAAAAAGTTGTCAAAGGAGACAATGAGCAACATTAAGAGTACAGTACATGGAGATAGCCCATGCCACCTTAATATCATTATTGATGGCAAGCGCACAAAAGCGACATCCATTTTACTGTCAACAGCGTTATCATAAACTCAGGAATGCCAACCATGAAGAAAAAGAAAAAATCATCAGCTACAAACGGTGAAAAACCTACTACAGCTGAAAAATTGTCAGAAAAGCAGATGAGCAGTATCAAAGGCGCAGCAAGGCCACGGCCACCGGACTTAGTCATCGTCAATCGCTAACGACTCCTCGGAGGTTTCACAACCAGGCGTTATCTGGCCGCAGTGCCGGTAACGCCGTTATAGTAATATAGTAACAACTGTGTGTATTATGTTTTTCTCCTAATTCTCTGCCAATTCAACTACTGAGTAAAATAATCCGACTTGTTCAAAAATAAACTGACCAGTTTTCCCTTCATCCAACAACCCAGTGAAGTCGAGTGCGGCACCACCTGCCTGGCCATGATATTCAAGTATTATGGTTATTATGATGTGCGCACCTTTTTGAGCCAGAAGGCACAGGTAAATACCGAAGGCATTGATCTGTATACCTTGAGCGAACTTGCCGAAGGTTTCGGCTTCGACTCGGACGGCTATCAGATCAGCTACGAAAACCTGGCGGACGTCACGCTGCCGTGTATTGCCCACTATCAAGGCAACCACTTCGTGGTGATTTACAAGGTAAATGATACTCAGGTATGGGTAGCCGATCCCGCGATTGGCAGGTATACACTGACCAGGAAGGAGTTTGACACACGCTGGAACGGTATTGTCCTGGCGCTCGACCCGACTCCGGATATTTTCAAGCACAACGAGCTTACCGAACTGGCCGAGGTGGTGCGGGAGAAACGTAAGGACATTATATCCCGCTTCTATATTTCACACTTCGTCACAGCGCGCAAAGTGCTGCTGCAGGTCCTGGGAGCCACACTCTTTCTGCAGTTGCTGGGGCTGGCCCTGCCGTTTTTTACCCAGACCATTATCGACCAGGCGCTGGTCAACGACAACAGAAAACTGCTGTATGCGATTCTGGTGGGCATGGTAACGGTGTTTTTCAGCCAGGTACTGATTACCTACGGCCGTAACATTCTGGTCACACAGTTTGCGGTGACATTTGAACGCGCCTTCTTCAGTCGCTTTTTCGATCACTTTATGCGCCTCAAGCAGTCCTATTTCGACCGCCATAAGCGCGAAAGTTTCGTCACTCTGTTTCAGGAAAACCTGAAGATTCGACAAGCGCTCAACCCGACGGTGCTGGAGGGCGTTATCGACTTCGTTTTTGTTGGCACCTACCTGGCGGCGCTTTATTACTACAGCGTTACCATCGGACTGGTAGCCACTGCTTTCGCAGTCATTTATGTATTCTTTACCGCCGTTTTTTTCCCCCGCCTCAAGCATCTGGAAAACCTGGTTTTTGCCGAGAATGTCGAGGCCATGGGCCAGTTTCTGGACACGCTGCTGGGTATTCAGACCGTGCGGCTGCTGGGTATGGAAAAAATCAAGTTCTGGCGCTGGAAAAACAAGTACACGCGGGCTCTCAATAAGGTCCTGGAGACAGAAAAGCTCTATATCAATGTATCGACATTGCTGGACGGCATCTATTACTTGAGTCAGGCCGTGGTTTACTGGCTCGGCGCTTATCTGGCTTTTTCCGGCAGCATTACCATTGGTGCCTATATCGCCATCATTACCATTTACGTCATCGTTATCAACGCCCTTAAGCGGGTAACCCAGCTGGGCTTTATGTTTACCGACTTGAGCGTGACCTTCGAGCGTCTCAACGATGTATTGCTCGAAGACGAAGTGGACAGTTCGCTGGACAACAAAGTCACCCTGACCGAGCCCATCCATATCCGCCTGGAAAACGTCTACTTCAAGTACCATCCGCAGCACGAGCACTATGCGCTCGATAATATCAACCTCGACATCCCCCCGGGGCAGTTTGTCGGCATCGTCGGCCGCAATGGCTCGGGCAAGACCACGCTGATCAGGTTGATCACCAAGCTCTACGAAGACTATCAAGGAAAAATCTTTCTCAACCAGTGCGAACTGCAGGATACGATTTCCTCCCAGATCCGCAAGAAAATCGCCATTATTCCCCAGGATATTTATCTGTTCGACGGCACGCTCAGGGAAAACATTATCTATGGCAATATGGACGCCAGCGATGATGAGGTTATGGAAGCTGTGGCCTGGGCGGAGCTGCTGGATTTCGTCAAAGAGCAGTACCTGCGTTTAAATGTTCGCATTGGCGAAAACGGTATCGGCCTCTCCGGGGGGCAGCGACTCAAGGTAGCCTTTGCACGCCTGTTTCTGTGTGATCCCGATGTCATTATTCTGGATGAAGCCAGCAGTGCACTGGATATGGAAACCGAAAAGATTATCATGTCGCGCCTGCTGGAAAAATTCAAGGGCAGAACCATTCTGTCGATCGCCCACAGGCTGCATACTCTGAAGACAGCCGATACGATTCTGGTAATGGATAAGGGCGCGATACTGGAGCAGGGCTCGCACGAGCAGCTGCTGCAACAGCAGGGACAATACTACAATCTGGTCAATACCTATATCAACTATTAGCGGCAACGGCGGCGCCTTATGAACCAGCCCCAAGATCGACAACAGGACCACGACCCCGAACAGGGCCAGCTCGAACAGCAAGAACAGCTGGCGTCCGAATCGGAGCCGCAACAGCGGCTCAATATCTACGAGGAGGAGGATGTTCCCTTTCGCGACCTGAGTCAGTCTTCGGTGCGGCACTGTCTGTATATCGGTATAGGTATCTTCACCTTCGCGCTCATTGCCTCATTTGTCATCACCGTGCCACGGGAGATTAATCTGCCGTTCGAATTTCGCGGCGGCCTGCGCGAAGTGATTTACCAATACCCGGAAAAAACCTATCTGCTGCAGGCCCATGTCAATACCGGTGATGCAGTAGCCCATGGTGCGCCCCTGGTAACGATTACTTCGGAAAAGATTGTCAGCCTGATTCAGGCAATCGATGAAAGCCGCAAGGAGCTGAATCTCTACAAAGAATTCAGGCGTGCTGCGAACCAAAAGGAAATCGAGTTGATGGAGATAAAAAAAGGCGGCATAGAAGACCGCTTGCAGTTGGCGGAAAAGGAGGCGCAGTTGCGCGCACGCGTCGCCGCCGAAGAGCTGCGCAACCTGCGCCAGCAGGTGGACAGCCGCCGCAAGCAGTTTCAACGCAATCAATCCCTGCACGCCAGGGCAGTGCTGTCCGACCAGGCACTGGAGCAGTCGCAGATTGCCCTGCTCGAAGCCGAACAGCTGTATTTGCTGACCGACAGAGAGCAGTATGAAGAAGGCATGGCCATCGCCAACCGGCAGGTATTACTGAAAAACGAACTGGCCCTGCTGGAAGCACAGTTGGAAAATGCGGTAACCAATGACAAGCTGCAGGCCGCGCAGACCCGGCAGCAATACGATCTGGCCCTGCAGCGGCTGCATTTGAACTACGGACCCAGCGATATCGCAGCCAATTCCCTGATCTTGAAAAGCCCGGTCGACGGCACTGTCTCCATGCGTATCGAGAATGAATCGGAAATAGCGCCGCAGGAATACCTGTTGCGTTTGCAGGCGGGCGCTGGCGAGCCCTACGCCTACGCCAAGTCGCCGTCCGCATCCATAGGCCAGGTGGAAAAAGGCGGCAGAGCAGTATTGAAATACGATGCCTTTCCCCACTACTACTATGGCACCATGACCGCTCGTGTCGACACTGTCAGCACCAGTCCGTCGGCGCAGGGCGACTACCCCATTCGCATGACCATCACGGAACTGAATCGGCTGGAGGGCAAAGTCATCAACGGCATGCGTGGTGTAGCCTCGATAACGGTGGAGGAAAAGCCCATAATACGCTATATGCTGCGCTCTTTCCTCAAGCACACCACGGTGGAGTAAAAGCAGGCGATAATGCGGAACTTCAGCCGGCGATGCTGTCGAGGCTGAACGGGCATGTACCCCCTATAACCTCACAGCCAAACCCTGTGCCAGGGAATTGCGATAAGCCAGCAGCGCCGGCACCAGCGACAGTATCGCTGCGCCGGCAAACACCGCCAGCAAATACAGCAGTGTGGTCTGGTCGAGCGGATTGACATTGATAAACAGGCCGTAGTGGCTGATAAGCCACTGCTGCGAAAACAGCAGGCCGGCCGACAGCGCACCGACCCCGACGGCCGCGCCGGCCAGGGTGATCAGCAGCGCTTCAGCCTCGATCAGAAAAAAGATAAAGCGCGGGCTGGCGCCGGCGGCGCGCAGCACCGCCATTTCCCGCGACCTTTCTTTCATCGAGGCCAGCAGCATCGTGGTCATACCGAGCAGCGCAGCGGTTAATACCAGCACCGACACCAGCCGCAGCACCTGCTCGGCCACCCCCATCATCTGCCAGAGTTCCGCCAGCGCCACACCCGGCAATATCGCCAGCAGCGGTTCCGCACGGTACTCGTTGACCGCGCGCTGAAAGGAAAATGTCGCCATCCTCGAATTCAAGCCCACCATAAACGCGGTAATGGTCTGCGGTGTCAGGTCGCGTTGCAGCGCCTGCGCCGCGGAAACACTGCGCCCCGGTATTTTGACCCCGCCCTGCCAGCCGATATGAATCGCCTCTATGCCCTCGAGGCTGACGTGCACGGTCTGGTCCACCGGTGTACCGGTGGCCTCGAGGATTCCCACCACAGTAAACGGTTTGTCGTCGTGCTTGCTGAAGCTGACACCGCCGACACCGTGGGCCAGGATAATGGATTGATCCAGCTGATAGCCGAGCGCGGCCGCCACTTCGGCGCCGATCACGGCTTCGAAAACACCATCGAAAGCGCGGCCCTGACTGAAGGCCAGCGGCTGTTTCTGGCCGTAACGGAAATGCCTGAAATAGTCGGCGGAGGTACCCATCACCCGATAGCCGCGGTGGGAGTCGCCCAGCGATATGGGTACCGTCCAGGCGACCGCGGGCGATGCGGCGAGTTCGCGATAGGACGCCCAGGAAATATTATTGGTGGCACTGCCGATACGAAATACCGAGTACAGTAACAGATTGACCTGCCCGGTGCGGGCACCGACGATCAGATCGACGCCGGAAACGGTTTTGCTGAAACTGCTTTTGGCTTCGGCGCGGATATGCTCCACAGCGATCATCACCGCCACACTGACGGCAATGGACAACACCGTCAACAGCACCGTCAGGCGTCGATTCAGCAGGCTGGCCAGGGCGAGTTTTAACCACATGGCGCTATATCCATGCGGCTATCCACCCGATCATCCGTGCGGCCATCCACGCGATTGATGGCGCTGATATCGAGCCGGCGACTGAAATGCCCCGCCAGCGACTTGTCGTGACTGACAAAAATAATCGTGCTGTTGTTTTTCCCGGCACAGTCCAGCAGCAGGTGGATAAAGCCGTCGCGGGCATCGCTGTCCAGCGCCGAGGTGGGCTCGTCGGCAATCAACAGCCGCGGCCGATTGACCAGCGCCCGGGCTACCGCCACCCGCTGCTGCTGGCCGACACTGAGATCGCCGGCTTTTCTGGCGCCGATCTCCGGCTGCAGTGCCAGTTGCTGCAGCAGTTCGTCGATGCTGGCAGCACCTCCCCCGCCACCGCCGAAGTGAACCGCCAGCTCGATATTGGCCGCTACCGACAGGTAGGGCAGCAGGTTGAACTGCTGGAATATGACACCGATATTCTCGGCGCGAAAGCGATCTCTGGCAGCACCGCGCACCGCAGTCAGGTCGGTGCCGAACACCTCCACGCTGCCGCTCTGCGGCCGCAGGATGCCGGCCAGCAGATTCAGCAGGGTGGATTTGCCCGAGCCCGAGGCACCGTAGAGAAACACCCGCTCGCCGGCGCTGATGGACAACTCGGGAATATCCAGTACCTGCGGCTGCTGCGGATGCCAGCGGTAACTGACCTGCTGCAGGCAAACGGCCAAAGAATCCATAGGCAAGTTGCTCACAAAGTGTTATAAAATAGCAAATATTTTCAGGGACTTAAACCATTATGGCCGCTGAATCCTCATCCGGGACCCCGCCCGGACACCTGCGCCGCCTGCTGGCGGTGCCAGCCCTGATTTTGCTGCTGGCGGCCACTGCCGCCGGCGAGTCCTACCAGACCCTGGACTGGACCGACCTGTTGCCGCCGGAAGATCTCCAGGCTTTGCTCAGCGGTCCGGAGATCGTACACGACACGCCCGAGCAACCGGCAAGCGGACCACTGGGCGGCGACAGACAGCTGGCCGATCAGGTGCGCGGCGCCATCGAAGCCGCCAACAGAAGCCCCTTTGAAAGGGCACTGGTGTCCACCAACATAAGGCCCGAATACCACAATAAACGGGTGCGCATTCCCGGCTTCATTGTACCGCTGGAGTTTTCCGACGATCTGGTGGTATCGGAGTTTTTCCTGGTACCCTACTACGGTGCCTGTATCCACGTACCGCCACCGCCGCCCAACCAGATCATTCATGTCAAAGCCGCCAAGGGTGTCAAACTCGACGCCTTGTATACACCCTTCTGGATATTGGGCACACTGCACAATGAGAGCGTCAAAAACGATATGGCCCATGCCGCCTATTCCCTGTCGGCCAAGGAGATTGTGCTGTATGAAGAGAATTTCGCCGAATAGCTGCCTGCTCTCCGCGGCAGTGGCAGCTCTCGCGCTGCTTATCTGGTCGGCAAATCTGCAGGCCTGCGGCCTTCACGCCGGCTTTCGCGGTTTTGGTATGTGGGGCGGCAACGCCGCGGCAGCGAGGCAGCTGCAGCAGATCCCGGAGCCGGTTTTTACCCTCAGTTACCAGCCGCCGCCGCCAATGGTGGTCGGTCAGGAAGCAGAGCTGCTGCTCAGGCATCAAAACCTGAAGCCGGTTGACAAGCCGCGCCTGCTGCTCGAGGGCAGTGAAAACGTCGAGTTCATATCGGGCAGTCATATAGACCTGCAACAAGCCACGGGCCAGACGCCGATCCGCTTTCGCCTTACCGATCCCGGCTACAGCTATATCAACGCCACCATCAGCGGACAGCGGCAGGGCGCTGGCGGCACTGAAACCAGCCACAACAGCATCTATATTTATGTGCGTGTCAAATCCGCCGATGGCTGATGGCCAGGGTTAGTTAATGGTTACCAGTGGTGAACGGCTGTCAATATCGGCCGCCCCCTGACCGCCGGCGTGGAGCCAGCGCACCTTCACCGACTCAAAGCCGGAAAAGACATCGAACAGCTTGACCCGCACGGTTTTCAAGCGGTCGATGGCGCTGCACCGCAGTTTGTACTGCCCGTGAAACTCGGTGTGCTCAGGCGTCTCGCCGCGCTGCTGCTGTTCGAACGGTACTGCCAGTTCCACCGCCTGCTGCCGGCAACCGGCACCGGGAAAATCCAGCAGGTTGCCGATTTGATCCAGCTGCCGCCGCGCATTGTGCACCGCGGCCCACTGCTTGCCGTCATCCGGGTAGTGCTCGAAGCCGAGGATATTCATCGCCGGTGATTGCAGTTCCACCCACAACTCGTCGCCATCGGCGGCAATACTGAGCTGTGCCTCCCCGTGCACATGGGCCCCGTGCTGGCGATGCGACCCGTGTCCGTGTGCCCCGTGCGACTCGTGTGCCCCATGCGAATCATGTGCCCCGTGCGAATCATGTGCCCCGTGCGAATCATGAGCCCCGTGTGCCCCATGCGACTCGTGTGCCTCGTGTGCCCCATGCGACTCGTGTGCCTCGTGTGTCCCATGCGACTCGTGTGCCCCGTGCTTATGCTGCTCGCCGGCATGGGCTGCGATACAGTAAAGCACTGACCACGCCAGCGCTGATACCCGGATCATCTCTTTCATTGGCACCTCGGCATCTTTATATAAGTAAGCAACGGCGAGAGGCTCTTTGCCCAAATACCCCCCGGGCACAAATACACCGGCGCCTTCGCATGAATTTTACGTTATAACATAACAATATAGAGAAAAAAAGATATGCCCGGCGCTTAACTCGAAGCGGCCAGCTTTGCTGCTTTTATCCGCACCGGCGCTGCCGCGGCAGGCCTATACCTGCAACGAGAGTCCGGGCAGATTGCGGTCCCATTCTGGCACACCGCTGAATCTCTGCACCAGAAAGTCAATAAACGCCCGCATGCGGACCGACAGATGCCGGGTCGGCGGATAGACTGCATAGGCCTGCACGCCGCGCCAGATATAGTCGGTGAGCAGTGGCACCAGGCTGCCATCGCGGAGGGATTGGTGCACCACGAAGGTCGGCAGCATTAAAATACCGTGGCCGGCAATACCGGCGCAGCGAATAAAATCGCCATTATTGGCGAGCGTTCTTACCGCAACGGTGACCGCACCCTCCGCACCGTCGCGCCGGCGATAGCGCCAGGAGGCATCCGGCAAATTGCTGTAGTGCAGAACCCGATGCCGGCGCAGGTCGTGCGGATGGCCGGGTTTGCCGAACTTCTGCAGGTAGGCAGGGCTGGCGCACACCACATGGTGAATGGGAGCCAGCCGGCGGGCGATCATGCTCGAGTTTTCCAGCTTGCCGATGCGCAGAGACATATCGAAACCTTCGTGCACCAGATCGACAAGGCGGTCGTTGAAATCCAGATCGAATTCGATACCCGGGTGGCGGATGACAAAGTCATTGATCGCAGGGGTCAGATGATAGATGCCGAAAGTCAGCGGCACGGCGATACGCAGACGCCCCTTGAGGGCCGATGTCTGCTGCGCTATCGACGACTCCAGTTCGGCGACATCGTTGAGAATGCGCTGGCACTGCTGGTAGTAGGCCCGGCCGGTGTCGGTCAGAGCCTGTTTGCGGGTGGTGCGGGTCAGTAATTGCACACCCAGATGGTTTTCGAGTTCCGCCATGCGCCGGCTGACCGCGGATTTTGCCAGGTTGAGGCGATCGGCGGCGGCACTGAGGCTGCCCGCCTCCACCACCGCCACAAAAACGCCCATGGCATCAAAGCGGTTCATAGCGCCACCAATTGTTCTAATAATTCGAAAAATAAATTGAAAATATCTATGTTTATCCCAGTTATGTCAACCAATAGTATGTACTCCATCGAGCGGCGGAATTGACCTGCTGCCAGCTAAAGACTTGGAGACAGCTATGAAACGTTTTGCAAACCACACATTTCTGGTAACCGGCGGCACCAGCGGTATCGGCCTGGCCACCGCTCAACGGCTCGCAAAAGAGGGCGCCAGCGTCATCGTCACCGGCACCAATGCCGAGCGTCTCGCCGCGGTGCAGCGGGCCATTCCCGGCGCCATTGCCATCCATAATGACGCCGCATCACCTGCCGCGGCGACTGAACTGGCCGCAGCGATACAGGCGCGGGCAGGCGAGCTGGACGGCGCCTTCCTCAACGCCGGCTTCGGCAGAATGCAGCCACTGGGCGACTATAGCGCCGAGGAGTTCGACGCCCAATACCATGTTAATGTGCGCGGGCCGCTACTGCAGACCCAGGCGCTGGCGCCGCTGTTGAAGGCCGGTGCCGGCATCGTGCTGAATACATCGGTGGCCCGGGAGCTGGGCCTGCAGAATATGGCGATCTATTCCTCCGCCAAAGGCGCGGTGCGAACGCTGACCCGCGCGCTGGCGCGCGAACTCGCCCCCAGGCAGATCCGGGTCAACGCCGTCAGCCCCGGGCCGATAGGCACTGACTTTTTCAACCGCGCCGGGCTCGACCAGGCCACCATTGCGGAGTTTGGCAGCGCGATGGCGTCACAGGTACCGCTGGGACGGCTCGGCACACCCGAGGAAGTCGCCGCAGTCGCCACCTTTCTTTTATCCAGCGATGCGTCTTATGTCACCGGCGCAGAATATGTAGTCGACGGCGGCATGACGCAGTTGTAACACCAGGGCAAGCGTATGCAAGAAAGGCCCGGCGGCTGGGATGTCGCCGGGCCCCGAAAACGCTTACTGTGCGCCGCTAGAAGCTGAAACGGACGCCCACCGAGGCAGTGCGGTCCTTATTCGGCCGCGCACCGTAGGGCTGGCGGCCGACAATATCCTCTTCACCGCTCAGGTTCTCCACCCGGGCAAACAGATTGACCTGTTCGTTGAGCTGGTAGTTGCCGGACAGATCCAGCGTCAGCGTATCATCGGTGCTCTCAAAGGCTTCGCAGGAGGCCCGCACGCAGACCTCGTCGACATAATTGGCGCTGAGATAGGCGGCCCACTGCCCCTGCTCCAGGCCCACTGAAAGCTGGAACTGGTTTTCCGGAATGTAGGGAATCGGATCGCCCTTGCTGACATCGCCGAAAAAATCGGTGTCGGCAATATCGGTATCGAACTCGCCGTCGATATAGGTGTAGGTGAAGTTCACCGGTACCACATAGCCGCCGGCCAGGGCCAGATTGGCCGCCACCAGTATTTCAATCCCCTGCACCGTGGCGGCATCGCCGTTGAAGGCCTCGCCCGGTTCGCAGTCGGCACCGGACGAATTGGTGCACTCGCCGAGAAGATTTTCGTAGTCACTGAAAAAAGCGATCGCCTCGGCGCTGAGGTCGGCTGTGCGGTAGCGTACACCGAGTTCATAGTTAATCGCCTCTTCCTCTTCGACACCCGGCGAATTGCTCGGCGCGGTGAAGCCTTTGTGAACGCCGGCCAGCAGCGACACGGCATCGCTCGCCTGATACAGCACGCCCATGCCCGGCAGCAGTACACTGGTATCGTTCTCGCGGCTGTCGCGGAAAGTGCGCGCGGCGCCGCCGTTATAGCGGGTGCGCTGCTGCTCGATATCCTCGTAGCGCAGGCCGGGGGTAAACGTCCAGTCGCCGTATTCGATGCGGTCGAAGATATGCACCGACAGCGCTTCGGCTTCCTGCACGCGGTTGCCGGCATTGCCGAGTTCGCCCAGGTCGTCCAGCACCAGCCGGCCTTCGCGCTGACTGTAGGTGCTGTTGCGCTGCAGGCGATCCTCCTCGTCCTCATGTATGCGCAGCCCCACCTCGACGCTGTGGCTGGCGCCGCCGAACTGGCCGTTCCAGTTCAGACCCAGTTGCAGGCCGCGGGAAAAATACTCGCGGTCATTGGCGCGCAGCTGGATACTACCGGCGACCGTATCCAGGCTGCCGTCGAGAATACCCTGCAGCTGCTGCGGGCTGAAGCCGTCGATACTGCTGCCGTTATTGATGGCGCTGATGATACTGGCCCAACTGGTGCGGTCGAAATCCTGGGCGTCGATACTGCCGTCGAGGTCGACCCCCTCGGTTTTGAACCAGTTGCGCTGGTGCTCGTTATTGTAGGCGGTGGCCGACAGGCTCAGGGCCTCACTGAGTTGAAACTGGTAGCGCAGTATCACCTGTTCGTGCTCGGTCTCAATATTGTCCAGCGCCGAAACACCGTAGCGGCGGAAGGCATCCCGATCGAAATCGGCATCGGTGAGGCCGAGATAACTCTGGTTGGAATCCTGATCGGCGTACTGCAGTTTCAGTTCCGCCCGGTGGCGCGAACCCTCGGGGGCATAGCTCAGCTTGACGGTGTAGTCTTTGATATCGAGGCCGGTATCGCTGCCGCTGCGGTCGATATCCTGAAAGCCGTCGGACTGCCATTGGTGAGTCTCCAGCAGGAAGCCGAAACCGGAGTCCAACTGGCCGCCATAGGTGGCGTGCAGGCGATAGGTTTCGTCCTGCCCGGCATCCAGCAATACATTGCCGCCCATCTCGGCGGGTATCGGCGTCGACACCATATTCAGGGCACCGCCGATGGTGTAGGGCCCCTGGGGAATGGCGGCCGGCCCCTTGACCACTTCGATGGCGTGCATGCGGCCGATGGTGGGAAAGTAATAGGCCGAGGGCGCCGAATAAGGTGCCGGCGCAATCAATACATTGTCTTCCAGCAGCGTGATGCGACCGCTGCGCTCGGTGGCGACGCCGCGAATACTGATATTCGGGCGCAGCCCGTAGCCGTCCTCCACCTGAATCGATACCCCGGGTACCTGGCGGGCAATGCGCTGAATATCGGCATAAGCAAAGCGCTGCAATTCCTCGGCGCTGATAAAATGTGCCGAACCGGCGGTGGCCTGTGCCTGATCCCGGCTGCCGATAATGGTGATTTCTTCAAAAAATACCGCTTCGGCCGCCTGCTCCGCGCCGGCACCTGTTGCGATTACGGCAACAGCGGCCGCCAGTCCAATCTTCCTCATTATGCAAACCTCAGTAAACAGCTGTCTGTGGAACACTAAAAAGCCCCGAACTGTATACATATGTGAAAACAAATACAAATCATTATCATTGATATGGGTATTTACATGCCAGCTTTTTAGCCTATAGGCACCGGTGGCCGTATTGCATTGGCGCCACTTTCACGGTTACTGTAAATCCGTATGGATACCCTACTGACTGCCGCCGTCGCCTTCGCCCTGTCCCAGGTGGTTTTGAGTGGACTGCTGTTGCTCAGCCACAACCGCTGGGCGGTGCAGGAGTGCCTGTACGGCCTGCTGCTGCTCGCCATCAGCGGCTATCTGCTGTGGCCGTTTACCCACGACACGCCCTTGAAGGTATGGATCGTACCGCTGCAGACCGCGGTGCCGGGACTGTTCTGGCTGTTCAGCGCCAGCCTGTTCGACGACCATTTTCGCCTCAAGCGCTGGCAGGTGGGCCTGGTGGCGATTACCGTGGTGTGCCCGAGCCTGGGCCAGCTGCTGCTGCGGCGCTACGGTGTGGATTTGCAGCTGCTGTTGATCGAGCTGCCGCAGCTGCTGGAGTTTGTGCTGCTGGGCCTGACACTGCTGGTGGTGGCCAGGCACTGGCATGTGGACCTGATCGAGCCGCGGCGGCAATTGCGCATCTGGTTCTGTACCCTCAACGGCTGCTATATCCTGGTGCTGATCTTCCTGCGCGAGGTGGTCTTCCCCGACAACGAACGCCTCAGTTCACTGCAATACCTGCCGGTCGGCGGTATTCTGCTGGCCACCAATGCCCTGTTACTGAGGTATAAGAACGCAATCTGGATTCCGGCCCCCGGCGCAGCGCAAACCGATGTCCGCACCCCGGCCCTGCCTGTGCCGGCGCCGGCGCCGGAACCGGAACCGGAGGCGCCGGAGCTGATCGATGCCCTGTTGCGGCTGGTGGAAGACGAGGCGGTCTACCGGGAAATGGGTCTTACCATCGGCCAGCTGGCGGCGCGTATGAACCTGCCTGAATACCGCCTGCGCCGCGCCATCAATGCCGGTCTGGGCTACCGCAATTTCAACGACTTTCTCAACCACTACCGTATCCGCGAGGCTTCCCGCCGCCTGGGCGACCCCGATCAGGGGGACATACCGGTGCTGACCATCGCCCTGGATACCGGCTTTCGCTCCCTCAGTTCCTTCAACAAGGCCTTCAAGCAGACGTTTAAGGAGACACCCAGCGCCTACCGGCGCAGCCACGCCCGGGCCTGAATCCACCGCAGCGCTGAGAACTGCCCCCGCAGCAGCCTATAGTTTCGCGCAAATGCTGACGAATTTTAGAAATGCGCAAGATATTTGTCCGCAAAGCCTGACAATGGCTCTTCGAAAACAATAACTTACCGCCTGCAAAAAGGGGCGGCACCAGAGGGGAGAGAGCCTATGCCGGTCGGCACTGTGACTGTAATGCGTTGGGTCAAAAGTTTTATGTGCGGATGGATACTGCTGTCCGCACCCTGCCACAGTGAAAGCGGGGTAGCCGCATCCGCCGGCAAAACCTTTAGCGCCACCTGCGCCAGCTGCCACGGCGACCGCGCACAGGGCAACAGGGCCCTGCAGTCGCCGGCGCTGACAGCCCTCGGCCCGGCCTACCTGCAACGCCAGCTGCAGGATTTTATCAGCGGCAGGCGCGGCAGCCACCCGCAAGATATTTACGGTGCGCAAATGCGCGCCGCCGTCGGCCCGCTCGGCAGCGGCTCGGGCGTGAATGCCCTGGCCGCTTATATCGACTCGCTGCCCGCGGTTGCACCCAAGGCCACTGTCGAGGGCGATCTCAAACGCGGAAAGGACTTCTATACCATGATCTGCGGCGCCTGCCACGGCGCCAAAGCCGAGGGCAACATCCCCCTGCAGTCGCCGGCGCTGGCCGGTACCGACGACTGGTATCTGCTGCGGCAGATGCAAAACTTTCGCGCCGGCATCCGCGGCGGCGATGCCGATGACGTGCTCGGCCAGCAGATGCGCTCGATGGCAATGACACTGCCGGACGAGGCCACGGTGCGCGATGTGATAGCGTATATTCAGTCGCTGGTGGTGCCGCAATGAAAGGGAAAAATAGCGCTTACAGCTTACAGTTGACAGCTCACGGCAGATCGGCGCCGGCCGCTGTTGCGGCCGCAGGCCGCCAGCTTGTCGCTGTCAGCTGTAAGCTGTTAACTGCTAGCTGTCACCTGTTAGCTATCAGCTTCACCCTGTTCAGCCCGCCGCTGGCCGCGGCCGCGAACAGCCCCTCCAATACCTTCAAGCTTGCAGAACACTGCCCCCCGGCATTTGAACTGCGCGCCGACGGCGGCTGTTATCTGCGCAGTTTTTATCGCCAGTTGCCGTCGCTGCAAAATGCCGGCGTCGGCGGTCCGGGAACCGGGCTGCCGGCGGCGCGCGAAGGTTTTACGCCGCGGGAGATCGATCTCGGCCGGCTGCTGTTTTTCGATCCGGTGCTGTCAGCTGACGGCAGTGTCGCCTGCGCCAGCTGCCACCAGCCGCAACAGGGTCTTGCCGACGGGCGCGCGCAGAGCATCGGTATCGGCGGGCAGCGGATGGCGAGATCGGCACCCAGCCTGTGGAATGTGGGCCTGTTCAACCGCTTCTTCTGGGACGGGCGCGCCACCACGCTGGAACAGCAGGTCGAGGGGCCGCTGTACGCGGCCGATGAAATGGGCACCACACCGGCGCAGCTGTATACCACTTTGAACGCCATTCCCGCCTATGTGGATCTGTTTCGCCAGACCTTCGGCACCGACAATATCGCCCTGGAACAGATTTACCGGGCACTGATAGCCTTCGAAGCGTCCCTGATATCGCTCAACAGCCGCTACGATCTCTATGCCCAGGGCATTACCGAAGCACTGACGGCCAGGGAAATCGAGGGCATGAATATTTTCCGCTCCTTTGTCGCGCGCTGTGCCGAATGCCACACGCCGCCGCTGTTTACCAATCAGCAGATCGCCGTGCTGGGCACCCCGGCGCCGGCGGGCCTGGCCTTCGACATCGGCGCCGAGGGCCCCACCGGCGACCCCTCCCAGCGCGGCGGCTTCAAAGTGCCGTCGCTGCGCAATATCACGCGCACCGCGCCCTATATGCACTCCGGCCGCTTCGCCACGCTGCGCGAGGCGGTGGAATTCTACAACAAGGGCCGCGGCCACGCGGTGCCGGCCGGCGAAAAGCTGAGCCTGCACTGGCATATCTGGGAACCCGGACTCGCGCCGCAGGAGATCGACCGCCTGGTTGACTTTCTCGGCGCCCTGACCGACGAGGGATTCAGACCGGCAACCCCCGCCGCGGTACCGTCGGGCCTGCCGGTACCGCGCCCGACAGACAGTGACAATTTGCAAACTGCAGCAACAGGAGAGCAACAACCATGAAGCAAAGCCTGATATATCTGTGCCTTTTTATCGGGCTGCTGGCCACAGCGGCAGCGCCGGCGGCAGACATAAAAGTCAAAGATGGCGACTCGATTCAAGCCGCCGTCAACAAGGCCCGGCCGGGCGATACCATCCTGATTTACCCGGGCACTTACAAGGAGAGCGTGTATATCGATAAGGACAGTATCACCGTGCGCGGCGTTATCGACGAGGGCGAGTGGCCGACAATGGACGGCGAGAAAAAACTCAACGACGCCATCCTCTACTCCGGCAACAATATCACCATCGAGCAGCTCAAGATCACCAACTATAAAGGCAATGCCATTATGGGCCAGGCCGGCAACAACTATGTGATCCGCCACAACTGGGTGATCGACACCGGCGTCTATGGCATCTTTCCCCAGTTCGGCAAAAACGGCCTGATCGAATACAACGTGCTCAGCGGTATCGAAGACGCCGCCATTTATGTCGGCATGTGCGACAACGTCGATGTGCGCCACAACGAAGTCTTCAACAATGTGGCCGGCATCGAGATCGAAAACACCCGCCACGCCATTGTCGAGAACAACTATGTGCACAATAACACCGGCGGCATTCTGGCCTTCATCACCCCGGGCCTGCCGATCAAAACCACCTATGATGTGATCATCCGCAACAACTTCGTCGTCAATAACAATACGCCGAACTTCGGCGCCGAGGGTTCCATCGTCGCCAATGTGCCGGTGGGTACCGGCATTATCGTCATGGCCGGCGACGATGTGGTGGTGGAAGGCAATATCATCTCCGGCAACAATACCGCCGGTATCGTCGTTACCGATCTGTCCTTTATCACCGATATCGCCAGCGACCCGGATTCGGAGCCCAACCCGGACCGCATGCGTATCCTGCGCAACTTCATGATCAACAACGGCGCCAAGCCGGTGGCCGCGGTCAGGGCGCTAGCACTGGCAAATTTCACCACCAAGGGGCCGGACATTCTCGCCGACGGCACCGCCAAGGACAAAGCCCGCGGCAGCTGCATCAATGACAAAGACAGCTACCGCACCTTCGGCCTGCGCCACTGGGGCGAATGCGACATGACCACTACCGCCGCCATTCGCAGCCACCGCCTGGACGAGCCGGTGCCGCCGCGGCCCATCGCCAACGACATCGAGCGGGCGAAAAAAGTCTACAGCGGCATCTGCGCCGGCTGCCACGCTTACAACGTGCGTATGGTCGGACCGGCCACTCAGGTGATACAGGCCATCCATCGCAACAATCCCCAGGCCATCGCCGACTATATCGCCGCACCGGTGAGGAAGCGGCCGGACTATCCGGAAATGCCGCCGCAGAATCATCTGTCGGCGGATCTGCGCCTGATGGTCGCCGAGTATATGTTGAGTCTCGATAAATAATTACTACCGACTCGCGGCCTGAAGATAACAATAGAGAGAGGACAGGGCTATGCATAAAAAAACGACTTGCCACCTGCTGGCAGCAGCGGCTATCAGCGCCGCCACCGCGGTCAGCGCCGAGGAATTGATGCTGGAGGAGGTGCTGGTGACAGCGCAGAAACGCCAGCAGGATGTGATGAAGGTGCCGCTGACGGTGGACACCTTTTCGGCCGAGAAAATCGAGACCACCGGCGCCCTGCTGCTGGCGGACATGGACGAATACATCCCCGGCTTCGAAGCCAGCGAAACCACTGTGACACAGACCAGCTATACCCTCCGGGGCATTTCCAGCCCCAATATCAGCACCGGCGGCGATCCCTCCATCGCCACCTTCTACGACGATGTCTACCTGCCCCGCGCCGCCACCACCATCGCCTTTTCCGACATGGCGCGGGTTGAAGTGCTCAAAGGCCCCCAGGGCACCCTGTTCGGCCGCAATGCGGCGGCGGGCATCATCAATCTGGTGCCCAACCAGCCGCAACAGGAAGCCGCCGGCTTTATCGCCGCCAGGGTCGGCAATCACGATCTCGCCCGCATCGAAGGCATGCTCAACCTGCCGCTTGGCGATTCCCTGTTTCTGCGCGCCAATCTGCTCAGCAATCAGCGCGGCGGCCTGGTCGACAATATCGGCCCCGCCAGCGACGACCCCGGCGAGCAGGACAGCCTCAACGGCCGCCTCGCCCTGCTGTGGCAAATCAGTGAGCGCAGCGACTGGCAGGTGTCCTACGACTGGGACGATATCGACAATGCGCCGCCGCAGGCCATCGGTATCAGCGAATTCGCCCACAGCACCAACCCCTTTTCCAGCAAGGTGGCAAGCGATGTGATCAACGGCGAGGAAACCCGGGAGATGTACGCCGTTACCAGCAAACTGAATCACAGCTTTAACGATCGCTGGAGCCTGAAATTCATTGCCAGTTACCGGGATTTCGAAACCACCAACCGCCAGGACGAAGACGGCACTGCCGACCCTACCCGCTATCTGGATACCAATAACGAAGAAGACTCGGATATTTTCTACAGCGAAGTGCAAGTCCATTTTCAAAACGACCGCTACGACTGGATCATGGGCGCCACCTACAGCCAGGAAGAGGTGCACCAGGTAACTACGGTCACCGCCCTGGCCGACTCCATTACCCGCCTGGTCAGCGGCAGTGCCAGCGGCGGCGCCCTCGATCACCTCTGGGACCCGGCACAGATGTCGGCCTTCATCGCGCTGGGCACCGGCGAAAATGTGCCCCCGGAGGTGATTGCGGCAAGCGGTGATACCTTTTACGAAGCGATCTCCGCGGCCCTGGGCGAGCCGATGATTTTCGGCCCCTCCTTTGCCGGCACCCCCTGGAGCGAAATCGTCGAAAACCGCGGCGACTTTACCAACTGGGGGGTATTCAGCGATGTCGACATTACCCTCAACGACCGCTGGAATCTGATCGCCGGCCTGCGCTACAGCCGCGACGACAAGGAATTCAGCTGGTTTACCCCGGCCACCTCCTTTGCCGCCCTGCGCCCCGGGGTCAGAAATTCGATTTTCTCCCCCGCCGACGGCTTTACCGCCGTAGACAGTCCGTTGCAGGCCGAAGACGACTGGCAGAGAACCACCGGGCGGCTGGTGGCGCAGTACCAGATTAACGATCACGCGATGACCTTCCTGTCGTTTTCCACCGGCTATAAATCCGGCGGCTTCGATTCCCTCGACTTGAGCACGGCGGACAGTCCGATCGAGCCGGAAGAATCCACCAATTACGAGTGGGGCATCAAAGGCGATTTCTTCAACCGCAGCCTGCGCACGCAGTTGAGTGTGTTTTACATGGAACTGGACAATCGCCAGCGCTCGGTTGAAACCCGGCCGCCGGGACAGTCACAGGCCATTCCCACCGTGATCAACGGCGACCAGGAATTTACCGGTGTCGAAGTCACCCTGGACTGGCTGGCCTCACCCTCGCTGCGACTGGGTCTGGTGACCACTTACCGCGAAGTCGAATCGCTGTGGGACAGCTTTTTCAATGCCAACAGCGAACTGCAGACCGATCGCGAGGACGGCAGCACCGCCGATGCCTATACCCTGTGGTTGGATTGGACGCCCGATATTCCAGTCGGCTCCCTGGTCTTTCATATCGACTATGTCTTCGAGGAGGACGATGCCGAAGACGAACCGGATTTTCTACCAGAATACAACGATATTCCCCGCTTTGGCGAAGACCGTAAACTGTTGAACGCGCGCCTGGCCTGGACCGACGACAGCGGCCACTACCAGGTGGCACTGTGGGGCAGAAACCTGCTGGACAACGACTATATCAACGGCGTGCGCAATATCTCCACGGAATCCTTCGGCACGCGTTTCGTATCGATTCGCGAGCCGCTGAGCTGGGGCATGGATTTCAGATACCAGTACTGATACACAAACCGGTCGGCCGGGCTTCTGGTCGACCCGCCATTGCCGGCGCCCGCGTCTTGAGGCGCGGCTGTTTTTTTCGGCAGCGGCGGGCGCCACCCGGCGCTGCAGAGAAAAAACCCCGGCCTCGATCTGCGAGTAGAACGATCGAGCCGAGGAAGTGGGGAAATTCACGGCGGCCAGTTCCAGCGCCAGGCGCGGCAAGATCAGCAGCATTGACAACACCGTCGCCACCGGCATTGAGGCCGCCGCCTGCATAGGAGACAAGGCCGTGGAAGCGGCGAGTATTACCAGTCCTGCCAGGAGATCTGCTATATTTGTTTATGTTATAACATAACAATTACAAGTAGAAGTCATTGCCGGAAATATTAGAAATCAGATCGACGAACGGCGGCAGGTACAGGCGCACAACGCCACCGACGGCGCGGCAGACAGGATATTCTCAGCTCATGGATTCTCACCGGCTCTGCGCACGGCGCCTGCGGCAAGCGCCCGCCGGCAGCTGAAGGCGGCTGAAATTAACGCCGGAAAAGCACCGGGCCGGCTCTGCCGCGACCATTCCTGCAACCCCCTCTCCGGGCTATAAGCCGACAGCGGCGCCAGTGAAGCCGCCAATCTTGCCAGTCTTCAAGCCCGGCCGCATCCAAAATCTATAGCACATAAATGCTAATGCAAATTATTATCATTGACTATATACTTGCGCATTTCCCGAACACAGACGATGTCGTTACTAAGAGGCAGATATGAAGCTGTTCTACAAAATGGGCTTGCCCTGCATTGCACTCCCGTGGCTGTGCACCCCGGCGCTGGCCGACGGCGACCGCAATACCGAACTGGAGGAGGTAATTGTCAGTGCATCGCGGCTGCAGAAACCGGCCTCCGCCCTGCCCAATACCGTCACCATTGTCGATCAGGTCAGAATCGAGCAGGCCACGCTGATCAACAGCTCACTGGCCGGTGTGCTGGAACAGACGGTGCCGGGCTTCGGCCCCAGCCTCGACAAACTGGCCGGCCGCGGCGAAAGCCTGCGCGGGCGCAACCCGCTGTACCTGATTGACGGCGTGCCCCAGCACAACGCGCTGCGCGACGGCCAGCGCGACGGTCATACCATCGATATGGATTTTGTCGAGCGCATCGAAGTCATTCACGGCTCCAACGCCATCCAGGGTATCGGCGCCACCGGCGGCGTGATCAATCTGGTGACCAAGTCGCCGCGCGCCGACGGCGGCTGGACCCAGGACGTCAAGTTCTCGCTGTCCGCCCCCGATCGTATCGAAAGCGACGGTCTGACCACCAAGCTCAGCTATATCGGCAGCGCCAGACTGGAAGAGCGGGTGGATCTGAGCGCCGGCGTCACCTATCAGGATCACGGACTGTTCTACGACGCCGCCGGCGAGCCGGTGGGTCTGTACCCGACCCAGGGCGACATTATGGATTCCACCTCGCGCAACCTGTTTTTGAAACTGGTTACCGAACCCCTTCCCGGCCAGCGGCTGCAGCTGATGGTCAACGACTTCAACCTGGAGCGCAACGGCGACTTTGTCGCTGTAGTCGGCGATCGCGCCAGCAATAGATTGACCGGCACCGAGTCGGGCGACCCGCGGCCGCTGGTGGGCAATCCCGCCGAAAACGACGTCACCACAGTATCGCTGGACTATATGGCGGAGGACCTGGCCGGCTGGCGCTTAAGTGCCCAGCTCTACTACCAGGACTTTGCCGGCCTGTTCGAGGGCGGCGAGTTCGGCGGCTTTTTCCGCCTCACCATCGACGGCCCGGCGTTTCTCGACCAGTCGGAAATCCAGTCGGAAAAGTACGGCGCCAAGCTGATGCTGAGCAGGGCGGCGCTGTTCGACACCAATGCCGACCTGACCCTCGGCCTGGATCTGTCCAGTGACAGCAGCGCACAAATACTGGCACTGAGCGGGCGCGAATGGGTTCCCGAAGCGGATTTGTCCAGCGCCTCGCCGTTTGTACAGCTCGATTACGAATTCTCCGAGCACCTGCAGCTGACAGCCGGAGCGCGCTATGAAAACGTCGACCTGGAAGTCGGCGACTATACCACCATTGCCGCTGCCAACAGCACCTTTGTCGCCGGCGGCGAGCCGGAGTTCACCGAAACCCTGTTCAATATCGGCACGGTTTACGATCTGACGGAACAGTGGTCGCTGTATGCCAGTTTCTCCGAAGGGTTCACCATGCCCGATGTCGGGCGCGTGCTGCGCGGGATCAATACACCGGGCCAGTCGGTGGAAAGTTTTCTCGATCTGGAGCCGGTGATTACCGACAACCGCGAAATCGGCGTTAAGTACCAGGGCGCACGACTGCGCGCCGAACTCGCCGTCTACCAGTCGGACTCAGATCAGGGTTCGCGCCTGGATATGAACAGCAACGGCATTTTCGAGGTGCGGCGGGAAAAAACCGAAATCGAAGGCATCGACATCAATATGCAGTACGCCTTGAGCGATACGGCGACCCTGGGTGGCAATTACGCCTATATCGACGGCCGTTTCGACGCCGACAGAAACGGCTCGGTGGACACTGATCTGGACGGACTCAACATAGCGCCGAACCGGCTCAACGTTTTTTACCAGCAGAGTTTTGCCGGTAATATCAGCGCCCGGCTGGATGTTTCCAAACTGTTCAGGCGCACTTTCAAGGGCGCGGGCCTCAGCGCTGAGCGGGCCGCACAGATCGCCTTCGACAAACCCTATACCCTGGCGCACTTCAATATATCGCTGGCAAGCGACATCGGAGATTTTGCGCTGGGCCTGCGCAACCTGCTCGACAAACAGTACATCACCTATTTTTCCCAGGTTGAAACCGCCCAGCGCAACGATACGTTTTTTGCCGGCCAGGGCAGAACACTGACGCTGACTTACAGCAACGACTTCTAGCCACAGCGAATTCGTGACCGTTACGACTGGATTATGGGCGCCACTTACAGCCAGCGTGCGCAGTATATCGGCGGAGTCGTTCGGCACGCTATTTGTATCGATCCGCGAGCCGCTGACCTGGGGAATGGACTTCCGATACCGCTACTGACAAACCCGCCGGGCGGGGCGCTAAAGCCGCCCCAGCGCTACCGCCCCACTCTCGCCGCAGTTATAACAGTAGTTACAACAGTAGTTACAACAATAGTTACAACATAACAGCTACCCTTCCCTATCGCTTGACAAGGCTTCGCCTTGGGCATATTTTGACCGATTGATATCCACAACCGGCAGCCACCTGAACAGCGGTGCAAGCCAGTCGCCATCAGTGGCCAGTCAATGATAAAGCGACAATAAAACGACAATAAACAGTCACCTTGAATGCCTGAGCCTGCAAGGCAATCACCCCGCCGCAGCCATCGGGGAAACTGCTTTAGGGCCGGCAATGAAGACCTTAGAGAGGCGATAGCCAATGAACGCATTCCTGAAAACGCTGCAGGGGGGAGAGGTCCGCGACCAGGTCAGCTCCATCGGCGACCTCAAGTCGGTGATCAATAAGACATTTTTCACCATGGAACTGGAGAAGGCCGAGAACAAGCAGCTGGCGGCGCAGTTCAAACACGTCAATATCGGGCCGGTCGGTTTTGTCGGCATCCATACCAACTGTTCCATCGACGGTGTGCGCCGCTGCAACGATATCGATGACGATATCAACAAGGATCACTGTCTGATCTATATGCCGATAAAAATGGGCAATGGTGGCCAGAGCTGGCACTACCAGGGCGGCAAACAGGCCCGGGGCGGCGAGCGCATTATCACCATCGTCGAGGGCAGTCGCGAGTACCGGGTACACCGGCCGAGTTTTCTCGGCCTCACCCTGGTGATACCCAACGCCCTGCTGCAGGCGCGGGTGCCGCGCTTCCGCCAGTACTGCGTAACCGCCCACGACGCCAGCCGGGGAGCCTTTGCCCTTACCTGGGATTTTATTATGTCGGTATGGTTCAACCACACCGGCCTCAAGTCCCAGGACTACCTGTACTATGCCAACAGTATCGTCGATCTGCTGGTCACGGCGCTGGAGTCAGACGGCAAAGCGCCGGCAGTGGAAAGTAACCTGACCAAGTCAGCCTACCTGCAGCGGGCACTGAGCTTTATCGATGCCCACTTAAACAGCCCCGACATAAGTCCCGAACTGATCGCCCGCCAGCTGGGCATCAAAAAGCGCTATCTCTACGACGTGTTCAACAGCCACGAGCAGTCACTGGGCACAGTGATCCGCGAGAAAAGACTCGAGCGCTGCCACCAGGCCCTGGCGGACAAAAAAATGGCAAACTTATCGGTGACGGAAATCGCCTACAACTGGGGTTTTACCAGCTATACACATTTCAGCCGCGTCTTTAAGGAAAAATACCACATTTCGCCACGGAAATTCCGCCAGACAAAAACAGTTGCTAGTCGCTAGTGGCTAGTCAGTTAGTGTCTTTACTAGCAACTAGCAACTAGCAACTAGCGACTAGCAACTAGCGACTAGCGACTAGCGACTAGCAACTAGCAATTATAAACTGCTTTTAAAACGTATATCCTACCTCAAACCCGTAGGCGCGCGGCTGGCCGCCGAAGGCCTGCAGATTGAGCGCGCGGCTTTTTATGTCGGTGTATTCCTCGTCGCGCACGTTGCGACCAAACAGGGCGATGCGCAGTTGGTCGGTTTCGTAGCGCAGGCTGATATCCAGAATGTCGTAGGCATCCTGTTCGAGAATTTCCAGGTTGCGTACATCGGTGGGAAAGCTGTCGCGGTAGGCCCACTGGGTGCGGAATGTAAACTCACCGGGCAGCGCATCCACGATAAAGCCGATATTGGCGGCGAGGGCGGCGGTATATTTCGGCACGCGGTCAAAGTCCAGGCCCTCTGCTTCCCTCTCCTCGGCGGCGGTCACGGTGCCGTCGTTGTCCAGATCCAGGCCGGTAAATTCGTCGAACTCGGCATCGATCCAGCCGAGACTGGCGTCGAAAGACAGTCGCGCGGTCGGTGTCCATACCGCCTCCAGCTCCAGACCGGTAATGGTGGCATCGGCGGCATTGCGCAGGCGCTGCAGGGGCTGGCCATTGCTGTCGACGGTATTGGTGACCCGCTGTATATCATCGTAGGTGGTGGCAAAGGCGGCGATATTGGTGCGCAGGGTGCGGCCGAAAAATTCACCCTTCAAACCCAGTTCGAACTGATCGGCCCGCTCCGGGTCGGCGGCGGCAATGGTCGCCAGGCTGCCGGCGCGGGCATTGAAATTGCCGCTGCGGAAACCGCGCGACCAGGTCAGATAGGTCAGCAGATCCTCGCTGACCCGGTATTCGACACCCGCCCGCGGCGATACATTGGACCAGCTGTCCTCCAGTTCTAACACGCTGGTGGAACAGCCGGAGAAACCGGGCCCGGCACAGGCGGCCAGCGGCGAAATTCGCAGTTCCTTTTCCTCATCGGTGTAGCGCAGGCCCGCCGATACCGTCAGGGCCGGGGTGAGGTGGTAATTGACGTTGGCAAACACCGCCGCACTCTGTTGCTGCTGGGTCCAGTCGGCCTGAATGAAATTGTACAGCTCGTGGGCCCGCCCCGCGGTCAGCCCGGAAAACATGCGCCGCTCGGTAACCGACATTTCCGAGTCCATAAAGAAGGCGCCCGCCAGAAAGTCAAACTGCTCGGAAAAGTCCGCCGCATAGCGCAGTTCCTGGGTAAACTGCTCGGCCGCCTCCTCGTTGTCGGGGAAATGAATCAGTAAAAACGGCGTGCCGTCGACGTCGAGGGAGGAGTCGAAGGTAAGGTCGCGGTAACCGCTGACCGAGGTCACAATGCCGTGGCCGAGATCCAGATTGGCTTCGACAATGGTGTGCCAGCTGCGGGTATCGCTCTCGCCGACCAGGTCGTGATTGATTTCATAGGGATCGCTCGGCGGTGTATAGCCGAACTGGGTTTCGGTCGCCGAAGGCGCCGCCGGATCGACAAACATGCGCGAAGCGGTCCCGCCGCCCTCATCCTTGAAGTACTGCCCGAACAGGGTGATATCCAGGTTGTCGGTCGGCTCGAAAGTAATGGTGGGCTTGATCAGGATACTGTCCTGTCCGGCCTGGTCTGTGCGCGGGTTGACCGGCTGCAGCCCGGACGGATTGGACGGCGCAGCGACGAAGCTGCCGCCGTTTTTATCCTCGAACAGCCCTTCCTGGTGACGGTGCTGAATGGCGAGCTTGGCGCGCACGCCGCTGTCGCCCAGCGGCCCCTGTAAGATCGCTTCTACCTGGCGCAGCTCAGCGGTGCCGACGGCGATCTTGCCCTCGGCCCTAAATTCCTCGCCGGGCCTGGCGGTGCGCAATAACACCGCACCGCCGGTGGAATTGCGGCCGAAGAGTATTCCCTGAGGGCCGCGCAGGATCTCAATCGCCTCGACATCGAAAACATCCAGCACGGCGCCGATCTGGGTCGACAGCACCATACCGTCCTGAATGATATTGACCGCCGGATCGAGAGTGCGAATACTGGTGCTGACACCGATACCGCGAATGGTAAAGTTGGCAAAACCGGGAAAAGTGCTGACCGCCTGCAATTGTACGTTGGGGGCGAGAAAGCCGATATCGCTCAAGTCGGTGGCAAAACTGTTCTCAATCGTTTCCCCGGTCACGGCAGTAACGGCGATGGGCACTTCCTGCAGGCTCTGTGCGCGCTTCTGCGCCAGCACAGTGATCTCCTCCAGAGTGTCGGCAAATTCTCCTTCCTGCGCCTGCCCCAGCGGCGCCAAGGTCAGGGCCGAGGCGGTGGCAAGGGCAAGGGGCAGTGTCGATAAGGTCGGTTTCATCTTCATCTCTCCTGAGTCATTGGTTTAGCTATTATTTTGTTGTGAGCTGCCAGCTGCCTATGGTCAGGCACGCAGCAGGCGCCGTGCATTATCGGCCAGTTGCGCCGCCAGCTTGCGCTCAACGCCGGGCTTATGCTGGTCCCAACCGGAGAAGTTGGTACCCAGTAACAGTTGTTCGCTGCCCAGTATGCGGATAACGAAATCCAGAATACGCTGGTCGTGCACATGGGCATCGAACCACAGACGCGACAGATAATCCTCGAACGCGCCGTCATGCCGCAGGTAGTCGGCGGCCCAGGGTCGCAGCCGGGCCGCCCGATTCAGGCGCCCGAGCAAAACGGCCACCGCACCGCCGGCGTGGCTGATACAGATATCCAGTTGCGGGTGACGCTGCAATACCCCGCCAAAGATCAGCGTGGCCACGGCAATGGTTTCCTGCGCGGCAAAGCCGGTGAGAATATCCAGTTCGTACTGATTCAGGTTACTGTCACCCCTGGGGCCGTCGATGCCTGCGGGCGCCGGGTGGAGAAACAGCGGTACATCGAGCCGTACCAGCGTCTGGTAAAAGCGATCCATCTCGGGGCTGTCGAGGTGGCGGCCGATATCGGTGCCGATACCGGCGCCGAGCAAACCCAGCTCGCCAACTGCCCGCGTCAATTCCTCGCAGGCGGCGCCGATATCCTGCATCGGCAGCGCTGCCAGCCCGGCAAGGCGTTGCGGGTAGCGGGCCACCAGCTCGCGCAAAGCGTCGTTGTGACGGCGGCAGAACGCCACCGCGGGTGCGGTTTCGATAAAATGAAAATACGTCAGCGGATTGGGGGAGAGCACCTGAAAATCGATACCCGCTCGGTTCATCGCCTCGATGCGCAGGCCGGCATCCATAAACGGGCTGCGCCGATATGCCACGCCGTGCAGGCGATAGTCACCAATGCGGAACCAGGGCCGCCCGTCTGCGCCGCTGCCGATCTCCGGTCCGTAGGCGCCGGCGGCACCCAGGGTTTGCGCCAGCACCACATGGGCATGCACATCGATGGACCTGGCCTTCTTTAGCGCTGCACGCATGGTATTCACCGTCAAAACACCTGCGCCGCGCCGCCGTCGACGGCAATGGCCGAGCCGGTGATATAGCTGGCCGCCTGCGAAGCGAGAAAGACCACGGTATTGGCGATCTCCTCAGTGCGGCCGAGCCGCCCCACGGGAATACCGTCACAGATTTTCTGCCTCAGCGCCGCGACAGTCGTGGACTGCTGCTGCGCTCTGGCCTGCAGCAACTCGTCGACCCGCCGGGTGGCCACCCAGCCCGGGCATACGGTATTGACCAGCACGCCGTAAGGCGCCAGTTCGCTGGCCAGGGTTTTCGCCCAGCCCAACACCGCCAGCCGCAGGCTGTTGGACAGCAGCATACCCGGCAGCGGCTGTTTTACGCTGTAGGATGAAATATTAATGATCCGCCCCCAGCCTCTGGCCTTCATTGCCGGCAGTACCCGGTCGGTCAAACGCCCGGCCGAGCGCACCGTCAGTTCGAAAGCCCGCGCCCACTCGGCATCGGCAATATCCTCGTGACTGCCCGCCGGCGGTCCGCCGGCATTATTCACCAGAATATCGATAGCGCCCCAGTGCTGCTGCACCTGCTCGACCAGTGCCTGCAGCTGTCCGCCATCGCTGACATCGGCGCACACAGCGAGCACCTCGCGCCCGCTCCGTGCTTCAATATCCCGCCTGGCATCCTGCAGCCGGGCCTCACTGCGCGCGCAAATGGCCACCCGCGCGCCCTCGCTGTGCAGAGCACCGGCCACCGCCTTGCCGATGCCCTGGCTGGCAGCGGCAACCAGGGCGACTTTGCTTTCCAGACCGAGTTCCACGACGCTCAGTCCTGCGGCGCCAGCTCGACGCCGATGCCGTCGAGTTCAGCGCTCAACGGAATCTGGCAGCTCAGGCGCGAGCGCCGTTCGTCATAGTGCTGGCTGTATTCCAGCAGCATGGTTTCGTTTTCGCTGCGCGCCGGCAACAGCGGCAACCACTGGGTATCGACATAAACATGGCAGGTGGCGCAGGAGCAGCAGCCGCCGCAAACCGCTTCGATATCTTGCCCGGCATCGAACAGTGCCTGCATGATATTTTTTTCCTGCGCCCGGGCATCGATATGATGCAGCTGCCCTTGCCGATCGATCACTTCCACGCGAACCCCCTTACTTTCCGCCATCAGACTTTACCTTCCACCCTCTCCAGTTCAATCACTCGTTTTCGGAACGGCTTGCGGCCGAGCATAAAAGCCAGCGTCGACAGCGGCAATACCACTATCGCCACCAGCGAAATCGCATAGCGCAGATTCTCAGGCCCGAACAGATGATCGGACAGCAAGCCCATCACCACCGCGCCGAAGGCGCCGCCGGTGATATTCATCAGCACCAGAAACACACCGACCATCAAGCCGCGCATGGCACCGGGCGTGACGATAGTGATGGCCGCAAAGCTGGCCGTGATCGCCATTGCCCAACAGAACTTGATCAGTGCAAACAGGCCCAGGGCCAGGCTGGCGCTGGGCATCAGCGGCGCCGATACCGCCGGCACAATCATCGCCGCCATCACCACTGTGCAAACGATAATGGGCGCCTCCTTAAAGCCCCTGGCCTGCAGAAAACCGCTGACGGCACTGACGCTCAGCGCACCCATGACGCCAAAGACCAGGTAGATGGAACCGAAGGGCAGGGCGATTTCACCCGGCGTTACGCCGTAGTTGCGCATCAGCATGGCGGCAAACCAGGTCTGGATGCCGTACATATAGAACCCGAACAGCACCAGGCCGCCGTACAGCCAGATATACAGCATCTTGTGGGCTTTCATATAGGCGAAGATATCGGCCAGGGAATAGCGCACCGCCTGCGCTGCCCGGCCGGGGTCGGCGCTGCGGGCGGGTTCCTTGACGGTCAGCATCAACAGCGCCACGGCGATAAAACCCGCCGACCCGACGATGATAAACACCAGCCGCCAGCCGCTGATATTGTCAAAGCCCAGCAGCGAGATTTCACCGAGGGTGGAAAAGTACTCCACCAACTGGCCGCCCAGGGCGATGGCCAGCCCGCCGCCGATATAAAAGCTCAGGGTAAATACGGAAATCGGTCTGGTCACCCGCTGCTTGGAAAACAGATCGCCGATAATGGAAATTGCCGCCGGGTTGAGGCCGGCCTCGCCGATGCCGACGCCGACACGGGCAATAAACATACTGATATAGCTGCCGGCCAGGCCGCACAGCGCGGTCATGGCCGACCACAGCGAGATACAGATCGCCAGCAGATTGCGGCGGTTGCGGGTATCCACCAGCCGTCCCAGGGGAATACCCATCAATACGTAAAACACGGTAAAGGCAAAGCCGTTCAACATACCCATCTGGGTATCGGTGAGCAGCAGCTCGTTTTTGATCGGTTCGACCAGAAAGCCCATCACCAGCCGGTCGATATAGCCGAGTATCGAGGACAGCAGCAATACGCCCACCACATACCAGGCATAGCTGTCGGAGCCGGTAACGGAAACCGGTTGACTTACAGATTGATCCAAAACACTGATACCCGTTTGTTAAAGCTGTTTTTAAAACCGTTGTTAAAACTGTTGTTAAGGTCGTTGCTATCCCCGGGTCAAACCCAGCCCCAGACCACCGTCCACATCCAGCAGTGCGCCCGTGGTCCACTGTGCGCAAATCAGATACTGCATCGCCTCGGCGATTTCCTCCTCGGTACCGATGCGCTGCAGCGCATGCAGCCCGGCCAAACCCATAAGCCGTTCGCGCGCGGCCCGATCGTCGAACAGCCCGGCGCGCTGATTGATCTCCGTAAACACCGCGCCCGGCAGCACACAATTGACGCGTATGTTTCGCGCCCCCAGCTCGGCCGCCAGCACGCGGGTCAGCCCCTGCAAGCTGGCCTTGGTGGCGGCGTAGGGCGATACACCGGGAAAGGCCCGGCGCGTGTGGGTGGAACCGACAAAGACAATCGCGCCCTGGCTTTTTTCCAGATGGGCGACGGCCAGCCCTGTCAGCATCATGCCGGCCACCACATTGCTGTGAAATACCGCCAGCAGTTTGTCCTCTTGCAGTTCCTCTATCGGGCCGCGGTACATATTGCCGGCATTGTTGATCAGCGCGTCCAGACCGCCGCCGTGGGCGACAGCGGCTTCGATCAGGCGCCGGCGGTCCTCGGCACAGGTAATATCGGCCTGCACGCCGAGGCAGTTGCCACCGATCTGCGCGGCAACCGCTTCGACCCTGTCCCGGCGCCGGCCGCAGATAGTGACCCTGGCCCCGCCGGCGGCAAACAGCTGCGCCGCACCGCGGCCGATGCCGGAGCCACCACCGGTGATAAGAATGGACATGCCAGCCAGTTTTTTCATCGTCATTGCAATCTCGCTATACACACTCGCTATACATACCAGCTATACACACCAGCTATCCATACAACAGCCACTGCACTGCCCGGCGTAAAATGGCGGCGTGGGCCGGGCTGGCGATGGAGGCGGCGTCGTGCCCCAGCGCGTCGTAAATAACTTTTCCCGCCGCGTAGCGGTGCTTCCACAGCAGCGGCTGCGCCGGCGCCTGGCCGGGCGGTGCCGAGACCAGCAATACCTCGATATCGGGCTGCAGACTGAGATCGGTGTATATCTCGTCGCACAGCGTAAACGGCGCCGCGCCCGCTACAATCCCGTCGCTGCCATTGATACTGATGTCGATATCACCCTGTGGCGGGTGATAGGAGCGATCCCACTGCCAGGCACCGCCGAGAATATGTCGCCACTCCGACCAGTCATCGAAACAGATACTGGCCGTGTGCAGGCCGAGCAAGCTGCGCCCCAGCTGCAGATGCCGCTTTATCGCCTCGCGGCCGGCGGCGGACAGGCTGAACGACCACTGCCGGCGGTAGGGCGCGTATTTCTCCGCCCGCATGCGCCAGCGCAGGGCGTTGACCGTCAGCAGATCGTAGTGACCCCGCGCCAGCCGGGTCAGGCCCTGTTCGATATCGCTAACAATTTCCGAGCGGACGTTGAGCGGCTCCAGTATGTCCGCCAGCGCCCGGGAAGACTCCGCAAACGGGTGAAAAATGCCGCCGCTCAAAATCAAATTCTTATACACTGCACCGCTTCGCCCGCTTACTCGCGCGGCAACTGCGCGAACACACTGTTTATCACGCCGCCGTCGACCACCAGTTCATGTCCGCTGATATAGCCGGCGGCTGCAGAGTCGAGAAACACAATCGCCTGGGCGATATCGTCGGCCTCGCCGAGGCGCCGCAGCGGCACGCCGTTGCCTCTGAGCTCGCGCACTTCGGGATTGGCGTAGATCGGCTTGGACATACCTGCATCGATAAAACCCGGCGCCACCGCATTGGCCCGGACACCGCGCGGCCCCCATTCGATCGCCATCAGCTGGGTCAACGCTGCCAGCGCCGCCTTGCTGGCGCCGTAAACGCCGACCTCGGGCGCGGGGTGCCTGCCATTGACCGAGGTGATATTGACAATATGGCCGCTGCCGCGGGCCAGCATGCCCTGCGCCGCCTGCCGGGCACAGATACAGCTGCCGAGCAGATTGATATTCAGCACCTGCCGGTAGTCGTCGACCGACTGCTGCTGCAGTGGCCCGAAGCGCACGATGCCGGCATTGTTGACTAATAGATCCGGTGTCGCCGCAAACGTCTCGAAGGCAGCGGCAACCGCGTGCTCGTCGGTGACATCGGCCACCAGGGCTACACCGTGTTGCAATCCGGCGGCGCTGGCCGCGACCTGTTCGGCATCGACATCCAACACGCCGACGCGGTAGCCGGCAACATCCAGTGCCGCGGCGATGGCCGCTCCCAGTCCCTGTCCGGCGCCGGTCACTATTGCCTGTTTCATCGTTTACCTCCCTCGAATACAACCGGGTAGCGGCCCCAGTTATTGCGCTCGGTATCGGCGTCCCGCTGCGGTGGATTGTGCGGGTCGGGCACCACACCGTTGTCAAACAGTGTCGCCAGCAGGCGGGTAAGCGTGCCCAGGTAGTGCCTGTCCCTGTCGACTTCACCGCGGGGCACCGAGCCACCGGCCAGGTCGCGGCCAAAACAGGTGTGTACACCGATGCCAAAGGTCAGCGCATAGGGTGGACAGCGCGATTCCAGCTGCCGGTGGGGGTTGTAAAGATGAGCATCGGCGCCAAAGATGTCGGTATCGGTATTGGCCGCCTGCAGATCGACAATCACCTGCCGGCCGGCCTCGACCTCATCGCCCGAGGGCAGTGACAGCGGGCAGGCCGCCGTGCGCCAGGCCACCGGGCTGGCCGGGTGCAGGCGCAGGCTCTCGTGCACACAGCGCTGTAAAAACAGCGGATCGCGGTCGATACGCTCGCGGTCCTGCGGGTGCCTGTCGCACCAGCGGCTGATCTCGTGAAAGGCGTGCACCATGGAGTTACCGGTACTGTGAGCGCCGGCCTGTAAGAAAAAACCGATCTCGCGGCGCATCATCGCCTCGGACAACTGGGCTTCAGACAACTGGGCTTCGGCATTGTGCTGCAGCAGAATCATCAACACATCGCGCGGCAGGTCGTCCGCGCTGATATCGCCGTTTTGGCAATCCCGCAGCAGTTGCTCGCGGCGCTGCTTCGAGGGTTGGAAAAACACTTGGTCAAACAGCGCCATCGCCTCCCTGACCTCGGCGCGCACCTCATCTTTATCGCGGGTGGAGTGAAACAGGGTGGCACCCTCGCTGAACTTCTTGACGATGTCGAGCAGTTGCTCGGTTTCCTGCGCGCTACCGCGGGGCCGGTCGATGCCGGAAAAGTCGGCGGTCAGATTCATATTCACGCGATAGCCGAAGTCGATCAGATCCATATGGCCGCGCTGGCGATAGGGCGCGATGGCGGCCCTGGCGGTCAAGGGATATATCTCCTTTTCGTAATAGCGGATAAAATCGCGGCGAAACAATTTGAACTCGATATTGCGCCGCGCAGTGTGCTGCTGCCCGTGCAGTGTCAACAGCACCCCGTCCATCAAATCCCGGCACTCGCCGTAGAGCGACTGCACCAGGTCTTTGTTGCACAGGGTATCAAAAGCCTGCTGGTATTTACTGATGGTCACTGCCTTTTTCATACTACTCACCGCCCGCCGGGTGCTTGAAACGCACCGGGAAATTTAGCCACAGATCCCGCGTCGACTGCGCGTCCTTCTGCGGAGGCTTATCGGCATCGAATTCGATGCCGCGCTGCAATAAGGCGTTGATCACCAGGGCAATGGTGCCGTACTGATGATTCTGCGCATCGATGGCGGCTCCGGGTTTGAGCATGGTACCGGCCACCAGATTCATCCCCAGGCAGACATGCATACCGCCGCCGAAAGACAAACCGGTGCGGCTAATTCTGGCGGGGCACTGGCGCAGCGGGTTGAAAACGGCGGCGTCCTCGCCAAAGATCTCGGTATCGCGGTTGGCGCTCTGCAGATCGATCACCACGGCGTCGCCGCAGTGCAGCTGCTCGCCCGAGGCCAGCACGATATCGGCCTGGGCGGTGCGCCTGGCCTCGGGACTCGACGGGTGCAGGCGCATACTTTCGTGAACGAATTTCTGCAGTAAGGGCAGATCGTTTAGCAGCTGCTCATCGTGGCCCTGCTGCCAGTGGAGTATTTCATTGACGGCGTGCAGCAGCGTGTGCACCGAGGTATGAGAGCTGGCGAGGTAGAAAAAAGCCACTTCGCGCAGCACCAGGTCATCGGCCATGGCCAGTTTTTCCGCGTTCAACAGCAGGATGGTGAGGATATCCCGCGGCAATTGTTCCTCGCTTAACTCGCCGCGCCGATAGCGCTGCACCAGCTCGCTGCGGCGCTGTCTCGACGGTTCGAAAAAGCGCGTGTTGAATTCAGCCAGGGCCGCGACAATATCCCGCCTGACCGCGTCGCGGTCGCCGCTAAACTGGCCCAGGGTGGCGGCGTGGCCAAAGCGGTTGAGCAGCTCGTGCAGGGTGTCGGCCTCCTCGACGCTGTAGTTCTGGCGGTCGATGCCGGCGAATGACAGCGACAGGTGGACCATAATGCGATAGCCGAGATCCTTGAGATCGCAGTGGTCATTTTGCAGAAACTGCCGCAGCGTGTCGCTCAGCAGGTGTGGAAAAACCTCCGTTTCGTAGTAGCGAAAAAAATTGCGCTGGAACAGCCGGCTCTCGATACTGCGCCGCGTCCGATGCTCTTCACCGTGCAGGGTGACCAGCACCTTGTCCATCAGCACCGCGCCCTCGTCGTAGAGCGACTGTTTCAAGTGCGCCTGCCGCAGCGCGTCTTCCACCTGCCGGTATTTACTGACTGTTACCGTGTTCATCGCATTCCTCAATCCAGATTTTGTGTCAGGGTTTTGTGGAGAATCTGAGTCGAGAACTGGCCCACCCGCCAGCCCGGTAAACGCCAGCTTTCGGGCAGCTCTTTCTGCAAATCCACCGGTTTGCCGGCTTTAAACAGGTGGCGGAACTTATCCCGCTGCCCGAGCAGCTCGAGGTCGCCGGTCGGATCGCCCTCGACCACCAGCACATCGGCCAGATAGCCCGCGGCGATACAGCCGAGCCGCCCCTCCAGGCCCAGGGAGCGCGCCCCGGCCTGGGTTGCGCAGTGCATCGCCTGCAGCGGCGTCAAACCCAGATGCTCGACAAAAATTTCCATCTCGCGGTAGTGCCAGTCGCCGTAGGGGGTCAGCGAAAAGCCGCTTTCACTGCCGCAGATCAGCGGCACACCGGCGTCATAGGCGCGGCGAAACATCACCGCACTCTGTGCGATTTCATCGCGGAAGATCTGCCGCAATGCGGGGTCGGCGCCGACACGATCGCCGAAATCCGCCAGGTTGGCCTGGAAAGTCAGTGTCGGCACCAGCGGCACCTGCGCGTCCACCACCGCTTGCAGCGCCTCTTCGTCCATAAAGGTCGCATGCAGAATCATATCCATACCCGCCCTGGCAGCGTCGCGGGTACTGGAGGGGTTGCGGCAGTGGCCGACCACCGGCACACCGAGGTTGTGGGCGGTATCGCAGACCAGGCGCAGTTCGTCCAGGGACCAGGCCTGGATTTCACCCTGCTGTTTGCCGCGGGTCGGCAGGCCGCTGACATGCACCTTGATCCAGTCGACTCCGGCTTTGACCTGGCGCCGCACCTCGCGAATCATATCCTCGGGTGTCTCCACAATCACCGCATAGCCGCGCTTGCCACTGTCGGGCAACAGGCGCCCGGCGGTGCCACCCACGGAAGTAATCAGCACATTGCCGCCGGTGGCCATGCGCGGTCCCTCTACCACGCCGCCTTCGATGGCATCGCGCAGATCGATACCGACATCGAAAATACAGTTGGCATCGAAAAAGCTGGTCACCCCGGCGCGCAGCACCTTCTGTGCATTGACCGCGGCCACCAGGGTGGCCAGACCGGCGCGGCGGTGGAAAAACAGTTCGTCATTGGAAGTGGGCTGGTCGAAACTGATATGGCAGTGACTGTCGATCAGACCGGGCATCAGTGTACAGCCGCTGGCATCCAGGCTCACCAGGCCGTCGATCTGCTGCGCCTGCTCGCGGGCCGCAGCGCCGACGGCGGCGATCAACTCGCCCTGCAACAGCACCGGCATCTCCCTGCTGGCAGCACCGCTGCCATCGAAAACCCGGGCCTTATCGATCAGATAAGCGGGTGCGGCGCTGGAATTATTGACTACAGTCATGGCGGCGATTTCTCCTCGTCTGGTGGGAAAACCACTATACAAAACCGCCCGCGGCCCAACTTGCCTGAAAATGCAGTCTAACTTTTCCGGGGGAGCATCGGCACAACGCCGGGCTTGTGTATCCCCCAGCCTTGGATAAGATGCCGCCATGGCTATACAACATATCGTCTGGATCAAAAACCGGGGCAGCGCCGGCGAGGAGCAGATGCGGGCCCTGCTCGATCGTATCAAGGCCCTGCAGAAGTCGATTCCCGGGGTGATCAGTATTTCTGCCGGCAGGAACTTCACCGACCGCGCCAACGGCTATAGCCACGGCGCCATCATCACCCTGATCGACCGCCAGGCGCTGCAAAACTATATCGAGCACCCGCGGCATACCGAAGTGGCTACACAGCTGGGCGCGAGCTGCGATATTCTGGTGCTGGATTATGAGGTATAGTGTGTTCGCAGATGGGCAGCCACCGTCCGGCATTACCCGACCGCGCTACAAACAAAACGCTGTTTCAAAGTCAGCATGCCTGAGTTCCATTTAGCCAAAAGCCGCATAACAACGAGGCCGTCACAATAATAAGCCTGCTTTTATATACATTGCACCGACACATCTCGCCTCGACGGTCGATGGCGGCAGCGGCGCCGTCAGCCTGACCTGGCTGGATCGCGCTCGGGGCGAAACCAGCTATGAAGTTGAACGCTCCAGTGACGGCGGCAGCACTTACTCCCTGCTGACAACGCTTGCTGCTGACGCTGCGGGATACACCGACACCAGTGCGGCTGTCGGCGCGCAGTATCGCTAACGTGTGCGCAGCAGCGACAACGGCAGCCATTCGGCTTACTCCAATACTGTCGTAGCCAACCCGGGCGCAGCGCCTCCCGGCAATCCCGAGCCGGCCCCCGCGCCCACACCCACGAACTCCGGTTCATCCGCGGGCGGGGGCGGTGCAGCGGGATTGGCTTTTAACAAAATGACATAAACAGGCAACTACTAATAATGATGCTACCAGCCGTCCATCGCTTGGGTCTTATTTCACATGAACTGGCGGCGGGAATTCAGTAAAATAGCGCGACTTATGGACAAGGGACTGCCAGCGGCCGGCCGCTAGCCATCGCCGGGCAGTCGCGGCGCCAGTTCCCGGCAGCTGTCGGCTGCCGGTATAAAAACAACACCGGTCGGAGGGCGGCACTGTCTGCCGGTCCCGGGATGAAACCTCAGTCAAAGGACGAACTGCGGCTCATGTGGAAAGTGATTATTGCTTCAGATACCTGCCTCTATCGCGAAGGACTGTCAATGGCGCTGGGGCGCGAGGATCACTTCAAGGTCTGCGCCACTGCGGCAAACAAAACAGCTGTACTGAACGGTATTGCCAGCGAGGCCGCCGATGCGCTGCTGGTCGATACAGCCATGCCCGAGGCCATCGACATCATCAAGACAGTGGCACAGTGCGGCTGCGCCATCAAGGTTATCGCCCTCGGCGTCAACGAGCATCCCGATGCCATTCTCAGCTGCGCCGAAGCCGGTATTTCCGGCTATGTCAGCCGCGACGGCTCGATAAACCAGCTCATCGACACCATCAACAGCGCCCTGCGCGATGAATTTATCTGCTCACCGCGCATCGCCGCCCTGCTGTTACAGCAGGTAAGCGCGCTGTCGGTTCAGCAGGTCGGCGATAACGCCATGCAGAAGTTGACACCGCGCGAGCGCCAGGTGGTGATACTGGTCAGCGAGGGCCTGTCCAATAAGCAGATTGCCCGGCGTTTAAATATTTCCGTCTCCACCACCAAAAACCATATCCACAATATCCTCAACAAACTCGAAGTGCAGCAGCGCTCGGAAATCATGGCCATCAGCTGGCGCAGCGGTGCCCTTAACTCCCAGCGTCCCGCTGAAAGCCTGTGACAGTGCCGGCCTAGGAACAAAGAACTAGATCCGAATGGATCTGTCCCGGCACACGGCTGCATTCCTGCTCAACCGGGCCGCAGCCGTTTGACCTAACATTCCTGCGCAGACACACTGCTGTCCGGGATAAATTACAGAGCTCTTCATTTAGCTTTACTCTGATAGAGCGAAGTGCCTTAGTTGTAGATTAGAGACTTAACTTTAATGAGTCATCCCTGCGCAGGCAGGGATCCACCGGGCTGGCGCACCAGAAGCTGACGACGTGACTGACTTCATTTGCAAGCTAGGACTATAAAAAGCACCTATATTTACAGCGTTATGGCGTGTATAAGCGACTTGGGCACACCGCTTCCCTGGATACCTGCTTTCGCAGGTATGACGAGGGAGGCATTATCCCGGACAGTAGTGTGCTTTCGCAGGTATGACGGGGGAGGAGTTATCCCGGACAGCAGTATGCGCAGGCAGGTACGACGCTTTCTGGGTCGAAAATAAACCCCCATCTGAATCCCATTACCCATAGCGGCAAAACACAAACCTGCCGATACTCCCGACAGTGCAAAGGGAAGCTAATGCGATGGCTACCACAGTATTGATCGGTGGAACACTGCCCGGGCTGCTGCGCGATATCGTCTCGCGATTTATCGATTCCAGCGACGATATCGCCGTGCTGCATGCGGATATCGAAGAGGTGAGCGGGTTGACCGAATATCTGACCGCCCACGATGTGGATGTGGCCATTGTCGGTTGCGAACCCACCGTTATGGACAGCGTCGGCCGGGAACTGCTGCACTGCCGGCGCCAGCTGTCGGTAATCGCCGTATCGAGCAGGGGCGACGACAGCACCCTGTTTACCCTGACGCCAACGGCCCAGTCGCTGGGGGAGCTGTCGCCGCAGGCTCTGCTCGATGTCATTCACGACCATCACCCGAGTGCGGCCGACCCCCATACCAGACACTGAGAGCGGAGTATTTGCCAATGGACTGCCCGACAACCCGTTTTGCGCACTCGCTGCCGGCCGCGAACCGCACCTGTAACCTGTCAGCCTACTTTTTTTGGAGGAAACCATGCCTGCGTCCCTAACCTATCCCGGCGTTTACGTCGAAGAAATCAGCAGTGGTGTGCGCACCATCGCCGGTGTCGCCACCTCGGTGACGGCGTTTATCGGGCGCGCGGCGCGCGGACCGGTGAATCAGCCCGTCGTCATCAACAGCTTTGGCGACTTCGAACGCCAGTTCGGCGGCCTGTGGCAGGACGGCACCCTGAGCTTCGCCGTGCGCGACTTCTATCTCAACGGCGGCGCCCAGGCGATTATCGTGCGCCTCTACAATCCGCTGTTTGCCGATGAGGCGGCGCGGCTGGCGGCGCTGGCGGCGGCCCAGGCCGAAGCCCAGGCGGCAGCACAGGCCGTGTCAGACGCTGCCGCCGCAGCGGTGGCGGGCGCCGCCGGGCCGCAGGATGTCGTCGATGCGGCCAACGCCGCCGTCGCCGCGGCGGGCGCCCCGAGCGCGGCCGCCATGGATGCCGCCGAGGCCGTCGCTGCGGCCGTCCAGGCCTCGCTCGACATCACCGCGCAGGGGGTGGCCGATACCGCCAATGCAGCGGTCGCCACGCTTATCACTGAAGCACAGAATGCGGCGCAAGCTGTAGACACCGCCGCCGCCAACGCTGTGGCCGGCGCCGGGGTGCCGCAGGATGTGGCCGATGCCGCTACTGCTGCGGTAGCCGCAGCCGGTGCAGCCAGTGCCACCGCACTGGCCGCGGCGCAGGCGGTAGCCGATGCCGCAGCAGCGGCCGTGGCCGGCGCGGCCGTGCCACAGGATGTGGCCGATGCCGCCGCGGCCAGTGTCGGCGGCATCGTCAGTGAAGCGCAGACTGCCGCCAATCAGGTCAGTACCGCCGCGGCCAATGCCGTGGCCGGCGCCGCCACTGCCCAGGCCGTCGCCGATGCCGCCAGCGCCGCGGTGGCCGGCGCCTCGGCACCGGGAGCAGTCGCCGCCGCTGCCGCCCAGGCGATTGCCGATGCCGCCGGCGCCGAGGTAACGGTCACCGCCCAGGAAGCGGCCGATGCCGCGGCGGCGGCCGTTGCCGGCGCGGCCGGCGATGCGGCCAATGCCGCCGCACCGGTAACCCGCGCGCGCATCAATATCAACGGACTGATACTCGAGGCGGCCAGCGAAGGCGCCTGGAGCAACCAGCTGCGCGCGCGCATCGATCACGATGTGGCAGAAGCCGATTTGTTCAACCTGTCGATACGCGACGGTGCCACCGGCGATATCGAGGTGATCCGCAATCTGTCGGTAGCCACCGATCACCCGCGGCGGGTGGACAACGTACTCAGCAACAGCTCCGTACTGGTGCGCGCGATCGCGCCGCTGCCCGCGGCGCGGCCCGCCGCCAGTTCCACACCGGCTCCCGGTACCGACCCCTTTGACCCGGCCACCTCCACCGGCGTCAGCGTTACCGCAGCGGACGGCAATGTGCTGGCGGCGGCGGACTACCTCGGCAACGAAACGCGCAAGGAAGGTATCTACGCGCTCGAAGATGCCGATATTTTCAATCTGCTCAGCATCCCGCCCTACACCCATAACACCGATGTGGAAAACAGTGTCTGGTCGGCGGCGGCAGCCTATTGTGAACGGCGCCGCGCCATGCTGCTGGTGGATGCGCCCGGCAGCTGGACCACACCGGCGCTGGCCGTCAGCGGCATCACCACCGGCGTCGGCACCACCAGCCGCAATGCGGCACTGTTTTTCCCGCGCCTGCGGCAACCGAATCTGCTGCGCGACAACCAGATCGAAACCTTTGCCGCCGGCGGCGCCATCGCCGGCGCAATGGCGCGCACCGATACCGAGCGCGGTATCTGGAAGGCACCGGCCGGTCTCGACGCCACCCTGCGCGGCGTGCCGCAACTTTCGGTGCCGCTGACCGATGCCGAGAACGGCCAGCTCAATCCGCTCGGCATCAACTGCCTGCGCAACCTGCCACCGGCCGGGCGCATCATCTGGGGTGCGCGCACCCTGCAGGGCGACGACCGCCTGGCATCGGAATGGAAATATGTCCCGGTGCGACGCACCGCACTGTATATCGAAGAGAGTCTCTACCGCGGCCTCAAGTGGGTGGTATTCGAACCCAACGACGAGGCGCTGTGGGCGCAGATACGGCTCAATGTCGGCGCCTTTATGCACGACCTGTTTCGCAACGGCGCCTTTCAGGGCAGCAAGCCCGATCGGGCCTACCTGGTCAAGTGCGACAGCGAAACCACCACCCAGTCCGATATCAACCGCGGCATCGTCAATATCGTCGTAGGCTTTGCACCGCTGAAGCCGGCGGAATTCGTGATTATCAAGTTACAACAGCTGGCCGGTCAGTTGCAGGCCTAGGGAGAATCAGAAATGGCACAGTTCAGCGCAAACGTAAATCGCTTCGACCCCTATAAGAACTTTAAATTTCGCGTCAAGTGGGACGGCAAATACGTCGCCGGCGTCAGCAAGGTCAGCGGCCTCAAACGCACCACCGAGGTGATCAAGCACCGCGAGGGCGGCGACCCCAGCAGCAGCCGCAAGTCGCCCGGGCGCACCGAGTACGAGGCCATCACTCTGGAGCGCGGCGTCACCCACGATATGGAGTTCGAACGCTGGGCCAACAAGGTGTGGAACTACGGCGCCGGGCTCGGCAGCGAAACCTCGCTCAGCGACTTCCGCAAGAATCTGATTATCGAGGTTTACAACGAAGCCGGGCAACTGGCTCTCGCCTACACGGTGTACCGCTGCTGGGTATCGGAATACCAGCCGCTGCCGGATCTCGACGCCAATGCCAACGCCGTGGCCATTCAGACCCTGAAGCTCGACAACGAGGGCTGGGAGCGCGACTACGACGTCGGCGAGCCCACTGAGGAAAGCTTCACCGAACCGGCCTGATGGTTTGCAAAGGAGAAATACCATGCAGCGGGTCAGCGAGGCGAGCCTGTTGGATATCTGGGATGCCGGCCAGGCACTGAGTTACCACCAGCGCGCGCTGCTGTTGCTGCGCCTGGGCGCGCCGCAGACCGATAGCGAGCACTGGCTGGACCAGCCGGTGGGTCATTGCAATGCCGCACTGCTGCAACTGCGGCGGCTGATGTTCGGCAGCCGCCTGGTCAGTGTCGAGACCTGCGGCGAGTGCGGTCAGCTGGTGGAGTGCTGCACGGATATCGAGGACCTGCTGCAGCATGAAGCGCCGCAGCCAGGTGAAGCGCTGCAGTCAGGTGAAGCGCCGCAGCTAGATGAAAAGACCGCAGCGAGCCATACGATAAAGATCCCTCTGCCAGGCACCGAAATACAGTGCCGCCTGCCGACACCGAGGGATATCAATGCCGTTATCGGCACCGAAAGCGCTATCGATTCTGGCGACTGCGGCGACCCCGACAACATCGACGCCAGCGGCGCACTGCTGGCGCGCTGCCTCGAAAGCGGCGAACTTTCGCCGCAGAATCTTTCCACGGCAACCCTGCAACTTATCGACGAGGCGCTGGCGGCGGCCGATCCGCTGGCCAGCATCAGCTTTCTGCTGCGCTGCGACAACTGCAATCACCAGTGGGATGCGCCCTTCGACATATTGACTTTTCTGTGGCAGGAGTGCGCGATGGACGCCCGGCGCCTGCTGATGCAGGTGCACAACCTGGCGTCCGTCTACCACTGGTCGGAGGCTTATATCCTGCAGCTAAGCGAGCGCCGGCGGCAGTTTTACCTGGAGTGTATCGGCGCATGAAAAGTTTTCTCGGCAATCTGATTGCAAGCGCCAGACAACAGCGGCCGGTACTGCTGCCGCGCCCGGTCAGTCTGTTCGAAGTCGAGCCGGCGACAGAGACGGCAAACGACGGCGCCGCACCACCGCCGCTATCGCCGCGCACTGCCGGCACCGCCCTACCGATCGATGCAGGCCGGCCGGCAGCGGCGGCGCAATCCGTCGACACCGGGCCGACCGCGCCGCTGCCCACACCGCAGCCGCGTTCACCCGGCGCAACCCAGCCGTCGACGCTACCGCCAGAACCACCCAAAGCCGATACTGAAGCGGCGATGCCACAGCCACCGCCGTCGCCAAGTGCGGCCGTAGCGCAGACTGTTATCCACACGATTCGCGAGATACAGCGTGCGCTACCGGCGCCTGCTCCCGCGGCCGCACCACCCGTGGCAGCCGCTGCTGCCGATCGCCCGCAACCGCAACAGCCGGCAGCAGCCGAGAAGGGCATGCCGGCAAGGCCGCAGTCCCGCCCCGCTGCCATGGCAAAGTCCGACGCTAAGCCGCCGCTGGCGCCGAGAGAAATAAAAACGCTTGAACACCGGCATACAGTCCACCACCACAACGAAACAACAATACAGCAGCCGGTCAGTGCTGAGCGCGCAGCGACTGCCGAAACCAAAGCGGCTGACAACACGCCGCCGGTCAGACCCGCACCCGCCGCCGCACTGCCGCAGGCTGCATCGCCACCGGCGGCGCCCGCCCCACAACCGGCGCCGCCCGCGCCGCCACCGGCCAATGTCGTTATCGGCAGTGTCGAGATCCGCGCAGTAGCGCCGCCGCGGCCGCCGCAGCCGCGCGCCGCCAAAGCGCCGCCGGCGGCGCTGTCGCTGGAGGATTATCTGCAACAGCGCGAACGCGGGAGTTTCGAATGAGCACCACCCTCGGTATCGCCGCCGTTACCAGCGTGCTGCAGAGCATTCTCAGCAACCGTATGGCGGCGGTGGCCTCGGTAGTCGGCGGTTCCATTGCGGTCAGCACAGTGGCGCCCGACCGCGTCGATCTGAGCGGCAGCAACGATCCCAACCAGGTGAATATTTTTTTGCACCGCGCCGTGCCCAACCCCGGCTGGGCCAACTGCGACTTACCCGCCCGCGACGCTCAGGCGCGGCGCATCGCCGCGCCGCCGCTGGTGCTGGATCTGCACTATCTGATCTCGGTATACGCCGCCAGCGCCTTCGCGCCGGAAATTCTGGTGGGTGAAATCATGCAGGAATTTCACGAGCGCCCGGTGCCGACCCGCGCGGTCATTACCTCGGCGCTCAATCCCGCCAGCCCGCCCGCCGGTTTTCCCACCGAGCTGGCACAGTCGGGGCTGGCCGAGCAGGTGGAAAACATCCGCATCACCGCCGAGGCCGTCAGCAATGAGGAGATGTCGAAGCTGTGGACCGCGCTGCAGGCGCGTTACCGCATGAGCCTTGCCTACCAGGTCACCACGGTGATTATCGACACCGCGGCGCCGGCACGGCAGGCACTGCCGGTGCGGCGGCGCCTGGGCAACGCGCTTACCACGAGTTTTCCGGTACTCGAGCAGATTGCGCCGCAGGACGATCCGCTGGCACCCATTGTCGCCGGCACCGCGCTGCGTATTCGCGGCAGCGAACTGGGCGCCGACGGCCTGCGCCTGCTGCTCGGCGATACCGATCTCAGCGCGGCGATCAGCGCGCGCGACGATAAGCACATCGACTTTACCCTGCCCGATCCACTGCCGGCCGGCGTCCATGCCGGCGGCGTGGCGGTGCAGGTAGTGCGTCAGACCAGCATCAGCGATCCACCCGAGGACCGCGATGTGGTTGCCTCCAATCCGCTGATTATGATGCTGCGCCCACAGTTCAGCGTCGCAGTAGCGATAACCGACAGCACAGTGGTCGACGGCACCACACTACAGAGCGGTACCCTGGATCTGGTACTGGCTCCCCCCGTCAGACGCGCACAACGTGTTTCGGTAGCCCTGAACGGCACTACCGATCCCTGGCGCGCCTACAGCTTTCGCGCGCCCGACGGCAACGGCTTTGCCGACGGCGTCAGCCAGGGCGGCGCCGTCAGCGTGCCCTTCAGCCGGGTGGCGGCCGGCGACTACCTGCTGCGCGTACAGGTGGATGCCGCACAGAGTGCGCTCACGGTCGACGGCAACGGCGTCTACGACGGCCCACTGGTGAGTCTATGAGCAAACGCGACAGCGACAAGCCAAAACAGCTACTGCCGCAGTGGCAGAGCGCCTTCGCCCGCATCCGCACCTGCCTGCGCAGCGAACCCGGACAAATTCCGGCGGCGCTACAGCAGGCCGCAGATATACCGCCGACACTACAGCAGCTGACCAAGGCTTTGGCGCTGTCGCCTTTCGAACAGGACATTATCACCTTGTGCCTGGGGATGGAGCTGGACACGGAAATGGCAGCGGCCTGTGGCGGTGATCGCGGCGCGCACCCACCCCACCCCAGCGTCGCCCTGGCGCTGTCGCAACTGCCCGGGGCCCACTGGAGCGCGCTGGCGCCGGACGCGCCGCTGCGTCACTGGCAGCTGCTGCAAATAGACAAGCACGACGCGCTGATAGCGGCGCGGCTGCGACTGGATGAGCGCCTGCTGCACCATCTGCTGGGGCTGGCGCCGCTGGACACGCGGCTGGCGCCCTATCTGAACCGCATCGCCACTGCGGCCTGGCTGCCGGCATCGATGCAGCGGCAAGCGGCACAGCTGGCTGCCAAATTTGGCGAGCCGCTGGCGCCGGTGCTGCAGTTGGAAGCCGGCGATATCAATGACGCCATGGCCCTGGCAGCGGCGGTATGCCAGTCTCAGCGCCTGTCGCTGTGGCATATCAGCGCGGAAAATCTGCCGGACAGCCGCGCCGAGCGCGATACCTTTGCGCTGCTGTGGCAACGCGAAGCCCGGCTGGCGCGGCGGGCGCTGCTGATCAGCTGCGGTGAAGGGGAAACGGCGCGGCGCGGCGCCGGCGAACTGGCGCAGGCCGCTCCCTGGGTTTTTGTCGCCGGCGGCGAGCGCCTGCCGGCGCTGCGGCGCCCGCTGCAGCGCTGCGGCGTGGGCAAACCGGCCGCGGCGGAACAGTTCCAGGCCTGGCAACAGCTGCTCGGCGCTGAGGCGCGCAAGCTCAACGGCGAACTGGCCCAGGTTTCGAGCCAGTTTTCACTCGGGTTGAGCAGTCTTACCCGGGCCGCCGGCGAAGCACAGCAGCAGTTGCGCCGCGGCCAGACACCGCGCCGGGCCTTGTGGAATGTCTGCCGCGACGCGGCGCGGCCGCGGCTGACCGCGCTGGCACAGGAAATCGAAGCGGTGGCCGACTGGGAAGATCTGGTGCTGCCGCCGCGCGAGCAGCAGGTTATGCACACCATCTGCGCCCAGGTGCGACATCAGCACAGCGTCTATCAGCAGGGCGGTTTCGCCGGCAAGAGCCGCCGCGGCCTGGGCATCAGTGCGCTGTTTTTCGGCGAGAGCGGCACCGGCAAAACTCTGGCTGCCGAAGTGCTGGCCAAAGCGCTGGACCTGGCGCTGTTCCGTATCGACCTGAGCGCGGTGGTGAACAAATATATCGGTGAAACGGAAAAAAATCTGCGCGCCGTCTTCGATGCCGCCGAAGAGGGCGGCGCCATCCTGCTGTTCGACGAGGCCGACGCCCTGTTCGGCAAACGCAGCGACGTATGCGACAGCCACGACCGCTACGCCAATATCGAGGTGAGCTATCTGCTGCAGCGCATGGAAAACTATCGCGGCCTGGCCATTCTCACCTCCAATCTGAAATCGGCCCTGGACCGCGCTTTTGTGCGCCGCATTCGCTTTATGGTGGAGTTTCCGTTTCCGGACCGGCGCCAGCGCCAACAGATCTGGCAGCGCGTCTTCCCCGCCGCCACCGCCACCGCCGAACTGGACTTCCAGCGCCTGGCGCAATTGAATATCGCCGGCGGCGCGATTCGCAATATTGCCCTCAACGCCGCTTTTCTCGCCGCAGAAGATGCGCGGCCGGTAGCGATGCAGCATATCCACCGCGCCGCGCAGGTGGAATATACCAAACTGGAAAAACAGCTCACCGCAGCGGAGACGGGGGGCTGGTTGTGAAGCAACAGAACCGCGGCGCCAGCCTGCAAATAGATCGCCTGGTATTGCGCGGCTTTTCCCATGCCGACGCGCTGCGGGTGCGCGACGGTTTTACCGCTGCGCTGCAGCGGCAATTTGCCGCCGGCGGCGGCGTCAGCTGCAGCAGCGACAACGCGGCGCAGCGCCGCCTGGCGCCGATACACTCGCGCAACCCCTACAGCATCGGCCGCCTCGCCGCCGAGGCACTGCTGGAGTCACTGCGCGATGAGTAGCCTGCGCTCCACTGCCCCGACGCCGGATATCGACACACAGGCCGAGGCCGATGGCGACCATCTCAGCGCCGCCGGCCAGGAGCGCCGGGTCAGGCCGCTGCATCGCCACCCGGAGCTCAACGCAGGCCTTACCCGTTTAGCGCCTCCGCGTGCGTCTGCGCCGGGCGGAGACGCCCCCCTCGATGCCGACACCCGCCGCCTGGCTACCGATATCGCCCGCGCCTTCGGCCTGCCGGCCCAGCGCCTGCATATCCGCATCGACGACTACGCCGCCGGCGAAACCGAACGCCGCGGCGCCCGCGGCCTGGTAAAAAATGCCGGCGTGTTGTTGCACCCAAAATATTTCGATCCGCGCAGCGCCGACGGCCGCTATCTGCTCGGCCACGAGCTGGCCCACCTGGCGCAGCTGCGCCGCTTTCGCCAGCGCCCGGGCGAGCCGGTGGCCGCGGGCCTGCACAGCCATGAATCCGAGGCCCACCAGCTCGGTCTGATAATCGCCGAAGGGCGTGTGCCCTATGTGCCCGTCTACGAATTGCCCGACAACACCGTCGCCGCGGATCAGGCGCTGGACACTGTGGTGGCGGACCGCTATGAGCAGGAGCTGGAGCGTATCCGCAGCCTGTTGCGCGGCTTTCTCGGTTTCCTCTGGGTGACCGATGGCGATATCAATCAGGTGCTTACCATTCTGCAGTCGGTTGCCTTTGTGATAGCGCGCTCCATGGTGACGGCCCTGGACCAGCGCGAGCGCAATCACCGCTATAAAAGAACGCTGATCGATGAAATCTCCAGCGGCCACTTCGATCGCTTCCGGCGCGAGATTCTCGCCGCCTACTCCGCCATGCCGGCGGCGATACTGCGCGAGGCCGATGAAGGTATTTTCGACGGCATGGATTTTCGCGGTCTGTCGGACGAGGAGCATTTCGCCGTGCGCTATGTGCGCGACAACGGTTTTCCGGCCGCCGCCTGGCAGGCACTGACCGATCCGCAACAGCAGGGCGAAGCCCGCGCAGCCGCAGTGCGCCAGCTGATTGACGACGAAGCGGAAGATGCGCTCGGCCCCGGCAGTTTCAACCTCGCCGAGCAGCAGGCGGCAGCGCAGGCGCAGCTGCAGGCCGAAACTCAGCAGCGCGAGGAGGCCGTGGCCAGGGCGCGCGGGGAAATCGGCGAGGTGATTGCCGAGATACAATCCACCCTCGAGCAAGGCGCCGACGAAACCCAGCGTATGCAGATTATCGACACGCTGTCGCGCTATCTCGAGGACCCGCAGCTGTTTCGCGGCATTGTCGAGGCGCTGCAGCCGCCCACCGCCAGCGCAGATCTGCTGGATGATCTGTTGCGCAACTTCCCGGTACGCGCCATTTATCGGCCCAGTATACCCGACACCTCGCGCGAGCCGCGCGCGGGAGCGAGAGTACCGGGCCCCCATACGCGCCTGGCTACGCTGCTGCATATGGCCAGCCTGCGACCGCCCTGGCGCAATGTGCAGCTGGCCGAGGATCTGCTGTCACAGGCCTGGATCTTCAATCGCATAGAGGAACACGAAGCCTACCTGGCGTTTCAGTTGATCAAGGCGCTGCCGGAACGCATCCGCGCGAATTTTCTGGAGGCCGGGGGCGGCGAGTTCGCCGACCGTATGCGCGAGCATATGACCCGGGAAATGCAGGAGCTGGCGACGGTAAATTTCTATACCGGCGGCGAGGGACGGCTCGATCTGGCATCGATCCAGGCGCAGCTGCTGGACGACACCCTGTGGCATATCGACAGCCGCGGCAGGCTCGAGGGCCTGATGCGCATGGCCATCGCCGCCGGCGAACACCACTGGCTGTTCGACCAGTCGCGCCTGCACTACGGCAGCGAGGGCTCGCAGCAGCGCCGCGACTATACCCACGAGGGTTTTCTGCGGCATATCGTCGAGCCTTTTCAACTCTATAACCCCGCAGCAACCGATGCCGAGGGCAACAGTGCCCCGCGGCGGCGCTGGCGCCCGGAGTATCTGCGCGCGGTGGAACGCGGCGGCGTAATGGATTTTATTTTCCAGAGCCGCGAGCCCTGGTCGGTGATCGGCAATGCCCTGTTCGGCCAGTCACTGGGCGGCCAGGGTCTCAATGCCGTCGCCCTGCAGGATGTACTGGGCGGTTCCTTTCTCGGTATTCGCTTTGCCGGCCCGGAAGAGATTCAGGACGAGCAGCTGGCGGCCGACGCGCGCCGCGCCATGGAGGAGCGCCGCGGCATCAACTTTATCGACAGCGCCTACTGGGATACGGACCGCGGTGTGCTCGAAGTGCGCGCCGACGATCTGGTTATCGCCGCCATTCGCTATCCCATCGGCAGCCTGCTGGTACAGAGCGGCGCCGGCCGCCTGCAGGGCCTGGAGTTGAATCTGGTTTACCCCAGCCGCGAGCACAGCGAGCAGGCACCGGCGATGAATCTGCGTATCCGCCAGCTGGATCTGGAGGATATGCTGCTGATCTTCCACGACAGTATGATGGGTATCGACACCGTGCAATTGCGCGGCCTGCACGTGCAGCTGGGCCGCGACGCCATCGAAAACCGCCGCGGTTCCGCCGGCCGCGGCCTGGATGCCCGTACACTGTTCCCGCTGACCCCGCTGTTGCGCATCATCGGTCTCGGCACCGGCGGACCGGGCCGGCGCAGCGCTGAAATCAGCGCCGCCCTGACCAACCCGCCGGTGGCGTCACCGCTGCTTATGTCTGTCGACTCGCTGACCCTCGGCGGCCTGACCACCAGTTCCGGTCACTATGTCGAAGCGGTGGAAATGGGCGATGTGCAGGTGGGCATCAGCGGCACTCGCCAGGACTATCTGGATATGCTGTGGCAGAGTCATATGCAGCTCGGCCGGCGGCGCTCGCGCCTGCGACGCACCATCGAATTGACCAGCTCCGAGACACGGCGCAGCGAAATGGAGGATATGCTGGCGCGCCTCGACAATCAGCGCGCCGCGGTTTTGCAGTTGATCCGCCGTATCGTCGCCGCGCAGCGCGAGGTGCGGCAGCTGCGCCAGCTGGAAAGTCCAAGTCCGGCGCAGCGCGAGCAGCTCGGCCGGCAGGAAGAGTTTCTGCGCAGTTTCGACCGCGGCGGCATGGTGCTCGACGCCGGCAGTATCCGCCTGCGCGGGCTGGCCGGACGCGAACAGGCCGAGGCGGTCAACCTCAACAATGTGCACGGCCACGGCACCAGCACCGCCGGCCTGATGGCCTTTCTCACCAACTCCGAAGCCATCAACCGCATCGTCCAGGGCGACGACTATCGCGCACCGGTGGTGCGCAGCCTGCAGCGCGACGAGGGCAGTTTCGTCATCGATCTCGGCGACCTTTCGCTGCCCGATGATTTCACCGTGCGCTCCGCCATTCCCGGTATCGAAGCCGCCAGCCGCGACTATGAGCGCGCGGCGGCGCGCCTGCAACGGCGCCCCCACGATCAACAGTTGCACGATGAGGTGCAGCGGCTGCTGACGCGGCGCGACAACGTAGCGCGCTACCACGCCCTGGCCGCCATCGGTATCACCTATTTGAACAGCGCCGAACAGCGCCAGCTGCGCAGTTTGTACGAGTCGCTCAGCGGCGAGGAGGCATTTTACGCCCATCGCCTCAGTGCCGAAGGCGCGCGCCTCGAGTTCGGCCGCAGCGGCCGGCGTATCGGCCTGCACGCCGAGCGCCTCGAAGCGCTGCGGCCGGTGGATGAAAACGGCGATCCGATCGCCGGCGGCGCGGCGTTGCGGGTGGCCGGCGTCGCCATCGGCGAGGCGCGCGGCGACAATGTCACCGTCAGCGTGGAAGTTGAGGGCGGCCTGCTCAACCCCAGTGCCGGCGGACTCATTGACAGCGGCGATATACGCGAGCGCCTGTCGCGCATCAGTGTGGAAGGCGATAATCTGCAGGCACTGGATATCGGCCTGGTGGACGGCGAGAGCCGTTTCGACGGCGGCACTCTGCGCGAGTTCGGTCTGCAAATCGATACCCGCGGCGGTGTTATCGATGCCCATGCTCGCGATGCCACCATGCTTACCCGGGCACTGGTACAGCGGGAAATCACTCGCCTGCAAGGCATCGCCGAGGAAAGCCGCTCCACACAGCAAAGCGAGCAGCTGCAAGCCCTGCTGGCAGCACAGCAAACCTTACAGGGCTACGAAACCGAGATCGCACAGCTGCAACAGCAGATTCGCGCAACCACCGACCCCGAACAGCGCGCGCCGCTGCAGGAAAGCCTGAACGCGCTGTTGCTGACCTTTCAGACCTGGCGGCGGCAACTGCCGATAACGGCCGCAGGCGCCGCCGATCTCTCAGTGCGGATTTCCGGACTCGGCAATCTTGCCTCGCCCGATTTCAACCTGCAGGACGCCCTGCAGCGCGGCGTGGTCATCGAAGGCACCGGCCCGCGCACGGCGCCCACCGTGGAGCCGGACGGCGAGCGCCGCTCGGGGCGGCTGTTCAGCAGTGCAGCCGCCACGCAACTGGATATCGCCGGCATCCGCGGCCGGCGTATCGAGGCCGGCGCCGGCTTCGGGCGTATCGAGTACAGCAGCTCGCGTATTGGCTTTCACGACGTCTATCTCGAATCGCTGGCCCTGGACGGCGCTTCAGCCCGCAGCGGCGACCATCAGATCTGGTCGCACGGCAACACCGTGCTTAGCGGCATCCTCGCCAGTGGTGAAGTGCTGTTCCAACCGCAGCCGGACGACCCCGACCAGCGCCAGCTGCAAAGCATTCGCCTGCAGCGCCTGGGCATTGTCAATCTCGCCGCTCGGGAGCTGGGTTACGCCAATAGCGCGCTGAATGTGGAAGCGGAAATCGAAAACGGCAGTATCGGCGAGATCGCCATGGACGGTCTCAGCGTCGATATGCACCCCGGCACCGAACAGAGCCCTACCGTGCTCGGCGATATACGCCTTGGCAACTTTACCAATGCGCAGATTAACGCCCGCATCGGCGAGACGCTGCGGCGCCTGCGCGGCCGCTTGAACGGCGATAGCGTCACCATCGGTTTTCTGCAGAGCGGTGAGCGGCGTATCGATATCGAGGATTTGAATGTCGACGACGGCCTGGTGCGCACCGATGCCGGCACCATCCGCTTTTCGGCGCGGCGCCTGCACGGCGAAATCGTGCAGAGCGCCGACGGCAATGTGTTCCACTTTAACGATGTGCGGCTGCAGCGGCTGAACTTCGGGCGTTTTTCCTACCGCGCCGGCGAACAGACGCTCAGTGGCGAAGGCCCGACGGTCTTTCACGGCGTGCGCGTCGATGCGCGGCTGGACAAATCCGATCCGCGCAATCTGCAGGTACAACTGAACCGTATCCACGCCGACCGCATTACCTCCGAGCACCTGGTCTACGAGCGCGCCGGTTATACCCTCACCTTCAGGCGGCCCGCGCCAACGCCGGCGGCGGGCAGCGGCGCCAGTGAGGAAGCCGCCGAAGCCGCCGCCACACCCCGCAGCAGCGCCGCCGAGCGGCCGGCAGTGGAAATTATCAATTTCGATATCCGCAATCTGCGCTGGTCGAGCGGCGACGGTCTCGAAGCAGGCAGCGGCGGCGGCCGCTCCGCCATCGATATGGATACACTGCACGCGGCGCTGAATATCCACCGCGATACCTTTACCGATATCAACGCCGTGGTCGACGCCGGCGATATCGACGTGGAATTTCTCGCCGGCGGTGAACAGGTGGTGGATATCGATACCCTCGGCCTCGAGGCCAGCGGGCAGTTGAGTCCCGGCGTGCAGGTGGATGTGTCCGCCCAGGCGATCGACCCCGGTGTGATCACCGTCGCCGAAGACAGCATTGAAGTACCGAATCTGACACTACCGCTGGTCGAGATCAACAGCCTGGATCTGGATGCCTCCGCTTACCGTTTGCAGGTGCACGAGCGCGGCGAACCGACGCGGCTGCAAAATATGCAGGCCAATGTGCGCCTGGAAATCGACCGCGAGGCCGAGCAGCCGATCCAGCGCATCGTGGTGCGCAGCCTGCATATCCCCACACTGCTGGCCAACAACGCCACCCTGACGGTGAAGAATTTCCAGTCCGCCGATGAGGCCGCGGGGCGCCCGGCGCGCGATCTGGTGCTGAGTATCGAGGAGGAAGCCGTCGCCACCGTCAGCGATATTCGCCTGGGCGGCCGCGGCGAGGCCGCCGACGGTTTTATTATTACCCCTACCGCCAGCGGCTGGAGCACCGATGGCCTGATTACCTTTGGCCGCGCCGATATACAGACACTCGGCTTTGAGATAGAAAATTATCTCAGCGGCAGCACCAATGTACTGGTCACTGCGCGCGAGGCGGAACAGCCGGCCTTCAGTATGGGACTGTTTTCCGACGGGCGCTATGAATTCAATCTGCAGCAGATCGACCTGGCCGATCTGGAAGCGCGCCGCGGCGATCACCATATCAGCTTTTCCACCGAGGCGGCCGCCGACGGCGAGACCGCCGGTATCAGTTTGCGCAATCTGCGCCGCACCCCCAGCGGCGACTACAGCCTCGACGAGTTGGGCGCGCGCGGTATTGTCTACCAAAACGCACCGTTGGGCTTAACGGTCAGAATCGAGCAGGCGACGCTGCCGAGCGGCTTCAATTTCAGCCACGGCGGTCTGTTGCAGGTGCCCAATCTGGCGATTCAGGAAGCCAAATTTGAAATCAACAATCTGCAATCCATGCTGCAGGAATTGAATTCACGGCCACCCAGTGGGCTGACCTTGAATATTTTACCGGTACTTGACAGCTTACAGGGCGAGGTCAACCTACAAATTATTTCCGACGGCAATGAGTCGCCGGCCGAGATTGCGATAAACGACGGCCGCATCAGCCTCACCGAGGTCGAGGAATCACTCAGTTATCCGTTCCAGTTGACCATCGGCATCGCTGCCGAAGGCGATACGCTGACATTTACTATCGATAAACCCGGCCCCAGCACTGTCACCACTTTTACTTATGAAGATCTCGCCGCCGATGAGCAACCTACCGGGGACAACCTGCAGACACCGCTGCGGACCTTCCTGCGCAACGAACCCGTTGTCAATAGCACCTCAACGGAACAGTCAGCCCCGCCGAGGCTGGAAAACATCGACGCCGACCTGACCATAAGCCCGGCGCCACTGATCGAAGTGGACGGCGGCCAACTGCGCCTGGGCAGTGAAGACGACGACAACGCCATGGCCATCAATGTCACCGGTCAGGTGGGCGGCGAAGAAGCGGGTGAACTGCAAATCCGCATACCACAGGCATCCGTTTCAGCGGTTGCGGGACACCCCATTACCATCAACGGCGCAACCCTGCGCGACGGTAACCTGACCATTACCGATATCGACGCCGATATCACTTTTGACGGCTTCAGCCCCGGCCGTGTCACCGGCACCATCGGCGGTGCCACACTCAGCAATGCACAAATACAGTTTAGCGAAGAGGAGAGCACGGAATGAAACTGCTCGGCTTTTCTCGGCCCGCACACAAGCGCCGTGCCGATACACAGCGGCACGGCCCGGCCGGCCCGCCGACGCGGGAATCGAAGCTGCAGCGCGAGCGCCTCGAGACCGAGGCGCAAACCGCGGCGCAGGGCAAAGACCAGACAGCCATAAGCGCCACCGCTCAGAATGACATGCAGACAGCGCAGACGCCTGCCGGTATCGGTCAACCGCTGAGCGCGGCGCGGCGCCAATACTACCAGCAGCGCTACAGTGCCGACCTCAGCAAAGTGCGTATCCACAACGACAGCGCCGCGGCGCAACAAACCGATGAGCTGGGCGCAAATGCGTTTACCCACGGCCAGCATATCGCCATGGGCCGCGATTACCGCCCGGATACCACCGCCGGCGAACAGCTGCTGGCCCACGAGCTCGCCCATGCGGCGCAACAGCAGCAACCGGGCGCGGCGCCGGCGCTGCAGTGCGACGACCGCACGGCTCAGGGTATCGGCCGCACACCGCCGAGCGAGCCTTTTACCGTCGCCGAGGGTACCGCCGAGGAGGACGGCAATGTGCTGTTCAGACTCGACAATGCGGAGCTGCTGTCCACCGACCACAATACTATTCAGCAGTTATTGGGCCATCCCTCGGCGCCGCTGATCGTGCATGTACACGGCTACGCCAGCCACGATGGCGACGGCGAATACAATCTCAATCTGTCGGCCCATCGCGCCGTCGCCGTGCAGCGGTATATCGAAACCCTGTTGCCCGAAGGCTCGCAGGTGGTGGCCTACGCCCGCGGCGAGACCCGCGAGTTCGGTAACCTGCGCGCCAACCGCCGCGTCGGTATCGATATTATCGGCGAGCGCGCCAGTCCCGCCGCGCAAGCCGACAGCGGCGTACCCTCACCCGATGTTGCCGCGCCCGGCGGCAGCGGCTTCGACCTGGATCTCAATCTGCGCCTGGACCCCGAGCTGCTGCGCCCCCTTCGACCCGGACTGGACCCGCGGCTGCTGACCCCGCCGCCGCTGAACATCCGCCCCGAACTGGACTACGGCGATATCGCCGCGGCGCATGGCCGCCGCGGCGCGCCCATCTCCGAGCGCGACGCGCGCAGCTATGAGGAACACTTTCGCTTCTGGCGCGACACCTATATCCGCTGGGGGCTGACAGCGGAGATGGCCGCCCAGCTGGCTCAGCTGGGCACCGACACGGCGGTGGATTTCCAGCTGTCACTGGAGTATCCCACCGAACAGGAGCGACTCGACCGCATGATGGATACCGAACCGACAACGATTCCAATTTTTAACGACGCCATGATGCGTTGGCTATTTGAGCAGTGGAGATAGAGCATGAGCGCCTTTCCCGGATCACCGCGTATCGTCAAAGGAGGCCTGGTAGTATTGGACCGCGACAGCGGCGCCGTGCAACGGGTGATCAGCCTGCAGTACAACCCCGACTCCCTCAACCGCAACCTGCAGATGCAGGGCGCCGGCGACGGCGGCGACCGCCTCGAGGCACTGCGTTTAAAGGGTCCGCCGCTGGAAACCATCAACCTCGAAGCGCAGCTGGACGCCACCGATCAGCTGGAGTTTCCCGCCGCCAACCCGAAGGCGGTGGCGGCCGGCGTGGCCCACCAGCTGGCGGCGCTGGAAGCGCTGCTCTACCCCTCCAGCACTACGCTGGCCGAGCACAATGCGCTGGCCGCGCAGGGCCGGCTGGAAATTCTGCCGGCCACCCAGCCGCTGATTTTATTTGTCTGGGGCAAGAGCCGTATCGTGCCGGTGCGTATCAGCGAATTCGGCATTGTCGAAGAGGCCTTCGACACCCAGCTCAACCCGATTCGGGTAAAGGTGACGCTGGGCCTGCGGGTGCTGAGCATCAATGATCTCCATTACGACTCCACCGGCGGCGGCCTGTACCGGGTTTACCAGAAAGAAAAAGAGCGCCTGTCGGGCGCTTACGCCGGCAATACGCTGAGCGAACTGGGTATTGGTGATCAGTTGTGAGGGACGATCAGCTATGAGGGTGAATCAGCTATGAACGGAAACCAGCTATGAGCGAAGACAAATTTTCCGCCAACAGCCGCTACGCCACTGCGGAAGCGGCGCAGTATACCCGCGCCGACGGTAGCCAGGTCAGCTATCTGCGCCGGCGTTTTATTCCGCGCACGCGCGGCACGCCAGTGGCCGAGCATCAGGTGGCGGAGGGCGATCGCCCCGATACCATCGCCGCCAAAACCCTGGCCGACCCGGAACAGTTCTGGCGCGTCTGCGATGTCAATCACAGCTTACATCCGCGCGAGCTGGTTGAGGATATCGGCCGGCGCCTGCACATCGCCATCGTTGTGAGTCAGGAAGAATGATCAAGGGTGTGCAGCTGCAATTGTTGATGGGCTCGGTCAGCGCCGAACCGGTGCCGAAGGCGCTGATCGACGCCGTGCAATCGGTGCAGGTGACGGAAAACGATAGCAATCAGAGCGGCTTCCAGATCAGCTTCAGCATCGCCAAGGAATCGCTGATTCAGCGCGAGCTGCTGCCGGGCGGTTTTTTCGATGCGCCGCGGCGGGTGATTGTGGTAGTGACCACCAACGGCAACCCGGAAGTACTGATCGACGGCGTGATCACCCGCCACGAATTGAGCGTTAGCGGCGAGCCCGGCGCCGCCACCCTGACCATTACCGGGCTCGACCTGAGTCAGTTGATGGACCTGATCGATCTCAGCGGTTTTCCGTGGCCGGCGCTGCCGCCCTCGGCGCGGGTGGCGATTATGGTGGCCAAGTACGCCATGTTCGGCATTGTGCCGAAAGTGCTGCCGAGTGTACTGCTGGCGGTGCCCAACCCGCTGGAAACCATCCCCTCGCAGCGCGGCACCGATCTGGCTTATATCCGCCGCCTGGCCTCGCAGGTGGGCTATGTATTTTATATCGAGCCCGGCCCCAGCGCCGGTATTTCCTTCGCCTACTGGGGTCCGCAGATCAAAGCCGGCGCGGTGCAACCGGCGCTCAGCGTCAATATGGACGGCCACAGCAATATCGACTCGCTCAATCTCGGCTTCGACGGCATCCGCAAAACCCTGTTTACGTTTTTTGTGCGCGAGGACACCACCGGCGTCACCATTCCGATTCCGGTGCCGGATATCACCCCGCTGAATCCATCACTGGGTTCGCGCGCGCCGATACCGCTGTCCTATACCAAACTGGATATGGCCTCGCCCGAGGGCGAGGACGACAGCAGCGCCAAGTTTCAGGCGGTCGCCGCCGCGTCGCGCGGCCTGGCCCGCGCCGCCCAGCGCGCCGATGTCATTTCCGGCTCCGGCTCGCTCGATGTATCGCGCTACGGCCGCCTGCTGCGCGCGCGCAGGCTGGTGGCGGTGCGCGGCGCCGGCAGCAATTACGACGGCGACTACTATGTCAAAAGCGTTTCCAGCACCCTGCGCGCCGGTGAATTCAAGCAGAGCTTTCGCCTGACGCGCAACGCATTTGGTTCTTTGTCTTCGGAGGTTCCGGTATGAGTGAAGGCGACACCCGCCGCTACTACGGCAAGTATCGCGGCACTGTGCTCAATAATGTCGACCCGATGCAGGAGGGGCGGCTGATGGTGCAGGTGCCGGATGTCTCCGGCCTGACGCCGAGCAGTTGGGCCAAACCCTGCCTGCCGTTTACCGGCAAGCAGATGGGCATGTGGGCGATTCCGCAAATCGGCGCCGGCGTCTGGGTGGAGTTCGAACAGGGCGATGCCGACTACCCGATCTGGACCGGCAGCTGGTTCGGTTCCGCCGCCGAGGTGCCGGCACTGGCGCTGGCGGCGCTGCCGGCTGCACCGAACTTTGTGATCCAGAGCCCGGCGCAAAACACCTTTATGATCAGCGACGCACCGGGCCAGGGGATCTTGTTGAAAACCGTCAGCGGCGCTTTTATCAGTATCAGCGAACTGGGCATCACCCTGTCCAACGGCCAGGGCGCCACCATCACCATGACGGGCCCGACGGTGACGGTTAACCAGGGCGCGCTGACGGTTACCTGAAGGGAGGAAGGACTGATGCCAGGACCGCTTTACCATGTCGGCGCCACCGGTATGTGCCCGCACGGCGCATCGATGACCACCATCTCATCCAATACGCGGGTGATGGTCAGCGGCCAGCCAGTGGCAACTTTCACCGATACCTCGACTATCGCCGGCTGCCCGTTTCAGGTCCCGGTCGGCGCCGGCACCAAACCGCAGCCCTGCGTCACCGTGCAGTGGCTGACCGCGGCCACCCGGGTAATGGTCAACGGCCAGCCGGCGCTGCTGCAGACCAGCTCGGGACTGTGCAAAAGCGCAGAGCAAATTCCACAGGGGCCGCCCACCATTAGCGTCAACCAAAGCAGGGTAATTGCCCAATGAATACCGCCTATCCCTATCACCTGGACCGCCGCGGCCGCACCGCCGCGGCCAGCGACGACCAGCACCTGCGCAATTTGATCGAGCAGGTGCTGTTTACCGCGGCCGGCGAGCGTGTGATGCGCCCGGATTTCGGCAGCGGTATCAATGCACTGGTGTTCGCGCCGGCCGGCGACACCCTGGCGGCGGCTGTGCAGTCGCAGGTACAGGGGGCGCTGGAGCAGTGGCTCGGCGACCGCATCCGCATCGCCGCGGTGGAGGCCGAGAGCGATAACGGCAGCCTGCGCGTGGAAGTGCGCTACTCGGCGCTGAACAGCGACGTACTGCGCCAGGTCACTTTGAGCAGAACCCTGTGACGAGAGGATTTGTGAGAACATCATGTCGAATCCAACAACATTAAGCCCATCAAACCGGCAACAGCCGCTGCAACACAGGGATATCCGCATCGACGCCGTGCGCGCCGCCAGCAGCGTCAACGGCATCGACTTTATCGAAGTGGTCTCGGTCGATCAGCGCCGGCTGCGGGTGGTGTTTATTCACCCGCTGCCGGGCCAGCCCGGCGCTGTGCCCACCCTGGCCGCCGCCCTGCAGCCGGGCAATATCCATATCAGCGGCGGAGTGCGCATCGACAATATACAGGTCAGCGCTGTCACCGTCGCCGCTAACGAACTCACTGTCGATCTCGATCGCGCCGGCGATTTTTCCACCTATACCCTGCATGTAGTGGATTCGCCGTTTGCTATCGCACAGCCGCCGCTGGGCTTTGACCCGCTGTTGTCATCGCTGCCGTTTCGCTTCAAGGTCAACTGCCCGAACGAGCTCGACTGTATCGCCCCCGAGACAGCGGCACAGACCCCGGCAACGGCACCGCCGATCGACTATTTGAGCAAGGACTACCGCAGTTTTCGCCGGCAGATACTCGAGCGCCTCAGTGTCATCATGCCGGACTACCGCGAGCGCAACGCTGCGGATATGCAGATGATGCTGGTGGAGATGCTGGCCTATGCCGGCGACCAGCTGAGTTACTACCAGGATGCGGTGGCCACCGAAGCCTATCTGGGCACCGCGCGCCAGCGCCGCTCGCTGCGCCGCCACGCGCGCCTGCTGGACTATGCACTGCACCAGGGCTGCAATGCGCGCGCCTGGACCCATATCGCGGTAAACGCCGCCAGCGGTGCCGACGGCGCGCTGCTGCCGGCGCAGACGCCGCTGCTGAGCGGCTGGGCCGGACAGCCGCCGGCCATTGCCGCCGAGGCGGTGCCGGACACCACCCCCGAACAGGTGGTGTGGTTCGAAACCCTGCACGCCCAGCGCCTCTACGCCGCGCACAACCGCATCGACTTTTATACCTGGGGCGGCGCACTGACCTGTCTGAAACGCGGCAGTGTCTGTGCGGATTTGCACAACGATCCGCCGTTGCAGCTGGCCGTTGGTGACGCTCTGGTACTGGAGCAGATTCAGGGCCTGGGCAGCGCCGATACACCACCCGATCCGGTGCAGCGCTGGGTAGTGCGGCTGACCCACATTACAGCGCAACAGGACCCGCTCAGCGGCGCGGCCATTTTGCGCGTGGTTTGGCACAGTGGCGATGCCCTGCCCTTCGATCTCTGTCTGCAGGCGCAGGTCGATGTCGCCGGCACACCGCAATTGCGCACCATCAGTGTCGCGCGCGGCAATATGGTGCTGGCCGATCAGGGCCGCCGGCTTCAGGGCGACGCTGCGCGGCCCGGCCTCGAGCCGCCGGCGCCGACGGCGCGCGGCAACTACCGCCCGCGCCTCGACAGCGGCGAGCTGAGTTTTGCCGAGCCCTATCGGCACCGCGACGCCAGTCTGCTGCCGGCCCATGCTCTGCTGACCCAGGACCCGCGCCGCGCACTGGCGCTGGTGTCGCTCAACGACGGCGACAATACCTGGACGGTGCAGTGGGACCTGTTGGCCAGCGACCGCTTTGCCACCGACTTTATCGTCGAGATGGAAAACGACAGCCGCGCTTATCTGCGCTTTGGCGACGGCAAGCTGGGCAAACGGCCCGGCGACGGCGACCGCTTCACTGCCAGCTATCGGGTCGGCAACGGGCCGGCGGGCAATGTCGGCGCCGATGCCCTGCAGCATGTGGTCACCGGCCTGGACGGCATCGGCGCGGTGCGCAATCCGCTGGCGGCGGCCGGCGGCCGCGCCGCCGAAAGCGCCGAGGAAGTGCGCCGCTATGCACCGCAGGCTTTCCGCGTGCAGCAGCGCGCCGTCACCACTGACGATTGGGTGCGGACCGCACAGTTATATCCGCAAGTGCAGAAAGCGCGTGCGCAATTCCGCTGGACCGGCAGCTGGTATACGGTTTTTATCACCGTAGACCGCCTGGGCGGGCTGCCGGTATTGGACGATGCCGATTTTCTGTCGGGGCTGCTGGGCCATCTCAACCGCTATCGCATCGCCGGCTACGATCTGGAAATTCGCGAGCCGGTGTTTGTGCCGCTGGATATCCGCCTGTTGATCTGCCTGCAGCCGGGCTACTACGCCGCCGATATCAAGGCGCAACTGCTGCAGCGTTTCAGTTCGCTGATCAACCCCGACGACAGCCGCGGTTTTTTTCATCCCGATAATTTCAGCTTTGGCCAGGCACTCTACACCAGCCAGCTGTTTGCCGCCGCCATGGCCATCGACGGCGTGCGCACGGTGCAGCTGCGGCGCCTGCAGCGCTGGGGCAAAGTTGCAGCGGGCGAGCGCGAGGCGGGCCTGGTACAACCTGCCGATACTGAAATACTGCGCTGCGATTCCAACCCCAGCCTGCCGGAAAACGGCGCCATCAGTTTTGACATGGGCGGTGAATCATGACTCTGTTTGAAACTCAGGACAACTGTTGCGAAGCCGACACCGCGGCGCCCACCGGACCCGATAACCGTCCGGGCCTGGCGCAGATACGCTACCGCATCGGCACTCACTCACAGTTCAAGGACCGCATGCTGCGCGCCTTGAGCGCATCGGCGGCGCTGTCGGGGCTGAGCACGCGCGACGCCGACGATGCCAGTATTGCCCTGATCGACAGCTGGGCCACGGTACTGGATGTGCTCACCTTCTACCAGGAGCGCATTGCCAACGAGGGTTTTCTGCTGCCGGCCGGCGAGCGCCGCTCGGTGCTGGAGCTGGCGCGCGCCATCGGCTACGAACTCAATCCCGGCGTCGCCGCTGAAACCCACCTGGCCTTTAGCGTGGAGCAGGTGCCCGGCGCCGACGCGCAGATTGAGTTGGGTCCCGGCCTGAAAGTGCAGAGTATTCCCGGGCAGGACGAAACGCCACAGATCTTCGAAACGGTGGAAGCACTGAGCGCACTGCCCGAGTTCAACCAGCTGCGGCCGCGTCTGGGCCGACCGCATTCCTTTGCTCGCAGCAGCACCCGCGTCTACCTGCAGGGTGTCGACAGCGGCCTGCAGCCGGGCGACCTGATTCTGCTGGCCGGCCGCAGCCGCGAGAGCAATCCGCTCAGCGAGCGCTGGGATGTGCGCACACTGACTGAAGTCAGCATCGATAGCGCGGCCAATCATACGCTGCTGCGCTGGGCCGAGGACCTGGGGCACACCGATCCCTGGGTGGACCCGGCCGAGGCGCCGCGGCTGTACGCCTTTCGCCAGCGCGCCTCGCTGTTCGGCTACAACGCACCCGACTGGCGGCTGATGCCGGAAAATATCAAACAAATATTCGACCCGGACGGGCGGCAGATCAAACACTGGCCGGATTTTGAAATTCAGACCGTAGCCGAACGCCGTATCGACCTGGACAGCGTCTACGATAGCGTCGTGAACGGCAGCTGGGTGCTGCTGGACAAGCCCGGCTACCGGGAGTTATATCGCGCGGTGGAAGTGTTTACCGATTCGCGCACCGACTTCAGTCTTACCACTAAGACCACCAGTCTGGTGCTCGACGCCAACCGCCACCTGTCCTGGTTCCCGCTGCGCGATACCTCGGTATTTACCGCCACTGAGGCCCTGCCGCTGGCCGACAACCCCATCGCCCTGCCGGTGTTCGGCGATCGCATCGAACTCGACAGTGCCTTTGACCAGCTGCAGCCCGGACGCAGACTGATTTTTCAGGGCCTGCCGCTGACCCAAGTGACGGTGGCCGAGCGCGTGCGCAGCCACCGCAGCGCCGATCGGGTGCACAGCGTCGAGCTGCCGCCACTGTTGCTGCTGCCGGACAACGGCGGCGCGCCGCTAGAACTTGTCTCGGGCGAGGTGTTAACGCTGCTGGCGCCGCCGGAGCCGACAGCGGCGGCACAGCTGTGCTGGTCTCTGCTGACCGACAGCGGTGTCAGCGGCAAGGTGATCGCCACCGAGGAAGACCTGATCTTCCTCGAGGACGAGGCGGCGGCAGAACCCGCTTTCGCGCCGCCCGACACCGGCGCCGAGGTCGCCGAGGTCGCCACGCTGCGCGCCATTGAGGGCGACGAGCATTATACGGTGCTGGTGCTGGAGGCGCCGCTGCGGCATATCTACCGGCGCCGCAGCCTGCGTATCAACGCCAATGTGGTGGCGGCCACCCACGGCGAGACCGGCGCCGAGATTCTCGCCCAGCTGACCGGCAGCGCAGCCGGCGAGGCCATCGGCAGCGGCAACAACGCCAGTGCCATGCAGCAGTTCACCCTGGCGCAGACACCGCTGACCTATACCCCGGCGGCCAGCGCCAGCGGTGGTGAGAGTTCGCTGCAGATTCGCGTCGACGGTATCGCCTGGACCGAGGTGCCTTCGCTCTATGGCCAGCCCGGTGACGCGCGCGTCTATACCACGCGGCAAAATCACAAACAGCAAACGCGGGTAATATTCGGTGACGGCAACTTCGGCGCGCGGCTGCCCACCGGCCGCGACAATATCAGCGCCAGCTACCGCATCGGTACCGGTATGCCGGGCTTAGTGCGCCGCGAACAGCTGCAGTTGCTGATGACGCGGCCGCTGGGCGTTAAAAGCGTTACCAATCCGCTGGCCGCAAGCGGTGCCCAGGACCCGGAAGATCTCCACGCCGCGCGCGCCAATGCGCCGCTGACGGTGCTGACGCTGGAGCGCATTGTATCGGCGCAGGACTTCGAAGACTTCGCCCGCGCTTTCGCCGGCATCGGCAAAGCGCAGGCGACGGTGCTGTGGAACGGTGAACGCCAGATTGTGCACCTGACCGTCGGCGGCGCCGATGCGCAGCCGATCGCTGCCGATGCAGCACTGCTGTCCAACCTGCGCGCTGCCATCGACGCCGCGCGTCATCCCGATCAGCAGATTAGTATCGACTCTTACAGCGAAACCCTGTTCGGCCTGTCAATGGATCTGGTGGTCAACACTGCCTATCAGGCCGACCTGGTGGTAGCGGCGGTGCGTGACAAACTGCTCGATCAGTACCGTTTCGCCAATCGCGCTTTTGCGCAGAGCGTCAGCGCCGCGGAAGTCACCGCGCTGGCGCAGGCGGTGGAGGGTATCGAGGCGGTGGTGCTGACCTCCCTCGACGGCAGTGATCCGCTGCAGCACCCCACGCTGCCCGCGCCGCCGGCGCACTGGGATAATACCGCCGCCAATATCGTGCCGGCCGCCCTGCTGTTGATCGATGCCGACGCTATCACCCTGGAGACACGCGCACCATGAGCCTCGATACCAAAGAACGCTATAGCAAAGAATTTTACACCGAAGAGCTTTACGGCCTGCTGCCGGCGATCTACCGCCAGCGCGACGCCGCGCGCGGCGAGCCGCTAAAAGCGCTGATCACGGTGCTGGCCGAACAGGGCGGCGCCGTCGAAGATAATATCCGCGAACTCTACGACGACTGGTTTATCGAGACCTGCGCCGAGTGGACAGTGCCCTATATCGGCGATCTGCTGGGTGTGCGCGGCCTGCGCGAGATCGATGCCGATACACCGTTTACCCGCCGCGCGCTGGTGGCCAATACCCTGCGCTACCGGCGCCGCAAAGGCACCGCGGCGGTACTGGAGCAGCTGGCCTTTGACGCCAGCGGCTGGCGCGCCGGCGCGGTGGAATTTTTCCAGCAGCTGCAGGCCACCCAGTACCTCAACCATATTCGCGGTCGCGCCCTGCGCACGCCGGACCTGCGCCATAGCGACGCGCTGGAGTTGATCGGCAGCGCCTTTGACGGCGCCGCCCGCAGTGTCGATATGCGCCGTATTGCCAGCGGCCGCGGGCGCTACAATATTGCCAATGTCGGTTTGTTTCTGTGGCGCCTGCAGAGCTTGCGGCTGTTGCGCGCGCAGCTGCACCAGGCCGGCGATCCGCAGCGCTTCCATATACACCCGCTCGCTATCGATGCGGCCTTGTTCAACTCGCCGCAGACGGAATCGGACCTGCAGGAAAACACCGGCGAACACCATGTGCCGGTGGCAGTGCGCCGGCGCCCGCTCTATCGAGAACTGGAACAGCGGCGCCGGGCGCTGGTGCAGGGAACAGAACCGCAGTACCTTTATTTTGACAACCGCGCCGACGCGCGCGCCGCGCAGGTGTTCGAATTGTACCTGGACGGTGAGGCGGTGCCGCCGGAGCGCCTGATGGTGTGCGAATTGTCGACCTGGCGTACGCCCGCAGACAGCCGCAATTACGAGCGCCGCAATGCCGACGGCACCACCACCGCTGTGGCGATGCCGATCAGCGCAGCGGTGGACCCGGTGCTCGGCCGCGTCACGCTGGCGCCGGCGCAGGCCGGCAGACAGCCGCGCCTGACCTATTCCTACGGCTTTCCCGGCGATCTCGGCGGCGGCCCCTATGATCGCCAGGCGAGCATCGACGCAGCATTTGCTGCGGCCGACTGGCAGATCGGTGTCAGCGGCGAATTGCCGGCGCTCGGCGCTGAAGTGGTCAACACGCTCGGCGAGGCGGTCAGCGCCTGGAACAGCCAGCCCGACGGCACGGTCGGTATTATTGCGGTGATGGACAGCAGCAACTATGAGGAAACCCTCAGCGGCGCGGCGCGCATCCGCATCGGCGCGGGCAGCCGGCTGTTGATTGTCGCCGGCGACTGGCCGCAACGCCCGGCCGCCGATGCGCCGCCCGGCACCCTGATCCGCCGCCGCGGCGAAGTCGATGCCGATAACCGCCGCCCCTGGCTGCGCGGCGATATCGAGGTGGAGGGCAGCGCCGCGCCCGGCAGCCCCACACCGGGCGGCCTGCTGCTCAACGGCCTGAGTATCGAGGGAGATTTATCGGTGCGCGAGGGCCACCTGGGCGAATTGTCTCTGTTGCACAGCACCGCAGTGCCGCAGCTGTCGCAACTGCGCGTCGACGCCGGCAACAACCGCCTGCGTATCGACTTGCAGCGCAGTATCTGCGGGCAGATCAGTATCGCAGCGGATATCGATGCCCTGCATATTACCGACAGCATTGTGCAGGCCGCCGTCGCGGTCGACGCCGCCCGCACACCGGTCACTATCTGCAGCAGTACACTACTGGGCGACATCGACGTACTGCAGTTAAACGCCAGCGACACAGTATTTACCGAGCCCGTCAATGTCGCCCGCCGCCAGCAGGGCTGCGTGCGCTACAGTGTGCTGCCGTCCGCTTCGCTGACCCCGCGGCGCTTTCGCTGCCAGCCCGATCTGGCCCTGGCCGAGGCCACTGTGGCCGACAGTGCTCAGGTGCGCGCGCGCCTGCGGCCGACGTTTACCTCGACCCGCTACGGCAATGCCGCTTACGCCCAGCTCGCCGACGGCTGTACCGCGGAAATAAAAACCGGCGCCGAGGACGGCGCGGAGATGGGTGTCTATCACTTTTTGCAACAGCCCCAGCGCCTGGACAATCTGCGCGCCGCCATCGACGGCTATCTGCGCTTTGGCCTGGAGGCCGGGGTGTCGTTTGAAAACTGACAACTACTAAAAGAGACGATCTGTAAATACTAACAAGGACGATCTGTAAAGGATGCAATACTTTTCGGAGAAATCATCATGAAAGCCGACTTATCACGCGACACCTTCCGCAAGCCGAAGCACTATTCGAGTGTGCGCATGCAACAGGGGCGGGTCCAGGTCGATGCCGACTGGAACGAACAGCTGGATATTATCGGCCACCGCAGCGATACCGAAACCGTCGATGTGATCGGCCGCTGCGGCGCGCCGCTGGCGGCGGCCGGTTTCCACCTGGTCGCCGCCGTTGCCGATCTCAGTGCCGAAGAACAGGCGCGCGCCGACAATCAGAATGCGCCGGCGCTGGCCGGCGCCGGCGATTTCTATATTTCCGGCGGGCGCCTGTATGTGGACGGTACCCTGTGCGAGAACGAGCAGATCGTCCCCTACAGCGCGCAGCCCCATCTGCCGGCAGCGCCGATGGTAGACAGCGACGGTATCTACCTGGCCTACCTGGATGTCTGGCAGCGCCATATTACTGCGCTCGAGGACGACGAGATTCGCGAAAAGGCGCTTAACGGTGTCGACACTGCCACCCGCACCCAGACCCTATGGCAGGTGCGCTGGCTGCGCGCCGCTGATCTCGGCGCGGCGGTCAACTGTCTGACACCGCTGCCGGCCTACGACAGCGCCACCGCCGCCGGCACCGGTACACTGGCGGCCCGCGCACAGCCCGGCGGCGCCAGCAGCGACCCCTGCATCGTGCCCACCAGCGCCGGTTACCGGCGCCTGGAAAACCAGCTCTACCGGGTAGAGGTGCACGATGCCGGCGACCTCGGTGTGGCAACCTTCAAATGGTCGCGGGAAAACGGCACCGTGGTGGCCCACTGGCTGTCGCAAAACGGCGACCAGATTACCGTCAGCAGCGCCGGGCGCGACGCCGTGCTGGGTTTTACCAGCGGCGACTGGGTCGAGCTGCTCGACAGCGAGCGCGAATTGCTGGCACTGCCCGGCACGCTGGTCAGGCTGCTCAGTGTCAGCGACAACGTGCTGACGCTGGATACGGCCACCGCCACCGGCAGTATCGATCTGGCCAATTTCCAGAGCCAGCCGAAAGTGCGGCGCTGGGAGAGCGCCGGCGCCCTGCAACCCGGCAACAGCGACTGGCTCGACCTGGAAGACGGCGTGCAGATCCAGCTCAGCACCGGCAGTTACCGCAGCGGCGACTATTGGCTGATACCGGCGCGCACCAACACCGGCGAGGTGGAATGGCCGCTCGACCCCGTCTCCGGCAACCCCGCCGCCCGCGCGCCGGCCGGTATTCAACACCACTACTGCCGCCTGGCGGTAATGACCTTCGACGGCGGCAGCTGGACCCGGATCGACGACTGCCGGCCGCTGTTTGCGCCGCTGACGCAGATGCAGCAGCTGTTCTATGTCAGCGGCGACGGCCAGGAGGCACTGCCCGGGGCCGAACTGGACAAGGATCTGCAGGTGGGTGTGGCGATCGGCCGCCATCCGGTGGCCGGCGCGCGGGTGCGCTTTACCCGTATCGATGGCGACGGCGCGCTGCTGCCGCGCGCAGCGCTGGAGGAATCGGGTTCGGCAACCGAGCGCATCGTGATCACCGGCAGCGACGGTATCGCCAGCTGCGGCTGGCAGCTGGGCGCGCCGACCGGGCCGCGCACTCACTGTGTCGAGGCGGTGCTGCTCGACGTGGCCGATAACACCCGGCACTTGCCGATTCGCTTTAACGCCAGCTTGAGTCTGGCCGCCCACGTCTACTACGACCCCGGTCAATGCGCGACGCTGGCGGGCGCCACCACGGTGCAAAGCGCCGTCGATACGCTGGCCCGGCAGGCGGCCATCAGCGCCTGGCGCGGCGACGACCAGCGCGCCGCTCCCGGCACACCGCTGCCGGAGCCGCTGCTGGTGGTGGTCAGCAATGCCTGCGGGCCGGTGGCCGGCGCCGAGGTCGTGTTTCAACCGCAGGCCAACGGCGCAGTGGCAGCCACTGCCGCGGACCTGCCCGGCGCCACGCCCGGTACCGCCATTACCGTGACCACCGACAGCAACGGTGTGGCCACGGTGTTCTGGCAGCTGGACTCCAACCTGGCACTGCCCTGCCAGCAGTTGCGCGCCGAGCTGGCCAGCGCCGGCGGCTTTGCCATTCGCCAACCCTCGCAGGTTTACTTTAACGGCTGCCATTATCAGCAGCAGCAGAACTGTTTTATCTTTCTCGACGAGCTGCGCGCCAACGGCGTGACAGCACCGAGCCCGCGCGGGCCGCTGGGGCTGGAAGTCAGCGTCGATCCCGGCAACCCTACCGGCATCGTCTATACGGCCGGCATCGCCTACGTCGCCGGCTGCCGTTTTGAAATCGCCGCCGGCGCGCTGCCGGTGCCGGGTGGCTCCAGCCCGGAACAACTGGTTGTGGATAACAGCGGTCAGGTGCAGTTTCTGCGCAAGGGCAACGAGCCGCCGGACTGGGCGCTGCTGGCGGATATCTATGTGGCTCTGGATGATAGCCGCATTACCCGTATTATCGATCGCCGCACCGATCTGACGCACCTGGACAGACGGGTGGACGCTATCGCCGCGGACCTGGCCAAGTGCCCGCCCGACCGGCGCGCGACGCTGCCGGTGCTGGCGGACTCCCTGCCCCACCTGCGTTACCAGCGCGGGCACAATGCCATTATTCCGGTCAGCGACGGCAACCGCCAGATCAGCGGCCTGGCCTTCGACGGCGAGGCGGTGTGGATGGCGGTATTCGGCAGCGACGTGGCCTATCGCATCCCGGCGAACAACCCTAGCGCGGAGGCACTGGAAAGTATCGAACTCAGCGGCGATCCGGCCTTCGATGTCTGCTATGACGGCGGCAGCCATATGTGGTTTACCACCTTTACGCGCGATACGGTGGTGTCCGTCGATACGCGCACCAGGGAGCGCCATACCTACGACATACCCGGCACACCGTTTTTTGCCATCGCCACGGCTGGTGACCGGGTCTGGATTACCAGTTTTTCCTCCAACAATCTGAACGTGATCGATCCCGGCCGCGGCGAGATCCTCGCCACCATCGCCGTGCTCGACCCCACCTCCGGTGAACCCCTGATTCCTTACGTCGGCGCCTATGACGGCGTCTATGTCTGGCTCGGCTGTGGCACGTCGGGGGGCCAGCCACGCCTGCTGCGGGTGCCGGGTTGGGAATTAAGCCCGAGGTTTGAAGATGTATCCACCGGGCTCGATTCCGGCGGCCTTATCGCCGGCCTTACTTTCGACGGCGCGCGCCTGTGGGTGCACCAGATGTCGCAGATACTGATCAAAGACGTGGCCATTGACGACGGACGCATGGACGAGATCATAAGCACCAACGACCCGCGCTGGCCCGGCCGGCCCGGCTATTTTTACAAGGGACTGTGCGACGGCAGGCGGGTGTGGCTGGCCAGCCTCGCCCGCGATGATCTCGATACTGCCGTGTCTTCACACGGGGCCAGGTTCGGCGAACTGCAGGGACGGTTAACACTGGTGAGAAACGACCCCAGACCCAACTACCTGAGCGCCATGACCTTCGACGGCATGCATATGTGGTTCGCCGGCTTTGGCGAAGAAGGGCCGCAACTGTGGCGCTATCTGGCCGCGGGCGATTGAAGTTTGCAAGGAGACAAGTATGAAAATTCACTACGCTGACGACGGGCGGATTCTCGGCATTTACGCCAGTCATCTGCAGATTCCAGGCAATATTCTCGAAGTGTCCGAAAAAGATTTGAAAAAGGATTTTCGCGCGACTTTCGGTCTCGGCAAGTACCGTGTGGAAAAGGGCGAAATAAAAGCGGTGCGCGGCTTTCGTCGCCCCGGCGGCAAAGCGCTGCAGGCACCCTTCGGGGTGACGCTGCAGCCGCCGCAGGGCAAAAAATCCTGACGCCGGTGCGCCACCGACAGATCCCTGGCATAATGCGCCTGTTCGATCGGCGGGTCACCACTCAAATGCAGGCAGTGGTGAAACGTGGATACCCACTGTGTCAATGTGTGCGGGTTTGCGTGCGCGCAGAATATGGCGATGAATACGGCGATCAAAGTGCAGTCTTTACAGCCCGGCCGCAGCGGCTGGGCGCTGGTCATTCACGGTGGCGCCAGCTTTCTGCCCACGGGCGGTTTTAGCGAGGAAAAACAGGCGGGCTGGCACGCCGGCCTCAGGCAGGCGCTGGCGGCCGGCAGCACAATTCTGGACAGCGGCGGCTCGGCGCTCGACGCCGTGGAAGCTGCAGTCATCGCGCTGGAAGACAACCCCGCGTTCAATGCCGGCTACGGCTCGGTGCTGACGCGCGAGCGCTCGCACGAACTTGACGCCTCCATCATGGACGGGCGCCAGCGCAATTCCGGCGCCGTTGTCTGCGTAAGCCATGTGCGCAATCCCATTCGGGCAGCGCGCCTGGTGATGGAAAAAAGCCCCCATATCATGTTTACCGGCAGTGCGGCCGACAAGTTTGCCGTCGACTGCGGTCTCGAGCCGGTTGCCAATAACTACTTTACCACCGAGATGCGCGAAAAGATGCTGCAGCGCGCGCTGTCAGCGCCCGCCGGCGGCGGCGAGAAGCTGGGCACCGTCGGCGCGGTGGCGCTCGACCTCAGCGGCAATCTCGCCGCCGCAACCTCCACCGGCGGCACCAATGGCAAAGCGCCGGGGCGGGTGGGCGATTCGCCCATTATCGGCGCCGGCACTTACGCCGACAGCAATGTCTGCGCCGTTTCCGCCACCGGCCACGGCGAGCACTTTATCCGTATCGGTGTGGCGCGAATGATTGCGGCGCGCATCGAGCTGGCCGGGCAGTCCGCCGAGGCCGCAGCGCGGGAAACACTGCAGGACGTCGCGGCCATCGGTGGCGCCGGCGGCGTTATCGTGGTCAGCCACAGTGGCGAAATCACCCTGGCGTTTAATACCAGCGCCATGTTCCGCGGCTTTGCGGCCCCGGGCGGTATCAGCGAAACGGCAGTTTTCGATAACGGCGAATAGGGGCAGCAGCGCGCTGCACTGTCGCGGCGTTAATCGAACAGACGCGCGAGGAAGGCGGTTTAGTGAACTGAGTCGCGGGCGATGGTTTTTATCCGTTCCACCATGGCGCGCAGCCCATTGCCGCGGGCGAGGCTCAGGTGCTGTAACAGATTGAGCTGGTTGAAATAGGCTTCAATATCAAATTCGAGCACGTCGGCCGGTGCCTTGCCGTTATAAGCCGCCAGCACCACACCCAGCAGGCCTTTGACGATAAACGCGTCGCTGTCGACATCGAGTTGCAGGCGGCCGTTTTTGCAGTCGTGGTCTATCCACACCTGACTCTGGCAGCCGCGCACCAGACGCTCCTCGGTTTTCTTGTCCTCGGGCAAGCCCGGTAATTCCTTGCCGAGGTCAATAATATATTTATAGCGGTCCTCCCAGCTGTCGAAAAACTGCAGCGAGTCGACAATATCATCACTGGAGATTTCAGTACCGAAAGGGTTGGTAGCGGTGTTCTTCTGCATGGTTGACTACATTATCATACCGGTTTCCAGCTGCGCCTCTTCCGACATCATATCGCGATGCCAGGGCGGGTCGAAGACCAGCTCCACCTTGACCTGTTTGACATTGGGCACCTGCGCCACCCGGTATTCGACATCGCCTACCAGTACCGGGCCCATACCGCAGCCGGGTGCGGTCAGCGTCATGGTGATCGCGACTTCGCCAGCGGCCTGGTCGATATCCACAGAATAAATCAAACCCAGATTGACCAGGTCCACCGGGATTTCGGGATCGTAAACGGTTTTCAGCGCTTCCCATACCTGCTGTTCGTGAATGCTGCTGTCGCCGGGCGGCGCAAACGACAGGTGGGTGGGCTCCAGGCCCAGGGCGTCGGCATCGGTACCGTCGATACGCACCATATTGCCGTTGTGCACGACGGTGTAATTGCCGCCCAGCGCCTGGGTGATGGTGACAAAGGTATGAGCCGGTATCGTCACCGGATCGCCCACCGGCACCAGGCGACCGGGGCAGTCGCGCACTGTGCTGACAAGTTGTCTTTCCGCCATAAGTCTACTTCACTCATTAATGCCGAAGCTCTCCCCGCAACCGCAGGCGCTGGTGGCATTGGGGTTGTTGAATTTTATCACCCGGTTGACACCCTCGAGCACATAGTCGATTTCCGAACCCTGCAGGACCGGCACGGCATCGGCCGCAACCGCCACCATTACACCGTTGTCCAGTTCGATATTGATATCGGAACTCTCGGTGGTCTCGACATGATCGAGCACATACATAAAGCCGGTACAACCGCTCTGCTTGACGCCGACGCGCACCGCATGGCCGCCGTTTTTGCCGAGCTGCTGGCGAAAATAGTCCGCGGCGGCGGGGGTTACCGTTACCAGATCACTGGTTTCAAATGTTTCTACCGTCATCAGTTACACCTTCTATAACCTTGTACAACTTAGACTTGTACGAGCCGGGCTTGTACCACCCGGCCCTGCACAATATGGCCTTGCATAACATAGCCCTATACCACCTGTTAAAGCAACAGGCCCTTGACTTTCTCGAGTGCCGCAAATAGCAGATCGACTTCCTCGAAGGTATTGTAAATGGAAAAGGACGCCCGCACCGTGCCCGGGATATGCAAGTATTCCATCAGCGGTTGCGCGCAATGGTGCCCGGCGCGCACCGCCACGCCCTGCTGGTCGAGCAGCGTGCCGACATCGGCCGGATGCGCACCGGCGATATTGAAGCTGAAAATGCTGGCCGCCTGCGCCGGGGCGCCGATACGCTCGATAGCGCCGAGCGCGGCAGCCTGCTGCAGGGTATATTCCAGCAGTGCGCTTTCGTGTTCCAGCGCCGCTGCCCGGTCGAGGCTCTGCAGGTATTTTACCGCCGCCGCCATACCGATGGCACCGGCAATATTCGGCGTACCGGCTTCGAACTTGTATGGCAGCGCATTGAAGGTGGTACCGCTGAAACTGACCCGCTCTATCATCTCGCCGCCGCTCTGATACGGGGGCATGGCATCGAGCAGTTCGCGCCGCCCCCAGAGCACACCGATGCCGGTCGGCCCGAACATCTTGTGGGCTGAAAAAGCATAGAAATCGCAGCCGAGGGCCTGCACATCCACCGGCCAGTGGGGTGCCGCCTGGGCGCCGTCCACCAGCACCTTGGCGCCGACGGCATGGGCCATTGCCACGATATCGGCAACCGGATTGAGTGTACCCAGGGCATTGGAGGCGTGACCGACCGCAACCAGCTTGACACGTTTATCGAGCAGCGTCTGCAGCACTTGCAAATCGAGTTCGCCGCTGGCGGTTATCGGCACCACCAGCAGCTCCGCACCCTGCTGCTGCGCCAGCAGTTGCCAGGGCACAATGTTGGCGTGGTGTTCGAGCTGGGTGACGATGATTTTATCGCCGCTGCCGATATTGGCGCGCCCCCAGCTGGCGGCGACCAGATTGATGCCCTCGGTGGTACCGCGAACCCAGATCACCTCTTCGGCCGCCGGGCTGTTGATAAAATCCGCCAGCGTGCGCCGCGCCGCTTCAAACGCTTCGGTGGCGCGGCCGCTGAGGGCGTGGGCGGCGCGGTGCACATTGGCATTGCAGCTGCGGTAGTAATCATCAACAGCGTCGATAACGGCACTGGGCTTCTGGCTTGTCGCCGCATTGTCCAGATAGACCAGTTGCCGGCCGTTGACCGCCTGCTGCAAGATCGGAAAGTCGCCGCGCACCGCGGCCGCATCAAACTCGAGCCGCTGCGCGGGCTGGGCTGCGCTCATACAGATTACCTCACAAAATGTTGTTCGCCGCTGAAAAACTGCGACAGCATGGGCCGCAAATGGGCGGCGACCGCCGCATCGGGAATGCGGTTGAGCAATTCGTTGATAAAACCAAAACTGAGCATCACTTTTGCCTCATCGGCGGCAATACCGCGCGTGCGCAGGTAGTGCAGCGAGGTTTCATCCAGCTGCGCCACAGTGGCGCCGTGGGCGCACTGCACGTCGTCGGCATAAATCTCCAGTTCCGGCTTGGTGTCCACCTCCGCAGCATCGCTGGTAAGCAGATTTTTGTTGCTGAGCTGGGCCAGGGTTTTCTGTGCATCGGGGTGGATATGGATACGGCCGTTAAACACCGCGCGCGCGGCATCGCCGATAATACCGCGGAAAACCTCATCGCTGGTGCAGCGCGGCACGCGGTGCTCGATACAGGTATGGTAATCGACATGCTGGCGGTTGCGCAGCAGATAGACGCCCTGCAGGTTGCAGTGTGCGCCCGGGCCGTTGTGATTGACGGTGATATCGATGCGCTTGAGGGTGCCGCCGACGGCGAGGTGAAAGCTGTCGAGATTGGCATCGCGCTCGAGGCTGGCGTGAACCCCGCCGATATGCAGCGCCTGCTCCTGTTCCGCATGCAGCCGGTAGTGCCGCAGGCGCGCATTTTGCTCCAGCACCAGTTCGGTGATACCGTTGGTAAAGCTGTTCTGCTCCGCGGCGTCGGAGGTAAAGTATTCCATCACGGTCGCATCGCTGCCGGGCTCCATCACCAGCAGCAGGCGCTGCGATACAGTGAATGCCTCGCTTTGCGGCGTAGTCAGCCAGATTACCTGAATAGGGGTTTCCAGGCGGGTATTCTTTGTCACACGCAGATAGATACCGTCGGCCAGCCCGCTTTCGTTCAGTGCAGTGAAGACCGACTGCTCGCGGCTGGCGACTTTGCCGAGCCAGTTCTGAATCCGCTCTGCCTGCCCGGCATCCGCCTCACCAAAGCGCACCAGTTCCACCCCGGCCGGAAGGCTGCCGGCGGACAGCGCCGGGCTGAAGTGACCGTTGACGAACACCAGCGTATGGCTGCTGAAATCGGCAATTCGATAGTGGCGCTGCAGGTCACCGGAAGCCGCCACCGGCGCCGGTTGACCGGCGTAGTCGCGCTGCCCGAGGGCGCGCAGGCTGGTGTATTTCCAGTCCTCCGTTTTGCCCGTCGGCAGCGCCTTCTCGCGGCAGCTGCGGCGACCCTGCTGGTGGAATAAGTCCAGCCAGCGCGGGGCGTTTGCCGGCGGGCGCTGCAGTGCCTGTTCGATATAATCCGCCATCAGGCCACCTCTTCCTCGAGCCAGCTGTAGCCCTTGGCCTCGAGTTCCAGCGCCAGTGACTTGTCGCCGGATTTGACGATGCGCCCCTCGGCCAGCACATGCACGAAGTCGGGCTCGATATGATCGAGCAGACGCTGGTAGTGGGTCACCAGCACAATGGCATGCTCGGGATTGCGCAGGGCGTTGACGCCATTGGCAACCACCTGCAGCGCATCGATATCCAGGCCGGAGTCGGTTTCATCGAGAATCGCCAGGCGCGGCTCCAGCATCATCATCTGCATCAGCTCATTGCGCTTTTTCTCGCCGCCGGAAAAACCCTCGTTGACGCCGCGGCGCAGGAAGCTCTGATCCAGGTCCACCTGTTTGCAGATGGCGCGCGCCTGCTTCAGAAAAGACACCGAGTCGGCCGGCTCCTCGCCGCGCTGGGCGCGCACCGCGTCCACCGCGGCTTTGAGAAATTCCATATTGCTGACGCCGGGGATTTCCACCGGATACTGGAAGGCGAGAAACAGGCCCTCTCGCGCCCGCTCTTCGGTATCCATCTGCAGCAGGTCCTCGCCGTTGAAGCGCACTGCACCACCCGTGACCTCGTAGCCGGGGCGACCCGCCAGCACATGGCCGAGGGTACTCTTGCCGGAGCCGTTCGGCCCCATGATGGCATGTACCTCACCGGCTTTGACCTCGAGGTTGAGACCTTTGAGAATGGCCTTGCCGTCGACGGTGGCCTGTAAGTTTTCAATTGACAACATTGAGATATGCTCCGTAACCCTGTGCGTTAACCCACCGAACCTTCAAGACTGACCTCCAGCAGCTTGCCGGCTTCCACCGCAAACTCCATGGGCAACTCCTTGAACACCTCTTTGCAAAAACCGTTGACGATCATCGATACCGCTTTTTCAGTATCGATGCCGCGCTGCTGGCACAGATACAGCTGATCGTCGCTGACCTTGGAGGTAGTGGCTTCGTGTTCGACAACCGCGCTGGGGTTGCGGCTTTCGATATAGGGGTAGGTATGGGCACCGCAGCGATCGCCGATCAGCAGTGAATCGCACTGGGTGTAATTGCGCGAACCGGTGGATCTCGGGCTCATGCGCACCAGGCCGCGATAGGCGTTGGAACTGCGCCCGGCCGAAATACCTTTGGAAATAATGGTGGAGCGTGTGTTCTTGCCGATATGAATCATCTTGGTACCGGTATCGGCCTGCTGGTAGTTATTGGTGAGCGCCACCGAATAGAACTCGCCGATACTGTTATCGCCGCGCAGGATGACGCTGGGGTACTTCCAGGTAACCGCAGAGCCGGTCTCCACCTGAGTCCAGGATATATGGGCGTTGTGGTGGGCGACACCGCGCTTGGTGACGAAGTTATAGATACCGCCCTTGCCCTCGGCATCGCCGGGGTACCAGTTCTGCACCGTCGAGTACTTGATCTCGGCATTGTCCAGCGCCACCAGTTCCACCACCGCTGCGTGCAGCTGGTTTTCATCGCGCATCGGCGCGGTGCAGCCCTCCAGATAACTGACGTGACTGCCTTCGTCGGCGATAATCAGCGTGCGCTCGAACTGGCCGGTTTTGGCCTCGTTGATACGGAAATAGGTGGACAACTCCATGGGGCAGCGCACGCCCTTGGGGATGTAGACGAAGGAGCCGTCGCTGAATACGGCGCTGTTGAGCGCGGCGTAGAAGTTGTCGTGCTGAGGCACTACGCTGCCGAGGTATTTCTGCACCAGTTCGGGATATTCCTGCACCGCCTCGGAAATGGGGCAGAAGATCACCCCGGCTTCGGCCAGTTTGTGGCGGAAAGTGGTGGCCACGGAAACCGAATCGAATACCGCATCCACGGCAACGCCGGCCAGCGCCTCCTGCTCGTGCAGGGGAATGCCCAGTTTTTCGTAGGTTGCCAGCAGCTCCGGGTCGACCTCGTCCAGGCTCTTGGGGCGGTCGGCCATGGCCTTGGGGGAGGAGTAGTAGGACACGGCGTCAAAATCGATTTTCGGGTAGCGCACATGAGCCCAGGCGGGCTCGGCCATTTTGCGCCAGCCGCGGTAGGCTTTCAGGCGCCAGTCGCGCAGCCAGTCGGGCTCGTTTTTCTTGGCGGAGATAAAGGCGACGACTTCCTCATCCAGGCCCGGTGGCAGGGTGTCGGATTCGATATCAGTGGTAAATCCGGCCGCGTATTCACTTTTTATCAAATGGTCCAACTGTTGCTGTGCCATGCTGTTGGTCTACCTCTGTTACCTGAGTCTGGGGTTAACTGACTCTTGGGTTAGCTATATCTCGAATTACCTATCGAGGATTACTTAAGGGCACGCGAGTTTGCCCGGCGGCCAAGTATGCGCTTTTTCACAAGCCCTCCAGCTACCCGAAGGCCCGCCAGCCGCAGATTGCAGCAACACAAACCGGTATTTACAATCACAGATCGCTTTAAGCATCGACCCTCGGAACCTATTCCCGTACAATTTACAGCGAAATCACCTGCCGCTATCACCATGGCATAGAGCCGGGATTCTGGGTAGTGCCTGCAGTTGCTGGCTGAACTAATCGGGTTTCTGGCGCAATGCCAGATGGGCAAAAAAGCCGCTTACCAATCCCCAGGTGCTAATTTTATATACCTGAGTATTATAGTCAATTATTTAACTGAGTATTTTGGTCAAGTATTTGCCATGTATGCTCTGTCCCGCGTTGCTGATTGTCGATCAAGGCCGGTCCGGAAATTGTCTGCGACTGCACTGCTGGCGGAAAAGCCTTTAGGAATCAATGAATTAAAGCTATCTGTAAGGCTGTATCAGCGGGCGCATCGACCCGCCGGCCCTTTGCTGCGAGGACCCGGTAAGCCAGGCCCACGGCAACCGCACCGTTAATCAGTCCCTCAGACAGCGTACCTTCAAAGTGGTAGTTGGGAGTGATAGTTGGGCGCCCCCGATAAACGAAAATGCTGGGCGGCGTGAATGACAAGAAAGCCTGAAGCCAGGGCATAGAATATCGCCTGCAGCCGCCGGCTGGAATGATGGCTGAGCCGGAAGGAAGCAAAAAACAAAGTTCTGGCGCTTGCCCGTATTGAGCGGGGTGTGACTGGCGCGGTTTTGACTTGTTTTGACGGCCCTCAATTCTCTATGGAAAGATCAGAAATTGCACCACTTTGACAACGCAATCGGACACTTTTTCCCGCCATATAGGCTGCCAGAAGCATTGATTTTTTGTAATCCAGAGCGCGGTCTTCTGCAGTGGTTGTGCCACTGGTATTCAAGCGCCAATCACCGTCTCCCAATGAGCCGCAACCATCCGTACCATTTAATTTAAATGCCGTAAAAGACCAATAGCTTGTAATCTTCAAGATAGGGCTGGTTTCTGACCACTGACCCTCTCCGACTTCAGCCCCAAATGCAGAAACGGAGAATAATAATGCGGTTAATACAACTCTTTTCATTGTGTCTCTCCTGAAGTTTTACCTATCATAACGGTTAACATTGCAGTGCGAAGCGCATGCGGGCTTCATATTGTTAGCATCTTACAGTAAACGCCAATGCCTGATCTTACCAAGTGGCATCCAATTCTGAAAATAGCCTTACTCCCCAGGCCTGGTATTCCGGGGACAGGTCGATTTCTGTCGGCCGGCCAGAAAAAAAGTTTTTAATTCAATATATTGGACATTGAAGGCGGAGAAAGAACAGGCGACAGCGAGGTACCGTTTATGAATCAACTCTTCCGGTTTCCAAATGCGCTTAAGCGTGATCCCGCCGTGGATATATGGATGGACGAACAGGCAGATGACCTGGGTGCTATTGCCAGGCATTGGTTCGATATTATCCGCGATTGCGGCGATGATGTACGCGAACTGCTGCATGACGGCTGCCCTACGGCATGCGCCTCCGATGCCGCGTTCGCCTATGTCAACGCGTTCAGCGCTCATGTTAATGTGGGGTTTTCCCGTAGCGCGGAGCTCGCAGATCCACAGGGGCTGCTTGAAGGCACAGGGAAGTATATACGCCATATCAAACTCAGGCAGGGTGGCGATATCGACGCAAGGGCTCTAGTCGAACTAATAGCGTCGGTATATATTGATATGCAGCGGCGACTCAAGACGGAGTTGTTGCCTGTCAATGCTCGATATGTTGACCTGCTGGTTTGCTGATGGGTTCGATAGCTTTCGTTTTTGAAGTCGCGCTATGTTCTCTTTCAGCCTGGAGCGCTGATAATGACAGACTCGGCGGAACGGCAGGCCTCTCCGTGGTATACCGCTTCAAGATTGTTGTTGTCCAAGTCCAGAATGTAGGCAGCATAGTATCCGGGATGATACAGCCGCTCCCCGGGCTGGCCGTTGTCGCGACCGCCGGCGGCGATGGCAGCCCGATAAAAACCGTCGACGGTATCGCGATCCCGGGCTTGAAATGCCAGGTGAACTTTGGAGGTGTAGTCTTGCGCCTGTGTGACAAACAACTCGTCCGACGCAAAGTACCAAGCGGCCTCGGCGGTTATATCGCGGCCGAGCGCGGTGAGCACGCTGGAATAGAATATCTTGCTCGCTTCGAGGCTCCTGACCTGCAAGTGTACATGATCGATAAGTCTGCCTTGGTGAAATTCCATATTGTATCTCCAGGTCCTTGTTCGACGCCTTTAGCGACATTGCCGATTACAACATAACATGGTATGCCAGCAGGCTAGGCACCCGGCTAGCGGTACCTGACAGCCGTTCCGCTGACACTGACCATCATCATGCCTCCCTGCTGGCCGACTACTTCGTAGTCGATATCAATACCCACGATACCGTTGGCACCCATCGATCTGGCTTTTGCTTCCATCTCTTCAAAGGCGATTTCCCTGGCCTTTCCCATTTCTTTTTCGTAAGCACCGGATCTGCCGCCGACAATATCCCTGATGGCGCCGAATATATCCTTAAAGATATTTGCACCCAAAATGGCCTCACCCACTACCACACCCAGGTATTCCTGTATCTGTTTTCCGTCAATGGTCGATGTTGTCGTTTTTAGCATATACCCATTATCTCCTTTCATCCGGCTGTTTAAGGGATCTACCGGGAATTTCAGGCACCGCCCGCAGCGGAAGCGTTAATACCATTATCTGCGGCAGACAATAGAATCATACTATGCCCTGGGGCGGATCTATAAGGTATTGTTATACAGCGTCAGCTTCAACCCACCGGGTAGAACAAGAATGCAGTATAGGGCGAGCGCAGAATTTGGCAATATCCAGGCAGACGGCGGGCGGCAAATCATACGTCGATACCAGCCTGGGCAAACAGCGTTTTTATCCCCCCGAGAAACTCGTCGTAGCGCCGCCACCGGTCAATAGCCGAAGTATAGATTTTATTGCGCACCTGCACGGAGCTGGCGGTGGCCACGGGAGATTGATTTTTTTCAAAGTCGAGACATTGTGACTGCCATTGCAGATTACAAAAGCGCAGTAACTTCTCGGCTTCTGCCTGCGGGTTGGCAACCAGTGCTTCGTAATGTATTTGATAAAAGTTATGCTGAAATTTTTCCTGCCATAACGCTATCAGTTCGGCGAACTGTATGTAGTAAAGAGCGGTATCAGTCAGGTTATAGGCATAGTTGTAGTAGGAAAAGTCGGTGGAAAACAGCTGCCGGTAATTGCTCAAACAGGTATCCAGCGGATTTCTGCGCAGGCAGACGATTTTCGCCTTGGGCAGGGCCGCGCGAATAAAACCCACATAGAAAAAATTTAACGGCATTTTGTCGATAAACCGCGGGGTTTCTCCGGTGCGGGGGCGGGTGGAATTGATATAAGCAGCACCCAGATCCCCGGCGTTAACACTCAGCCCTTTATACAGGGTTTCCACATCCAGCATAAGCCGCGACGGTGTGGCGGCCATGGTCTTCAGCTGTAAGGCGAAGTTGGTCAACTCACCGGCCGAAAAAACTTCGGAATGATTGGAGAGAATACGTTCCACCAGGGTCGTGCCCGTGCGCGGCATACCGATGATAAAAATCGGCTCCTCCGAATCACAGCCCGGGTGTAGCCGGTGTGGCGCGGCCGCGCTGAAGATTTCCTTCACCGCGGCAAACAGGCGCCGATCTGCGACCGGGTCGTGGTTGATCTGCTCGCGTTTGCGGCGCTTGCCCTGATTCAGAAAATCAAATGCCCGGCGATAGTCACCCAGGTCTTCAAATTCCTTCGCCAGGGCGTGGCAGATATGCAGGTTGGCGTCCACGTCCCGGGTCAACTGATCGCGCACGCTCAACAGGCGGGCGATATGGTTGCTGTCCGGCGTTTGCCTACTTAACTGGGACAGGGATGAATGGCTGCGAAAATGCAGCGGCTCAATGTCCAGAGCCGCTTCATAGGCCCGTTCGGCGCGATCGAAATCGCCGCTGAACTGCAGCGAGGAGGCGAGGTTGTACTGGAAGCTGGCATTGTCGGGCTGGCGGGCGATGGCGGCTTCGAAAAAAGCCACCGCTTTATGGTGATAACCAAGCCGGCTGTAGGCCACACCGATAGTGTCCAGTACCAGGCTTTGTTCCGAGCCCAGCGCAGCTGCCCGATTCACAGCTACCAGGCTGTCGGCGTGCCGATTGAGGGCCACCAGGCACTGCGCCCGATACGCATGGTAGGCGGCATCGCTGCCGTCAAAGTGGATTGCCCGCCGCAGAATGCCCTCGGCCTTGGTAAAGTTCCGATGCTCGATGGCAATGATGGCCAGCAGAAAATAGGCCTCGGCTACGCTGGGATCGACCTGCAAAACATTCAGGCAAAGGCCGTGGGCTTGCCGGTACTGCGCCGCGGCAATAGCCCGTCGCGCCGTTTGCAGAGCTTGCTGATGAGCCATGGTTTGCGTATGGAGTCAAAATACCCGGCTGTTCAGGCACCAGCCGGGTAATCTACGGCAGTGGGTTTAGATGTCGAATCGGTAAGTGCCGCGCAAACCGATCTGCCTGGGGGCCAGGACATTGTGGAAGTGGCTCCTGACCCTTACGTCGCCACCGGCATCGTCACTGAGCGTCTGCAGGTAGGCGGGGTCGCGCCTTACCCCCGTTTCCGCATATTTGTTTAGCAGGTTATCCGCATAGAAGGTGAGATCCCAGTTGTCGAGATTGAAATTTATCGCCAGGTTATGCACAGCGTAGCCGCCCAGCCGCACGGCGTTTGCACGCGAGCCGGTCTTGCTGATCACATCGCTGATGGCGGTGACACCATAGCTAAGCGCGAAATCGATGCCGTTCATATCACCACTATAGGTCAAGTAAACATTGCCCTGGTGCTCCGGCGAACCCGGCAGCCGGTCGCCATCCTCGCCGTCAAAACGCACCGAAGAGAAGCCCGGGGGAACGATAGTGGCAACCAGGTTCGGCGCGTCCGCTGTCAGTTCGGCCCTGGTATAGGAATAGCTGCCGCGTATGGAAAGATTATCCAGCGCCAGCCAGCTGAATGAGAGTTCCACGCCGGAAGATTCGGCCCCGGCGCCATTTACGGTGATGGGTATCAGAGCGATTTCGCTGGTGGAAGACAACTGCGGATCGGCCCAGTCGACATAGAACAGCGCGCCGTTCAAGGTCAGGCGGTTTTCCAGCCAAGTGGTGCGTATACCCAACTCGTGATTCTTGGTTTCGTCCGAGCTGTAGGCGAACTCGTCGGGCAGCGCGCAGTTTTCACTTTGGTCCGGGTCGTCGCTGGGGTCGTCATTGGTTTGTGCCTCAATGATTTCCGGCGCGCACAGACCCAGACCGTTGCCGCCGCCAATGCGGAAACCTTCGCTGTAGGTAAAATAAGCCATAATATCGTCAGTGAAGTTGTAGGCGCTGTTAAACTTGAACAACACGCCGTCGTCGGACTGTTCATCCCGTTCAAACTCCAGGATTATCTGGTCTGCCGGGGCGCCTCCGAACACGGTATTGGCAAGGGGAAAGTCCACAGCCGAGGCAGTGTTGAGTTCATAATCGTAGTATCTGGCGCCGAGCGTCACCGACCAGGCATCGGTGAGCTGGTAGTTCAGCTCACCGAAAAAGGCGTATTCTTTCAGCTCCTCTTTGTCGACAGAAAAGTATTCGAGATTGTCGGGCCTGGCATCAAAACCAGTAACGAATTCGTCATAGCCCGGGGTAAATTCTTTGCTGTCTTCACGCAGATCACTTTTATTGTAAAAACCACCTACAATCCAGGACAGTTTGCTGTCGTTGGTGGATACCAGACGAATCTCCTGGTTGATGCGTTCTTCCTCCTCGTCCTCGCGGGTGAAGGCGGTGAATGTTGGAAAGGCTTCGTAGCCGTACTCGAGGCTGATCAGCAAATCGGTCTGATCACGCTGCCCAAATGCCTCGAACTCGGAATAGCCGGTGGCGGAAGTCAACTCCGCAAAACCGAGATCGGCTGTCAATTCCAGGGCCAGCAATTCATTTTTGCGGGTATTGGGTTCCACCACCCGCAAACCGGACTCGTAATCTCCGGTGCCCAGCGCGGCGCGCGAGTTCATGGTGCGGCCGCCGGCCTCACGGTCCTGCAGGTAGTAGGTCAGGGTCATATCGACGCTATCGGTGGGAGCCCAGCGCAGCGCCACGCGGGCCGATAAGGTGTCTTCGTCATTGACATCTTCGACTCTGCGCAGGTTGGCAGCCACTGCCGCCGGGTCGCTGAAATCCGGGTCCGGATCCGAGACCCCTATGTCACGCACGGTGTATACGTAATCGATAAAGCCGGGATCATTGAGCAGATCCACATTGGTGCGCAGCGCCAGGGTATCGCTGAGCGGCAGGTTCCAGGTAAAGCCTACATCAGTGCCCACGCCATCGGATTCATCCAGGTCGTAAAGGTCGCCGCGAACCGTCACTTCGTGATTGTCAAACTCCGGCTTATTGGGAATGTAACGGATAGCACCGCCCATGGTGCCGGCACCGTAGAGAGTGCCCTGGGGGCCAAGCAATACTTCGACCCGCTGCATGTCATTCAGCGTCAAATCCACGTAGAGGGGTATTTCCCCGACATAAGTCGCCACCGATCCGCCGCCGTTGGTAACACCTTCGGAACTGGTGAGCGGGTCGGCGCTGAGGCCGCGTACAATGATCTGATCACCGGAACGCGAACCTTGATCGACCACATGAATCCCCGCAACCCATTGGCTGATATCGGCCAGCTTGCCCAGCCCCTGGCGCTCGATATCTTCACCGCGAACAGCGGAAATATTAATGGGAATCTCCTGCAGCGACTCCGACCGCCGGGTCGCCGTCACGATTATCTCCTCGACCACCCTGCTGTCCTGGGCGAGAGCCATGCCGGCGGGCAATAGAGCACTTGAGGGGAGATACAGGGCGCCGATTGCAGCGGTAATCCGTTTCCTGTTAGGGATTTGCGTGTTGATCATAGTTCGTTCTCCTTAGCCTTCAAGGATTTTGCAATTACGGTACCAACCCACCAATGCTGCAGAGAAATCGATTTTTATCAGGCAAAAATCAGTATTTAAAATAGGCCTTTTCCTTTGCTGTTATTGCCGGAGCATATTTTTGGAGATGCATAATGTATCCCTGATTTTGCCCTAAAACCGGGCAACAGTGTTATTTTTGAGTGCAGTTGTTAACAACGGTCGTGCCGGCAAAAACTGCTAGCCGACTGAAAAATATTGGCGCCCTGCCCCTGCCAACAGGCATTTGGCGTCAGCACTAGAGGGAGAGCAAGCTCCGGTGGCCAGCCGACAATGCATATATGCAAATGCGCTATGCTGCCGTTTTCAGTGAAGGGACTCAGCGCCGCCGCCATCGCTTTGCGGCTGTAAGGTCAGCGCTGGAAAAAAGTTCCGCCAATAATGGTTTTCATCTTCTCCTGTATACCTCTGGATTGGTACGACAAACCAGTGGCATCGGGGAGAAGGCAATGATATTCCGGGCAAACATCAAGCAGTGTATGAAAAGCATAAATTGCAAAACCCATCGCGGTGATCTGGAAAAGCTAGAAACTGGACCCTGGAGGTACCGGTTGAGCTAAATCCAGACCGGACGGTTAAAACTGCTTAAAGCTTCAAGCGACAACTATCTCGAAAAACACCGGGAATTGTGAACGGATTAAATTAAATAGGACTGGTTGCCGGCTAGTCTTGGAATAAGTGATCGAAATGCTCTGGTATACTCACAGAACCCCCTATTGCTTGCAACGGCAGGCAGATAAAACTATGAACGAGTGTCTTGCTATTACTCATTTCTCTCCAGAACCCAAACATTTTTTACGCTTGCATATATTCAGCTTTTCACTACATCTGAATGTCGTACATTAGCACCAATTACCGGACTGAATAGGTTATTATTAGCATGGATATACGCCTACTAATACTTCGTGTTTGATCCGTTTTATTGAGTGCCGCAGATATACGGCAGATGTATTTGAATACTGTGAATATATTTACAGATATCGATCAACGATAAACCACCTCCACCAAGTGGTGGAGCGGGGTGTTACAGTTCTTTGATCTCGGTTTGCCGCAGGTGGTGGAGAGTATAACCCGGATGGATTAAGTAATTATTTGCCGTCAACAATTAACTTAAAAAGGAATAATTGGTATGCATATGAAGCATGTACGCTGGTTGTTTTGTGCTATCTTCCCACTGTTTTTGTTAATGAACAGTACTTCGGTCTTTTCCATTGAAAACACTGCAGAAATAGGTGGTCCGACGACAGTTATAGAAGGAAGTAACTTTTCTCTTTCTTTATCACCTATTTCCCAAGCATTTTCGGCGCAGACTAATTTGGATCAGATAGTGATTGAGCATAAGGCGCCGCTAAACGCTACTTTTTCTGTGATAGCGACCCTCGACGGCACTAGCACTAATTACGATTATAATTTGTCAGAGATTGGCGAGCATAAATTTCGAGTCAGGTATAAAGGGGTATTAGTATTCCCACCTCCGCTAGGGTCGGTCGAGTTATACTCAAATTACGGAAACACTCTAACTATTGAAGTGGAAAAAGACGAGGCATCTCTTCTTACACAAACGATAGATTCTCCTGATCAAATAATTAATGAGCAATTTGGTTCTTCGATGAGCACGGCTAATGGTGTTGTTATCATTGGCTCCCTCGGCACGCCAGTATTACCACTGGTTTTCCAAGGAGCACCGCCTCCGTTAACAAAGGGAGCTGCCTATGTTTACGAAAAAGATAGTGGGGGCACCTGGGCACTTAAACAGACGCTAAGGGCGTCGGATCAGGCGACAAGCAAAGGCGGGTTTGGCACTTCGGTTGACATGTCTGGAGACTATGCGGCTATAAGCAATTCTCTGGGTGCCACTTATATTTTTAAAAGAGATGTTAATGGTGTTTGGAGTGAGCAACAACTGATACCCGAACATCCCTATAAACTTGCAAGTCGCGTTCGTTCTCCTCGAGATGGTTTTAAATCTAGGATTTCTAACGATTGGTTAGTTATCAGTAATTTTCTCGATTCAAATGACGAATTGGGCTTAGGTAATGCTCTATATCTGTACAGGCGCAATAGTGAAGGGGTGTGGGTTTTTTCTCAAAAACTAGTTGATCCAGAAAATTTGGGGAAAAAATTTGGGAATAATATGAGTTTATCAGGAGACTATTTGTTTACTCAATCAGATAATGGTGTTTTGGTTTTCAAGAAAACACCTGAAAATGAGTGGCAACAAACTCAAAGGATCGTTACACCTTATACGTTCATACCTACCTCACAAACAGTCGATCAAATAAAAGTCTTAGGAAATACCGCTATTATTGGGCGTACCGAACACATTGGCGCATCTGTCCATATTTATGAGCTAAATGAACAATCTCAACTATGGGAAGAAACCCAAGAGCTTACCGCATTTGATGACAGTGGGAATTATACAACGGATGTCGGCTTTGGCCGAATTCTAGCTTTGAGTTCTAATCATATTATGGTAGGCAGTTTCCTCATTCATCCGGATGTCCCAACATACCTATTTAAAAAGTCTCTATCCGGCAATTGGGAAACATCCGAGCGCCTATTTATAAAGAGAACACCTGATCCGCAAGTGCGAGTCGGAAGGTCTATTATTATTGCCGGGCAGGACGTGATAGAGAGCGTAGAAAGCCCATGGACAGGAGATCCTCTCACCTATAGGTTGCCGAAGGTCTACATTTTCGGTGGTGTGGCGACGAATTAGTTAGAGCAACTCTGATTAACTGGTTATTTTCATTTAATCAGAGTTTCTTTCGACATGTATAAAGAGCACAGAATAATCACTTGGCCCTAGCAAAAAATAGGGAAAATTTGAGAGGGTGCTTGGCGCGGGTAAGTGACACACCACAGGCAATACCGTTATTTGGAACGGGACCTAACCTTCAAGCCGCTGCACATCCACCGAGACGCTGAGATTTTGCGTGCCGCCGCCCTCGAATATCACACCTTTGAGCGGCGCCACATCCGTATAGTCCCGGCCCCAGGCGGTGGTGATATGCTGTTGGGCGGGCATATTGTCGTTGGTGGGGTCGAACTCGAACCAGCCCTCGCCCGGCGAGTAAACCGCAAACCAGGCGTGGGAGGCGTCGCTACCCACCAGCTTTTCCTGCCCCGGCGGCGGCAGGGTCTCCAGGTAACCGCTGATATAACGGGCGGCAAAGCCCATGGCGCGCAGGCAGCCGATGGCGAGGTGGGCAAAGTCCTGGCACACCCCGCGGCGGTGGCTGAGCACATCGGCCAGGGGGGTACTGATGGTGGTAAAGCCCGGATCGTAGATGAAGTCGGTGTAAATCCGGTGGGTAAGGTCGCGCACCGCCGACAGCAGCGGGCGGCCGGCGCTAAAGGAAGTCTGCGCGTACTGGCGCAGATCATCGCTGCTGCGCACGGCGTTGGAATCCAGAGCGAACTCGCGCGCCTTTAATGTATTTTCGTCGCTGCGGTGCTGCAGCATCTGCAGGGCGGACTCCCAGCTGTTGCCCAAATCCAGGTTCATATCGATCAGGCGCATATCGGCAACGCGCACCGTGCTGCTGATATCCACTTTGAGTTCGCGGTGGGATTCTTCCACGCTGAAGCTGTGACTGTGATTGCCGAAGTAATCGACCCGCTGCTGCATTTTGCTGGCCCTGGGAAAAACCGTCAGCTGGTGGTCGAGACAGGTTTGGTATTCGGTGTTGCGGGGCAGCAGGTAGGCGAGGTTATAGGCAAGACTGACCGCGGCGGCGTACTGGTAGTGGGTGATATGACGTATGCGGTACAGCATTCGTTAATCCTGGTTTTGTCAGTTCTGGTTTTGCCAATCCCGGTTTTTAATCCATGGTCCAGGGGTTGTCCACCAGCTGTTGCGGTCCATCGGTATGGTCGAAAAAACGGTCGCTGATGGCGACGGCCATGGTGTTCATCAGTTCCTGAACACGCACCAGCAACTGATCCAGTTCGCCGCGGATGGGGTTGTCTGTGTTGGCAGTAACCAGATCATCGAGCCGCGCCAGCTGCACACTGGCGATGGCCTCGGTCACCGCGCGCTGCTCGCGACTGATTTGCGGCATATTGGTATTCATACCCGGCAGATTGCCGAGATAGCCGCGCATCAATTCCAACTGGTATAGCAAGGCGCGCGGATTGCTGCGATCCAACAGCAGCATCGCCAGCGCATTGTACAGTCGCGTATCGGCGCGGAAGCGGCGCCGGAAAATGGTCAGCGCCTCACTGGTCTGCAGGATCGACTCGATACAGATGGCCTCGGTCTCCTCGCCGGTAACCGGCACCAGCAGCGAGCGCATCAGGGTGGCGGACTGGTAAGCCTTCTCGATGCAGCGCCCGAGCTGCAAGAAGTGCCAGCTTACTCCGCGGAACATGCTTTCCTGGAACAGCCCCGCCAGCGCAAACATGGCCGTCACCAGCGGATCCAGGGCCTCTTCCGGCGCCGAGGCCATGCCGGTACTGAGGGTGGCCTCCAGTTGCTGGACACCGTCCTGGATATCATTCATCACCCGCTGGGTGTCGGACGACAGCATTTCCCTGACTTCGGCGGCGCTGCTCAACATGGCGTTGAGGCTGGCGGTGATACTGCCGGCGCGCTCGGCATCGAGCACCACGCTCATCAGCTCCCGCTCGGGATTGTTGAAGAGGTTCTCACCGGCCTCGGTAAAGCCCGGGTAGGTCATGGTTACCTGGGTGACCGCGAACAGCAGCTGGCGCTCGGCCTCCAGCGGCAGCATATGGGCGCCGTTCAGCTGCACGAACACCGTGCGCAGCAGGCGCAGGGCCATATCGCTGCGCTTGGCATAGCGCCCGACCCAAAACAGATTTTCCGCCACGCGGCTGGGCAGGCCGATGTCGACCACGCGGGCATACGGTTCGGCGATGGCAGCGGCGCTGAATGCCTCGGTTTCGGCCGCCTCGCCACTCAGCACCCAGGTGTCTTTGCTGGTGGCACCGAGTTGGTTGGATATCAACAGATCGCCGGCCTCGGCGGCAGCGCGGGCCAGACCGCCGGGCATCACCAGATAAGAGGCCTCGGTGGCTACGGTAAAAGCGCGCAGCGCCAGCGGCCGCGCCTGCAGGGCCCGGTTGCGCCAGCACGGCCCCTGTGACGGCTGCACATAATCCTGGGCTACGTAGTGCAGCGGCTGCGCCTGAATTTTCTGCACCAGCTGCAGGCGCTGCTCGGCACTCAGGTTGACGCCGCAGACCGCACTGCTGTCGGACTGGCGGTGGGTGTGCTCGATGCGCAGCCGTTCCAGGTTCTGCAACACATAATTGCGGTCATCGGGGTCGCCGCACCAGTAGGTGGGCGCCGAGGGCAGCGACAGCGGATGGCCGAAAAAGTACTGGCTGATGGCCGGCAGGTATTTCATCAACGCGCCCGACTCCAGAATACCGCTGCCGAGCGGGTTGGCCAGCACTACCTGGCCGGCGCGCACGACTTCCAGCAGACCGGGAACGCCCAGTTGGGAGTCGCCGCGCAATTCCACCGGATCGCAGTAGTGATCGTCCACCCGGCGCACAATGACATCGACCCGCGTCAGGCCGTCGAGGGTTTTCATCCACACATAGCCCCTGCGCACGGTGAGATCTTTACCCTGTACCAGCGGGTAGCCCAGGTAATTGGCGAGACAGGCATGCTCGAAAAATGTTTCGCTATAGGCGCCGGGCGTGAGGATTACCACCCGCGGCGGCTCGCCGTTCTGCATATTGTCGGGCGGCGCCAGGCGCTGCATCTGCAGTCGCAGGTTATTGAAGAACTGCCGCATGCGCAGCACCCGGCTGTTGCGGAAAACCATCGGGAATACCCGCTGCATGACGATGCGGTTTTCCAGCGCGTAGCCGCTGCCCGAAGGCGCCTGGGTGCGGTCGCCGAGCACCATCCAGCGGTTGTCCGCGGCGCGCACCAGATCGGCGGCATGCAGAATCAGCTGGTGCTGGCCCGGCAGGCGGGTGTGGTGGCAGGCGCGGATAAAACCCGGGTGGCTGTATATCACTTCGGGCGGCACCAGCCCTTTGCGGATGATGTCCTGGCTGCCGTAGATGTCCTTGAGTACCAGGTCGAGCAGCTGCGCCCGCTCGATCAGGCCCTGCTCCACCGCCTGCCACTCGGCCGCCTGCAGCAGCAGCGGCACCGGGTCCAGGCCCCATTCCGCGGCGCCGCCGGCGACATTGTAGCTGGCGCCGTCGTCGCGCAGGATACGCCCGATTTTCTGCGTGCGCTCATCGAGGCCGGCGGGGCCGAGGTCTCTGAGGCTGCTGAGCAGGTACTGCCAGTGGTCGCGCAACTCCCCGCCAGCCGTGCAGGCTTCATCGCGCTCACCGTTGTGCAGGTAGCTCAGCGATTCCACCTCGGGCAGGTTTTGCGATTGGCTCTGGGACATATGCAGCTTTCGGTCCGGTAATCATTTTAAACTAGCAGATAAGACGAAAACGGGCTCAAAAGAGCCCGTTTTCCGGTAATTTTTTCTGTTTTGACGCCGCCGTGTCACTATGATGCCTATTTGCCGATAGCGGTACAATGGTTTTTTACTGCATTTTAGACCCTGCTCTCAGGCCGGCCCCCGCCTGAGGTCGAGGGTATGGGGGTACTCACCCGGCGGCTCCTCGGGCGGCGGCGCCATCGGCCTGGGCGGCTCGCGATTGGGAAAGAACTCGCGAATGGCATCGAATTCGGGTCGCGGCGTGAAGGGTCCCTGGGTGTGGTTAAAATCCGTAAAGCGGTTCACCCGCCGCGACTCGGCAGCCATGGCGTTGACCGGGTAGTCGTCATAACTGCGCCCGCCCTGGTGGCTGACATGGTAGGTGCAGCCGCCGATGGCGAGGCCGTTCCAGGTGTCGATCAGATCGAAAGTCAGCGGCGCGTGTATCCCCACCGTCGGATGCAGGGCGGAAGGTGGCGCCCAGGCCCGATAGCGAACACCGGCGACATACTCGCCCTGTTTGCCGGTGCCGGTCAGTGGCACCCGGCGGCCGTTACAGGCAACCAGGTAGCGGCTGTCGGTCATGCCGCTGACCTTGATCTGCAGCCGCTCCACCGACGAGTCCACATAGCGGGCGGTGCCGAAACTGGCAATTTCCTCGCCCAGCACATGCCACGGTTCGATCGCCCAGCGCAATTCCATCTCCATCTCGTCGATCTGCACACGGCCGTAGTGGGGATAGCGGAATTCCTCGAACGGGGCCAGCCACGACAACCTGAACGGCAGGTGGTGGCGGTTGAGGTCGGCTACCACCTCGCGCATATCGGCCCACGCATAGTGGGGCAGCATGAAGCGGTCGTGCAGCGCGGTGCCCCAGCGCACCAATGGCGCCTTGTAGGGCGCCTTCCAAAAGCGCGCCAGCAGGCAGCGCAACAACAGCGCCTGCACCAGTGCCATATGCTCGTGGGGCGGCATTTCAAAGCCGCGAAACTCCAGCAGCCCCTGGCGGCCGCTGGCGGAGCCGGGCGCATAGAGCTTGTCGATGCAGAATTCCGCCCGGTGGGTATTGCCGGTGATATCCACCAGCAGGTTGCGCAGCAGGCGATCTACCAGCCAGGGCTGCTGCACCAGCCCGTCAGGCATCTGCTGGAAGGCAATTTCCAGTTCGTAGAGCATCTCATCGCGGCCCTCGTCGACCCGCGGCGCCTGCGACGTAGGGCCGATAAACATGCCGGAAAACAGGTAGGACAGCGCCGGATGGTGTTGCCAGTAAGTAACGAAACTGCGCAACAGATCGGGGCGGCGCAGCAGCGGACTGTCGGCGGGGCTGGGGCCGCCCAGGGTGATATGGTTGCCGCCGCCGGTGCCGGTATGGCGGCCGTCGACCATGAAGGCATCGGTTCCCAGGCGCGCCTTGAAGGCCTCTTCATAAAGCGCGCTGGTATTGTCCACCAGCTCGCGCCAGCTGCGCGCCGGGTGAATATTGACTTCGATGACGCCCGGATCGGGAGTCACCTGCAGTTTTTGCAGGCGGAAATCCCTGGGCGGCTCGTAGCCCTCGATCACCACCGGCAACCCGAGGGCGGCAGCGCTGGCCTCGATGGCGCCGATCAGCGCCACATAGTGCTCCAGATACTGCAGCGGCGGCAGGAAGACATGGAGCCGGCCGTCGCGGGGCTCGACACAGACGGCGGTGCGCACCACCTGGACCTCGGCCGCCTGCCGGGCGTCGGGTTTGCAGTCGGCAGCGCTGGTCATTAACTGGCGCGGCCCGGCGCTGCGCTGGCCCGCCGGGTCGATATACAGGTAGGGCGCGGTGATCTGTTCTTCCCGGGGCGCGAAGGGGTCGCGCTCGGGCTCGGTTTTACGCCTGTCCTGCGCCGCCTGCGGCAAGGCGTCGAGCGGCAGGCGCAGCCCCATGGGGGAATCGCCGGGAATCAGTGCTATATGGCCGCGGCGCAACTGCCAGGGGCTGCTTTTCCAGGCCTGGCTGGCGTAGTCCCACCCCAGCGGCAGTACCAGACCGGTGGCGGTATTGAGGCCGCGGCGCAGCAGTTTGGCCAGCCGTTTACGCGCCAGTTCGTCTTTGAGGTCGGCCGCCAGCGGATCGACATCGGCCGGCAGCTGTTCCTCCAGCGCCAGATAGTGCAGCACATCTTCGTAGGCGGCCTGAATGTATTCCGGGCTGAGGCCGAGCCTCTCCGCCAGGGCGGCAATCAACTGCTCGGCCTGCTGCAGGCCAAAGCCGTAGTCTTTGTCCACCCTCGCCAGCAGCTCGGGGTCGTGCCACAGGGGCCGGCCGTCGAGCCGCCAGAAACAGCCCAGCGCCCAGCGCGGCACCGGCTCGCCCGGATACCATTTTCCCTGGCCGTAGTGCAGCAGGCCCCCGCGGCCAAAACGGTCGCGCAGGCGCAGCAGTAAATCCTTGGCCAGGCGCAGTTTGTCCTCGCCCAGCGCCTCGGTGTTCCACTGCGCCGATTCCATATCGTCCACCGCTACAAAGGTCGGCTCGCCGCCCATGGTCAGGCGCACATCGGCGGCCGCGAGTTCGGCGTCCACCGCCTCTCCGAGGGCATCAATGGCGAGCCAGTCGCCGGCCGAGTAGGGTTTGGTGACACGCGGGTCCTCGTGGATGCGGAATACCCGGTTGGAGAAATCAAATTCCACCTCGCACTCATCGGTGGCACCGGTAATGGGGGCGGCGGATACCGGGTGCGGGGTGCAGGCGAGCGGAATATGGCCCTCACCGGCAAACAGCCCGGAGGTCGGGTCGAGGCCGATCCAGCCGGCGCCGGGGATATACACTTCGCACCAGGCGTGCAGATCGGTAAAGTCCTCCCGCGGACCCGACGGGCCGTCGAGGGACGCTTTATCCGGCGCCAGCTGCACCAGGTAACCGGAGACGAAACGCGCCGCCAGTCCCAGATGGCGCAGAATCTGTACCAGCAGCCAGCCGCTATCGCGGCAGGAACCGAGTTTTTTCGCCAGCGTCTGCTGGCAGCTCTGCACACCGGGTTCCATACGTACGCTGTATTCGATATCGCGCTGCAGGCGCGAGTTGAGATATACCAGAAAATCGTTAATGGAGGCCTTCGGGTCGACCTCCACGGCATCCAGCCACGCCCGTAACAGCGGGCTGTCGTGTTCCTGCGTTTCCAGATAGGGCTGCAATTCCTTTTTCAACTGCCCGTCGTAGGCAAAGGGGTAGCGCTCGGCGTAGGCTTCGACAAAAAAATCAAAGGGATTGATGACCGTCATATCGGCGATCACTTCCACCTCGACGCTCAGTTGCCGGCATTTTTCCGTAAATACCAGCCGCGCCAGATAATTGCCAAAAGGGTCCTGCTGCCAGTTGAGGAAGTGCTCTGCCGGGTGAACTTTTAACGAGTAGGCGTGGATCTTGGTGCGCGAATGCGGCGCCGGGCGCAGGCGCAGAATATGCGGCCCGACATTGACTGCGCGATCAAACTTATAGCTGGTCTGGTGTTGCAGCTTAACCCTGATGGTCATGGCCCTACCCTTGTGTCTGTTGTTGCCGCGAGTGTTGCCCGCGAGAGAACCAGTTTTCGCAGATCACATTGTGTACCTCGCCGATGGCCAGCTGCAGCTGGTTGAGAAAGCCTCTGAAATCCTTACCCAGATCCCCCTCCTGCTCGATAATGTAATGGGGCAGCTCGGTGTGCATGCGGTGCTTTCTACCAGAAACTTGTGACAGGTTGTTTGACGCTCTGTCTATCTGCGCGCGGCAATAGGCCACGGAGCGCGGAAAGGCTTCGTCGTCGAGCAGAAAACGCGCCACATCCGAGCCCTTGACCGTGGCTTTCACCGTGCGGCGATAGCTCATATAGGCGCCCTGGGAGCGCAGTACATTGCCCCAGATCACCTGCGCCGGGTTGGACGTTTCAAACACCTCGGAGTTCTCCAGCACTGCCGCGCCGGCATCGAGCAGGCGGGTGGTCATATCGGCGCGCTCGACATTGCAGCCGAGCTTGAGGAAATGCCAGGCCTCATCGCGGCTCAGCGTGCCGACCATCAGGCCGTTGATGCCCTGGCAGCGCTCGATGATGTGGGTCAGGAAGGCGTGGCGCCGATTGCGGCTGAGGCCGTCGCCGATGTGCTCCCGGCAGAAGATATGCAGTTCGTTGATCTGTTCCCAGGCTTCCGGCGGCACCACATCGCGACTGGTGCGCAGGTTTTCCCGCACCGCGCGCACCGCACTCGGCAGAGAGTTGAGGTTGTCGGTATCGACCAGTAAAAACTTCACCACATTGCGTTCACTCTGCACCTGGTAGCGTTTGGCAAAGGCGTCACCGCAACTGTTCAAATCGATGAGATTGTACCAGCTGATATTGATCAGCCCTTTGGGCAGGTCGTAGAGTAAATTATCGTACACGCCGACCAGACGGGCGGTGTTTTCCGCACGCTCCAGATAACGGCCAATCCAGTACAAGCGCTCGGCAACTCGGGATAACACCTTATCTGCCCTCCGTATCGACAATCCAGGTGTCTTTACTGCCGCCGCCCTGGGAGGAGTTCACCACCAGCGAGCCTTTTACCATCGCGACACGGGTCAGCCCGCCGGTGGTTACGTACAGTTCTCTGCCCTGTAAAATAAACGGCCGCAAGTCCAGATGCCGGCTCTCGGGCAGGCCGCCGTTGACCAGCGTGGGCGCGGTCGACAGGCTCAGGGTCGGCTGGGCAATGTAATTGCGGGGGTTTTGCGCAATCAGTCTGGCAAACTGCGCCTGCTCTTTTTTGCTCGAATGCGGCCCCACCAGCATACCGTAGCCGCCGGATTCATTGGCCGGTTTCACCACCAGTTTGTCGAGATTGTCCAACACGTAGCCGCGCTGCTCGTCGTTGTCACACAAATAGGTTTCGACATTGGGGATCAGCGGTTTTTCATCGAGGTAGTACTGAATGATTTTCGGCACATAGGCATAGATCACCTTGTCGTCGGCAACCCCGGCGCCGGGGGCATTGGCAAGCGCCACATTGCCCCGCTTCCAGGCGCGCATCAGGCCCGGGACCCCGAGCATGGAATCCTTGCGGAAGGCTTCCGGGTCCATAAACATGTCGTCGATGCGGCGGTAGACCACATCCACCCGCTCCAGGCCGCGGATGGTGCGCATATAGACGCAGTCGTCGTCATTGACCACCAGATCGGAACCCTCCACCAGCTCCGCGCCCATGCGCTGGGCGAGAAAGGCGTGCTCGAAATAGGCGGCGTTGTAGATGCCCGGGGTCAGCACTACGATTTCAGGCTGCTTGACCTTGCGCGGCGACAGCGCCGCCAGGGTATCGAACAGGCGTGAAGGGTAGTCGTCTACCGGCAGAATATTTCCCCGGGCGAACATCTCCGGCAGTATGCGCTTGGTAATGGCGCGGTTTTCCAGCATATAGGATACCCCGGAGGGTACCCGCAGGTTGTCCTCCAGCACATACATGCGGCCATTGCTGTCGCGCACCAGATCCGAGCCGCAGATATGCGCCCAGACACCGTGCGGCGGTTTTACTCCCACGCACTCGCGGCGGAAGTTGGCGGATTTCTCAATCAGATAAGCGGGCAGCACGCCGTCGTGAATAATCTGCTGGTCGTGGTAGATATCGTTGATAAACAGGTTGAGGGCGCGCAGGCGCTGTTTGAGTCCCTCAGCGATCAGGTTCCACTCCTTGGCGGGAATGACGCGGGGAATAATGTCGAAAGGCCAGGCGCGGTCGATATTGCCCTCGTCGGTGTAGACAGTAAAGCTCACACCCATTTCCTGGATGGTGGCCTCGGCCAGCTGGCGCCGTTTGTGCAGCTCCTCGCTGCCGAGGCCGGCGAGATACTCGGCCAGGCGTTTTGCCGGTCGGCGGGGGTTACCGTTCTTATTGATCAGTTCGTCATAAAAATCGCCGCTGTAATACTCTTTCCAGTTAATGTTCATCGCCAGCCCTATCCCCTGGTCTTACTCTGCCCGCCAAGCCCGGCGCAGGATTTTTCTGCACCAAAAAAGCACATGCCGATAGTAAAATAACGCCAGTTGCACCCTTATAAAGCAGGGGTTTTACCGCACGCGGTTCAGCCCTGTGACAGCCGACCGTACTGCGAACGATCGTTAATTCAATGTTTCCTTTTTACCGCAATTTATCCTCGAGCGACATCAACTTATGTCATTTACGCAGCTTTTGTGCCAATGCACCTGCACGCCGCCCAGCAGAGATCAGACATTGGGAGTTGGCAAACCCTCTAACAATGTGCGCACACCCTGACTCCAGTGCTGGCGCATATTGAGGAAGTCTTCGTCGTATTCCTCGATGCGGCGGCAGCGGCTCAGATCGAAGCTGTCTTTTTCGTAAACCAGCACTTCCAGCGGCGGGCCCACTGACAGGTTGCTCTTCACAGTCGAATCCAGGGACACAAAGGTGCAGCGCAATGCCAGCTCCAGCGGCAGGGCATAGTTGGTGATACGGTCGAGAATGGGTTTGCCGTACTTGTCTTCGCCGATTTGCAGATAGGGGGTGTCCTCGGTGGATTCGATAAAATTACCCTGGGGGTAGATCTGAAACAGCCGCGGCGCCTCGCCTTTTATCTGCCCGCCGAGCAGCAGGTTGCCGCTGAAATCCACTCCCTGGCTGTGATCGGCGCCGGAGGCCTCTTCAATTAACTCGCGCAGCAGGTCACCCACATGCTTTGCCACATCAAACATCGAGCAGAGGCTGAGAATACTGCCCTCACCGCTGTCGTTTTGTCGTTTCAGGTGTTCTATCAGGCTCTGGCTGGTGGCCAGGTTGCCGGAGCACATCACGACAATGGCGTGGCTGCCGGGTTTGGTAAAGGTATAGAGTTTGCGAAAGGTAGCTATATGATCGACGCCGGCGTTGGTGCGGGTATCGCCCCCAAACACCAGGCCCTGTTGCAGGTTCATGGCCAGGCAGTAGGTCATGGTGCGGCTATACCTTCATTTGCCACGTTCCTATGTTACTTATTCCTATGTTACTTATTCCTACGTTACTTGTTCCTATGTCTCTTTTTCCTGTCATGCTTTCACACCCGGGTGAAAATATTAGGTGGTATTGAAACAGAGCCCGTCAGGCCAAGACATAAGGAAGCATAAACGGCCTTTTTGATCGAGACAAGCCCTGATGTCGATGCATGATTCAGTCGGGTGGCGCTATTTGTCTATATTCGGCCTTGTCCGGCTTTTTTGTGTTAGGTGTGACGGTACCCTGGGATAGCTGTGTTAATAGCGGACACTGTTGGGATTGTGCCACTTCCCCGGCCCGCGAGCGCATGGACAAGCAATTTTATGGCCCCCAAACCAGGCAATGCATCAATTTGTTATGACTGAGGGCTTATTCATACTGCCTGTTTCGGTGTACTCGATACAGGAAAAATATGCGGAGCTAAGGCCCGGCGGGGGTATGGCAGGACAAAAATTTAGAACGCCAAACTGCCTACTTCCTACACCAAGTTGCCAGCCAGCAGATATTTCCGACAGTGCCGGAGTCAACACAAACTACCTTCCCACAGCAATTACTTTCCGACCTTCAAGCTCCATATTTATCGCCTTCACATTCTTCCCCTGCAACAGCAAGTCCGTTATCGCACCCACCACGTGCTTCTCAATAGCTCTCTGTATAGGCCTGGCGCCATAGGTTTTACTGAAACCAACCGAGGCGAGAAATTCCACCACCGGCGCGGAAAAGCTCAGCTCGATATTCTGCTGCCTGATTCGATCCCGTTGCTGCAACAGCGCCAGTTCCCGCCGGGTAATCGCCAGCACCGCGCCGTGGTCCAGCGATTGAAACAACAGCACGGCATCGATACGATTGTAGAATTCCGGACGAAAATGCTTTCTGATGGCAGCCACCGACACCTCTCCCTCTTCCCCCGCCAGGAAACCCGGACCCCGCCCGGCCTCAACCCCCAGATTGGTGGTCATCACGATAATACTGCTGCGAAAATCCGTCACCCGCCCGAAACGATCGGCTAATACCCCTTCATCCAGCACGGTCAACAACATATCGAAGACACTGGGATGCGCCTTTTCGATTTCATCCAGCAGAACTACCGAAAACGGCTGGCTGCGAACATGCTCAACCAGCTTGCCGGCCTTATTGCGCTCGCCGATCAAGCGCGACACCTGCGCCGGGTGCTGAAATTCACTCATATCGATGGCAAACAGCGGATTGCGCGCCTGCCCGGCGCTGAAGAAGAACTCCCCCAGTGCCTTGGTTGCCGCGGTTTTTCCCACGCCCGTGGGGCCGGCAAACAGCAGCGTCGCAATCGGCTTATCGGGATCGTTGAGCCCGGCTTTAAACATCTGAATAACGGCGCAGAGCTGACCGATCAAGGCGTCCTGCCCCTTGATGCGCTGCTGGAAAAAGGTCCTGATATCCGCTTCCGGCAGCGCCCGGTCATCCCGCAGCAGTATCTCCGGCAAGCCGGTGTATTTGATAAACTGCTCGATCACGATCTCACGGGTAATAGTTTTTATCTCGGCTTGTATGCAGTTTTTCAGGCATTCACCGAAAAATCTCAGCAGCCTGCCGGGGTTCTTCTCGTACTTGATATAGCGGTTGACCAGCTGCGAGCCGAGATCCAGTGCATCCTGGCGAATATCGACGGTAAAATTGGCGGCGGCATAGCCGGCGTACTGACGCAGTACCCGCTTAGTCGCAGCGTCATCCATCTCGGCGATTTTCAGCGTCTCAAACAGGTGTACAAAACTCGGCAGCATCCCCCGGGCCAGCTCCAGCTCCTGCGGCCTGGCCTCGGCGATCACCCGCAGCTGGCCGCGGCGCATATAGGATTGCAGATAGGCGGCGACCGAATCCTCCTGGGCATCGCCGCCGGTATTTAGCAAACTGACAAAATCGGTAAACCACAACACGCCGTTGACCTGCGCCAGCGCAGCAACCACTTCGTCACAGATCGCCTGCCATTCGCCCAGATACCGGGCTTTGGCCACCAGGCGCTGGCAGGTGGTGCGCCACACTGTCAGAGCGGGCTCACCGTCCACATCGCCCTGCTCCCTTACCGCGCTGCGCACCACCTCGTTCCACAGTGTGCTCTTGCCCACACCCTGGGCGCCTACCAGCAGTATATTGCTGCGCCCGTCCAGCAGATATTCGCCCACCCTGGAGACTTCAGCGGCCCGCTCCCAGGCAACGTCCGGCAGGCGCGTTACCTGCCGCCGCAGTTTTTTCGGCATCGGCATGGGGTCGGCAACCGCCAACAGGATCTCCGGTACGGCATAATCGTCGATAGATTTTTTCTGGCGCGCGCTTACCTGCACCCGTGCCATATCGAGCCAGGGCTCGCTCGGCATAATATAGTGGTAGGCCTGTTCCGGCGTTTGGTTCTGTAAAAACTCGCGCGTGAAGTGCTCTATCAGGGTTCTGCGCTGCTCTATATTGTAATAGTAAAAATCTTCGTCCAGATACGGCAGAAAGCACTGCCCGAAGCCGGCCTCGTCGCTGTCGCCGTGCACGGCGGCGACGCGAAACGGTGTGGTTTCGGACAGCGGATAGACGCCCTCCTCCTCCCGGTAGGATAACTGCACATCGATGTTGTAGTAATGCAGCGCCGGATTGTCGATATCCGGCGGCGCCAGATAGGCGCCCTCTCTGATCGCCTTGGCGATCTGTTCCGAGGCGGTTTTGGTCAGGCGCCTGGCACTGGTGTCCACTACCGTCAGCCCGGTGCCCAGCACCTGTCCGACAACGGTGTCGTCACTCAGCTGCCAGCAGATGATGGGGAAATATTCACTGGCCATTTGCTACTCCCGCCAGATAATCGGGTATGGCCGCTGCCAGCAATGCCCACCACTGCGCGGTATCGAACCCGGCATCCATCATCAAACCGCTGCGCAGGTCGCTGACGGTGCCCGCTGCGGCGGCGCTGCGCGATAGCGCATAGACCCGCAGTATCTCCGCCGGCCCGGCCGCAATCAGCGCCCGGCGCGATATCGATTTGTCCGCCAGGTGGCTGTCGGCCTGTCCGGCTGCAGGCGGGTTAAAGTCAGGCCGCACTATCACCGGCACTTGCACATTGCCCTGTTCGCAAAACAGATGTACACCACTTTCATAGTCAAACAGCTCTTTGATACCCGGGCCGGAGACTTCCAGGATTCTGGCCCCGCCGGCATCGCGGATCAGCTCCACCTGCCCCAGCTGCGCCAGCAGCTGACGATAAATGCGCACGAGAAATCCCGCACCCTCCTCCCCTTTGTGAGCCACCAGTGAACGGATAATCAGCCGCCCGCGGTCAACACCGCGCTCGGCATAGCAGCAGCTGGCATGGATCAGGCGATTGACCTCGGTCCAGAGCGCCAGCTGGTTCTGCTTGCTGTTTTCCAGATGGGCCGGAGATTGCTGGTATACCGTGTTGAGATAATCGCGAATATCATGGTGAGCGTGAATACCGCGAAAGTCTATGCGCGGCATACGCAGCGCTTCGTAGTATTTGGCCGGGGTCGGCTTAAAGGAAAAACCGATCTGCAGGCGCCGGGTGGCGAGCCGCTCCTCGAATTCGTAAACGAAGGACTGCAGCGGCTCCTGTACATCGCGCAAGGCATCGAGCAGCGTCCAGCCGGCATAGCGCCGGTGCTGGTCCGCCGCCGAGCGATCGCCGGCATCGAGGACATAGGGCGCCTGCTGCAATTGTTCGTCCGCCTCGCGCAGGCGAGACAGGATTGCCCGGTAGTCCGCCAGTTCCAGCCTGACACTCGTCGGCAATGCCTGCGCCGACCCGGCGGCATAGCCCAACCTGACAATATCGGCGCAAACCTCTTCGTCCTGCAGCCACATATTGAGAATAATCGGATCGTCGGAGCTTAAGCGGGCCAGGCTCGATGCGCTGGAACGGGTAATGATACGCTCCAGATTGCGTTTCAGCGCACGCGCGCCCAGCTGCGGGTCGAAGCCCTGCCTGGCGATATGGCTGAGACAGTTCTCATCGACATTCAGAATCGTGCTCCTGCGCACGAAGCCATCCCTCTGCAACAGTTTTTTCAGATGCAGTTGCGCCAGAAATTCCATATGCTGTTGCTGCAGTGCCTGAAACAACACGATATGGTTGATGCGGTTGATCAGCTCGGGGCGGAAATATTTCTCCAGGCTGTTCAGGTAGGTGGCGTCGACAGCATCGGCGCTTTTGACAAAGCCGATATGCGAGGCGGCCTCCTGCGCCCCCACATTGGAGGTCATCACCACCACAGTTTGGGAAAAGTCCGTGGTGCTGCCCATGGCATCGGTAAGGCGGCCATCGTCCAGCAACTGCAGCAGCAGGTCGTGAACCCGCGGGTGAGCCTTCTCCACCTCGTCCAGCAGCAGCACACAGGATTTCTGGTAACGCACACGCTCGGTCAAAATCCCATAGGGATTGTAAGCGTCGCCGATCAGGCGGCCGACGGCATCCTCATCGGTAAACTCATTCATATCGATGCGCACCAGGCTCTCTTCGCGGGTAAACACAAAGCGGGTGAGCAGTTTTGCCGCCTCAGTCTTACCCACCCCGGTGGGGCCGATAAACAACAGCGTATTGAGCGGCTTGCCGGGCTGGGTCAGCTGCGCCTTGATGGCGAGCACGGTGTCGACCAGAATGCGCCGCGCCCCGGCCTGACCAATCAGGTTCTGCTGAAAAAACCCGGCCACCTCGTCGCGCGTCAATATCTGCTTGCGATCGACGATTTTGCGGTTGATATGAAAACTCTGCTGCAGCGACTGATAGACGCGCTGCTCGGAAATACGCCGGTTTTGGCTGGTGACGGCGATATCGGTCATTATGTCCAGTATCGAACCCGGCAGCTCCTTGGTGCCGCGAAAGCCGGGTTCGGTCTTAATCAGCGTCAACAGTGCCGCTGTTGAAAACTCGCATTGGTAGTGGCGCTCCAGAGCAGCCCGGCGGCGGGTCACAATGGTGTCATTCTGCTCTGCCGTCAACGGCGTCAGGCGCAGCACCTGGAACATATCGGCAAAGCTGCGATTGATATCCACCATTTTTTGCCATTCCTGCGGCGTCGCCGTAACGATGCAGGGAATGTCCCGGCGCTGCAGAAAAGGCAGCAGCAAATGCGCCAGGGTGAGTTCGGTCTGACTGGTTTTGCCCACCCTCAACAGGGCCACCGGATTATCTACCAACAGAATGTCCGGCGGCGCCGCTTTACTGCCGCGCCGCTGGCGATCGCGAATATGGCGCAGTATGGTTTCAAAGCGACGCTCCCACTGCCCCACGATACTCATGCCGGAAATCACCCGCAGCGGATCCAGCAACCACAGTTTCTGCAACTGGTGGGCCGGCCGGGTGCGGTGCTGGGCCAGGTATTCGCGGTAAACATGTTTGATGATATTGGATTTTCCTATCCCCTGGGCACCGACGATGGCCACCGCCTGGGCGCGGTCGCCGAACAGGGCGCGATTTAACCACTGCGCTGCGGAATCCCTGAAATAACTGGCTTCCAGCAGGTCAGCGGCGCTGTCCGACCAGTCCTCAGCGACTTTCTCCAGCTCCTGGGCGCCGTTAAACGGCTGGTTATCGGACAGAAAAGCCCACAGGGTAGCGTCGCTGTGCTCAAAGGAGAATCTGTCGGTTTCCATATCCATACTGGTATTGACGGCGAGCGTGGAACTGGATGAGGGGGAAAAATAGGCTTTCGGGTTGAAACTGTCGCCCTTGTCGCGACGCAGCTGCCGATAGTGGGCGGTGAGCTTGGCGGTCAGAAAATCTATCAGCGCCGGCCGTTGTCTGACATAGCTTTCAATGCGCAGGGTCAAGTTGTCCAGTTTGGGAAAACAGGCATAGCGGTGTTCGCCCACCGCATAAAATGCCACGGCAAAATCGCCATCGATAACGTGCATCCCGGATTTAAAGCTCAATCGCACCAGTTCAAAGCGGTAGTCGGGGGCAAATCGATACCAGAGCGCATGCTCGATCTGGGTGCGCTCCAGGCGGGTGTTTTTAAACAGTTTTCTCACCGCTTTCTGGAAGGCACGCAATGCCTCGCCATAGCGCCGGCGGGTGACAAGCGGGCCCGGCATCAGCAGCGGCCGCAACTCGTAGCCTGCCCGGCCGTGTTCCACCAGCGCCGGGAAGTCCAGACTGAGCAGCGTTTTTTTTGTTTCCACTAGCGCACTAGTCACTGGTCGTCCGCATTTTTGATAAGCACGCTGTGTATCAGCGTCTGCCTGATATAATCCACTGCCGCGCGGCGCATTTTCTCCCCGTGTTGTGCCAGCGGCAGTGCCGTGTCTGTGTCGCTGTAGCGGCTGTCGTAATAGGCATTGCCCTCAAACAGGCGCTCGGCTTTGCGCCCTTCGTAAAAACGGCGCCGGTGAACGCCCTCCGGCACCTCAAAATCCGCAGCCGTGCCGTCGCTCAGGGCAATAAAAAGGCGATGCTTGTCGGCCTGCTCGTCAAGCACCTCCACCAGACCGCTCTCTTTGCGCAGCATATGGCCGACACAAACGCCCTCTACACTCAATAACACGCCAACCCGCTGCAGGGGCAAATCACGATACAGGCGCGCGGACTTCCAATACGGCAACGGCACCTCCTGCTCGTCGGCGGTACTAGTCGCACTGGCATTGAGTTCAATCTCTTCGCTGTCAGGCGATAACTGCCCGGCATCGAAGTTGTCCTTTTGCAGATATATATTCACCAGGCTGATGTTCACCTCCGTCTGATTCAGCCACTGCTGATAGTGATCGACTACCTGCTGCAGCCAGGGCGCGGCACCGAACACCGCCAGCAGACAGCGGTTGCTGTGCGGATTGACCACCGATTCCACCGCGAACAGCAGGTCGTCGAAGGTTTTTCGATAGAGCGACAACATGTTTTCATAGTCGTCCCAAATAGCATCCGGCGCTTCTTCCTGCATTTGCGTCACGCAGGTATTTTCCAACTGGTAGATATTGTCGATAATCTTATGGCTGGTCTCCAGCAGCTCGATCAGTGCGCCGTAGCGCTGGGTCAAATCCGGATCGGTCCAGAATTTTTCCTTAAGTTTTTTTTTGCGGTGCTCCAACTGGTCGATTTCACTCAACAGCCCGATCCAGGTACTGCCTTCCAGCAAACCCTGGGCGTCGCGCCGCAATGCCGATACCTGATCGGCAAACCCGGCAAACAACCCCAGCGACTGCCTCGCCTCGGGCCGGGCCCGGCACTCGATGCTCAGCTGCCGATCGACCGCCGCCAGGCTTACCGCCAGGGGATGGTCATAGGGATGCTTCGACAGCACCTCCGCCAGCGGATGGATCACCTTCTCTTTCAATACCCGCTGGATGGCGCGGGCGCCGTAGCGGAAGTCGATATTCATGGCGCCCAGCCAGGACCAGACCGACGCCTCCACACTCACGGACAAATACCTGTTGGCGATACCCGGAACCCGCATCAGCTGTTCGACCTCCTTTTTCAATACCGCCGTCTGCTGTTGCGGCGTCAGCGGCAGGAAGGGTATCAAGTGGTCCAGGCGATTAAAGAACTCGGGGCGGAAATAGCGGCTGACCGTATTTTCGAAGTGCCGGACAATATCCTCTGCACGGGGCTCGCCGCGATTAAAGCCGATACCCGGCTTGATCGACTCCCCGGCACCGATATTGGAGGTCATAATCACCAGGGTACTGCAGAAATTGGCCACATCCCCGCGATCATCGGTCAGGCGCCCTTCCCCCAATACCTGCAGTAACAGGTCAAAAAAGTTGTAGGCGGCTTTTTCGATTTCATCGAACAGCACCACGGAAAAAGGCTGCTGCCTGACTCTCGCCACCAGACTGCTGTCGCTGGCGGCCGTCAGCCGCAGTACCGCGTGGGGGTCGCTGTACTCGCTCATATCGAAGCGCACCATGCGCTGGCTGTCACCAAAAATAAACTGCGCCAGCGCCTTGGCCATCTGGGTTTTGCCCACGCCGGTGGGCCCGACGAACAAAAGCGTGGTAATCGGTTTGCCACTGCGGTTCATTCCCGTTTTTATCGTCGCCAGCGCGCCGGTAACCGCTTCCAGCGCCTGTTGCTGGCCGATAATATGGCGGGCGAAAAATTCGTCGAGCCTGCGCCTGGACAGGGTAATCTGCGGATCCACCAGCAGACGCGGCATACCGCTCTCCTCGCAAAACGCCTGCAGAGCGCCGCTCTCGTCCACTTCGCGGCTGTGATCTTTGAACTGCAGAATCAACGTCTCGAAAAAGCGAATGGTTTTGCCGGGGTAGCCGGAATAAGGGGTGTAACGCCGCTGCAGCGAAATGATGCGGGCGATGGCCGCATCACTGATCGCCACCCGGTAGTGATCGGCCATATCCTTGATGGCCTCGCCGGCAATGCGGTTTTCTTCGTCGGCGGATCTCTCGCTAAAGCGCACAATATGAAACAGCTGGCCGTAGCCCGGCGAGCGCAGTTCAATCTTCTGCAGCTGTTCCTCGGTGACTTCGGCAATCAGTACAATCTCGTTGCGCTGCAGAGGGTCTCGCAGAGCCTCGGCAATACTGACCGAATTACCGGCGTACTGCCCCACCTCGAACCACTCGCTGAGGTTGCCGATGTAGACGGTCTCACCGCTTTCGCGCAGCTCTTTCACCCAGGTGCCGAGGCCGTACTGCCAGCCCCCCGTTTCAGTAAGCACCTGCAGCATCTTCGAGGCGCTGGTAGCCCAGGGCCGGTCCTGCCAGCGGCTGCCCACCGCCTGTTCATAGGCGTAAACCAGGGCCGACTTGCCGCAGCCCGACGGCCCGACAATCAGTACGCTCTGGCGGTAGCGCAGCGCCGCGGCACCGCCCAGATTGAGCAGCAGTTGCGGCAGATAGGCCTCGAAGCCCAGGTACTTCTGCCGCGAGCGGCTCATACGGCTTGCGGTTTTCGGCAGCAGGCGATCTTGCTTTGCCGCACCAAGGCCAGCCAGCTCCGCGGGGGTATAAAATTCGGCGCTGATGGTCTCGTATTTCACCCGCGGCTGGCGGTACCACTGGGCCGCTATCAGCCAGCGCTGGTCCTCCAGCCGCCGATGCCGCATAAATTCCAGCAGCACCGCTTGCCGCAGCGGTTTCAACACATCGCCGCCTTGCCTGGTAAAAAATCCCACCCCCAGACCGGGTACCAGCGCTAGCGTATCGCCGCGCGGGTATTGCCATTTGATTACCGGCAGGGTGACGCTGTGCTCGACGGCATCCAGGCGCTTCACCGAGGGTGGAATGTCCACCGCCAGTGCTGTGACCTCGGCATCGGCGGGGGGCAGATATTTCAGCAGCTCGGTATACAGGCCCTCTCTCAGCAGCGCGGTTTTGGCGGCCGTCTCGAAGTGGCGGACACTCGCCGTGCTGCTGCGGTTTAAAAAGCTGCACTGCAGATCGGTGGCTATCGAACAGATCGATATCCCGGAAGTGTGTTCAATTTCGACAATGGGCAATTGAAAGCTGACCACCCTGCTCATTTTTCCACCAAGCCATTCCCTGAGTTGCCGCGCCAGTGCCGCCGCAGCCGATGTACAAAAAGATCGTGATCATATCCACTATCGCACAGCTGCGAAAGTCGGCCGGCTGCCGCGGCCAGTTGGGCTAAGCCGGCCCGCCGCGGCAGCAAGATATATTGCCGTTGACAAATAAAAACGAGTCTTAGCCAACCATTCTGTCTAGTTACATTCCGTTTATGCTGCTGCCATGCCTTGCCACACCCTACTCCTGCGGTGAGGCCTGGCCGGGTATTTCAGCCAAACATCCGCACTAAATACCGCAATGCGGCCAGACCAAACTTGCAATGAGGGATACCGGCTGACGCCGGTTCGACGGCGTAAGCCGGGGAAAGCAAAAGCGGCCATAACGCACAGAAATAAGTGCCCAAACAGCTATCTACCCTACTCTGGGGCCCAACTTGCAAATATTATCCTGGCGGATTGACCTGTCCAGTTGAGGCATTTATTATGCAACTGGTCATGCCAATTCAAATTACCCATAACTGTGCCCTGCAAAGACCTGAACACGATGATGAGACTAACACTACTGCTTCTGCCGCTGCTTCTAAGCCATTTCTGTTTCGCCCAAAACGGTGACTGGGAACCCCTTTTTAATGGTAAAAACCTGAACGACTGGACCAAGCTGGGGGGAACGGCCGAGTACCGGGTTGAGGACGGCGCCATTGTCGGCACCTCCAAAATGGGTACACCCAATACGTTTCTGGCGACGGAGAAAACCTATTCAGACTTTATTCTCGAATTGGAGGTAAAGGTTGATAACCGCCTGAACTCGGGGGTGCAGATCCGCAGCCTCAGTAAAAAGAGTTACCAAAACGGCCGCGTGCACGGCTACCAGGTGGAGATTGACCCCAGCCCCCGGGCCTACAGTGGCGGCCTGTACGACGAAGGGAGGCGGAAATGGCTGTATCCCCTGGCGATTAACCCGCAAGGCAGACAGGCCTTTCGCACCGGCCAGTGGAACAGCTACCGTATCCAGGCAATTGGCAACAGCATTCAGGTCTGGGTCAACGGGGTCATGACGACCAATCTCGTAGATGATATGACGGCCAAGGGGTTTATCGCCCTGCAGGTGCACAGCATCAAGGAGGAGGCCCAGGCCGGCACTGAAGTGATGTGGAGAAATATCCGCATCAAAACCAAAAACCTGGCGGCATCGAGATGGCCGGCGCAGCCTGCGGTCAGAGAAGTCAGTTATCTGGTGAATCAATTGTCCGATTGGGAGAAGAAAAAAGGCTTTCGACTACTCTGGGACGGCAAGACCTCGAAGGGCTGGCGCGGCGCCAAGCTGGATCATTTTCCCAAGTCGGGCTGGAAAATCGAGGACGGCGTACTGACTGTACTGGCCACCGACGGTGGAGAGGCCACAGGCCCCGGCGATATCATTACCGAGGACCAGTTCAGTGACTTTGAGCTGGAACTGGAGTTTATGATCACCGCAGGCGCCAATAGCGGCATCAAGTATTTTGTCGACCCCGAACTCAACCAGGGCGCAGGCTCGGCGATAGGTTGCGAGTTCCAGATTCTGGACGATAAAAAGCACCCCGATGCCAAGCAGGGCGTCAAAGGCAACCGCACCATGGGCTCGCTGTACGACCTGATAAGTGCAAAGAATTTATCCACCCCGGGCGGGCCAAAAGCGAAAATGTTCAAAGGTATCGGCCTGTGGAACAAAGCCAGGATCGTGTCCCACAACGGCAAGGTGGAGCACTGGCTAAACAATGAAAAAGCGGTGGAGTACGACCGCTTCTCGCAGATGTTCGAAGCCCTGGTCAATTACAGCAAATACAAAGACTGGCCCAACTTCGGCAGGTGGCCGCAGGGGCCGATTCTGTTGCAGGACCACGGCGATACCGTACATTTCAGAAGTATCAAAATCAGAGAACTTTAACTCGACAAGCTGCAAACTATACAGGCGCCTGACAATGACAGATAAACCACATTCCAGACGGGATTTTATCAAAAAATCGGCCGCGGCAACGGCGGGCCTCTATGCAACCTTCAGTGCAAAAAGCTACGCCAATATACTGGGCGCAAACGACCGCATTAACTTTGCCACCGCCGGTGTACACAGCCGGGGAAAGGTCCTGGTCAAAGCGGCGGCCATACCCAAGAATACCGCCATGCTGGCCATTTGTGACGTGGACAAAAGGGAATTCGATATAACCGCGAAACTGGTGCAAGAGAGTTTTGGCAACAGAGCCAAAAACTACGTCGACTACAGAAAGTTGCTGGAGAACAAGGATATCGATGCGATTATGATCGCCACGCCCGAGCACTGGCATGCGCCGATGAGCCTGATGGGTGTTCAGGCGGGAAAACATATCTACGTTGAAAAACCCTGCAGCCACAACCCCAGAGAAGGGGAGCTGCTTATAGAGGCGCAGAAGAAATACCGGCGGGTTATCCAAATGGGCAACCAGCAGCGCTCCGCCCCCACCTCCATTCAGGCGGTCAAGGATATCTCAGAAGGCATTATCGGGGATGTCTACTACGGCAAAGCCTGGTACGCTAACAACCGCGCAACCATCGGCACCGGCAAGGTAGTTCCCGTGCCGGACTGGCTGGACTGGGAATTGTGGCAGGGTCCGGCTCCGCGGGAAGAATACAAGGACAACTATGTGCACTATAACTGGCACTGGTTCTGGAGCTGGGGAACGGGCGAGATCAACAACAACGGCACCCATGAAATCGATATCTGCCGCTGGGCCATGGGCGTCGAGTTCCCCAAATCCGTGGTTTCGTCCGGGGGCAGATTTCACTTCAATGACGACTGGCAGTTTTACGATACACAGAACGTCAACTACGAGTTTGAAGGCAATAAAATGATCACCTGGGAGGGCAGGAGCTGCAATGGATTCAAGCAGCACGACAGAGGCCGCGGCGTCACTTTACACGGCACCAAAGGCACCATCATGCTGGATCGGAATATGTATACTGTTTTTGATAACGACGGCAATACCGTGAAAGAGGTGAAAGAAAAAGGCGAAAGCGCCACCACTAATACGGTAGGCGGCGGCTTTCTGACCGATCTTCATCTACAGAACTTCGCCAACGCTATCCGCGAGGGAGAGCGGCAAAACTCTCCGATCCGAGATGGTCATATCACTAATTTACTCTGCCATCTGGGTAATATTTCCCAAAAGGTCGGTAGAAAGTTGACCCTGGATACCAGCAACGGCAGAATCTTGAAGGATAGAAAGGCCATGCAATACTGGAGCCGGGAATACGCCCCGGGCTGGGAGATGAAAGTATGACGGCCCGGCGGGGCACAATGTTTGGCTGAGCGACGGTTGTATTATTGACGATGAGCAGGCAGGAGATTTCGCGCAGAAAATTTCTCACTGGTCTGACCCTCACCGGCGGCGTTATCGCGCTGGCCGGCCGGGCGACAAGCGCCTGTGCGCTGAGCCGGTCGCCGGGAATCAATATCGGTATTATCGGCACCGGCGACAGAGGTGCGGGGCTGGCATCCCTAATCAAAAGAATTCCGGATATCAACCTGGCCGCCTGCTGCGATATTCTGCCCTTCAGGCTTGCCAACGGCATGCAGTATGCCAACAAAAAAACCCGGCAATACAGTGACTACCGGTTTTTACTGGATCAGAAAGATATCGATGCGGTAGTCGTTGCCACACCTTTCAGCACCCATGCGGATATCGCCGTGGACGCCCTGGATGCCGGCAAGCATGTATTCTGCGAAAAAACCATGGCCTATGGCTACCAGGATATTAAAAAGCTCTCCCGCAAAGTTGCAGACTCCGACCTCGTATTTCAAACCGGCCATCAGTACCACAGCTCAAGACTGTACCGGCATATTGTCGAACTGGTGCAGGCAGGAAAAATCGGCGCGGTGGGCGCCATAGAGTGCCAGTGGAACCGCAACGGCGACTGGCGGCGCCCTACACCCGACCCCAAATGGGAAAAGTTGATCAACTGGCGCATGTATCGGGAGTTTTCCGGTGGTCTGGTAGCCGAGCTTTGTTCCCATCAGATAGACTTCACCAACTGGCTACTGGCCTCGCGGCCCGCCAAGGTTACCGGGTTCGGCGGTATCGACTACTGGAAAGACGGCAGAGAGACCTATGACAACGTTCATATCATGACCGAATACCCGTCCGGTGTAAAAGCCAGATATACCTGCCTTACTACCAATAGCAGAGACGGCTATCAGATCAAGATCTTTGGCAAAGAAGGCACGATAGTGATAAACAAAGAGAAAGCGTGGTTGTATTCCGAGCAAGTTGAGCAAAAGGATACGGCCATAGTAGACGGCGTTACCGGTGCCACGCAGACATCCTGGGGTGTATCCGGCACTCCCATCGAGGTGGAACACAAAAATCCCAGTATGCAGGCGCTGCTGGATTTCAAAAGTGCCGTGTTAACAGGCTCCAAACCCCTGTCGAATGTGAAGTCCGGCGCCGATGTCTCGGTGGTTGTACAAATGGCCCTCGACGCCATGGATAACGGCACTGTCGAATACTGGCGAGACAAATACGATTTCGCCGGCTAGGGTCCACTCCCCTGCCCCAACCCGGGCGCGTACTATTTATCTAACACTGCGGGCCAGTTCTCGTCTGCCCTGATAATTTTTGCCGCCTGATCTTCTTGCCAACGCCTGAATGAGGTTCTGTTATTGTTGAGATAGAGCTTTCCATCGACAATCTTCCAACTGTCGGGCCGCGGCGAGGTGACAAAATTATGGGCAACGGCAAACGCACAGTAACCACCGTACTGAGGCACATAGGCCTGGGGATTATCCATAAATCGCTGGCGGTTTTCAGCGCTGGAAAACTTCCAGGTCGCACCCTGCCACTGGTAGGTAAAGTCATCGCTGCCTTTTACCGCTTTGGCACCCGGCTGCAGGTCAAAGTAGGCGACAACATCCACTCCTTTAATCGCACCGCTGCGTTTATGTGAATAGACTGGGGGCTTGGCCGCAAATGCCGCTGTGGACAGCAGCAATAAGGAGATCAGTGAGAAACTTCCAATTGTTTTACCGGGGGCCATAAGCGTTATACCTGTCGTGCATTTTCAAGATGATAAAATGAGTATAGTACGACTGAGGGTATTTTTTTAGTTCCTCCTACTCGGGCGTGGCCGCCCCATCAGCTGAGTTACAATACCACTTCGATCAAGCGCGGCCCCCTGCTGTCCATGGCCGCCTGAAACTGCAGCCTGAAGTCTTCGGTGGTGGTAACCCGGCTGGCCTGCACCCCCATGCCGGCGGCGATTTGAGTCCACTGCAGCGACGGATTGGTCAGCTCCAGCATGGACCTGGCACGCTCGCCGGGATTTTCCACACCGACGCGCATCAGTTCCAGATTGAGGATGGCGTAGCTGCTGTTATTGTAAATAACGACACAGATATCCAGTTCTTCCCGGGCCATGGTCCAAAGTGCCTGATTGGTATACATCGCGCTGCCGTCGGCCTGCAGATTGACCACTTTGCGATCGGGGCAGGCAACCGCGGCGCCCACTGCCACGGGCAAACCCTGGCCGATGGCGCCGCCGGTCAGAGTGAGCCAGTCGTGGGGAGCGGCGCCGTCGAAATAGCCGAAAGAGAAAATGCCACTGGTATTGCCTTCGTCCGAAACGATGGCATTTTGCGGCAGCAGGTTTGCCATAACCGCGCCGACCGTCTCGGCAGTCATTGGCCCGGCGGGGATTTCCGGCAGCGCCGGATCATCTTGCGGGGAAAATGCGGCGGCGCCGAGTTGATCGGCCAGGGCCTCCAGCGCGCTGATCTGATCCTGTTGCTGGTCGGCCAGTTGCAGCAGATTGCAGTGTTCCGGCCACAGCGTGCCGGGTTTGCCCGGATAGGCAAAAAACGACACCGGCGCCTTGGCGCCGACAACCACCATATGCCGGAAATCCTTGAGCGTTTCAGTGGCAAACTCCCCCAGATAGGGCAGGCGCTCGATATTCGGCCGACCGCGGCCGCGTTGCAAACGCGCAGGGAATACTTCACTGATCAGGCGCGCGCCGGTGGCATCGGCAATACGGTGGGCCGCTTTCAGGCCGCGCTCGCGCAGCGCCATACCGCCGAGAAACAGGCAAGCCGGCTTCCCGCTGCGCAGTGCCCCGGCGGCCGCGGCAACTATTTCGCCAGAGACCTGCGCGCGCGCCGCAGCGGCCAGCGGCGCAGCCGCTTCACAGCCCTCGCTCCAGGCGTAGTCGGCGGGAACAATCAGATTGGCCTGGCGACCGGCCATGGCCGCGGCCACTGCTTCGACCCCGTCGCCGGCCAGCGCCTGTGCCGACTGGCTCACCCGTACCCAATCACTGGTCAGGGCCGCGCAAGCGGCAATATCCGAGGTCAACGGCGCATCCAGCGGCAGATGGTAAGTGGCGTGCTCGCCGATCAGATTGACGATGGGGGTAAAGGCACGCTTGGCATTGTGGAGGTTGGCCATACCGTTGGCAAAACCGGAACCCAGATGCAACAGGGTGGCCGCCGGCTTGTCCGCCATGCGCCCGTAACCGTCGGCGGCGCCGGTGACAACGCCCTCGAACAGGCCCAGTATCGGGCGCATTCCGGGAATCTTGTCGATCGCTGCCACTAACTGCATCTCAGACGTGCCGGGGTTGGCAAAACAGACCTCGACACCGGCGTCGATAAGCGACTTCAATAAGGATTCAGCACCATTCATCATTAATGCTCCTGTGTCCGTTGTCTCATTACATCGGCACGCCAGTGTAAAGCAATCGTGGATGCTAAGGAAATGCCCGCCGGGATCTTTAAAATAGTCGCTGTAGCCGTACCAAAACACCTTCTGCGCCGACTTCGCCGGGGCTTGCCTGTGCGCCGCTTGTGTGTCTCTGATGGGATGAGTCTTTGGATCGGGTTAGGTGCCACCAACACCTCCCAGAAAAAGGGGTCGGTGACAACTGATAATACAAATGATTTTTATTTGTTACCGATCCGAATGGCGCTTACTTAAGCAAAGCGGTGCTAATGAATCGGTCCGCCTCTGGGTAGGGCCTTCAGAAACACGTCGTCAACCCTTCCCTGGGGACTTCTCACCAGCATCCCTGCTGGCGAGAGTTTCTGAAGGCCCTACCCAGAGGCGGACCTACCTTCAGTGTTCTTAACAGATGTTGTTGGAACTGCGGTGGTGGACCCTGACTGGGTTAGTGTGTCGAATTGGGACAACAATCCGGATTTGGCATACGCTCATGCTGGACCAGTACCCCGCCATGGCTCGATGAAGGATAAATCGAGAGAATTTTCCCTTCATCGGACCACTGACCAAGGGTAGTTGAACTCCATACAATAGACACTACCCATAAAACCAGTATTTGCTTTTTCAAAATAGTCTCCTTGCCGTTATCAGCCACGGGCGTTTGCGACGATCAACTCCATTGGAATATACCTGATACCGTGAGCGGTAGTAACCTTACCACTCGGACGAAACCCCATCCTCCGATACGCTGCCTGCGCATATGGCGAAGAATGGACGTTTATCTTCGATAATGTGGCGTTTTCGGACTTGGCTCTGTTGACGGCTCGAACCAGCAGCTCCCTGGCAATACCCTGCCGCCTGACGCTGACGAACAACAGTGCGATACGGTCGGGAGGCGCAAATTCCAGCATGCCAACCAGGTTCTGCGCCTGGCTCGCTAGCAAAACAAACCCGCCCGAGCGAACCCGCCCCGCCATGGCACCGGGACTGGCAAACCGGAAGAATTCCTCTATCCCTTCCCGCCCGTATTCCGGGGCTACCAGCGCGTTGAATACGTATTCCACCAGCGCACAGACCGCCGCTTCTTCTCCGTCGTACATTTCCCGATAGACTGTCGGTTCCATGGTAGCGGCAAATCTCTCGATGTCTATTGCAATTAATGCGTTAGCAGATTATCCCCATGCCCGCGTTCAGTGGAAGCGAAACCACGCGCGCCCGTTAACAAATCCAACTACTTGATCAACTATATTTCCCGCTTGAATACTATGGGCTTAAATACTGGCCGGGCCACGCCCAGCTGCCGTCAGACCTTCTGCATTATGAAGAATACGTAGCCATAACTGCCCTCAGCGCAGCCAAATATTCGTATCTCTTCCAGCGTTTCTGCCGCCAGGACTCTGACAGATTCGTCTGCATGGTTGAGAAGTGCTTTTGCGCGAGGCTCCAGCACATCGTAGTAGTCCGCTATCCATGCGCTATTAGGCAGCGTATACATATCGAGCAGGTCGTACCCGGCGTCCTGAATGATAGAGCAGTTCTCATTTGTACTTCGCATATCGGCATAGCACGAGCGAAAGAACTCACGCACTTGCGCCGGCACCTGCCCATGCAACCAGGACAACTCACTGACAACCACAATGCCTTCAGTTTTGACAGCGCGGTACCAGGTGCGGAGTGCATGGGGAAAACCGATGTTATAAGCAGCGCCTTCCGACCAGAGCAGATCAACTTCTCGAAAGCAATTCGATATATCGGCGATATCCATGCAATGGGTCTGAATGAGATTTTCCATACCAGCCGCTTTAGCGCGCTGGAGAAAATCCGTTAAGAACGGCTCGTGGGAATCTACCGCATGCACCCGTGTTTGCAACTGTTGCGCCAGCACCAGCGACTGCCGCCCGGCACCGCAACCTGCATCGACGATGACTTCATAGGGTCGTTTTGGAAGCATGTTCAATACTTTCAAGGTATCGGCATTACTGCCTGGCCCCAGTTTCTCCATACCCCCAAAGAGCAGCTCAATCGGACTTGTTTCGTGCATATTGTATCTTCCTGCTTTCCCGGCTTAATGCAGTAATCCACCGCCGCCAAAAAATCATCGCCCTTCACGGCGACAGCGGCCCCCGCTCCAGCTCCAGCAACGAACGCAGGATTCGCCGCCATTGCGCATACTGATCATCCAGATCACCGCTCAGCTCCACCACCGAATCTTCCATCTGCAGTACCGTGGGCACTATCTCATTATTAAAACCGCTGGACAGTTCCTCCATCAGCTGCTCCTGCCGCCGGAACCATTCGTAGTTGGCGTAGTTGGCGCTTATCCACGCAAAGCTGCCGCGGCGAAACTCATTGTCTTTATCGCGACTTTCCTCGTCGCGGATATACAGTAACAGCTCGCGGCTGTATTGCCGCCACAGGCCGTAAGTTTTTTTTATGTCATCAAACAGGTTGAGGTAGTGCTCGTCGGCAGTATCGATAAACAGATATTCATACTGGCGGATTCTGTCGATACGCCGCAGTTGGGGGTCACCCTCGGCGGGCAGGCGGCTGATGCGGTAAATACCTGTCTCATCTTTGCGCAGGTATTGCTCGAAGGCCTCCGGCGATATTTCAGCGGCGTAGCGCAGCGAGGAAACCTGGGCTATCTCTCGCAGTTCGGCAGCGCCAAGCCTGGAACGGGCAAGCAGCAGATCCTTGGCGATGCGGGTGAAAAGCAGCTGGAACGGATCGACCTCGCTGCTTGCATAATCTTCCTCGCCGGCGGTATGGCGATAAGCCGTGTCCAGCCACACGCGCCCGGCACTGTCCTCGGCGCGAATGGCCAGCACCAGCACCTCGCCGTTGGACGCCAGAATCTTTCCTTTGACCAGCAGTTCCGAGGACTGGTAGGTTCGCGGCATAACCCGCACCGCGCCCCACTGTCCGCTGTCCACCAGGGCCCGGCGCAGCAGAAACGGCAGATAGCGCGACTCGGCTTTGCGGATCAGCGGGAAGATACCCAACTCGCGGTGGGTGGAGGCATCGGCGGGGACGCCGGGATCGAAAACCACAATGCCGATATCGAGCCGGTCAACCTCCCGCGGCGGCTGTGTGGAGACCGGCGCCGGCGGCAGCGATTTTACCTCCAGCGGCGGCGCGGCGGTTTTTTCGGGCTGAGGCGCGCAGGCGGCAAGCGACAGGCAAACCACAATAAGCAGGACGGCGTTTAACGCTGGGGGCATGTACTACCTTTCGGACTTCGCGTCGGACGCCAGGCTGCAAACCTTGCCGCGGCTGACGGTTTGTTCGCAGTTGTGCTGCGGCAGGCCTTCAAAGCGCATATAGGCGCGATTGAGCGTAAAGGGTTCAGGCGCCTGGGCGAGCATTACCGTGGTGGCAATATTCATCTGCTGGCCGTCGCGCGACAGGGTCAGGCGGTGCTGCAGGCTCATCCCCTCGGGCAGGCTCAGGCGGAAGACCAGCTGGTGGCCGTCCCAGCCGCAGACTTCGGTGCCGAAGCGGTTTTCATAGATCTGCGGCTTGTCGTCGCCGAATTCACAGTCCAGGGAAAAAGTCCCCTCCCTGTCGATATGGATGGCGTTGTAGGTCTGTTCGATATCCATGACGACGATGCGGGTAATCTGCTCGACAAATCTGGCCATGGCCACCACGGTAGAGGCGCCACCCGGGGGCCCGATGCGGCGATCCAGCCCGCGCTGGGGATTCTGCCGCTCCGCCGCCCTGCGCATGCGGTAAAAATAGTTCTCCAGCCGCGACTGCACGTCGTCGTTGAGGCTGTAGTCCATTTCCCAGGAGCCGGAAAAGTCGGCCCTGACCGGCTGTCTGAAGTTCTGCTGGGGTTGCGGCTGCTGGGTGCAGGCGGCAAGCAGCAAAGAGCCGGCAACAACAAGGGTTGCAGCGGTGTATTGCAGCCTTCGGGTTTTCATATGCCAGCATATCCCGCAGCGATAACCAACACGTCTCGATACCCCCTGTAACTGGTGAAAAGTCTCATATCACGCGGTGTGAACTCAGCTTGCGAATATCTCGCCGAGAAGCCTTTTATATCATATTGCCATATGACCAGACAGGTGGATTGTCGTTCAATGCTTATTGCGGCACGGGCGTAAGCCGGTACTGGACGAGCGGGCAGCGGACGAAAGGCTAAGCTAATGACTAGGGCACCGCCGCAATGTGATTACAGGGTTCACGGCCTGTTCAACCGGCCCGGCACGGCACACCAGGCCGGGATCGCGCTGCAGCCGACCTGATACTGTCGCGTTTAACCACTATATAGTCGGCTGCAATCATGCTTAGTCAATTTCGATCATCGCTGCCCCTGGGGTTTGCCGATGGGGTTCAAGCCGGCACCGGTTAAATGATGCCGGAGCCGGTGCCGCCGGCGCTCGGGCGGTCGGCTGCAACCCCGGCCCGATAGCCGGCCGTGCGGTAGGTGGCGATCGGGTCGACGGCCCCGCCTTTACGCAGCCGCGCCGTGGCCAGAATGGGCGAGACATCGACATGGAATGCGGCTTTCAGGGTATTGCTGGCCATCAGGGCATCGTTGTCCTGCTGGTAGCCGGCCAGCGCCTCGCGGTCCACCAGCAGCGCCTTGATATAGGAGCGCTGCACTTCGATGGCCGAATTGATCAGGCTCTCGATCGGGTCGGTCACATTGTGTGACTGGTCCAGCAGATAGTTGGGAGCAAAGCCCGGCTGGCGCCGGTATTCGGCATCCACCAGCTCATTGAAAATCAGAAACTGCTGGTAGGGGTGCAGCGAGCCGCTGTCCAGGTCGTCATCGCCGTACTTGCTGTCATTGAAATGAAAGCCGCCCAGTTTTTCGAACTGGATCAGTCGCGACACAATCATTTCGATATTGCAGTTGGGGGCGTGGTGGCCCAGGTCCACCAGGGACTTGGCCCGCTCTCCCAGCTGCATGGCAGCGAGGATGTTACTGCCCCAGTCCTGTATTACCGTCGCGTAAAAGGCCGGCTCGAACATTTTGTGTTCGATATGCAGTTCCCAGTCAGGGGGCAGCCCGGCGTAGATCGCCGCCATACTTTCCAGATAGCGCTCGAAGGCGCGTTGAAAATGCTGTTGCCCGGGATGGTTGGCGCCATCGCCGATCCAGACGGTGAGAATACGGGAACCCAGTTGTCTGCCCCATTCGATACACTCGAGATTGTGGGCAATGGCCTGTTGGCGCACCGCCTCCGCGGTATGACTGAGACTGCCGTATTTATAAGAGTGACGCTGCCCGGGCTGATTCTGGAAGGTGTTGGAGTTCACCGCATCCCAGCTCAAGCCAAAGGCGGCGGCATGCTGCTTTAAGGCATTGAAGTCATCGACCTTGTCCCAGGGAAAATGCGGCGACACCCTGGCGGTACACCGCGACAGGTCATTGATAACCGCACAGTCCTCAATCTTTTCGAAGATATTGCGCGGCTCGCCAATGCCGGGAAAACGCGCAAAGCGGGTGCCGCCCGTGCCAGTGCCCCAGGAAGGTACGGCGATTTGAAAAGCCTCAGCCTGCGCCGTAATCCTTTCGATATCGATGCCACTGCGCGACAGTTGCTTGCCCAGAGCCTCGTAGTCTTGCTGCAGCGCGGTCGCACGCTGGCGGTTGCTGTCGGCAATCAGCGCGGCGTCAATTCGTTTGCTCATCGTCTGTAACCCTTTTACCTGCATACATGTTCACCTGTCTATCTTCGCGGCCACGCTGTATCAGCGGCTGAAAGACGGCGCATGCCCCGCATCGACATTGATAATATTGCCGGTGGACTTCGATGAACTGTCGGCGGCAAGAAAATAAATCGCCTCGGCAATATCTTCGGGAAAGACATTCAGCTTCAGCAAGCTGCGCAGGCGGTAGTGGGCCTCGAGGTCATCTTCCTCCATATTGTAGGCCGCCGCCCGTTCCTCGCGCCACTTGCCGGTCCAGATTTTGGAACCGCGCAATACCGCATCGGGATTGACCACATTGCAGCGGATACCCAGCGGCGCGCCCTCCAGCGCCACGGCGCGGGCCAGCTGCAGCTCGGCAGCCTTGGCAGTGCAATAGGCCGAGGCGTTGGGCGAAGCGACCAGTGCATTTTTGCTGGCGACGAAGACGATGGCGCCGCCCGTGCCCTGTACCTGCAGCAGTTTGAAACCTTCCCGGCTGACCAGAAAGTAACCGGTGGCGAGGATATCGAGATTTTTATTCCATAAAGCCAGCGATGTTTCCTGCAACGGGGCGGCGCTGGCAATACCGGCATTGGAAACCAGAATATCCAGACCGCCGAATTCCACCGCGGTGGTTGCGAAAGCGTTTATCACCGCACTTTCATCGGTTACATCGCAACTGACACTGCGCACCGCATCAGTGCTAAAGACCGCCGACAATTCCGCCTGCGCCGCGGCCAGTGCCTGGCGATCGATATCGGCCAGCATCACGCAGGCACCGGCGCGCAATAAACGCGCCGCGGTAGCTTTGCCGATACCGCCGGCGCCGCCCGAGACAAAGGCGATACGACCGGCCAGCTCCCCGGGCTTGGGCATGCGCCGCAGCTTGGCCTCCTCCAGCGCCCAGTATTCGATATCGAAAGCCTCCTGCTCGGGCAGGCCGGTATAGTTGCCGACGCCGTTCGCTTCACGCATCACATTGACGGCATTGATATAAAACTCCCCGGCGATACGCGCAGTGGTTTTGTCAGCGGCAAAGGTGATCATACCAACGCCGGGCACCAGGTAGACCACGGCATTGGGATCGCGCGGCGGCGGGCTGCCCTCGCGCTTACAGCGCTGGTAGTAGGCGCGATAAGCGGCGCGGTAGTCCTCCAGCTGTCGATCCAGCTGCGCCGCGCACTGGTCGACGGCGCTATCGAGATCAGCGCCGGCGGGCGAGAAGTCGACAACCAGCGGGCGGATCTTGGTGCGCAGGAAATGGTCCGGGCAGGAGGTGCCCAACGCCGCCAGCGGCGCGAGATTTTTGGCGTTGACAAACTGCAGTATTGCCTCGCAATCGTCGAAGTGGCCCACCTTGCGCAGCTCGCCGGCGATCCTGCCGCGAATCACCGGCATCAGCCGGGCGGCAACCCGGCGGCGATCTGCGGCGGCGAGCGGCGCCTGATAGCGGGGCCCGCCAAAGGCCTGGCGGGTATTGTTGGCCTGCAGCCAGTCGGCCGCACGTTGAATGATCTCCAGGGTATTGCAATAGCAGTCCTTCGAGGTCTCGCCCCAGGTAAAGATGCCGTGGCCCTGCAATAAAATGCCCTTCAGCTGCGGCTGTTCGCCGGCCAGCTTCTCCAGCTTCAAACCCAGGTCGTAGCCGGGTCGCTGCCACGGCAGCCAGCCCATCTCACCCGCGAACACCGTTTCGGTCAGCTCGCGGCTGTTGTCGGTGCAAGCGATGGCGATGGCCGCGTCGGGATGGGTATGGTCGACGTGTCTGGCCGGGATATAGGCGTGCAAGGGGGTGTCGATACTGGCCGCCCGGGGGTTGAGATTAAAGGTACAGTGCGGCAGATAGGCGACCATCTCATCTTCATATTGCAGCCCGCGGTAGAGACGCTTCAATTGCCGCAGCCTGTCCATGTAGAGAGTGGCAAAGCCATCCAGCTGCATGGAACCCAAATCACCGCCGGAGCCTTTGACCCAAAGCACTTCAACCCGGTCGCCGCTCAGCGGGTCGGCCGCCATCAGCTTGGCCGAGGTGTTGCCGCCGCCGTAGTTGGTGATTCTCAGATCGGAGCCAAGCAGATTTGACCGGTAGCGCAGCAGCTCGGGCTCGTCCATGGCCGCCGCCTCAACATCGCTCCATAAGCTGATCAAACGGTCATGCATAATTTTTTTCCATTTTTATAGGTGCTAATACAATAAGCCACCATTATATTCCATAAATAATCATTTTCAATCATAATATTGCATCATTGCTGAGTGATGCAGTAGAGTGGTGCGGTGGCAGCTTCTTCAACAAACATCTCCGCTGCCAAAAAGACAGTGGGCTTCGGGCCGCTAAACAAAATAAGAGCAAAAGAAAAGGTGTGCGATGGAAGAGTTTGAAAAAACGCCGGTGGCGCCGCAGCGCCTGCAGCCGGCGCGGCATTTCGCCGCCAGTTACGCCGGTGAACACGTCGCCGGCACCGAGTTTGTTATCGGCGCAATGTTTGTCGCCTGGGGCGTGAGCACCGGCGATGTACTGTGGGGGCTGTTGCTCGGCAATCTGCTGGCCGTGCTTACCTGGGCCCTGGTGTGCGCACCCATCGCCGTGGATACGCGCCTGACGCTATATGCCTATCTGGAAAAAATTGCCGGCCCCGGCACTATCAAAATATACAGCATCGTCAACGGCGCCCTGTTTTGCGTACTGGCCGGCGCCATGATCACGGTATCCGCCTCGGCGGTGCGCATTCTGTTTGATATTCCCGCCCAGGTAAACTGGTACCCCACCAGCGCCGGTTTTGTCGCCGTAGCTGTGGCGGTCGGTGCGGTGGTGGTCGGCATTGCCGTAAAAGGCTTTACACGGGTGGCGCAGTTTGCGGAAATCTGCGCGCCGTGGATGATTCTGATGTTTTTCGCCGGGGCACTGTCGATGTTGCCGGTGTTGACGGCGAACACCGGCGAGATAGCCGGCCTGCACAGCTGGTCGGATTTTTTGCGGGTGGCCGATACCCATATCTGGCGCGGCAGCGCCGACGGTCTGGGCTTCTGGCATGTGGCGGCCTTCGCCTGGATCTGCAATCTGGCGATGCACGGCGGCCTTTCCGATATGACGCTGTTGCGCTACGCGCGCAGGGCCAGTTACGGGTATTTCTCTGCACTGGGTATGTTTATCGGCCACTACGCCGCCTGGGTTTGCGCCGGCATCATGGGTGCGGGCGCGGCCCTGATGGTAAAAACGTCCATAGCGCAGCTGGACGCCGGCGAGGTGGCGTTTCAGGCCCTGGGCGCGGCGGGCATTGTCGCCGTGATTATCGCCGGCTGGACCACCTCCAATCCCACCATCTATCGCGCGGGGCTGGCCTTCCAGTCCCTCAATCCGCGCTGGAACCGCGCCACTGTCACGGCTGTCACCGGCGCGCTGACCACGGTGATTGCCTGCTTTCCGTTCGTCTTCAGCAGGTTGATGGATTTCGTCGGCATCATGGGCCTGATGCTGGCGCCGCTGGGCGCCATCATCGTTACCGAGCACTGGCTGTTTCCGCGTTTGCAACTGACCCGCTACTGGAGCAACTACAGCCAGCAGACAACCAACTGGGCGGCGCTGACGGCATGGCTGCTGGCACTGGCGGCGGCGTTTCTGCTCAACGCGGCGGGCGGCCTGCACTTATTCTTTCTGCTGATTCCCACCTGGCTGACGGCGACGCTGGTGTATATCGGCATGGCCGCGGCACTGGGCGCCCGGGAGCCGCACCGCGAAAAGGTGCTGGCCGAGACCCGGGCCAGCACTGAGCGCAAACAGCGCGAAAACCGCTACCTGCAACAATTGAATCACCGGCAGGCGACACAAGCTGTGCCCTATAGCGGCAGGTTTTACCTGGTGAGAACTGTTGCGCAAACGATGTTATTGCTTTGCGCCGCCATGTCCGTGGCGGTGTTTTTCGGCGGCCTCTCACTGCAGAGCTTTCGCAGCGGCCTGATCATACCCAGCGCGATCTATTTTGTCTGTGCCACCTGGTGGTGGCTGGAACGCGAAAAGCGCGAGCGCGCCGGCCAGGTCGGCCAAGGCGATATCGGTACCGTCTGAGATGCCGTCTGAGCCCGCCATCCTGGTCCTCGATGTAGGCAAAACCCATATCAAGCTGCATGTGCTCGACCAGCAGCTGCAGCTGCTGTGGTCGCGGCAGCGGCGTAACGAAATTGCCGCTAACGGGCCCTACCCGCATATCGATATCGCGACTTTATGGCGCTGGTTTATCAATGGCGCCGGAGAGGCCGCGGCCATCTATAATATCCAGGCCATCAGTATCGCGACTCACGGCGCCACGGCGGCGCTGATCGACAGCGCCGCGGATGCGGCCTGGCCGGGTCTGGTGCTGCCCGTCGTCGACTACGAATTTGCCGGTATCGCCGCGGTTAACGAGCGCTATCGCCGGCTGCGACCCGCTTTCCGCGAGTCCCTGTCACCCGAGCTGCCCGCCGGTTTAAACCTCGGGCGGCAGCTGTTCTGGTTGCAGGAAACCTACCCCGAGGATTTCGGCCGCGCCGATACTCTGTTGCTGTATCCCCAGTACTGGGGCTGGCTGCTGACGGGTGTTGCCGCCAGCGAGGTCAGCTCCCTCGGCTGCCATACCGACTGCTGGGCCCCGGCCGCACGCACATTTTCCACGCTGGTCAAACGGCAGCAGTGGCAGCGGCTGTTTCCACCCTTTAAAAAGGCCTGTGACGTGCTGGGCACATTGCGCCCGGCGGTTATCGAGCAGACCGGACTGCCGCGCAGTTGCCGGGTATTTGTCGGTGTCCACGACAGTAACGCCAGCTATCTGCGCTATCTGCCAATAGCGGACGCGGGCAGTTCTGCGGTGGTGTCCACCGGTACCTGGACCATTACTTTTGCCCGCAATGCCGGCCTGCAACGACTCGACGAACGCCGCGATATGCTCGCCAATGTGGATATCCACGGCAATGCGGTGGGCTGCGCCCGCTTTATGGGCGGGCGCGAATACCAGGCGATCTGCGCGGCGCTGGGGCTTGCGCTCGATACGGCGGTAACGGCAGCCGATATTCAGCGGGTGATTCACCGCGGCAGCCTGGCGCTGCCGGACTTCAGCGGCGGCAGCGGGCCTTTTGCCGGCGCCGCGGGGCGGATCATCGGCGCCGCCGATGCCGGTGCGGCCCTGGCCACTCTGTACTGTGTATTAATGATCGAAGAGGAATTGTCGCTGCTGGGCGTCTCCGGCGCGGTCTATGTCGAAGGCGCATTTCTGCAAAACCCCTGGCTGTGCCGCCTGCTGGCGCAACTGCGAAGCGGGCGGCCGGTGCTGGCCAACAGCGATAGCAACGGCACCGTGCAGGGCGCGGCGCTGTTGACACAGTGGCAGCGGCCGAGCCCGCCGCCAACGCAGCGAGTCAGCGCCAGCCGTTTTGCCGGCCTGGCGCAATACCAGCGCCTCTGGCGCTCGCATCTGTAAGTTCTCCGGTGGCCGTTGCCACTGCCCGTATGCACCGGCAATGCGGCCCGCGGCAGTTAGGGCAGTGACTTACCCAACTACATAGCCATAGCCGCAGCAGTCTTGACCACAAATACATCATATGCAATCATTAATAATCAATAAAAATCATAAATTGGGAGATAATGGTGATGAATAAGTCAAAAAAGCTCAAAACTAATCGGAAGAATTCGCCAGCGGAAAAATCAAAATCCGGGTTAGTGCTCAGTACCAGCGCCCTGGCCCTGGCCGTATCCGCGGCACTGGCCCAGGAGACGCCGGCAGCCGATACGGACGATACACTGGAGGAGATTATCGTTACCGGTGTCTTCAAAAGGATCGCCCTGGAAGAGGCCCCGGTGGCAGTAACAGCGCTGTCCGGTGAGGAGCTGGCCCAGGCCGCACCGACCAGCGCCGCGGATCTGATCAAAAGCGTGCCCGGTGTCTTTGTCAACTCGGGCCTGGGGGAAATTCGCAATATCGTTTATTCACGCGGCGTTTCCGCCGGCTCCAACGAAGCGGCATCCGGCTACTTTTACGTGTCGCTGCAGGAAGACGGGCTGCCGGTTTCCAACCCGACGTTTTCCAACTACGGACCCGATTATTTTTCCCGGCCCGATTTGACCCTGGCGCGCCTGGAAGCACTGCGCGGCGGCACCGCCACCATTACCGGGCCCAACGCCCCCGGGGGTATCTTCAACTATATCTCCAAAACCGGCCGCTCCCATGCCGGCGGCGAAGTTGCGCTTAAGTACGGCCTCGAGGGAGACGGCCGCAATCCGCACTATCGCGCCGATTTCTACTATGGCGGCGAAACCGAGCCCGGCTCCCGCATCTACTACAGCATCGGCGGCTTTTATCGCGAGAGCGACGGCGCCCGCGACCCGGGCTATACCCTCAATGCCGGCGGACAGGTGCGCGCTAACGCGCTGTTTGAATACGATAGCGGCGAGGTGCTGATCTCGGCAAAGTATCACGGTGACAGTAACGGCTTTTTCGAATTCCTGCCGGCGCGCAATTTCAACAACCCTCAATATGCGCCGGGCATTTCGCCGTACGACTCCTTTCTGCCCCCGGCCGCACCGCATGCCTGGACCGATCCCGGCGGCGGCATCAGCAGCTGGGACGGCAGCAATCTGGTGGAATCGGAACAGATCTCCCTCAGCCTCAAATGGGACCACGAGTTTGGCGGCGGCTGGAATCTGTCAAACAACTTTCGCTACGCCGACAGTTCCACCAACTGGAACAGCGGCGCGGTTATTTTTGCGCTGCCGGTCAATGATCCCTTCGTCTATATACTCAGTAACACCTTCGGTATTCCCGGCACCTTTCAGTTCACAGACCGCCAGACCGGCAATCTGGTGGCCGAAGTGGTTTCGACTACCGGCTTCGATCACACCGTAACCCAGAGCGACCTGCCAAACCCGCAGATACTGGAAAACGGCGTGCTGACCCAGGTGGCTTTTGACCCCGCCTACGAAGTCGACGAGGTAATGAATCTGTTCACGCTTTCGCGCGCCTGGGACGCGCACAGCATCAGCGCCGGGTTCTACTATGCCAAGGCGGATATTTTCCGCCGTTTCGACGGCGGCGGGCTGGGTATATCGGGCATCCGCAACCAGCCGCAACTGTACGATATCACCCTGGATCTGGGCGGCGGTACCGTTATCGATGTCACCTCGCCGGAGGGCTTTGCCGCCCTGGGCGATACCATTTCGGCCGGCAATCGCAGTGACGGAACCCAGGAGCAGTATTCACTGTTTTTCGGTCACACCTGGGATTTTACCGATCAATTGAGTTTCGACTGGGGCGTGCGCTACGAAAACGTGGAATACGATATCACCAATATCCTGGGTACACCGCAGGGCTTTGACCCGGCGCAGGGCGGCAGCGACGGCAATCCGCTTACCCTGTACGACAACTTCCCGAATACACTGGGTGAACCGCTGTCAGCCAAACGCGACTATGACTATGTCTCCTACTCGCTGTCGCTGGCCTACGCCGTCAACGACAATCTGCAGACCTATATACGCTACTCCAGCGGCGAGAAAGCGCCGGACTTCCAGACCATGGTCGACCTCGATACGGCCGATGAAATCAATTCGCTGTTTGTCGAGGCCGAGGAAATTCAACAGTTCGAAATCGGCCTGCGCTATTCCGGCGAGCAGCTCACCCTGGCGCTGTTTCCGTTCTGGAGTGAGCTGGATAACGTTACCGACCCGCAGCTGTTTAACGACCAGGACGGTATCTCTTACACGCCGGCGCCGATCGCCGGCCGCCTGACGACGGTGGGCGTGGAAATCGAAGCCGACTACCAGATCACCGATACGCTCAGTGTGCGCACGGCGCTGACCCTACAAAAATCCGACTCCGAGGACTTCGGCTTCTGGGTGCAGAATACGCCCTCGCGCGAGGACGATGTGATCAGCGAAATACCCGATGGCGACGCGGACAATATCCCCGATTTCATGGGCCGCACCACACTCAGCTACGCCCCGCTCGATCAGCTCTCGGCGTTTCTGACCTGGAACTATCTCGGCGATCGGCCGGCCAACCGCTGGAATACCTTCGACCTGCCGGCTTTCAGTATTTTCGATGCCGGCGTCAGCTTCGCGGTATCCGAGCGCATCCGCCTGCGCCTCGATATCAAGAACCTGCTCAACGAGGAAGAAGGGGTGCTGAGCTGGGCGCCGTCGGGCGGTTTTCTGCAGTCACTCGACCGGCAGGCATTTACACCGGCGCAACTGACTGCCGACCCCGACCAGGTGTTTTCCATCATTACCGCCCAGCCGCGCTCGACCTTTGTCAGCGCCAGCTATGCATTTTAGCGGCAACCGCTTTTAACATCGACGGCTGCCACCGGCAACGGGGCTCAGTCTCGAGCCCCGACTTACCAAGCCCGCGAGGCATCAAACCCAGGGCTGTCAACCACTGCGAGGTTTACCGATGCTCGATCGTTTGACTCTAACCTGTTCCGGCGTGGCTCTGGCGGCGCTGTTAGCGGCCTGCAGCGCACCGTCAGACAGATCGCCCCACTCGTCCGCCCAGGGCGAGCGGGCCCAACTCACCGCGCTCGAGGCCGGCTTCCGCAATCCACCGCCGGCTGCGCGGCCGCGGACCTGGTGGCACTGGATCGACTCCAATGTCACCCGCGACGGTATCAGCAAGGATCTGGAATGGATGCAGCGGGTCGGCATCGGCGGCTTTCATATGTTCGACGTCGGCGTGGGTGTGGGCCACTACGTCGAAAATCCGGCGCTGTTTATGACGCCGCAGTGGCTCGATCTGCTCGAGCACGCCGCCAAAGAAGCCAAGCGCCTGAACCTGGAGATGACCTACCACGCGGCCGGCGGCTGGAGCCAGACCGGCGGCCCCTGGGTCAGCGCCGAGCAGGGCATGAAGAAGCTGGTGTGGAGCAGCACCCGGTTCAGCGGCCCGGGCCGGCTGCCGGCACCCTTGCCGCAACCGTCCGACGTCAGCGGCCCGTTTCAGGATGTACCGAAAGAGCGCGCCATAAGACTGCCCGAGCTGCACGGCAGCGTGGCCGCAAGCGCGCGCGCCGAGCCACTGGACAAACCGCCGCCCCGCCACTACCGCGACCAGCATGTGTTCGCCTACCCCACGCCGGCGGCGCAGTCGGCGCTGGCATCGGCCGCGGTGCAGGTCCACTCCAACGCCGGCCCTGTCGACACGGCGCTGCTGGCCGACGGCCTGTTTGCCGGCGGTATGGCGCTGGCATATCTGGACGAGCCGGCGGCAGTGACCTTCAATTTCGATCAGCCCGTGACCGTCGACAGTGTCACCATCGGCCTGGGGCACGGTTTTCCCCAGGGGCGGGTGCAGGTCAGCCGCGACGGCCGCAACTGGCATACCCTCGCCGAGTTGCCCGGCCAGACTCACGAGTGGATCAATGCCAGCGCCCGAACACTGGCCTTTCCGCAGACCACGGCGCGCCATTTTCGCCTGCTGCTGACCTCGCCGGCACCGCCGCACAGATTCGCCGCGCTGCTGGGCATCGACGCCCCGGCACACTACACACTGACGGAGTTGCGCTGGTCGGCCGGCCGTATCAACCGCGCCGAAGACAAGGCCGGCTTTGGCTTGATCTATGACTATGCCGCGGCCGCGACACCGGCAACCGCCGCCGCCGTCGCCCCGGGCACCGTGCTGGATCTCAGCGATCGCCTGCGGGCAGACGGCACCCTGGACTGGGAGGCACCGCCCGGCGACTGGACTGTGCTGCGGATGGGATACTCTCTGACCGGGGTAACCAATCACCCGGCCACCAACGAGTCGCTCGGCCTCGAGGTGGACAAGCTCAATGCCGAACACGTCACAGCCTATCTCGATGGCCTGCTGCAGCCGCTGGCAGAGCATGCAGCGGACATACTGGGAAAAGGCGGTATCGAATATCTGTTGCTCGACAGCTGGGAGGCCGGCCTGACCAACTGGACCGATGACATGTTCGCCCGTTTTCAGGCGCTGCGCGGTTACGATCCGCGCCCCTATGCACCGGCGCTGGCCGGGCAGGTGGTGGGTGACGCCGCCGCCACCGAGCGTTTTCTTTACGACTGGCGCTTGACCCTGAGCGATCTGCTGGCCCAAAACCACAACGGCGTCATCCAGGCCTATGCCAATGCCCGCGGCCTCGGGGTTTACGCCGAGTCCATGGGCACGCGCATGGCGACCATGGGCAACGGCATGCAGTTGAAAGCGATGGCGGAGGTACCGATGGCGGAGTTCTGGTACGTGCCGCCGGGCGACCCCGGCAATCAGCTCGACCCGCGCTACCGCACCGATATTCGCGAAGCCGCTGCGGTGGCCAATATCTACGGCCAGAACCTGGTCGCCGCCGAAGCCTTTACCACACTGCCCTTCCACCCGCCGTGGGGACAGGGGCCGCGGGAGCTGAAATGGGTCGGCGATTACTACTTCACCGAAGGCGTCAACCGCATTGTCATTCACTCTTCCGACCACCAGCCGCTGGATGATTTCGCGCCGGGTTTCACGCTGTGGCAGTTCGGCCAGTTCCTGACCCGCCACGAGACCTGGGCCGAGCAGTCAAAGGGCTGGATCGACTATCTCGCGCGCAGCTCTTTTATGTTACAGCAGGGTAAACATATCGCCGACGTGGCCATCCTGCTGGGCGAGGGCGCGCCGCTGTCGGTGCCGTTCTGGGACGACACCCAGCCCGGCCTACCGCCGGGTTACGACTATGATTACATCGATGCGGAAACCGTTATCGACAACCTCAAAGTCGAAGACGGCTACTATGTGACACCGGGCGGCAGCCGTTACCGGCTGCTGGTATTGCCGGCCCATCACGACCGCCTCACGGTCGCCATGGCCGGTCGGCTCGAGGCCCTGGTCAAGGCCGGTGGCGCGCTGCTGGCACCGCGCCCGCTGGGATCACCCAGCCTCGCCGACGGAGCCGGCGCCGATGCGGCCATCGCCGCTGTCGCCGATCGCCTGTGGGGGCCGTCAACCGACGCTGTAAAAGGTCGTCAACAAGGTCGCCAAGTGGGTGCCGGGCGGGTCTATACAGACATGTCTATCGGCGCGGCACTGAACGACCTCGGTATCGAGGCGGATGTCAGCCTTGCAGAGAATGCGCCGTTGAAATGGACCCACCGCGCGACAGACGCGATTGACCTTTACTTTGTTACCAATCTCGGTGACAGCCCGATCAGCACGGAGGCGCGCTTCCGTGTCAGCGGCAGGGATGTATCGCTGTGGTACCCGGAAACGGCAAAGATATTACCGGCCAGCTATCGCAGCGGCGACAGCGATACTGCCGTAACACTCGACCTCGACACACACGAATCGGTCTTTGTGGTCTTTGCCGGCGCGGCGCCGGCGCCCGCCCGGCAGCTGCCGCTGCCGCAACTGCGCCGGATCGCCACCGTGCCCGGCCCCTGGACAGTCACTTTCCTCGATGCCGGCGGGCCGCAACAGCCACTCACGCTGCAAACACTGGCGCCGTGGCATACCAGCGACCACCCGCCAGTGCGTTACTACTCGGGCACGGCGCGCTACACGACGACTTTCGAGCTGCCGCAGGCAGCGGCTGATCAGCCGCAGGACCTGCTGCTCGACCTCGGTGAGGTGGGACAGATCGCCGAGGTCTGGCTCAACGGCCGGCCCCTGGGCAGCGACTGGATGCCGCCGTATCGAATAGAACTCGGTGCAGCGGCCAGGCCCGGCAAAAACCAGCTGGAGATTCAGGTAACCAATCTCTGGGCCAACAGGCTGATTGGCGACGCCGGACTGGCGCTGGGCGAAACGGTCGGCAAGAACGTTTACCGCCCCTACACCCAGGGCACGCTTTATACCCAGGTCACCGGGCTCGGCCGGGATCACCCCCTGTTTCCATCCGGCCTGGCGGGACCGGTACGCATCTACGCGCGGCACAGTGAACCACAGTAGCCAACGCCTGAGCGAACCCTGGCCGGCCGTTGCACATTGCCGCGGCGGCCTATATTCTGCGGCTACGCCGATTGAGAAAGGAGACATCCGCTCATGCATGCGCATGAACGCTGGCTGCAGACACTGAATGCACTGGACCCGGACAAAGTCACCTCGGTTGAAGAACTCTCCGGCCGGCTCGCCGTTTCGCCGGCCACGGTGCGCCGCGACCTGCTGCACCTGGAGCGGGAGGGCAAGCTGCGGCGGGTGCGCGGCGGCGCCCTGCCGATCGCCGACAGCGGCGCGGATGCGCCCAAGCGCCTGCTCGGCCAGGAATCCTACGAAGTCAGTAAAATCCGCAATGTCGAGGCCAAGCGCGCCATCGGCGCGCGGGCGGCGGCCATGTGTGAGCCCGGCGAGGCGATTATCATCGACGGCGGTACTACCACCCAGATGATGGCCGAGAGTCTCGGCGACGAACGCTACCAGATCATGACGACCTCGCTCAATATTGCCACCAAACTGTTTACCCGCCCCAATATTCGCGTAATGCTGCCCGGCGGTGAGCTTTATCGCGATCAGAATATCGTCCTCAGCCCTTACGAAGACGGTATTTTAAAAAACTTCCACGCCACCAAACTGTTTCTGGGGGCGCAGGCGATTACCGCCGGCGGCCCCATGCAGACCGACCCACTGCTGGTGCACGCCGAAAAGCGGCTGATGGAGCAGGCCGCGCGCCTGGTGGTGCTGGTGGACTCGTCAAAGTTCGCAACCCGGGCGCCGCTGGCGGTCTGCCCGCTGGCGGCGATCGATGTGCTGATCACCGATACCGATATACCGCAGGCGGCCGAGGCACAGTTGCACGGCGCCGGTGTCGAGGTGATCAAAGTGCCGCTGGCGGCACCGAGCCACGCGGCCTGATGGAGGGGCTGCCCCCAAGCGTAAACGGCTGACTGAAAGCGATCAGCGCGGCAGCACGAAGCCGATTTCCCAGGATACTGCCGAGCCCGGATCATCACCGACTTTCGACAGTTCGACGATCAGTACCCCGGTGATATCGCGGGGCAGCAACAGACGACTGTTGGCCACCGACTGCCCGTCGTGCCCCCCGCCATCGACTGCCATCGCTATCGGCTCCGGTACCGCGCCCCTGACAGCCACTTGCCTGCCCGCCAGTGCGGTCTGCGGACCGCTCAAACGCACCTCGAACTGGCTGCCCGGTAGAAAGTGACCGCGGGTCTGCAGCTGCACGCGGGTATCGGCCGGACTGCTGCCCCAGTCGCGCCATTGCGGCTGCGGTTGCATGGCCAGAGGTGTCAGGCCCAGACAGATAAGGACCAGCGCCAGCATCGGCCAGCGCCAGCCCGCCATCGCGCGCCAGGCCACCAACAGCGGGCGGCGCGTCACTTCATCACCACCTGAGCGGCAGTCTGCGACGCGCTCCGGGCCGGACCGGACACCACCCGCAGGCCATAGATATAGATACCGGTCACCGACAAGCCGGAGAGAATGACCCCGAACACAAACCAGACAATGCGCACCGCCATGCCGCCCCAGGTGCCGAAATGCAGAGGATCAGCCAGTTCGGACAGGCGCTGGTGTGTGGTGAGATCCTCGCCGCGGTGGCTGCCGGTCAGCGTAAGATCCAGCGGATCGATATAGACGGCGTTGGCCCGGTCGCGCACCAGCAGCGCCGTTGCCTGCCCCTGAATGGCCAGATGGTCGTGCGGCCGGCGCGGAAAACTGATGTGGTAAACCTGCAGATCGGGATTGGCGCGGCGCGCCAGCGCCACTGCGCGATCGAGCCGGGCACCGTCAAAGTCCGCCGGTATTGCCGCCGCTCTCGGCAGCGGTTTAACGGCCGGTGAAAACGACGGCGCGGCAGCCCCGAGGGATTTTTCGGCCAGATACCAGATGCTGGTCAGGCCGATAATGACGATAAACCAGATCGACCACAGCGCGCCCAGACGGTGCAAGTCCCCCAGCCATATTCGCGCCGGCCGGCCAAAGCGCGGCCATTTGAAAAATCCGCGCCAGAATTTTTTATAGACCACCAGCCCGGTCACCAACGCCGCCATCAGCGGCAGCGCAAATAGGGTTACCAGCGGAATACCGATGGCGGCCGGCATCATCAGGTGGCGGTGCGCCTGGCGCAGAAACCGCTGGATATTGAACCAGCCGGTGTAGCCCTGATATTGCGCCGTATAGGGATCGATCCAGACCCGCACCAGCCCGCCGGAGGGCGTATTGAAAACCGCCTGCGCCGCCCACCACGGATCGCGACTGGCCGACAGCGCCAGCAGCGGTGCGCCGGGGTAGGCCGAGCGGGCGGAATCGTACAGGGCGCCCCAGGAAACCCGCTGCGTTTCGGCCGCCGGCATTACCCGCATCTGCGGGTTTAACAGCCAGTCCAGTTCGTAACTGAACACCGCCAGCGTACCGGTAACCAGAATGAAGCTCATCGCGATCGACAGCTTCAAACCCATCCAGGAATGCAGCCGGAACCAGGTGCGCGCTGTTACACTCATGCCTCAAAATTCGTAGGCCAGTGACGCCGTCAGGGTTCTCGGCATCGAGGTGCCGACGCGAATGGCGGCAAAGAAATCGCTGGTGGTCAGCGCCTGCGCCAGCCGATAGTCCTCGTCGAAGGCGTTGCGGATATTCAGCTGGGCTTTCCAGCGCTCGCGCTTGTAATAGGCCGCCAGATCGATCTGTGTCCAGGCGTCGTAACGGCCGCGGTTTTCGGTGCTGATATACACCTCGTCCTGATAAAACACACCGCCGCCCAGACCCAGCTCGCCGCCGGCCAGGGCAAACTCGTAGAAGGTAAACAGGTTGACATTATTCTCGGCGATACCGGGCAGCCGATTGCCCTCCGGAAACGCCGCGCCGAACTCACCCAGGCCGCCGTCGGCGATATCGCTGTCAATATAGGCGTACCCCGCCTGTACACGCCAGTTCTCGGTGATACGGCCCACCACCTCCAACTCGATACCGCGGCTGGCAATAGCACCGAGATTGTCGTAGCGACGTTCCGCCTCGGGTGTCGGGTTGCCGTCGGCGTCCAGCGGATTGGTGACAAAGGGTACGTCTTCAAGGTCGATATCGTAAACAGCGGCGGTTATCAGCAGCTGTTCGTCGCGCAGCGACCATTTGGCCCCCAATTCCCAGGCTACAGAGGTTTCCGGGTCGACCGGCCCCTCATCGATCGCCAGTAAGCCACCCGAGGGCGTATAACCTTCCGAATAGCTCAGATAAAAGGATATGCCATCCACCGGCGCGTAGACCAGACCGGCTCTCAAACTGAAGTCCTCATCGGTAAAATCATTGGTGATGTCTTCGTATTCGGAGTAGCGCCCGCCCAGCAATACACTGAACTGCTGGTTGAAGCGAATATAGTCCAGCACATTGATACCCCGCTCTTCGAACTCGCCAATGGTTGACGAATTGGGCGGGTTCAAGCGAAACACCACAGTGTCAGTGGCGCGGATGATATCGGGGTCGTTCAGTTCTGCGGCGTCAAAAGCCGTGAAATACTCACCGGAAGCGACATTGAAAAACACATTGCGATCACCGCGGAAACTGGTAGTGCGGGTTTCGAAGTCTTCCCAGGTCAGCGACGCCAGTATCTGGTGCTGGATGCCGGCGGGCCCCTCGAAATCAATAAACTGTTTCAGTGCCGCCTGGCGCGCCTCGCCCTCGCCCACGGTTTTTCGCGGTTGTATGCTGACCAGGTTTTCATCCGGCGAACCAGCAGGACCGATCACATCGAAATCCGCAGTCAGAAAACCCGGCGAAGAATCGACATTGGTTTTATCGTTATCGGTCTGGGAAAAAGTCGCCTCCATCCGCCAGCCATCGCTAAAGGCATACTCCCCGTTTAGGTAGATGCGATTGGATTCGGCCTCAGTCTTGTCATTGTAATTGGGTATACCGAAAAACTGCGCCTCATCCACACGGCCGCTGTAACTGTAACCGCGCACAATATTGCCATCCAGCACCTGCCCCCGGTCCTGGGTATAGTTATCATCGAGGTACTCGTAGCCGAGTACCAGGCTGAGCCTGTCGTTGGGCATAAAAGCCACGGACGGATTCAATAACAGGCGGCGGCGGAACACTTCATCGCGAAAGCTCTCCGAGTCCTCATAGGCACCCACAAAGCGATAGGCCAGGCCCCGCTCCGCCGACAGGGCACCGGTGGTATCAAACTCCACTTTATACAGGGAATCGCTGCCCGTCAGCACCTCGATATTGGTATAGCGCTGCAGCTGGGGCCGTTTGGTAATGTAGTTGATGATACCGCCCGGTTCACCCTGGCCATAGAGCAGTGCCGAGGGCCCCTTCAGGACCTCGATGCGCTCTATATTGGCGGTTTCCGTCGAAGGAATATTGGAAGCATTGAGAGCGTTATTGATACGGGCGCCGTCCTTATAGATAGACTGCGAGGCATCGAAGCCGCGAATGGAAAACTTCTCCTCGCCGCCGTTGCCAGTCTTGAACTTGGTGACCCCGGCCACATTGCGCAGCGCGTCGTCGACATTGTTGACCTGCTGATCCTTGAGAATGTCCTGGGTGATAACACTGACAGCCGCCGGGGTCTCCAGCAGCGTGAGGTCAAGCCCTGCGGCGCTGCTTGCGGAATCGGCCCGGTAGTCGCGCTGGTGGGCGGTCACCGTCACCTCCTCCAGATGCGGGCCTGCGCCGGCAATATCTCCATCCTGTTGAGCATAGGTGCTTAGCGAGACGAAGCCGGCCAGGCAAGCGACCGGCGCTTTCCCCATTCGCGATAGCATGATAACTGTCCCCGGATTATGGCACTATTGAGCGCTTATTAATAATATAAAGTCAAATGATAGTGATTATTATACTCATATTCAAGTAGATATGGCCTGGTAATATGGCGCTCTAAACGTCCAAGTCAGCAGCAGGGCAGGAATCCAGTGGATCATGCGTCGTGGCAGGAGTTGTGGTAGGGGTTGTGGTAGGAATTGTGGCAGGGGCTGCCGCAGGCGTACTGATCTTGCCGGGATATGACCTGCGGCCATATTGCCGCCGCATATGCACCGCGGAATAGCGCCGGCACTGCCCCGATCATCGCGAGTTCACTGCGGGCGGCACACCGGGAAGGTCGAACAGCCTGGGGCAATCTGATTTTTCCGGTTGACGGGCGCAGCGATAAAACTGTGAACACAATCCGGTACAACCCCATTAACGCCTACCCTCTTTGAATCCGTTGCGGCGACGATAGGCAGCGGAGTTTTACAGACCGGTAACCAACATCCGAATTTACATTGACTGGAGTTTAGATTGACTGGAGTTTAGATTGATAAGTACCGTAAAAAGCCGCGCGACCCACGCCACTGAATTTCATCGACAAGCGGAGCAATACAAATTTATTGCGGTCTAAGCCACCATGCCCGCCGGTGGCATCATTAGCTATGAATAACGGAGAACTGCCATGCACTGCCCTCAAGGCCCGACATATCGGCGCACATCAACTGCTGTTGCCCCTACCATAGTACTGCGCATAATGTTGTTGTGCCTGTCATGGACAGTTTCATCCCTGGCTCTCGCCGGACCAAAAGCAAAACTCATTGATTTCTGGACACCCAGTAACGAGCAAAACCCGACATCGATCGATCACAGTGAATGGCAGGAAATTCTGCACAAGCGGCTCGATTCTTCCCACCCCTCCGGTGTCAATCGTTTTGACTATGCAGCTGTAAGCGAGGCGGAGCGCCTGCAGCTGCAGGCTTATCTCAAAGGCCTGCAGGCTATAGATATCCGCGATTACAGCCGCGCAGAGCAAAAAGCCTTCTGGTTCAATCTGTACAACGCGCTCACAGTCGAAGTCATCCTGCAAAGCTACCCGGTAGAGTCCATCACCAAGCTGGGCAAACGCTTTTTCAGCTTCGGGCCATGGAACGACGATGTTGCGGAAATAGCGGGGCAAAAACTGAGCTTGAACGATATCGAGCACGGTATATTGCGCCCCATATGGCCGGACAATCGCATTCACTACGGCGTTAACTGCGCCAGCATAGGCTGCCCGAATTTAGCGGCTACGGCCTTTACCGCCGCGAATACCGATTCCCTGCTGGATCGGGCCGCGCGCGATTTTGTCAACCATTCGCGCGGCGTGCAGTTCAAGCGCAACAAGCTGCTCGTATCCAGCATCTACCACTGGTACATCGAGGATTTCGGTAACAATGACGAGTCCCTGGTCGAGCACCTGATACAATATGCCGAGCAACCCCTGGCAACGCAGCTCAGGCAATTCGACGGTAAAATCGATCACGATTACGACTGGGATCTGAACGAACCCTAGAAGCTGTTTCACAGCTTCCAGGTTTCAGTCAGTTTCCGGGCAAGCAAATAACGGTATCCGCTGTCAATCGCGATACGCAATCGGTGCAGCCGCAAGCCGGCTCAATACTCCCTGGAGAAGCGCAGCGTCGCCCTGATACCGGGCCCCGCAACGTTGCAAAAGACCTGGGTGCCGGGATCGTCCGAGCATCCCAGCAGTGTGGCGATGGGCGTGTACTGCTTGTTGAACAGATTCTCCACACCGATGGAGAGATTGCCCCCGAGCACCGGCCCGCTGACCAATAGATCAGCGAGGGTATAGCCGTCGATATCGCGCTGGAAATTTCCGAAAGGTGCGTCGAAGCGCTCTTCGTCGAAAATCTTCGAGGCCTGGACACGGGCTGTCCAATTCCGCAGCAACGCCGTTTCCAGATACCCGACTAACAGCGGTGGCGGCACCCGGCTGAAATCGAGTTCGCTTTCGTAGCGCCCGTCATCGTCCGCGTCAATTTCGCTGTCCATGCGGGTATAAGAGGCACCCACTTTCAGGGCATCGGTAAACTGCGCCTCGCCGGCAAGCTCGATACCCCAGACCCGCTCCGGCGCGCGCTCGAGTTCCAGTGAGATCGGGTCGAAGGTTGCCCCGAGATCACTTTCATTGCGAAAGACAGTCACGCTGCCCATGTGATCGTCTCCGGCGTAGCGCAGGCTGATCTCATAGCTATCCACTTCCACCGCCTCGGTAAGCTGGCCGAGATCCGCAACACTGAAGCTTACCGGACCGGCACTGGGCGTTTGCGGCCGCAGTGCACCGACGGTGCGTAGCACATTGCCGATGGAAAATCCGCTCGACCAGGCGACAGACAGGCTCAGCGCATCATTGAAATCGTAGACCACACCCAGGTTGCCCGCCACATTGTCATAATCCAGCGTAGCGCCGGTCACCGGGTGGAACAGGTCTTCGACGAACAGGTCGATTGACTGAATATCGGCAATGTCGAGTTCGAAATCGTCGTATCTCACCCCGCCACTGACATGCCAGTGCTCATTGATATCGAGCTGCAGCTGCGCGAAAAACGACAGGCTGGTCTGCTCCGCTTTCGAGCGGTCACGACCGTCAACCAGGCGTTCATGGGTATCGTCAACGACATAGTCCGTACCCCACAACACAAACGCATTATCCAGGACATCGACCTGCAGCGGCGTGCGGATATCGACCCTGGCACCATACTTGGCTGAATTGGTCGTCAATTGGCTGTCTCCGGGGAATCCGGCCAGGCCCGGCACAATGAAGTCGAGATGGCGCCAGACGAGATCCAATTCCTGATGGAAGCCCTGCAGTCTGACACTGCTGCCGGCCAGGTCATCGACGATTAATGTGGTCGCAATAACGGTATTTTCACTGGCGGGATCTTCTTCGCCGATAAAGTCAAAACGGAACGGCCCCAGCTGCAGATTGTCCTGTTCCTTGTCCACCGCGACAGACTTGATACCATTGGCGAAATCGCCCTGCCCGACGGTATAGTCGGTATCGACCTCGGCGTCGTAATTCAGTCCCATCAGCTCCAGGCGCACAGTCGGCGTTATCTCCAGCCCCACTTTGGCAAACAGGGTTATCTCGTCCATATCGGCGATGCCGGTCTGCCCATTCGGGTCAGGCGGAATCAGGTCGCCATCGGCATCGGCAAACAGACCCCGGGACTGGTAGCTCAGGTTGCCGACGAAGTCGATATCGCCGCGCTTGCCGGACAGACTTTGGGTAAGGCCGTATTCGTGGGTGTCACTGCCGAACTCCGACAGAGAGGGCGAAAACGAAACCTCGGTAAAGTACTTAAACCCCTCAGCCGACGGTTTCTTGGTGATGTAGTTGACGATACCGCCCGCCCCTCCCAGACCGTATATCGCCGTTGAACCGCGTACCACTTCAACCCCTTGCAGCACACTGGTATTCAAGATCCGCAGGTCGCGACCGCCACCGCGCAACGCGGCCGACTGGGGAATACCGTCGATAAAGAAAGCCGGCTTTCGGCCCCGCAGCGTCTGGGAAAAATTATTGCCGTCCCTGGCCGAGGGCGCCATGCCGGGAACCAGGGTTTCCAGAATCCGCCCCAGGTCGGTGGTGATCGCCGCCTGCTCGGCAAGCTCCTGCGCATCGAGCAGGGTCACCGAACCGGGAAAAGTGCTGATGTCGGAGGGGAGCCGGCTTTGCCCCAACACCACAATTTCCTCCAGCTCATCGTCCGGCTGCGCCATGGCTGTGCAGGGAAATGTTGTCGACAGCGCAACACTTAACAGTAATTGGCTTTTGTAATTATTTTTCATACTTGTCTCGCCCCAATCGGATTAATAGACGTGGCAGCAAGGGAGCGGGCTGGCAAGAGATGCTCCCACACCTAGAAGCTGTTTCACAACTCTCGACCTACTGCGGCGGCACTATTTATCACTCGCCTCGCTACGGCCGAGAGTTATGAAACAGCTTCTAGATTAAGACGATAATCATTCATAAAACCTGATGCAGTAACGGTAACTTTTAACTGCAGCGGGCGCAACGAATGGCTGGCGCGGGTAATTGAGACGAATTCACGCCTGTCAGTCCGGTTTTTATCGGCTTTTTACGTCTTAGAGATGACTGCATCAAATAGCAGTGATGTAAAACCGCAAAAGGTGGCTGACCGGGAGAACGCTTCAGCATGTCGTCGATTGAAAAATTCCCGTTGATCTGTATCTCCGGGCCGCCTTTCGAGCGGGGCAAACAATACGGAAGGCAGGCCGGCAAGCAGATAGCCACCGGGATTGACATCTATCGCGACGCCTTTGCCACTGCGGGCATCGACTGGCCTGCAGCGATGCGCCTGGCCAGTAACTTCACGGCGAAAATCGCCGCTTATGATATGGCGTTCATGCAGGAAATACAGGGTATCGCCGCCGGGTCGGAGCAGTCCGTAGAAGCCATCGTCGCCCTCAACGCCAGAACCGAGGTGATCTTCTGGCACGACAATGAAAAACAGCGGCAGTCCACCACAGCGGTCAATATCCAGGAGGGGTGCACGGCCCTGGCCGCCTTGCCGGCGGTTACGGCCGACGGGCATCTGCTGCACGCCCAGAACTGGGACTGGAACCCGCGCTGCGAAGCGTCTTCCATCGTGCTGAAAATTGCCAGCGAAGAAGGGCCCGATATCCTTACATTCGTCGAAGCCGGGCAGCTGGCGAGACATGGCATGAACAGCGCCGGCATCGGCTTGACGGTAAATGGACTGCAGTGCAACCTCGATTGCGGCCATATCGGTATACCCAACCCCTTGATTCGCCGCCGCCTGTTATCGTCGCCGACCCTGGCGGGGGCCCTGGGAACGGTTTTGAATGCGGATATTTCATTTTCACACAACCTGATGTTGAGCCATAAAGAAGGGGCGGTGATTAGCCTGGAAGCAACGCCGGAAGAAACATTCTGGCTCTATCCGCAAGAGGGTATCATGTCCCATGCCAATCACTTCAAATGTCCGGTGGCGAGGACCAAGCTGACCGATATCGGCCTGTTGCGGTGCCCGGAATCCCTGTATCGGGACAGCCGGGTCAGGGAGCATCTTATGGCGGAACGCGGGGCTATCAATATTGCCACCGTCAAAACGGCTCTGGCCGATACCTTCGGCACACCGGACGCGGTGTTGCGCATGCCAAAGGCCCGCCCCGGCGGGAATATTTCCGCAACGGTGGCCACGGAAATCATGGACACGACGGCGGGCTCCCTGTGGATTGCGCCGAGCCCCTACAAAGATATTCGCTTCACGGAGTACTCGCTGTAGCCGGTCGGGTCAGGGATTGGGTGAAACAGCTAACAGTTCACAGCTAACAGCAAAATCCCGTTTTCCAAATATATTGGCTGTGAGCTGTAACCTGCGAGCTGTAACTTGCGAAATTTGTATTTTCCGTTAAGCGTTTATAGAATACCGCCATGCCCCTCTGTTGTTATTCACTATGCAGGAAACCCACACCAGACCAAAATCCAAGCCTGTCTTCGATCGAATTCGAGCCGATATCCTGGGGGGCCATTACCATGCCGGGCAGTGGCTGAAACAGGCCGAGTTGGAAGCGAATTACAGCGCAACCCGTTCAGATGTACGGGCGTCGCTGAGCAGCCTGCACGAGCAGGGGCTGGTCGAATACGTCAAAAACCGCGGCTTTCGCGTTTATGACCGCTCTCCCCAGGAACTGGAGGAAATCAACGAGCTGCTGGCAATTCTGGAGGTAGCCGCGGCGCCAAGCATGGTAAAGAATGTGGACGCCCGGGCTTTGCAGGACCTGGAAGACGCTGCGGAAAAGTTCGATAAGCTGGTCAACGGCGGCAGTCACGTGGAACTGCGCCTGGCAAATTACGAGTATCATCGCCGTTTAAATGATCTCTGCGGCAGTAAACTCATCGCCACGCATATCCGCAGCCTGCGGGAACGCAGCATTATCGGCCCCTTTAACCGCTACACCACATTTGATGGCCTGCGCGCCAGCAGTGCCGAGCACTTCGAGATTATTGCCCTGTTACGGGCCCGCAATGCCGAAAAGCTGGCAGCTCTGCTCAAAGCACACGTATCCCACTTCTGACCCGAATGGCGCTTACTTAAGCAAAGCGGTGCCAATGAATCGGTCCGCCGCTGGGCAGGGCTTGCAGAAACACGTCGCCAACCCCCGCAAGCGGGCCCGGTCCGAAATCACAGATTTCGGGCGTTCCGCGGAGCGAAGCGGTGCTTCGCTTGCGAGTTTCTGCAAGCCCTACCCAGCGGCGGACCTACCTTCAGTGTTCGTAACAGATGTTGTTGGAACCGCGGTGGCAGGTCCTAACCCGGTCAGGGTCTGGGGTTCGAGACTCTCGCCAGCAGGGATGCTGGCGTGAAGCCCCCACGGATGGGTTTACGGCGGGTCTCGAACCCC
>JANQMH010000079.1 GCA_028280195.1 Exilibacterium sp.
GTCTGACGGCCCAGCGCTCCCCGTCCACCACCAGTTGCCCCGCGGCCGAGGCGGTGGGATAGGCCGGCGCGGCGCGCTTGAAGGCCACATAGGCGCCACCGCTGCCGGCCGGCGGCAGCTTGAAGCGCACCTCGGTCAACAGCTCTCCCGCGCCGAGTACGGTGGTATAGGCGTCGACAATAAAATCGTCCAGGCTCAGCTGGCGGGTGCCGTTGGGGCCGGTACAGACGACTTCGGCGTTCAATACCCGCAGCCCGGTGGGCCAGTCGCCGCTGGGGTCGGCCACGCTGATACCGCCGCCGATGGTACCGCGGTTGCGCACCTGGCGGTCGGCGATGCCGCCGCCGCAGTCGCGCAGCAGCGCAATGCGGCCGGCGATATCGGCCGCGGCGACCTCGGCGTGGGTGGCCAGGGCGCCGATATGCACGGTATCGCCGCGCAGGTCGATATAGGACAGGTCCGGCAAGCGGCCGATATCGATCATATCGGTCATATCGCCCATGCGCAGCTTCAGCATCGGAATCAGGCTCTGGCCGCCGGCAATGACTTTGGCGTCGTCACCGAGCCGGCTCAGCAGACCGATGGCCTCCTGCAGGGTACTGGGGCGATGAAAGCGAAAGGGCGCGGGGTACATGATTTCTCCTCACCTGGTGATTGGCGGCATGGGGCCCCGCCTGCGACGGGGCCGGGCTTAGCTATAACAATTATTGTAGCGGGCTGCCCGAAGTCCATTGTAAATAGGCTCTCCGGGGCCGCTAGTCAAAAAGCGAAACGGTTTGCCGGTTTGCGCAATTATTTGATCCCGGCGCCGTCGTCTCCACAACGCCGCAGTGTCTGCGACGGCGACTCGCCGAAGCATTCCTTGTACTGGCGGGAAAACCGCCCCAGCTGGCGAAAGCCACAGGCCATGGCCACCGGCGTCACACTGTCTCCGGGACGGCCCGCCAGCAGCGCCTGCCGCGCCCGCCGCAGCCGCAGCCGCTTCAGATACTGCATCGGCGAGACACCGTGGCTCTTGTTGAAACCGTACTGCAGGCTGCGCTGGCTGACGCCGATGCAGCGTGCCAGCGAGGCCAGCGACAGGCAGTGGCCGGCATTGGCCTGCAGATACTGCTCGGCGCGCCTGACATACCAGGGGGTCGGCTGCTGCGCGGCGGGATCGCACAGCGCCCGGCTATGGTTGTGTGGCTGGTTGCGCAGCAGGTTTTGCATCAACAGCCGCTCCAGCGGCTCGGTGACCAGCGGCGGCGAGGCGGCGGGATCGCTGTGGCGCAATTCTTCAAGTACGTAGTGCAGTGCCCGCCACCAGGAGGCGCCGGCCCGCCCGCCGCCCCGCAGCGGCGCCTGGAAGCGCAGCGGCTCGGCCAGCGCAACGCCGAGCTGGCGCAGCTGTGCCGCCAGCGCCGCGGCATCGAATTTGAGCACCAGCTGCTTATAGTTGTGGCGCAGAATCTTGCGCAGCTCGGTGCCGGTGTTGAGCACCACGGCATCACCGGGCCGGCAGTGGTAATGGCCGGCCGCACACTGCACCTCCAGGTGCCCGCGCACGGGCATCAATACATAGGTGCCGCTCAGCCGCCCCACCTCCACGCTGACATCGCTCTGATAGTCGACAATGCTCAGGCTCAGCGACTGCAGGTCCGCATGGTACAGGCTGATCTGCCGATTGTGCTGCGGCCCGATGGGTGTCAGTACATGGGCATCGTAGGCGCGGGTGATGGTTTCGCAGGCCTCGTCGATATTATCCGAGCGAAGGCGGAGATAGTGCTCGGGCAGTGGTGTCGACAGAGCCTGTTGCATAGGTAAGCCGGCGGATAAGCGCTCAAGCACTCCGGTTTTATTGGGATAATGGCTCAGATACTAAGATGGCCTCCGGGGCTTGTCTTGACTCAGAGCGCACATTTTGGCGGGCTGTCTTGCCTTAGCCCGCCCCGGGCGGCGGCTTCCCGCGCAGCTCTGCAGTATGGCTCCCAGTGGCCCCCGGCGGCCCGGGCACGGCGGCAAACGTTCAATATCCACCGTCTGAAAGTCCGTCTTTACGCCTTTGCCGTTGTTCAGACATATATCGCATTTATAGAGTCGATGCGGCGCCGCGACGCCGATAGGGTCGGGTGTTGTTCCAGTTTGCATATTCAGGCCCGCCGTTATCGATTACCCGCGGGCACTCTACCCTCTTTCGCTGTGGGCACTTGACTGTCGCCGCCGGCGCTTTACTGACGGAGGCTTTTATGAACTGCCAGTTGATAAAAAAAATGATTGCCGCCACCGGCGTTTTCTGCGCCAGTTGCGTCGCCTTCGGCCATGGCCTGATCGAAAGTCCGTCGTCGAGAAATCACTTCTGTGGTGTGATCACCAAACCGGATGAGGCCGGCTCGCCGCAGGCCGAATACCCGGTGTGTGCCGAAGCATTCGAACCCTTCGGTACTCAGGGCTACAACTTTATGAGTGTCTTGACGCATCACCGCGGGCGCCTGCGGCCGCTGCCGCCACTGGCGCCGCCGCAGACGCCGCCCGCCAACGAGGCCGGTGGCGGCGTCCCGCCGCTGGCGCAGAACGTCTGCGGCTATGACTCCGAGTCTTTCGGCAACGGACCCACCGTGTGGGATGAGCCCATCGACTGGCCCACCAACAATATGCAGGCCGGGCGCAACCGCTTTACCTGGAATATCAGCTGGGGACCGCATTTCAGCGATACCAGGGAGTTTCACTACTGGATTACCCGGCCGGATTTTCAGTTTCGGGTCGGGCAGCGCCTGACGTGGGACGACTTTGAGCAGCAGCCGTTTTGCAAACTGGATTACGATCGTGAAAACCCCGGCGCCAACCCCGATATTGTCGCCCGGGTCGGCGCTAACAAATTTGACACGTTTTGCGATGTGCCGCAGAGAGCGGGCCGCCATGTCATTTACGCGGAATGGGGACGCAACTACTTTACCTGGGAACGCTTTCACGGTTGTGTCGATGTGGTATTCGACGGCAGCACACCGATCGATGCCGACATTTCCGTACAGCCGCCGGGGCCGTTATCGGGTGCGGCTTCGATATTGCTGGACGGCAGCGGTTCCAGCGGCGACGGGCTGGCGTATCGCTGGCAAATTGCCGCGCAGACTAGCGACGCCCGCTATACCCTGGACACCCCCGACGACGCCGCCAGCACCCTCAGCTTCACCGATCCGTCGGCACCGGGCTCGGTCAGTATCGAGCTGACCGTCAGCAGCGGCACCCAATCGAATACCGAAGCCGTGACCCTGGACCACCTGCCGCAAAACGCCGCCTCCCGCTGGGTGTTCGAGCAGGCGCTCACCGCGGCGCGGGCCTTGCAGGCGGGTGACCGGGTCAGTCTCCGCGTGGTACTCGGCGATGGGACCGATATCTTCCTGCCACAACCGCCACTGAGCCTGAGCGCTGACACGGCAGCGGCGGACGCCTGGCCGCTGGCGCTGGCGCAGAGCGTCAATGCCGCGGCGAGCCATGTGGCGATCGGTATCGTCAACAGCGACGACGAGGTAGTGCCGGTGCAGAGCGCTGGCGAAAACAATATCTATTCGAAAATATCGTCTGACATCGCCAGCGTATTCCTGCAGGTTGAGCCCCCGGCACCATCGGCCAACTGCCGCTATGAAGTGGTCAATGAATGGGATACCGGCCTCAGCGCCAGGATTGTTATCAGCAACCCGGGTACCACAGCCATCGAAGGCTGGTCGGTAGACTGGGCTTACACCGACGGCACCACGGTGGACAGCAGCTGGAATGCCCAGGTGAGCGGCAGCTATTCGGCCAGCAACCTCAGTTGGAATGCCGTTATCGCGCCCGGCGCCAGCGTCGAGTTCGGGTTCAATGCCAGCAAAGGCGGCAGTGAGCCACAGATCCCGGCGGTTACCGGCAGTGTTTGCAGCACTGCTGATTGAGCCGCCTGCGACCGCGACTGACCCTTATTGCAAGCTGTCAACACACGTTAACCTGCCATACTATCGAGGTGATCACGATGAAAGTCCAAAAATTGCATTATTCCCTGTCGAGCTGGTTTGTTGTCGCTTTGTTGCTTATCGTTGCCGTTTCGCTGCCGGCTCAGGCGACCGTTGTCGACAGCTCGCTGAATCGGTTTCAGGCTTATGCCGAGCCGCTGTTTAACAGCGCCGGCAATAAAATAGGTATCGAGGTCCACTACAGTATCGGCGCCCTTTTCGATGCGCCGGGAAGACCTTCACACTATTCCGCCGTGTGTCTCAAACAGGGCGCGCTGTCAGGCTCCCCCTGTATCGACAGAAGCAGTGCCATCAGGGTATGGACCAGCACCAGTGGCGCCACCGGCAGCTGGCGGTCGCGCAATATCCTGATGAACTGCAGTGCCGGTGCCAATGCCCTGGTACAGATTCACCAGCCCTACCTCAGCCCTCCCGGCTCCGTGCTCAAGTCTTCTCGCAACGGCAATCCGGCTTACATCAACGGGCAGCTGTTCTATACCGGCAGCAGCGATTCGATAAAGCTGAAGATCAGTGGCTGCCAGCAACAATAATGGACAGCGGGCAGACTGCGCGTCGCTAAGCGGGCCCGCCACAGCGGCGGACACTCATTCCCCCGGGAGTCCGTCGCTGCGGCAGATCACCACTTCGCGGGCACAGCTTTCGTAAAAACCGCCCATCAGCTTGATCAGGCCGGCGGCCTGCTCGAGCTGTGCACCGCTGACACCGACCTCGCGCGATGCCTTGAGCAGGAATTCCCGGCGCAGCTCGGCAAAGCGCTCGGTCAGCGCGTGGCCTTTGCCGGTTACCGTATAGGTGACTTCGCGGCGGGCGTTTTTACCCTGGTATTTCTCGATCAGTTTCATCTGCAGCAATTTGCGGATGGCGTACTGGATATTGGACAGGTCGTCGCGGTTGAGAAAGCGGGCGATTTCCGCCAGCGCTTTGGGGCGCTCCTGCATGCGGATAAAATTGAGAATACTGTTCTCCGGTCCGCTGACGCCGCAACCCGATGCGGCGGCGCATTCCCCGGACCAGCGCTGCTGGGCCTGGAAGGCACTCAGCAGCGCGCCCTCGAAGATGCACAGTGAGGCTTCATCGTCGTCCTTCGCCAGATGCCAGGACTTTTTCAACTGTGGGGCCATCGGCACTACCTCCGTCACAGCGCTCCGTCACAGCGCCGCGCTGCGCACGCGGGTCTTCAGCGCCGAGCGGCAGGCGGCGTGCAGATAGCAGGTCTGCTCGCCCATATCGACCAGCTGCTGAGTCGCGGCGTGCGGCTCTTGCGTGCCGATAAAGACATGGGTGTCCACCGCCGCGCTGCTGGCCGGTCGCGGCATTTCCCGCAGCGCCGCCGGGTAACTGAAACTGCTGTCCTGTACGATTCGATAACTGTCCAGTTTTTGCTTCGCCACCTGGGCATAGCGCCCCAACTGGGTCATAAAGCAAAAGGCGATACCGGCCGACAGATAGGCCAGGCCCGAGGGCGCCCGCTCGCCACCGCCACACAGCGCCGAGTCGTCGCTCAATAGCTGAAACACACTGCCGACGGGCTGGAAGCAGGCCACTCGCAGCGCTTTTATACCGTCCGCGCGCAGCGTGCCCACACCGCGCACATGGACCCGGCGTTTCTGCGCGTCAGCCAACCCCACCGCGGCGCTGCGCTCGGTGCCGAGTTTGTCGCCGCCGAGAGAGTCGGCGCCCTGCAGTTTCTGCAGCAGTGCCGCCCTCTTGTCTCCACTGCCAGCCCCGCTGCTGTCCCTGCTCTTACCCTCCGGCGCAGCCGCGGCAAACGACTCGGCGGGATCCGCCGCCTGCAGGCTGGAAGATGCGCTGACCCGGGTCACCGGGATCCGGCCACCGTTTCGATTGAGCGTGAAGATACTGTCGACGGCATTGCGCAGACAGGCATCGGCCGGCGAACTGGAAACGGCCTGGCAGGCCAGTTCCTGCAATTCGGCGGCGGGCAGGCCGGCGGCGGCTTTAAAGGTCGCCTCTACCGGCAGGGCGCTGCCGGTCATGGTACCCCGCATCAATGAGCCCTCCATGGTATAGAGATTGTCCACCATCACTTCCAGCCTGTCGACGCCCGCGCCCCGGGCTTTGGCATGGGTTAAAAACTCGGACATATAGGAGGCCAGCAGACCGGCAGTAAAAAATCCCAGTGGAAACGGCGCCAGGTCGGTGCCGTTGAGCCACGGCCCCTCGTCGCAGAGCATGCGCCAGGTGCTGCCGGTATTGGCGCAGCTGACCAGCGCCTCTTTTTGCATACCCTGCAGTGCCCGGGCAGCGGTGCGAAATGACAGGCGGCGGCCGTTCGGCGGCGCCGCCAGCGGCAGCCGGGCGGGGTCGGCCTTGAAGATCGGCGGCTGAGAACGGGTTTCGATGGCAGTCATGGTGCGGGCCTCACAAGCGGGAATTGAGCGGTGAAAGCGCATTGAGCAGGGAAAAATCGTAGAGGGCATCCGCCTGCCGTGGCCTGTTGCATTGCAGCTGTCCTTGCATCAGTGTTATGGCTGTCTCGCGAATATCCTCGCGGCTCTGTCCGCTGCCGCTAAAACAGCCGGCGGCCAGGTCGGCGGTCGAGCGCAGCGCGTGCAGCGGTATATGGAAATACTCGCTCAATACTTTTTCCACCAGCACATCCCGGGTTTTAATCAGTTGCAGACTTTCCCCCGCTGCCGCCACCATGGCCCGCACAATCTCGGGTTGGCTGCGCTGCAGGCGCGGATCGATCGCCAGACCGGTGGTGGGCACGCGGATGCGGTCGGCAAAAAACAGCCGGGGCTTGAGGCCGTACGCCGCCGCCACTGCCGGCGGCAGCGCTGAACTGACCACCGCCGCATCCACGTCCCCCGCTGCCAGCAGGCCGATTCTGGCACTGTCGTCGCGCGCCGCCAGCACCTCGACATCGACACCGGTTTGCAGGCCCTCGAGCGCCAGGGCGGCATTGAGAAAATGGCTCGGCGGCGCCGCGGCGGGATAAGAGGCAATGCGGCTGCGGCGCAGTGCCTGCAGGTCGCCGCGGCCGTACAGCCAAAACATCGGACAGTCGGTGGCGACCAACACCACTTTCTGCGGCCGGCCCTGTAACCAGGCCGCCAGGGCGGCGCCACAGGCGGCGCTGAAAAATACCGGCGGCAAATCCTCATCGGCGACAAAGGTGGTGTCGATCAGGCCAACGCTGAGACCCTGGCGGCGGTAGAAGCCCGCCTCCCGGGCGACAAAATGACACAGCAATTCGTGCATATCGAAAGCCTTGAAACCCAGAACGACGTCAGTCACGGCTGCCTCCCATTCCCCCTCAGCGGTTGATGCGCGGAATGACCTCGCGGGCAAAGGTTTCCAGGTAAGGGAACGGGTCGCTCATGGCAAACGGTATCACAAACCCTTGCACACCCATGGCCGCCAGCACCTGGAGTCGCGCAACCACATCGTCCACGGTGCCGGCAACGGCAATGGCGTCGATAATGTTATCGGTCAACAGGTGCTTGTGTTGCGCCTGGTTGCTGCCGTGCTCGGCATAATCATAGCCGGCCTTGAAATCGCTGAGCTGGCGGTAGAGATCGTCCTCGAAGTATTCCCGCGGCACAGTCTTGAAAGTGGTGCCGGCGGCGACACTGCAGTAACCTTTGACCTCCTCGCGCGCCGCCTCGCGGTCGCGGGAGACGGCACAGGCCAGGCGCGCATACAGCGTGATATCTTCGAAACGCCGCCCCGCCGCCTCGGCTCCTTTGCGGATATGGTCCAGTGCGTAGCGGTGAAAACCGGGGTCGGCGCCCACCTGGTAGAGAATACCGTCGGCGATACGCCCGCCCAGCTGCAGCGACTTCGGGCCTGAGCAGGCCATGAAAACCGGCGTGCGGTAATGCGACCACGGCATTTGTATCGAGGTGCCCCGGTATTCGATTTTCTCGCCTCTGATCAAGGCGCGAACGGTCTTTACCTTTTCCTCAAACGCCGCCAGACGCTCGGCTTTGAGGCCCAGATTGTGTACCGCACTCTCGCCCACGCCGATACCGAGAATTTCGCGGCCGCCGCTGAGTTCGTGCAGTGTGGCCCAGCTATTGGCCAGTACCGCCGGGTGGCGGGTAACCGTCTGAGTAACGCCGGTGGCAAGCCTGAGCTTTTCAGTTTTTACCGCCAGCACACTGAGTATGGCATAGGGGTCGCGCATCACCGAGTGAGAGTCGGCCACCCAGATACCGTCGAAGCCCAGCCGCTCCGCCGCCAGGCCCATTTCGATACATTGCTCCAGGGGCCGATTGGGCAGTTGGCCGACATGAAAGGAAATTGCCATGATTCGCTCCCGCCCGATATCCGCCGGGCCAGTTGCCGCTGAAAGTTTTACCCTGAATTAAAGATTGAAAGTAGGCTTTAAATTACAACTGATAATAAAAACAAGCCGCCGGTCGGTTCAAGCTCGCCCGTCTCAGCCGGGAAAAGAAACCGCGCACAGGGGACAAGGCCCGCAAATATCGGATAAGCCGGCATGCGACCCTGCCGCAGCGGCAGATAAAACTGGCGGCATCGTTTGGACCGCCGCGCCGCAGTGGCTGCGACCCGGTTGTTTAACAGGATATGGGTATCAGGCTGGCATGGCGCCGGCAGCGGGGAAAACTCTCAGCCGCCGGCATCCAGCAGTTGCAGGCGCTGCCCGTAGCCAAAGGTGTCCGCAGCGGCGAAACCCCGCTGCGGATAATAGCTGCGCGCCGTTGCCAGCAGGAAGTCCTCAAAACACCGGGCCAGGGGTTCGCTGTTGCCCCGCGATCTGGCCAGATTAATGGTCTGCCCAAAGGGCGCAGCCTCTTCCACCGGCACAAACTGCAGCTGCGCCGGGAAAGCGCGGGCGTAGAAGTCCGCCAGGTGGCCGAACAGCAGGCCGACTTCCGCCTGCCCGGTCAGCAGTGCATAGGGCACATCGCGGTGTTGAATTTTCAGGCGGCCGGGAAAGGTTTGAATCTCGCGGGCGAAGATCCGCTCCACCGCGGCGGCGCCGAGCAGTTGCTCCAGGGTCTGGCGGTACTGGCGCCGGGCGCCGGCCTCATTGGGCGTAGCCACAACCACGCTGAGCGGTGCGGCCGGCAGATCCGCCAGGGAGGAAAGCTCCCCGGCCCGGTCGCGGCGCAGCAACAGCCCCATACCGCGGTGCCTGGCAAAGACCACCGCGGTGGGTTCTATCAGCCCCTGGCTGGCCAGCCGGCTCAGCGGCCGGTCGCCGCCCATCACCAGATCCGGATATACCCTGCCCGGTTGCAGCGGCAACAGCGCGTTGCCGAGGGCGATATTGCCGCTGAGCAGGGCTTCGACCACCATCACCTGCGGCAGGGTGACGATCAACAGATCCTGCGGGGCGACCGCCAGGCCGCAGTGTTGGTCGCTCCAGGCGGGAAACGCTTGCAGCGCCAGCGGCAGCAGCACCGGAAAATGGTTGCCCTCGGTAAAAATCGTCAACCTGGCCGAGCCGTCTATGGGCCCGACGAAGTCGGGCAGCGCATTGGTGTGGCCGTGGAGATCGAGCCCCGGCTGGGCGGCACCGTAGCGCGGCCAGTCCACCCAGGTAAGCGGCGCGGCGCGGTGGGCACACCCCACCGCTGTCAAACTCAATATCAGCACCATAAAGTGGCACAGATAAGCCGGCGGCCGGCGCCATCGTTGCGGGCGGTCTGTCGATTGCATAGTGGACAATGGCCGGATAAGTTACAGTTTCGGGTCAGTGAGGTAGCAGTCGCTCAGACTCTACACCACCGCGGCTGTTTTCGCCACGCCGGAAGCCACCAGCTTTGACAAGTTTTGCCAGCGGAGCCGCGCAAACCGGACGCCGCGCTCCCTGTCATGGCGTCCAGGTTGCTGTCGCTGTGATGACAGCATGGCTGTGGTAGCACCTCAACCTGCACAAACCGACAATCTGCCGCAGCGACCTGGGCAACCGGTATGCCCGCTGCGGCGGTGGGCGGGCGGCAGCTTATTGGCTGTCGAGCGGGTTTTCTTCATCACCTTGCGGGTGGATATAGTTTCCCTGAAAGAATTTCTCGCGCAGCAGCATAATCAGCTGCGCGCGCTTGTGCGGGAAGTCGAAAGTCTTCACCAGGTCAAAGCCGCTGCGTCGAGCATTGCGGATAAGCCTGGCATTATCGTGCCTCGGTTCGGCCACAATGTGCTGTGTCCTCGGGTCATCGAGGAAAAGATAGTGCTGTAGAGACAGAAACCAGGCAGTGAACCAGGGCCGGCCCCGGAATGCCTCTTCGCCCACCAGCAGATGCCAACCGCGATCGTAGCCGCCAGCGCTGTAGTGAGGGGAAAGCCTGTCTTCTTTTGCCCAGTATATTTCAAAGTAAGAAAAGGGGGTGTCGTCAATGTACCCCAGTAAAGTCTGGCAATGGGCGTCCTGCTGCAAGTCCTGCAAGTATGCCTCGAGTTCTTCCCGGCTGTCTGCCTGTTGCCAGAACTCTTCAACGCGCGGGCAGTGCATCCACCGGTGAAACAGTTCCAGGTCTTCATCGATGTTCAGTGTCCTGAAACTCAGCGTGCGTTTGAGCCAGGGAATGAAACGGCGGTATACGGTACCTGAGGGTTTCGCCGGGCGTCTGGGATGGCGGTAGCCCGCATTGCTCACAACCAGGTGCTGCGGGTAAACACTGCCCCCGCCATGGCTTACCCATAGATTGTTCAATTGCCAGAACACCCCGGGCGTCACGATAAACTCCCCCGCGGCTGAACGATGCCCGGCGCCACATTGGGCAACCACCGATTGCAGAGACGGTTCTATTTGCAGAGTGACTTGTTTCAATGCCGGCATCTGGCCAAAAAGGCACTCGAGCGCACAAAGCAGGCCCGGATAATCCGGGTTTTTATGCCCGGCCAGAGATCCGCTATCGGGGTTCCAGTGCCATTGCTGCTGCGGGGCGTCGGGCAGTTGCAGCGCCAGGATGTGATCGCGACAGTTGAGTATCACCTGCTGCCCCCGGTAATAGCTGAAGTAGCGTGGAAGCAAAGGGGATTGGTTCGCTAAAGACTGCTGCAATACAGGCATGCCATCACCTTATGTAATCACTAAACACCAACAGGAACAATGCGGGCGCTATTTGCCGCTGGCAGATCCACCCCGGCAGCGGGCCCCTCAAGCGCCGACAACTGACCATCTTCCAGCTTGAGCAAACGATCGCCGAGATGAAAATAGCGGTCGTCATGGGAAATCACCAGCACCGTTTTTTCCCGGGCCTTTAATTCCGGCAATAACTGGCGATAGAAAACCTCCCTGAACACGGGGTCCTGGTCAGCCGCCCATTCGTCGAATACCAGAAACGGGCGGTCTTCGAGGCAGGCCACGACCAGTGCGAGACGCTTGCGCTGCCCCTGGGACAGGGCCCGGGTGGTAAAAGCGCCACCGCTGACCTTGACTTTGTGCTGTAAATGCAGGCGCCGCAACAGGCGATTGCCGGCTTCATCGAGATCAGTACGTTGCAGTTCCAGCAGCCGGTCAAAGAGATGAAAATCCGAAAAAATGGCCGAGAACAGCTGGCGATACTGATCGCGACTCTGATCGTCAATGCGCTTGCCATCGAGCAGCACCTCCCCCGACTCCGGCGCGTACAACCCGACGAGTAACTTTGCCAGTGTGGTTTTACCGCTGCCGTTACCGCCGATAAGAAAGGTCACAGACCCCGGCTGAAACGCCAGGTCGAGCGGCCCCAGTTCAAACACTTCGTCACTCCGCTCGTGATAATAGCGATGTGTGACGGCCTGCAAGGTCAGGTTCTCGAAGCCGCAAAGTGGCCGTGGCGGGCCGGCCGCAGCGGCATTGGCGGCGCTGGGGATATGCCGGGTAATGTCGTCGATGCGCTCAGCCGCGACCCTGGCCAGGTTGGCACGGGGAATATTCAACAGCAGTATCTCCAGCGGTACCACCATATAAATAAAAATCAGCGCAAACCCGGTCATCACCCGGCTGCGATCCGGCATATCCCCCACCAGCACAAATATCACCAGGCCGATAAAGGCGAAGAACAGGAATTTCCCCCAGCTTGTGGAGGCGACAAACATCGACATGCCCAGGGCCCGGCTGCGCCGCACCTGCTCAATGGACTGGCCTAAAACCTGGTCGTTAAAGGCGCTGCGCTTGCGCGCATGCAAACGCAGTTCTTTGGCACCGTCGGTGAGCGAGCGGAAATGGCCGAACAGCCGATCCTGCTCGGTGGACGCCCGGTTCAGATGCCGTATTGCCCGCAAGTGCACCAGGTGATACCCCAGTGAGCCGAGCCCGACGGTCACCACCGCCGCCAGGAAAATTTGCCAGGACAACATGGCCATATAGATCATGCAACCGACTACGGTCACCGCATTGGTCAGGATGGCCGGCAGAATGACAAAAAACTGGGCAACGTTGGTGCTGTGCTCCGACAGGGCGGACTGTACTTTTGCCCCCCCGATTATCTCCAGGCGTCGAAAGTCGGTCGCCAGTACGCGCGAGGAGATATAGCGCCGCAGCTCTGCCAGGGCGTGCTGGCTGAGACGCTCGAACAGCACCAGCGACAGCGTTCGGCTGAGCATCGCCATCACCGCCAGGCCGGCAAACGTCCAGGCCAGGGCGGCGGTGTGATTCTCCAGCGTTAACGCGGTGTTTATCTGGGATACCAGTAACACACCGCAGATGGCGGAAATCACACTGGCAAGTGCGGCGGCCGACAGCAGAACCCGGGATTGAGCGATCAGGTGAGACAGCACGGCGACCTCGCAAATGACAGTGGCATATGCAATTGACGAACGATCACCGGCGGAATTTAGTAAACAGCCCACCGGGGTACTCGTCAACCAAGGTGGTGGCATTCGCAAGTGACATTCGCAAGTGACATTCGCAAATGACATTGCCGAGGTACTCAACAGACCATGATCGAATTCTTGAAACCTGTCTTCAAAGGATCGCTCGCCGCTTACGGCGAGGGAGTCGCTTGCCGCGCCACCCTGCCGCCCGGCACCGTCCATTTGCTGGAATGGCTCAATTCGCCCAGCGCCGTGGCTGACTTGCTGTGCCGGCGGGCCGACCTCATGCGGGTCGCGGATCTGCGCCCGGTGGCCTCTGCATGGATGCTGACATACACGGTGTTGCTGCTGCCGCCCGTAGTCGCTGCCGCCACACTGTTCGGGCGGGTGTTTCCCGTGGCTGCACGGGAAGTTGCCATCGAGCTGGACAGCCAGGGCTTACCGCGTACAGTGATCATTCCCCACCTCGGCAGCAATGCCGCCGGCCGGCATGCAGCCGAGCGCTACATGCCGTTGATCGATGCACACCTGACACCCTTGATCACACGGTTGTCGGAGGTTTCGCACCTGCCCGCCAAAATATTATGGGGCAATGTGGCCCGCCGCCTGGATGCCATTCTGGACCAGGCCTCAGCCGTCAGCCCGGCGGCGGGCACGGCCGCGCAGCTCGAGGCGGACCGCGACTACCTGCTGCGGCAGCGGATCTGGCGGCCGGGACGGCGAAATCCGATGTTTGGCCGGCAGCTGAGTGTATTGCAGCGCTTTGCCGATGGCCGGCAGGCCCATACCCGACTGCATCGCCAGTGCTGCCTCTATTATCTGCTGCCGGGAAAAGGCTACTGTGCAGCCTGTCCACTGTCACCTCAATTCCAGTTGGGGAAGTCGAAGCACCTGGGATCCGACTGAAGGGCCGCCGGCGAAGTCCGTTGCAGCCGTTGTGCCGAAAGCGCCAGATCACCGGGCGCGCGAACACTCGCGCCGGCCTAAACATCTGCGCTGCAGGTTCGTCAATTATGGGAATGGGACGCAGGCGATCGACGCACCGGCAACGAAGCAAAATCCATCATTCGGCAACCCTTACCTGATAAAGGAAATACCATGAGCGTTCACGACCTGATCGGCATCGGCTTCGGTCCCTCGAATGTCGCCCTGGCCATCGCCCTCGAGGAACAGCGACAAAACGCTTGCGACATTGACGCAGTGTTTATCGAGAAGCAGCCGCAGTTTGCCTGGCACCGGGATATGCTGCTGGAAGGCGCCGACATGCAGATATCCTTTCTCAAGGACCTGGCCACCCTTCACAACCCCCGCAGCCGTTTTACCTTCATCAATTATCTGTTCGAAAAGGGCCGCCTGCAGGACTTCATCAACCTGAAAACCTTCTTCCCCAGCCGCTGCGAATTCAACGACTACCTCGCCTGGGCGGCCGGCCAATTCGACCGGCAGTGTGCCTACCGCGAAGAGGTCATCGAAGTGGCGGCGGAAAAACGCGGCGGCGCAGTGTCGCTGCTGCGCGTGCTCAGTCGCGACGGTACGGGAAAGACGCGAGAGCGCCGGGCCAGAAATCTGGTGGTCAGTATCGGCGGTGCGGCCAATATCCCCGAGTGTTTCCGACACCTGCAGGGGAATTCACGTGTATTTCACTCCAGCCAGTATCTGAGCAGCATCACCAAGCTCGACAGGGCCCGCCGGATTGCGATTATCGGCGCCGGCCAGAGCGCCGCGGAAATCTTCCTGGACCTGCACGGGCGCCCCAATGCGCCGGCGGTGGAGCTGATCATGCGGGGGCACGCCATGCACCCCTCAGATAACAGCCCCTCGGTCAATGAAATCTTCAATATCGAATTCATCGACTATATGTACAGGCGCCCGCCCGAGGTGCGCAGCCGCCTGCTCAGCGAGTTTCGGCACACCAACTACGCCGCCCCCGATATCGACCAGATCGAACAGATTTTCAGGATTCTATATGCGCAAAAAGTGACGGGATGCTCGCGTCACAGCCTGCTGACCCGCCACCAGACCCGGGCGGCCCGAGCCAGCAGCGCAGGTATCCAACTGCAACTGCTGGATACAGACAGCCAGCAATCCTGCCAAAAAGACTACGACGCCGTCATACTGGCGACCGGTTATACCCGCACTAACTACCAAGCATTGCTCGAACCGCTCGCGCCCTACCTGCCGGACTTCGAGGTGGGCCGCCACTATCGCCTCAAAAGCGCCCCGGAGTTGAAGCCGGCCATCTTTATCCAGGGGGGCTGCGAAACCACCCACGGTATCAGCGATACACTGCTTTCCATTATCGCGGTGCGCAGCCACGAGATCGCCGCTGCCCTTATCGGCGAGGCGGGAGGTGATATCGGCAGGCTCACCGAAGAAAGGGTAACTGCCTGATTTCTCGCTAAAATCCGGTCCTTCTCTGCCACCTTTCTGTAAATCGGAGGGAAAAGGTCATTTCCGTTGGAAAAACGCCAGTGTCGTTCGTTTAAGCAGTTAAAAGGATGATAATACAAGTCATTCTCACTTGATCTCTGGCTTATCGACGAGGCTATTCCCGGAAATATGAACGCTAAAGTACTTTCGACCCATCCCTACCTTTACTGGCGCCCGACTGCCCTGGCACTCGGCCTTGCCGCGGCCCTTGGCTATTCAGCGCCGGCGCTACCGGCCCAGGAAACGACAGCGGCGCCGGGGGTAGCCAGCGGCACCCGCGTAAACAGCTACGACATCCCCGGGCAGGCGCTCGGTGAAGCGCTGATCCATTTCGGCAAGCAATCCGGGCTGCAAATCAGCGTCGATAATGATCTGGTGGAAAGTAAACAGGCACCGGCAGTCAGCGGCGCCATGACCGCGCCACAGGCGCTCTCGCGGCTGCTGGCCAGCTCCGGGTTGACTTACAGCATCAGCGGTTCAATGGCGAGTATTGCAGCCCGGGGCACGGCCACGGTCCTGCCCACCCTGCGCGTCGGTGACAGCCTGATCCGGGAGCGCACTTACACTACCAGCCGTACACCCATCAGCGGCAATCGCCTCAATCAGGAGTTAATAGAAATACCACGCTCCATCAGTGTAGTGACACGCGGTGTGATCGAAGACCAACAGGCCGCCTCAGAGGTGGAAGTGCTGCGCAATGTCAGCGGCGTGAACCGGACCAATGACTATAACGGCACTTACCAGCGGTTCATACTGCGGGGTATCGCTGCAGACAATGAACGCAGCTACTTGCGCGACGGCTACCACTTCCTGCATTTGTCCGACCCGGCCTGGTACAATATTGAACAGGTCGAGGTGATCAAGGGGCCAAATGCGATCGACTACGGGCAGTCCACGCCCGGTGGATTTGTCAATTACGTCAGCAAAAAACCGCTCGATCAGCAACAGTATTCACTGGAGCTGACCACCGGCAGCTATGACCTGTATCGGGGCTCGGTGGATCTGACAGGCCCGTTGAACGACGACAGAACCCTGCTCTACCGGCTCACGGCCGGCTATGAAAACGGCGGTAACTTCATCGATCATATCGACCCGCAACGCCGCGGTCTGGCCGGCTCTGTGAGCTGGGCAATCACGCCGCAGACCACCTTGAATCTGAGCGCCGAGTACCAGCATACCGAACTGCTGGCGAATCCGTGGATACCGGTTCCCGATCCTTCGAGCCTGAATTCGGCCGATGCCTTGTCCATCCACAACTTCTACGGTGACGGCAATGCGGAATTCGATATCGAGGAGACCCGCTACTCAGCGGAGCTGCTGCATGCACTCTCCAGCAACTGGCAGCTGCGCGTAATGGTCGCACAAGACGAGCTGATTCGCGACACCTACTTCATTCAGCACAGAGGCCTGACAGCTGACGGCACTGAAACCACCCGGCGGTTGTGGCGGCGGCCAAACCACGATCACGATACCGAGACCGCACGCCTGGACCTGCGCGGCAACCTGAGCACCCTGGGCCTCAACCACGAGCTTGTGATCGGCACCGACTACTATCGATTCGAGTCCACGTTTCCCGCCTGGGCTCGCACCGACCTGGCGCCCATATCGGTATTCGATCCCCCATTTACCCGCACCGCCGTGCCCGCCTATACGCCTACCGAATTTACTACCGAAACGAACTACGCGCGCGGCTTTTTCCTTCAGGACAACATCGACCTCGGTGGCGGCTGGGGCATCAACCTGGGACTGCGCCGCGACACACTGGTCAACAAAGTCACGGCGGAGGAAACCAGTAAAACCTCACCCAATGCCTCAGTTACCTTCGCCCCCGGCGAGCACTCCCTGGTATACCTGAGTTACTCGAGTTCTTTTGAACCCAACTGGAGTGCCGACCTCGTCAGCGGCAGAGTCGCCGACCCCTCCGAAGGCAAGCAATTCGAAATAGGCGCCAAAAGAGCCTGGTTTAACGATCGCTTAACCACCACCGCGGCCCTGTTCGAACTTCGCAAGACGAATATCGTCGTGGGTGACCCGGAAAACCCCAGCTTCTCCGTACTGACCGGCGAAGCGGAAGTCCGCGGCATCGAATTGGAGGCCAGTGGGGAAGTGCTGCCGGGGCTCAGCCTGCTAAGCCAGATAACACTGCTTGACGCCGAGGTCACAGCCGATACCGACGACACCGTTGTCGGCAACCAGCTGGCGCAGTCGGTGGAAAAAACCGCTAGCCTGTGGGCAAGCTATCAACTGCCCGGCGATTTCAGTAAATGGCGCGTTGGCGGCGGGATATTTTACACCGGGGATCGCGTCTTGAACGATGCCAATACACTGGAGCTGCCCAGTTATACGACCATCGATACCTTCGTCAGCTATCAGCTAAACCCGCAAATGACGGTGCAGGCCAATATCAAGAATGTGACCGACAAACACTACTACGCCAGTGCTTCGGGCAGCGGCAGCAACTTTCGTGCTGTTAACCCCGGAGAGCCGAGGGTTGTTTCGCTTACGTTTAATACGGCGTTCTAGGGTTTGTTGACACTGATAACGGCCCGAAGATAGGAGCGTCCGGCGCGCGCCTTTTTCGCAAAGTTGACATATTTGCTAATTGTGAACATATCCCCAGGACCAAGACTCAACGGTACCATAGATATCACACTGGCCATTGCCCTGGGCTTTGATAGTTTTTCCCGAAGCCTGGGCAGCCAGTGCTACACTCATAATACCTTTTCCGCCAGGAGTACTCAGGTCAAATGCCAAGTGTTCGGCATGCCCACTAATACACGAGGCAGGTGCGCCGGTGAGAGGCTTATCAAACCTGATATAGCCTTTTCCATTTTTGTCAACTCTGACATTGACTACTTTCGCTTCATCCACTTGAGCCCCGCTAAAAGCAAACTGAGGTAAGAGCAATGAAAAAAGAAGTACTATTTTGTAATTCATATTTCTAACTCCTAGATTAGAATTACCATAAAGGCGCAAATTGATGCGCTTTGTTATGGTTGCTTTGCACGATGTTTCTCAAGGGCTTTTTCCGCAACTAGTTTATATTCGGCTAATTTATCAGATCTCGTAAAGCAAAACGACATGTCGCCGTCCTCAAGGTCACTAAAACACAGCTGCCCATAAACAATTTGGCCTTGTATTCTCTCAGGCTCATCTTCTTCTTCGAAACCTCGCCAAAGTATAGTGAACCACTTCTCTCCTGATTTGAATGACTCAAATTTGGAAATAAACGAATGGCCTTCCTTTGAAACTCCAATAAGTAACCCATTTCCTTTAGGGTCAAACTCAATGACTCCATAAGGAATTATACCTATCATCTCCCACGAGCCTTCGATATCACTAATCTTTGGGTTATAAACAACTGAGTCTGGATCAAATGGACAGCCAGATAAAAATAAAACGGCTATCAATACTAGTGTTTTATTAATCAATTTAGTCACCATAATGCCCAAGTATCCGCAAAGGGCAGTGATTTTCAATTTATTGAGATACCCGTTAAAAATGAGAAAGAGCAAGATAACGCCGCGAGCAGCGAATATAACGGAAGGCCAAAAGCCTGGATTGGAGGCCCAGCACACGAAGTGGGCGATATTCTCTTATCTGGTTAAGTGCTTTGCTTTCCATTTGTGGCCTTTGCTATTAATGCAATAAGTTTCTGCGCCTCAGAAACACTTAGCGTTATTGGTGTCATCTGGTAACTACTCACAGACTTAGCCACTAACTCCAGACCTACAGCTTTATCCGGTGCACTATCTAATTCATGCACTTTTAGTGATAGATTCATCCGCTTAGGACCATTGCCGGAAACTTCGCCCACTGTGTTTTTGACGCCGGCTCCAAACATAGCTGCTTTAAATCCGCCATGTTTGATGACTTTAACAATGAACGCCCCAACTACGAGGGCGAAAACAGCAAAAAATATATATTCAAATTTAAATTCCATTACTTCAATTTTCCCTTAGTATATAACGCCGCATTCAGCGGACTGTCCGCTGCAATGTTTTGTTAAAACTATGGCTGGAGATCAAGGCACTGCGCCACGGAATCTTGCAGATGACGAAGTAACATAGTGACCTGGTCTCGTCGGCCGGACCAATTGTCTTTGCTTATGCCAAGATAACCCAATCTGGCCTCATTGAGCAAGGATGCAAGCTCTTTGGGCAATTGTTTCATCGCCCACTCGGCCGCCTTATCTTTTGGCGCTATATCGCCCGTAACGGCTGTCAGCCACATCCTTGCCAAAGTCAAAATGACATTGCGCTCGTCACCTTCGACCCCCTCAAGCAAACCTGGCAAGGATTCCCGTATCGCTCTGCGGATATCCGCTGGCGCAATTGGTTCGAAAAGGTTGACAGCTTTATCACCATATATTGGCAAACTACTATCAATCACCTTCTTCAATATAATCGCCAGGTCGGGATCACAGATAGCCTCCGGGACTGAGCCAGCTTTATACTCTTCCCGCAACCATTCACCGTACACGAATTCTGCTCTCGGAGGATAGCGCCATGGTACGACATCAGAAATCTTAACAATAGTTAATTCAATTGGCCGAATCGAGTGTGCATTCCCAATTGCTCCGGAGACTTTTAGCAAGCGGCCAACCAACCTTTGCCTTTCGCTAAAAGTAAGCGACTTTTCCACCACAACCAGAATATCAATATCACTATCGTTCTTTAGCCCACCCGCCACAACTGAGCCAAAAAGATAAATGCCTATAATTGAGTCGCCAATAAGCTCTTTAATGACGAGCTGTGCCTGCTTTGCTTCTGTAGGAATCGCTGTAGCCATGATGTCTATTGAAATGGAGTTGCCTTAACGCCGGTAGCAGGCGCAGCTGTGGAGCCGTGAAGCGGCGAAATAGCTTTCCGCTGGCTGTCCGGATTATGGCTGCGACGTACCGCTGTACGCAAGGACTATGCTGCCTGAACCACAGTGAACGGCTATAGCCGATTAAGACACCGGTAAGCATGCCACATTTGCTGTTGCTGTTTACTTTCTGAATGGTACGCCCCATAAAGCGGTCTGTGTTGTCGATACCGCTTACTTCAACAAAAGCACCAGAACTAAGCTGCTAAGAATGATAACAGCACGGTCCCCCGTCCGTAGTAAGGACTTCGATCTTACTCACATCTGCAATAACAACTGTGCCTGATTCACCATCTGGATATGACATTCTCAGCGTTGAATCATCTATATTTAAAACAGGTGTATTCTTATCAGATGGACGCTTACATATTTTTAGATGCAGAACCCAGTGGACAACTCCAAATGTTCCGAGCCGCCCATAATCTCTTTCCCGATATACACCATTGGCTCCAGACTTGGCATTGCCAGTAAGAAATCTGTATTTTTTATATAGTAATATGTAGCGTTTTCTTCTAAGTTCATGACTACCTTGTACTCTTTAACGTCAAGCTGCGACACCTTGTCATACACGGGCGAGTTATGCCTCCTTTTTCCTTATACTCGCCATCATGTGCGAAAAACTTCCCTCAAAGCCTCCACCATAGCGCCACATTTTCTCCTTTTTTTGCGTTAGATAATTAATAGCGGCCTGAATTAGTTCTTTTCGTTTATTTTCGTCAGGTATTCTGGTCAGTTTTCCTTCGGAGGGGTCAAAATTTTTCTTTTGCATATTGCAGTAATAACATGCAACTACTAGATTTAGAGGATCATCTTGGTCCTCGCCGGCAATACCGCGAGGAATTAAGTGATCTATTTGAAGTTGCGCCCAGTCTTCAGGAGATCGTTTTCCGTCAAATCCACAGTACTGACAAACACAGCCATCATTAACGTAGGATTGATACCCACCCCTGACTTGTTCATGATCTAAATCCATTTCTCACTACTCTTGTATTTGCATGATTTTGAGCGCATAACGTTTCAAGAAGGGGCACCGCTTTTCGGCCTCCCGCTTGCTTGACTTGTTAACTGCCTGATGGTCGATTGGCGGTAAAGAACCAAAAACCAGATGCCGTACCACACGAAACAAATCAAGTATGAATAAACGATTATTTCGCTGGTTGGCTTGCCGCCGGCCCAGCCCCAGGCCATTGCGTTGCCGCCGTAAAAGAAAGCCAGTGCCAGAGTCACCAACCCGACTTTCCGAGCCCACAACTTATAATTGAGCAAACCTATACCGCTAACAAAAAAGCCTATTGATATAAATAGCTCACGGCCATATGAGCCCAGCTGATAAGCTAGTGATTGAGCTTCGAATCCACGATGATGTGGATCGATGTTCAGGAACAGCCAAATTGTGCCGATTACTCCCGAAATTATCAGATAGATTGCTGTGATACGAAGTGCCATATCCATATTCTTGTAGACAGTTAACAATATCTTTCAGTTGTTTTCTAGTGTAATGGCAATTCTTTGCAAGCTCTATTTCTGGCTCAAGCCAAAACTTAGCCTCACCATCTCCAGCCACATAGATGCCAAACCCCATCCATCACAAAGAGAATTTTCCTATATATCCAAAATAACAGGGTCCCATTATCTCCTAAGACGACATATCTAACCGATTGATATATAAATACTTTTTCCTACCGCCCGGGCAATAGCGAGCAACGGCTTAGTATAAAGCGAGAAAAATATTTGACAATGGTCAAATATACTGTCTGTATAACCAGCACACCCAACGGGTATAGGGAAGGAGGATAACAGCAAGCGACACCCCGTCGAATTTGGAGCCTGAGCTTAGACTCTCGGTCCAAGGGCCTGTGAAATCCCTAAAGCTTAAATTGCACTTTAATAATTTCCATGCGCAATTGCATCGAATTTAGGGTTATTTAGGGTTAACAGGTCCTAGGAAGGTGTGCGGGTGGCACACAACCCTATGCAAAGGCTTACCCAATCAAAACCTGCCACGATAGCCCATCCATATGGAGTGAACCGCATCAGCCTGCCTCGTTAAGCACCTTGATTAGAGCGGCAATAAATTCACTCGAATTCATAATATTCATATGGTCCGTATCAGCGACGATACTCTCTGATGCTATCTGCCCGCGCTCACGCCAGTCCCTCACCGAAGTTCCCGGCATGCGATTGGCTGGGTCAGCCTGCCAGACATACAGGGGTGCATCGACAGTCCCAGCCCTGTGGGCGTATTCGGAGACCATACGCATCGCATCAATGACCGCCCAGCGCCGATACTCCACGGAATCGAATGCGGGACCGTCCAAAGGCAGCTCTCCGCTATTGGACAGAAGCTGGTGAGCAAAGTAATTCCACAGTGGCGGCCTCATTCTGCTAACGATGCTCTGCCATTTATCCCCCATTTTTGAACGCCCGAGCCAGGCTTGCATGATACCGCTTGCCTGCTGATTTTGTGCCGCAGACAATCTCTCGACAAGCGTCAGGTCGCGTTCGACCGCATCAACTGCACCAAGAAATACAACCTCAATTTTCCCCGCCAACTGTCTCGCCGTTGCAAACGCCAATTCCGCCCCTAAAGACCACCCCAGCAAAGCACAGGCCTTTTCTTCAGTTGAATGAATAATGTAATCGGCATAGCCCGCCGCCAGGGACTCTATGGAGTAGTCATGCCAGCGGTTGGCAGTCAGCGCATGGCTGACAAATGCGTGTACCGGCCTGTCACCGGCCATAGCCGCCGCCAGTTTTCGATAGGCGGAAGAACTCTCGACAGCGCCGGGAAAACAATACAGCGGCACACCTTTGCCTGTCGCCGACAGGATCACAACGTCAATATCGCCGGTATTTGCCTGTGTTATCGCATTGACCTGGCTGACGAAAGTACTGTTATTGATTAACTGCGTCAACGACAACTGGGTACACCCCAACCCGTCGTGCACCCGCTGCAATAATTTCAAAGCCAGCAGGGAATTGCCGCCCAGTTCGAAAAAGTTGTCGTTCCTGCCCACGCGCTCCACATCCAGCACCGCCTCCCATATCTGTGCCAGCAATTGCTCCAGTTCGCCCTGCGGCGTTTCATAGTTTTCGCCAGCGCGCCTATCAGCAGCGGGTAAGGCTTTGCGGTCTACCTTGCCGTTGGCATTCAGCGGCAGTGACTCCAGCACCGCGATCACACTCGGGATCATATTGTCCGGCAGGCTCTCGCCCAGCCGCTCGGGCAGAGCCGCGCCATTGACGGCAGCGGCAGCCGCATGCAGTGCAACATAAGCCACCAGCCGCATGCCGGCGGGCCCCTGCTGCGCCACCACCACGGCCTCTTTCACCTCCGGCTGCGCCAGCAATTGCGCCTCCACTTCACCCAGTTCGATTCTGAAACCGCGAATCTTCACCTGGTGATCAATGCGGCCCAGGTACTCGAGTTGCCCCTCTTCGTTCCAGCACACCAGATCACCGGTGCGATACAGCCGCGCCCCCGCCTTATCGAAGGGATCGGCCACAAAGCGGTCGGCCGTCAAGGCCGGGCGATTCAGATAACCCCGCCCCAATCCCACTCCACCCAGATACAGCTCCCCCGCCACTCCCTGCGGCACGCGGTGCAGGTGCGCATCCAGAATATAGGTTTGAATACCGCTGATCGGCCGGCCAATGGGTACCTGGTTGCGGCCATCATCCCGGCAGGTCCAGCGGGTAACATGGATAGCCGCCTCCGTCGGGCCATAGAGATTATGCAGGCTCGCGCCCGGCAGGCGCGACAGCGCCTGGCGCTGGGTCTGCGCCGGCATTGCCTCGCCACCGCAAAGAATGTGGCGCAGGCCGGTGTTATCTTCGATACCCCGCTGGGCCAGGAAGGCCTGCAGCATGGCGGGCACAAAGTTGATCATGGTGACCCGGTGCTGCCGGATCAGTTCGATAATCCGCGCCGGATCGCGGTGATCGCCCGGTCTGGCAAGCGCCAGGCTGGCGCCGGTCATCAGCGGCAAGAACAGCTCCCATGCCGATACGTCGAAGCCAAACGGTGTCTTTTGCAGTACCGTGTCGCCCGCTGTCAGACCGTAGGCCTCCTGCATCCAGTGCATACAGCTGGACAGCGCTGCGTGGCGGTTGGCCGCACCCTTGGGCCTGCCGGTGGAGCCCGAGGTATAGATCACATAGATCAGATTGTCACCGTGCAGGGCCACCTGCGGGTTGTGGTCGGGCAGACCGCGGCTGTCGAGGGTGTCCAGCTCGATCATCGCGCCCGGCTCCAGAGCCGACAAGTATTGGCGATGTCGACGTTGAGTCAGCAACAGCTCAATCCCACTGTCGGCCGCCATATAGGCCAGCCGTTCAGGCGGATAGTCGAGATCCAGCGGCACATAGGCGCCGCCGGCTTTCAGCACTCCCAGCAGCCCCACCACCAGGTCCGGGCAGCGATCCACGCCGATACCGACCCGGGTCTCGGGTGTTACGCCCCGGGCGATCAGATAATGGGCCAGCCGGTTGGCGCGGCGGTTCAGCTCGCGATAGCTGAGCTTCTGCTCGTTAAACAGTACCGCGGTGGCGCCGGGCTGCAGCTCGACCCGTGCTTCGAACAGGCTGTGAACGGTGCGAGTGTCCCGGTAGTGACGGGGATTGGTTTCAAACAGCTGCAGCCGCTGCCGTTCCCGCCGGCCGATGATATCCAGCTCCGATACCCTCACCGGCAAGCGCTTATTCACAGCCTCGACAATCTGCCGCAAGGCATTGTCTAAATAGCGACACAGTCTGCCGGCCTCGACAGCGTGATGCACCTGGGCGACTAAATGGAAACTGTCTCCCAGGTCGTCCACCGACATCGCCACCGGGTAATTGGTTCTCTCGCGGCCGCCGAGCATTTTTATGCCCTGCCAGTCTACCGGGCTGCCGGCGTCCGCTACCTGGGCGCCGTAGCGATAATTCAACAGCGACGTAAACAGCGGCGTGCCTGCGGGGACGCCGCTGCAGCCCTGTGCAAGCAATAGGCTGGCATGTTCGTGATGCAGCAGTTCAGTCAATAACCGGTGGGTTTGTCGCAATCCGGTTTCGGCATCCCACTGCCCGGGCCGGAGGCGTATCGGCAGCGTATTGATAAACATTCCCGTCGCCTGTTGCATGTCCTTGCCGCTTTGCATCCGGCCGAACAGCACCGTGCCGAATACCACATCATTTTTGCCGGTGGTGCCGGCCACCACCAGAGCCCAGGCCAGATGGAAGACACAGGCGGCGCTGACACCCGCCCGCTGTGCCAGGCGGCGAACCTCTGCGCTCAAGTCGTCTGCCACTACCCGCTTCGCCTGCGCCAGTTGTGAGCCATCTCCGCGGACATCCAGCAGATTGAACGGCGCAGTAGGCCCTTCGACATCCGCCAGCAAGCGGCGGAAAAAGTCTTCATGCTGGCGGCGGCTGACGCCCAGCTTTGCCTGGGCGATAAAGTTTCTGAAGGGTATCGGTGCGGGCAGCTCGGATTCCCTGCCCTGTTGCAGCAGGGCGATTTCCCCGACGATCTGCTTAACCGTCGTATTATCATCAATCAGATGGTGAATGAGTAATATCAACAGCCAGCGCCGATTGGCATGGTCGTAAGCGGCAGCGGCGCGCAGCATGGGCGCCCGGCGCACATCGATGCGGTGATGGTCGGGATGCATTTGCGCAATCAGCCACTGTTCTACATTCGCGCCCGGCCCGGGCTCCAGCCACTGCAATGACAGCCTGGCCTGCCGGTAAACAACTTGCACCGGCTCGGGTAAGCTCTCCCACAACACGGCGGTGCGCAATATGTCCTGGCGGGCGATGACCCGGTTGAGGTCGGCAATAAATCTCTCGATGCGCTGTTTGCCGTCAAAATGCAACAGCCGGTATGTCACATAGGCATCGCCTCGTGTCTGCAGTACATGGTGGAACAGGATGCCCTCCTGCAGCGGCGCCAGCGGATAGATATCCTGAATATTCGCCGCCCCTCCCGGCACGGCTTTTTCTATGCTGTCGATGGCTTGCGGCTGCAGCTCGATCAGCGTCAGCATCGCCGGCGCTATGGCCTGACAGCCGGCGGGAATGCGATTGGGCGGCACGGCGACATCGCCAGTATCGTCACTGCGCTCGATCTGCTGTGCCAGTGCCTGTAACGACAGCTGTTGAAACAGTTGCTTGGGAGCCAGCATAAGGCCGTGCCTGCGCGCCCGCGCGACCACTTTCAGACTCAGAATCGAGTCGCCGCCCAGGGCAAAAAAGCTGTCGTGCCTGCCCACTCGCTCCACACCCAGCACCTCGGCCCAGACCGCCGCCAGAATTTCCTCTACCCGCCCCTGCGGCGGCTGGTAGCTGTCTTGCGCCGGCGGCTGCGGATCGGGCAGTCCCCGGCGGTCCAGCTTGCCGTTGGCGGTCAATGGCCACGACTCGAGCTGCACGATGGCATCGGGCACCATGTAATCCGGCAGGGCCGCGGCCAGTTGCGCCCGCAACTGGTCCACGGCAATTTTCTCCCCGGCTGCAGCTGCGACATAGCCATAGAGCTTTAGCTGTTGCCGGTCCCCCGCCCGGGCGATAACCTCTGCCTGGGCAATACCCGGTTGCCTGCGCAGGCTCTCGGCAATTTCCCGCAACTCGACCCGGTAACCGCGAATTTTCACTTGATCGTCGAGCCGGCCGAGAAATTCCAGGCTGCCATCGGCCAGCACTTTGACGCGATCGCCACTGCGGTACAGGCGCTCGCCGCGGCCAAATGCGCTGGCGACGAAACGCTGTGCCGTGTCTGCGGCGCGGCCCCGGTAACCGCGGGCAACATTGGCGCCACCGAGATACAGTTCGCCCGCCACACCCAGCGGCACCGGGTTGAGCTCGGCGTCCAGCACATAAGCCGCACTGCCTGCCAGCGGCCTGCCAATCGGCACACTGGCGGCCGTGCCCAGCGCCTGACTGGCCGCCTGGGTGAGCACGCCGACAGTGGTCTCGGTCGGCCCGTAGTGGTTGACTACCCGGCAATCGGGCCGGAGCGCACCGATCCGCTGCAGCAATGGCCAGCGCGCGGCGTCACCGCCCAGGATCAGGCATGCCGCCGGCAGCACAGCGGCGGGATTGGCTGCGCTCAGTAAGCCCTGTAAATGGCCGGGTACAATCTTCAGCACATCGATGCGGTGCAGATCCATATACGCTGCAAACGCATCCGGATCAGCGCTTTGCGCGGGCGCCATCAAGTGCAGCGTGCGCCCGGAGCACAGCGCGCCAAACAGCACGGTCAGGCCCAGATCGGCTGCCACAGTGGATACCATCGCCATATTGCGCGCGCCCTGGGGCAAGTCGAGGCGCTGCAGTATGGCCCGTACATAATTGCTCAAAGCCCCGTGAGTGACTGTCACGCCTTTGGGCCGCCCGGTCGAGCCGGAGGTGTAAATGACATAGGCGGCCTGAGCGGAATGTATCGGTATGGCGGGCAGCGCCTGCGGTGGCCGCGGGGGGACCGTTAACGCCAGCGGCAGCACCGGGATACCGGGGTCCCAGCCCGGGTCGCCGGCACTCAGCAGCAGCGCCGCGCCGCTGTCGCGCAGTTGATAGGCCAGGCGTTGTGCAGGCAAATCGCCCAGCGGCACGTAGGCAGCGCCGGTTTTCAATACCGCCAGCACGGCGGCCACAAACTCACAGGAGCGCTCCGCGTAGATGGCGACCCGGGTTTCCGCCCCGACCTCGCGGGCCAGCAGTTGGGCGGCGAGAGCGTCGGCATGCCGGTCCATTTCCCGATACGTCACGGACCGGCTTTGCTGTTGTACGCATACCGCTTCACGGTGCCGGTGCACACACCGCGCCCACATGTCGAGTACGCTGCCAGCAGGTTTACCCGGGCATGGCCGTGCTGTCGACACGGAAAAATCACCGGCGGGCAGCAACTCGCAGATGGGCCTGGCAGCGGCAGCTGCAACAGCGTCGGCCAGCAGGGTAAAAAGCTCCGCCATGCGCACAATGGTTGCGCGCTCAAAAATATCGCTCGCGTAAGTCAAACCGCAGGCGATTTGCCTCGCCTTCACGGTGAAATCCAGACTCAAGTCGAAGTGCACCAGCGGCGTACCGGTGTGGCAGGATTTTATCGACAGGCCGCAAAAGTCGTGCAGTGTCTCGCCTTCCTCCTGCTCCGCACATTTAACCTGGAACAAGGGGTGCAGGCCGGGTTCGCGGGCACCGGCCAGCTCCGTTACCAGTAAATCGAAGGGACAATCGGCATGCCCCTGCGCTGCAAGCACGGTCTCGCGCACGGCCGCCAGCAATTCGATAAAACTCTGTCGCAGGCGCAGCCGGGTCCGCAGTACCAGTAAATTGGTGAGGTAGCCGATAAGCCCCTGGGTTTCCGGGCGCTGCCGGTTGACGACGGGACTGCCGACAGCAATGTCATCACTGCCACTAAAGCGTGCCAACACCACATTGAACAGGGTCAGCAGCGCCATAAACAGGGTGGCCTTGTTTTGTTCGGCAATATGGCGCAGGCGAGCGGCGCTGCCTTGTCCGATCTGAAAATGGTGCACCGCACCCAGCCCGTCGCGCACCGGCGGCCTCGGCCGCTCCAGCGGCAGTGGCAGCGCGGGAGGCAAATCGCCAAGCCGGTCGCGCCAGTAACTCAGCTGCCGCGACAGCTCGCCCGACAGCATCCGATCACGTTGCCATAGGGCATAGTCGGAAAACTGAATCGGCAGCGGCGCCATATCGGGCTCACGCCGCAGGTACCTGGCCTGGTATAACTGGGAGATATCCCTGATCAGCACCGCTAGAGACCAGCCGTCCGCGACGATATGATGCAGTACAATGGAAAACCAGTGGGTCTGCCCGTCCACACGCAGCAGCAGTGCCCGCCATGCGGGTTCGACATCGAGATCGAAGGGTTTGCCGGCATGGTCTGAGATACACTCGCGCGCCAGGCCGTCGCGTTCAGATGCGGGCAGCGCCGACAAATCTCTGCGCTGCAAATGCCCCGCCAAACCCGGCAGCACAATCTGCTCGGCGCCGCTGTCGGTTTTCATCCAAAACAAAGTACGCAGTACTTCGTGGCGCGCGGCCAGATCGTCAATGGCCTTGTCGAAAGCCGCACTGTCGAGAGCGCCGGTGATGACAATGGCGCCCGGCATATTGTATGCCGGGCTGCCGGGGTCCATTTTCCAAGTCAGCCACAGGCTCTGCTGGGCATAGGACAGGGGCAGCGGCTCTTGCCGGCCAAACGGCACAATCGGCAGGATGGACGCATCCAGGCCCTGTTCAGCCATACGCCTGAGCAACCCGGGGCGCTCGGAACCGGGCAGTGCGGCAATGCGCCTGGCGAGTTTATATTCAGCGATTTCCATGGGGTTTACTCCACATCGGCAAGCAGCGCCTCCATTGCCTGCAGGTGCCCGGATCGAGAGCCGGACTGCATGCCGGCAAGGGACGGTGAGCCGGCCAGGTCGGCCAGGGTGGAAAGTTCAAACACATCGCGCAGCGGCAGGTTTAGGCCGCAGAGACGCTGCAAGCCCGCCACCACCTGCATCGCCGCCAGGGAGTGCCCCCCCAATGCAAAGAAATTGTCCTGCCGCCCGACGCGTTCAACCCCCAGTACCTCCGCCCAGATTTGGGCCAGGGCCTCCTCCACCTCGCCCCGTGGCGCCTGGTAGTCTTCGTCGCTGCGCCCATCGACTGCGGGCAGCGCGGTGCGATCCACCTTGCCATTGGCATTGAGCGGCAGCGATTCCAGCACCGCGATCACATTCGGCAGCATATAGTCCGGCAGCGTCGCCCCGAGCCGCCGGCGCAGAGCGGCGCCGTCAATAACGGCGCCGGGACTGAGGACCACATAAGCCGCCAGGCCCATGCCGGCGGGCCCCTGCTGCGCCGCCGCCACAGCCTCCTTTACCTCCGGCTGCGCCAGCAATTGCGCTTCCACTTCACCCAGTTCGATCCTGAAGCCGCGAATCTTTATCTGGTAATCGATGCGGCCCAGGTACTGCAGTTGCCCCTCCCCGTTCCAGCACACCAAATCACCTGTGCGATACAGCCGCCCTCCGCGCCGATCGAAGGGGTCGGCCACAAATCGATCGGCCGTCAGCGCCGGCCGGTTCAGATAACCGCGGGCCAGCCCCACGCCGCCCAGGTAAAGCTCCCCCGCCACACCTTGCGGCACAGCGTGCATTTCCATATCCAGAACATGGGCGCGGATGCCGGTGATGGGCCGGCCGATCGGCAATTGCCGGCGCTCATCATCGACGCAGGTCCAGCGGGTGACATGGATGGTGGTCTCGGTTGGGCCGTAGAGATTCTGCAGGCTGGCGCCCGGCAGCCGCGACAGTGTGTCGCGCTGCAGCGCCGCTGGTACCGCCTCGCCGCCGCAGGCGATATAACGCAGCTGGGTCTGATCGCCGATACCCTCTTGGGCCAGCAGCGCCTGCAGCATGGCGGGCACGAAGCTGACGATGGTGACCTGGTGCCGGGCGATCAACGCCAGCAGCCGGGCCGGGTCGCGGTGATCGCCCGGACCGGCAAGCGCCAGCCGGGCACCGGCGGTCAGCGGCAGCAACGACTCCCACACCGACACGTCGAAGCCGAACGGCGCCTTGTGCAATACGGTATCGGCCGGCGTCAGGCAGTAGGCCTCCTGCATCCATTGCAGGCAGCTGGACAATGATGCATGCCGGTTGGCAGCGCCCTTGGGCCTGCCGGTGGAGCCGGAGGTATAGATGACATAGGCCAGATTGTCGCCGTGCAGCGCCACCTGCGGGTTGTGGCCGGGCAATCCACTGCTGTCGAGGGTGTCCAGTTCGATCACCGCTGCCGCGGCAAAAGCCGGTAAATGTTTGCGCAGGTGGCTTTGCATCAGCAGCAGCTCAATGCCGCTGTCCTCGGCGATATAGGCCAGCCGATCCTGCGGGTACGCCGGATCGAGCGGCACATAGGCGCCACCCGCCTTGAGTGTGCCCAGCAGCGCCACGGCCATATCCAGATGACGCTCCATCCCGATACCCACCCGGGTCTCGGGTTTCACCCCCCGGGCGATCAGATAATGGGCCAGCCGGTTGGCGCGGCAATTCAGTTCGGCATAACTCAGTTGCAACTCGCCAGAGACTACCGCCGTGGCGTCGGGCCGCTGCAGCGCACGGCGCTCGAACAGCCGGTGCACCGGCGCCAGATCCGCATGACATGCCGCATTGACGCCCCATGCCAGTATCTCAGCGCGCTCATCGTCAGCGAGCAAATCGATTTCGTGTAGCAACTGATCGGGCTGCTCTGTCAGTGCAGCAACCACACAGGCGACGGCTTTGTGCATCATTGCGCAAATCCGCCGCGCACCGACGCGTTGATCCACTTGTGCGACCAGTTCGAAACCCGATCCGCTATCGTTGACAGACATCCCGAACGGATAGTTGCTGCGCACCCTGCCGCCGAGCCTCTCCATGCCCTCGAACACGCCCGCGATCCGCTCGACATCGAGTTGCCGGGTGTGGCGGTAGTTCAACAGCGAGGAAAACAACGGCGTGTCTCCGGGTAGAGCACTGCAGCGCAGCGCCAGTGCGAGCCGCGCGTGCTCGTGGTGAACCAGGTCGATCAAGCCCTGATGGGCCTGCCGCAGGCACTGCTCCACACTGCGCGCCGCCAGGCGGATGCGCAGCGGCAGGGTGTTGATAAACAGACCCAGCGCGCGCTCGGCGCCGTCGCTGTGGTGCGAGCGTCCGAATAACACCGTGCCGAATACCACGTCATCCCTGCCCGATGTTCGCGCCACTACCAGCGCCCAGGCCAGGTGGAACAGGGCCGCGGCACCGACGCCGTAGCGCTGCGCCTGATGGCGCAACTGCCGGGCCAGGTCCGCTGCCAGCGCCAGCCGGGCCTCATCGATGCCACTGCCGTCGCCGCGCACATCCCGCAGATTGAACGGTGCCGCCAGCTCTGTGACATCGCCCAGCATGGCTGTGAAAAAAGCTTCGTGCTCGGCATCGCTGACCCCAAGTCGGGCGCGCGCGACGAAATTGCGAAAAGGTATCGGCTCGGGCAGTTGATCGCGGCGATTCTCATGCAGCAGCGCAATCTCGCGCACCAGGTGCTGCAGGGTCGTGTTATCGTCGATCATATGATGGCTGAGCAGATGCAATAGCCAGCGCCCGTTGTCGCAGGCGGCAAGCGCCCGCAACATCGGCGCGCGGCAAATATCGATGCGATAGCGGGCAGGGTCGGCACGACGCGCCAGCTGCCCGCTGACATCAGCCGCCGTCACCTCTAGCCACTGCAGCGGCAGGTCGACCTGCCGCTGCACCACCTGCACCGGCTCTCTGAGGTTCTCCCATAGCACCGCCGTGCGCAGAATGTCGTGGCGGGCTATCACCTGTTCGAGGCCGGAGATAAAACCCTCGAGCCGCGCCCTGCTGTCGAAGCTCAAGGTGTGAGAGGTGATATAGGCATCCCCCTCGGTCTGTATCAGGTGGTGAAACAGTATCCCCTCCTGCAGCGGCGCCAGTGGATAGATGTCCTGGATATTCTCCGCACCGCCCGGCACCGCAGCTTCGATATGCCGGATCTCTGCGGCCGTAAGATCGATCAAGGTCACCATCTCGGGCTGAATCGCCTTGCAGCCAGGCGGGATGTCGTTGGCCGGCACCGCCACCTCGGCGCGCCCGCCTCGCGGCGCCAGTGCGCGCGCCAGCGCCGCCAGTTCAGGGCACTGCAGCAAGGTGCGGACCGATGTCGACCAGCCGCGACGGCGGATGCGCTGCAACACCTGCAGCGCCAGCAGCGAGTGCCCGCCCAGTTCGAAGAAGTTGTCATGGCGGCCCACGCGTTGCAGCTGCAATACCTCGGACCAGATTTGTGCGAGCGCCTTTTCCACCTCGCCGCGGGGCGGCTGATAGGTTTTCTGGCCGGCAAATGCCGGCGCCGGCAACGCCTTGCGATTCACTTTGCCGTTCGGGGTCAGCGGCAGGTCCTGCAATTCGACAATGGCGCTTGGCACCATATAGTCCGGCAGGCAGTTCGCCAGCCGTTCACGCAACACCGAACCCCGGACAGTGTGCCCCGCCCGCGCTGCGACATAGCCCACCAGCGCGCTGCCGCCGGCTGCCGGCTGCAGCGCCACCACCGCCGCTTTCACCTCCGGCTGGGCCAGCAACTGCGCTTCGACTTCACCCGGCTCGAGCCTGAAGCCCCGGATTTTCACCTGCTGATCGATGCGCCCCAGGTACTCCAGTTGCCCGTCCGCACGCCAGCGCGCCAGGTCGCCGGTGCGATACAGGCGGCCCCCCTGCCTATCGCCGGGATCGGCGACAAAACGCTCGGCGGTCAGGGAGCGGCGGTTGAGATAGCCCCGCGCCAGACCGGCGCCGCACACACAGAGTTCTCCGGCACTGCCAATGGGGGCCGGATTCAGGGCGCTGTCCAGTACCCGCAGCCCCAAATCGGGGATGGCCACACCCACGGGGCTGCAGCGGTGGCGCAAATCCGTTGCGCCAATGGGCCGGTAAGTGACGTGGACGGTCGTCTCGGTAATACCGTACATATTGATCAGCCGCGGCCGCTGATCGCCCCAGCGTGCAATCCAGGGGCGCAGCCGTTCGGGCTGCAGCGCCTCGCCGCCGAAGATCACCAGCCGCAGCGCCAGCGGCTGCGCATAGGTTTTTTCCAGCTGCAGCAGCTGCTCGAAGGCCGACGGTGTCTGGTTCAATACGGTAATCCGCTGATCGCGCAGCAACTGCAACAGATCTTCCGCCGAGCGGCTGATCCAGAACGGCACAATGACCAGCCTGCCGCCGGAGCACAGCGCACCGAACAGCTCCCACACGGAAAAGTCGAAGGCATAGGAATGAAACAGCGTCCAGACATCGTCGGCGTTAAAGCCGAACCACTGCTCTGTGGCACAAAACAGGCGACTGGCGTTGTGATGACACAGCAGCGCGCCTTTGGGCTTGCCGCTGGAGCCGGAGGTGTAAATCACATAGGCCAGATTGCCGCCGTGCACAGCTACCGAGGGGTTGTGTGCAGGCCGCCGCTGCAGGTCCAGGGTATCCAGTTCGAGCACATTCAAGCCGGCGGCGGGAACGCGGTTTCGCACTGCGCTCTGCGTCAGCAACAGCGCCACGCCGCTGTCCTCGATGAGGTAGCTCAGGCGCTCGGCCGGATACTGCGGGTCCAGCGGTACATAGGCGCCGCCCGCCTTGAGGATCGCCAGCAGGCCCACCACCATATGCAGCGAGCGCTCTACCGCAATGCCCACCCTGGTCTCGGGTCTGACACCCAGCGCTATCAGGTGGTGGGCCAGCCGGTTGGCGCGGCGGTTTAAGGCCGCGTAACTGAGCTGCTCGTCACCACAGCACACCGCCACCCTGTCGGGCTGCTGCAGCGCCCGCTGCTGGAACCGACAGTGCAGCGGCTGCGACTCGGGATAGTGTTGCCGTATCGCCCCCCACTGCTGCAGTTGTCGCTGTTCTGACCGGCTCAAGCCGTGGATATCGGCCAGCCGGCCATCGGCATTCTGCACCAGGGCCAGCAGCAATCGCCGCAACTGCGCCGCCTGCCGCTCGACCTGGGTGTTGTCAAAATACCGGCCTTGATAGGCAAACTCGATACTGAGCGCGCTGCCCTGTGTCACCACCAGGGTCAAGGGATAGTTTGTCTGTTCGTAGCGGCGGCTTTTTCCAACCTCGAGTTCGAGTCCCGCAGACTGCCGCAGGGCTTTGTCCACCGGGTAGTTCTCGAACACGATAATGCTGTCGAACAGCGCCTGCCCGGCGCTGCCGGCCCAGCTCTGTATATCGAACAGCGGCGTATGTTCGTGTTCCCGGGAAGCGAGATTCTGCGCCTGCAGATCGCGCAGCCACGCGCCCACGGACAACTGTGGAGACGGCTCGGCCAGCACCGGCAGGGTATTGATAAACAGTCCCAGCAAAGATTCGGCGCCGTCGAGCTCCGGCGGGCGGCTGGCGGTGGTGGCGCCGAAACTCACCACCCTCAGCCCGGTATGGCTTCTCAGCAGCAGGGCCCAGGCGGCCTGCACTAGGGTATTCAGGGTCACTCGCTGGCTGCGGGCGAAGGCCGCCAGTTGTGCCGTCTGCCCGGCACTCAAGGCACAGTCGTGGTACAGGTACCCGGATTGGTCGGCCTCGGGATCGGCGGCGGCGAGCCGCGTCGGTTGCTCCAGGTCCCGCAGCAGGTTTCGCCAGTAGGTCTCTGAGGCCTGCAGATCCCGGCCCTGCAACCAGCGGATGTAATCCCGGTAGCGGCCCTGCAGGTGCGGCAGGTTCTGCCCCGCATAGTGGGCCAGGACTTCCGCGATCAGTCGCGAGGTGCTCCAGCCGTCGAGCAGCAGATGGTGGCGCGTCCAGATCAGGTGGAAGCCGGCAGCGGCTACCCGCACCAGCAGCAATCGCATCAGCGGCGGCACCGCCAGCTCGAATCCCCTGCGCAATTCCCGCCGGGCCAGGTCGTCCAGCGCAGTTTCCAGGTCCTGTCGCCCGCGCCAATCCTCCTCGGCGAAAGGCAGTGCAACCGATCTCGCCACCCACTGCAGTGGCTGCTCGGTGTGGATAAATCCGGTCCTCAAGGTATCGTGCCGATTGAACACCGCCTGCCACGACGCTTTGAAGCGCTGCGGGTCCAGACCGCCGAGATCGATGCGCAGCTGGTTGACATAGGCGCTACTGTGCGGATCGCCGACACTGTGAAACAGCATGCCGGACTGCATGGGCGAGAGCGCGTAGAGATCGAGCAGGTTATCCCAGGGCAGCGGCAGGCGATCGAGCTGGTCCTGAGTGACATGGGCGAGCGGGAAGTCCGAAGGGGTAACACCCGTAACAGCGCCGCTGCAGTGCTCGATCAGCGCCCGCAGCTCATCGCCAAAGCATTCCGACAAGTGCTGAATGGTCGCCCGCTGGTGTATCTCGGTGCTGTATGTCCAGCTGACCTTGAGTTCGCCGCGGTGAACGGCGGCACTGATATCCAGCCAGGTGCGCCGCGCGCTGGCCGGTGACCGCTGTACGCCGGTGCTTTCCCGGGCCGGATACCACAGCGAAGCGGCGCCGAAGCTCTGGTCAAACTGCCCCAGGTAATTGAAAGTTACCTGCGGATAGTCCGCCTGCGCCAGTTGCCCGCCCGCCGGCGTCAGGTAGCGCAGGATGCCGTAACCGATGCCGTTGTCGGGAACAGCCCGCAGTTGCTCTTTGACCGCTTTGATACTGCTATCGAGGTCTGCGCCCGGCGTCAGCCGCACCGGAAACAGGCTGGTAAACCAGCCCGCCGTGCGCGACAGGTCGATTCCCGCCTGCAACTCTTCACGGCCGTGGCCTTCCAGTTCGACCCGCACGCTGCGGTGCCCGCTCCAGCTGCACAGCGTGCGCGCCAGCGCCGTCAGCAGCAGATCCTTGCTGCGGGCGCGATAGGCCTGCGGCGCCACCGTCAACAGTTGCTCGGTCAGCGCCTCGTCGAGCGACCAGTCGACGCTACTGGCATCGCCGGCGCAGTTACTGCCCTCGCTGCGCCCCGGCAGGTCCGGCTCACGCTGCTCCAGCACCGCCTGCCAGTAAGGCAGTTGTGCGGTGAACCTGCCGCTTTCGGCACAGCGCGACAGCGCCTGCGACCACTGCTGCAGTGAGGTCACCGGCGGCGGCAGTGCCGGCGGCTGGTTCTGCAGCAGCCGGCGGTAGGCGCTCTGCAGATCCTCAAGCAGGATGCGCCAGGAAACCGCGTCCACCACTAGGTGATGAGCCAGCAGCAATAAGCGGCCGGGCTTTCCCTGGCCCAGATCGAACCAGATAAATTTGCACGGGCGCGTCAGGGACAGGCTGCGCTGCGCCTCATCGGCAGCCGCGCTAATGGCCGCCGGTGCCCGCTGTTCGGCACTGAGGTCAATGTGTTCAAACGGCACTGTCGCATCCGCCGCGGCGACCGACTGCTGCCAGACCCCGTTCTGCTCGCTGAAACACAAACGCAGGGCCTGGTGGTGGGCGACGACGGCCTCTACGGCCTGGCGCAGGTAAAGCAGGTCGGGAGTTTCGGCCGGCGTCAGCAGCAGCGACTGGTTCCAGTGCTGGGGCTCGGCGAAGTTCTGCGCGAAAAACCACCGCTGGATCGGCGTCAGCGCAAACGGTTCGGCACCCGCCTGCTCACCGGCGCCGCCAGGTCGATGCGGCAGTGCCGCTGCCTCGCGCTGCGGCAGCTGCGCCGCAATCGCGGCAAGGGTCTGCAGCTCCATCAACTGTTTGGGCAAAATCTTCAACCCCTGTTTGCGGCTTCTCGCCACAATCTGCAGGGTGAGAATCGAGTCTCCGCCCAGGGCAAAGAAATTGTCGTGGCGCCCTACCCGCTGCACGCCCAATACCTCTGACCAAACTGCAGCCAGCGTTTCTTCCACCACTCCCTCAGGGGGCTGATAGTCGCGGCTCGCAGCGGTCTGCAGATCGGGCAGCGCTTTGCGGTCGAGTTTGCCGTTGGCGGTTCGCGGCAACTCGTCGAGCACTGCGACAGCGTCCGGCAGCATATAGTCGGGCAGCACTGCGGCCAGGGCCTGGCGCAGCGCCTCCGTATCCAGGCCCGCCCCCGCCGCTGCCGCCACATAGCCATAGAGTCTTGTCTCGCCGGCCGGCGTCTCGCGGGCGACGACCGCAGCCTCGGCCACGCCGGGCTGATGCTGCAATAGCCGCGCGACTTCCCGCGGCTCCACCCGATAGCCCCGCAGCTTGATCTGCTCATCTGCGCGGCCGAGAAATACGATACTGCCATCGGCGAGTATTTTCCCCCGGTCACCGCTGCGGTAAAGCCGTTGCGCGCGGTCAAACGGGTTGGCAATCAGGCGTTCGGCAGTCTGCGCGGGATGGCTCTGGTAACAGCGCGCCAGTTGCACCCCGCCGAGGTAGAGTTCACCGCACACACCCGCCGGCACCAGATTGAGATCGGTATCCAATACATAGGCCGCTGTGTTGGCCAGCGGTGTGCCGATGGGCAGGGTGGCTGCCGAGCGCTGCGCCTGTTCGGCGTATTGTGTCAAGACCCCCACCGTCGCCTCGGTGGGGCCATAGTGATTGAGTACCCGGCAACTCGGCTTGAGGCCGTTGATACGTTCCAGCAGCGCCCAGTCAGTGGTTTCGCCGCCCAGTATCAGGCGCGCGGACGGTATCACATCTGCAGGCTTCATCGCCTGCAGCAGGGCCTGTAGATGACCCGGCACGATTTTCAAAACAGCGATGCGCTGCCGCCGCATATAGGCGGCAAACGCATCGGCATCGACGGTCAGTTCGGCGGGGATCAGATGCAGCGTGCGGCCGCAGCACAGCGCGCCGAACAACACGCTGTGCCCCAGGTCTGCCGCCACTGTCGAGACCATGGCCAGATGGCGGGCAGCGGCGGGCAAGGCCAGTCGCTGCAGCAGCGCCCGCGTGTAGTTGGCCAGGGCCGCGTGCCCGATCACCACGCCCTTGGGCCGCCCGGTCGACCCCGAAGTGTAAATGACATAGGCGGCCTGATCGGGATGAATGGCGACGGCCGGCGACGGCGATGCCGGTGCATAGGCCTCGGGATTGAGCGAAAGCACGGGCAGGCCGGGATTCCAGTGCGGCTTTTCGTTGCTCAGCAACAGCGCGGCGCCGCTGTCCCGAACCTGATAGCGCAGGCGTTGCCCCGGCAGGGCCGGGTCCAGCGGCAGGTACGCACCGCCGGCTTTGAGCACGGCCAGCAGTGCAACCACAAATTCGCCGCTGCGCGGCGCGTGGATGGCCACCCGGGTTTCAGCTTTGACGCCGCAATCGATTAACTTTGCGGCCATGGCGTTGGCCAGCTGATCGAGTTGCCGGTAGCTCATCCCGGTGTTGCCTGAGCACAGCGCGATACTGTGCGGCTGGCTCTGCGCCCATCTTTCGACAAGCGACGGCACCAGCTCAGTGCCGAAGTCGCGGCGATCACCGGCGACACACGCTCGCAGCCGATCCCTCTGCGCCGCAGACAGCAAATCAATTTCCCGCAGCCGGCGCTGCGGGCAATTGGCCAGCGCCTCAGTGAGAGCGCGAACGGCCTCGTGCATGTAGTGGCAGATATCCCGGCCGTTCAATCCATCGCTCACCAGCGCGACTATCTCAAAACCACCGGCCTCAAAACCATCGACCTCAAAACCACTGGCCTCAAAACCATCGGCCTCAAAACCGCCGGCCTCAAAATCACCTGCCTCAAAACTGCCGCCGGCATCGTTGATGGAGACGGTGATCGGGTAGTTATTCTGCGTTCTGCCGGCCACCAGCGCCATACCTTCGGCGGCAGCCAGTGAATCCTGTTTCGATTTCGCAGAGCTGTAGCGGTAGTTGAACAGCGATGAAAACAAGGGTTTCCCCCTGGGCAGAGCACTGCAACGCTGCGCCAGTGAAAGGCTGGCGTGCTCATGGCGCAACAGCCCGGCCAGCAGCGCATGGGTGTGCCCGAGCGCCTCGCTGGCACTCAGAGACTGCAGTCGGAGACGCAATGGCAGAGTATTGATGAACATGCCCAGCGCGCGTTCGGCGCCCTCGCCCCCCTGCAGGCGTCCAAACAGTACCGTGCCGAAAACCACGTCGTCGCGGCCAGAGGTTCTGGCAACCGCCAGCGCCCAGGCCAGATGAAAGAGAGTGGCGGCGCTGACACCGTATCGCCGGACCTGCCGGCGTACCTGTTGCGCCAACGCCGGCGCCAGCGGCTGGACGAATTCCTTTATCTTCGACCCGTCCCCCCGGGTATCCAGCGTGTCAAACGGCGCGGTGGGGGCGTCGACATCACCCAGCATATCGGTGAAAAAAGCTTCGTGCTCGGCTTCGCTGACAGCCGAGCGCGCCTGGGCGACAAAGTTTCTAAACGGCAGGGGTGCGGGGAGATCGGCGCGCCGCCCCCGGCGCATCAGGCCGATTTCACTGACGATCATATCCAGCGTGGTGTGATCGGATATCAGGTGGTGATATGCCAGCTGCAACAGGTATCCATCGCGCTCGGGTTCCGGTGCCGCCAGCGCAAAAATTAACGGCGCCCGGCTGACGTCCATGCGATAGCGGCCGGCGTGAACATAGTCTTCGAGCTGCTGCAGGGCGTTGTTCCCCGGCGCCGGTTGCAGCCACTGCAGTGACAGCTGCGCGTCTCTATATACGACTTGCAGCGGATTTTTCAGCTTTTCCCACACTACCGCGGTGCGTAAAATATCGTGCCGCGAAATCACCTCGTTGAGGTGGTCGACGAATTCCTCCAGTACCTGCCGGCAACTGAACCTTATCGACTGAGAGGCGAGGTAGGCATCCCGGCCGGTCTGCAGCAAATGGTGAAACAGAATACCTTCCTGCAGCGGCGCCAGCGGGTAGATATCCTGGATATTGGCGCCGCCGCCGGGCACGCAATCCTCAATATGGCGGATCTCCTCCGGCGTCAGCTCGACCAGGGTCAGCATATCCGCTTCGATCGCCTCACAACCGGCGGGAATGCCGTTGGCTGGCACCTCGCACCCGGCTGCATCATCGCCGCGCTCGATGGCCGCGGCAAAGGCCTGCAGTTGCGGGTATTGAAACAGGCTGCGCACCGCTGCCGACCAGCCGTGGGGGCGCATCTGCTGCAACAGTTTCAACGCCAGCAGCGAGTGTCCCCCCAGCTCAAAAAAGTTATCGTTGCGGCCAACGCGTTCGACATCCAGCACTTGCGCCCAGATGCGGGCCATTTGTTGCTCGACCTCGCCGCGCGGTGCTTCGAATGCCAGGTCCTCTCGAAAGTCGGGCGCCGGCAGCGCTTTGCGATTCACTTTGCCGTTCGGGGTCAACGGCAGGGTGTCCAGCTCGACGATGACACTCGGCACCATGTAGTCCGGTAAAACCGCCTGCAGCCGCTCGCGCAATACCGGCCCGCGGACTGTCTGCCCCGCTCGCACAGTGATATAAGCCACCAGCCTGCCACTGCCCGCCTGTGCCACTGCCACCGCCTGTCCGACCTCCGGCTGGGCCAGCAGGCGCGCTTCGATCTCGCCCGGTTCAACCCGAAATCCGCGTATCTTCACCTGCTGGTCGCTGCGGCCCAGGTAGGCCAGCTGGCCGTCCTCGAGCCAGCGCACCCGGTCACCGGTGCGGTACAGCCGCCCGCCGCTGGCACTGCCCGGGTCGGCAACAAAGCGCTCGGCAGTCAAAGCGCTGCGGTGCAGATAACCGCGCGCCAGGCCAATGCCGCCCAGATAGAGTTCTCCGGCCACAGCGATCGGCGCCGGATTCAGGCTCTGATCCAGCACCCGGGTGTGGATGCCACTGATAGGGCGCCCGATCGGCACCTGACTGCGGCCGTCGTTACCGCAGGTCCAATGGGTAACGTCGATCGCCGCCTCGGTGGGGCCGTAAAGGTTGTATAGCGCGGCCTGCGGTAAACGCTGCAAGACTGTATTTTGGACTGCAAGCGGCAGGGCCTCGCCGCTGCAGACAATGCGGCGCAGGCTGGCGCAGCGCTCGATGCCGCCGGCGGCCAGCAAAGCCTGCAGCATGGACGGTACGAAATGCAGGGTGGTTACCTGATGGCGCCGAATCAGCTCGAGCAGGCGCGCCGGATCGCGGTGGTCGCCCGGTTTCGCCAGCGCCAGCTGAGCGCCCGCCAGCAGCGGCCAGAAGAATTCCCACACCGAAACGTCGAAACTGAACGGCGTTTTCTGCAGCACCGTGTCCGATCCGTCGAGGCCATAGGCCTCCTGCATCCACAGCAGGCGATTGCGAAGCGCGCGATGCCGGTTGGCCACGCCTTTGGGTTTACCGGTGGAGCCGGAGGTGTAGATCACATAGGCGAGGTTATCGCCACTGAGAGCCACCTGCGGGTTTTGAGCCGGCCGGTCATCCAGTTCGACAGCATCCAGTACAACGATAGTTTCGATATCGCCGCACAGTTGGTCGCGCAGATGACTCTGAATCAGCAGCAGCCGGACACCGCTGTCCTCGACCATGTCGGCCAGGCGCTCGGGCGGATACTCCGGGTCCAGCGGCACATAGGCGCCACCCGCTTTCAGTATGCCCAGCAGCCCCACCACCATCTCGATCGAGCGCTCCACGGCGATGCCCACCCGGGTTTCGGGTCCGACCCCCAGGGCCAGCAGATAATGCGCCAGGCGATTGCTGCGGCGGTTCAACTCGGCATAGCTCAGCCGCTGCTGATCGAAATGCAGCGCCACTGCATTCGGCTGTCGTTGCACCTGCTGCTCGAACAGGCTGTGTACCGGCGCCGTGCCCGGGTATTGTCTGAGACTGCCGCCCCACTGCCGCAGCTGCCGCTGCTGTTTCTCATCCAACAGGTCCAGCTCGCCCGCGGCAACTTCAGGCCTGCCGGCCAGTGCCTCGGCGATTGCCGCAACAGCCGCCTGCAAAGACGCGCACACCCGTTGCGCATCCACCTCCTCGCTGACCTGGGCGACAATATTGAATCCGGCGGTCCCGAGATCATCAATCAACAGCGTCAGGGGGTAATTGCTGTGCTCCTCACTTTCAAGGACCTGAATACCCTCCCAGATACTGCTTTCGGGTGCGACATGCTGCGGCAGGCTGTAACGATAATTCAGCAGTGTGGAAAACAGCGGTACGCCGCCGCTCACAGCACTGCAGCTTTGCGCCAACGCCAGGCTGGCGTGTTCGTGGCGCAGCAGATCAATCAATGCCGCCTGGGTCTGTTGCAGGGCCTGCTGCACACTCTGCCCCTGCAGTTTGATACGCAGCGGCAAGGTATTGATAAACATACCCATGGCCCGCTCCGAGCCTTCACTGCCCTGCATGCGCCCAAACAGCACCGTGCCGAACACCACATCGTCGCGGCCCGAGTACCTGCCCGCCACCAGCGCCCAGGCCAAATGAAACACCGCCGCAGCGCCGGTACCGCAACGCTGCGCCTGGGCGCGCACCTCGGTTGCCAGCTCCCCGGTGAGTGACAGGCGCGCCTCTCGGATACGGCTGCCATCGCCCTGCACATTGACCAGGCCAAAGGGTGTCGTCGGTTCGTCAACATCGGCCAGCATGGCACGGAAAAATGCCTGCTGCGCCTCCCGGTCAGCGCCCAGCCGGGCCCTGGCCACAAAGTCGCGAAACGGCAGCGGCTCGGGCAATTGGTGCCGGCGCCCCTGCTGGATCAGGGTGACCTCTTCAATCTGCAGTTCCAGCGTGGTGTGGTCGGCCGCCAGATGGTGCCTGAACAGCCGCAACAACCAGCGTTTATTGAGCCGGTCTTCGGCCGCCATGCAGTGTAACAACGGCGCTTTGCGCACATCGATTCGATAGTCATCCCAGACCGCGGCCCCACTGCTGTGGTTATCGTGACTGTCGGTATCACTGTCGGTATGACCGGTGCCGGACAGCTGCCCGGCCTGCAGCCATGCAATCGACAACTCGGCCTCGCGGTACACCACTTGTACAGGCTCGCTGAGATTTTCCCAGAGCACTGCCGTACGCAAAATATCGTGGCGTGCAATCACCTGGTTAAGGCTGTCGACAAAGCGTTCGAGGCGTGCCCTGGTATCGAAACTCAGCAAGTGGGACGTAACGAAGGTATCCCTGCCGCTATCCAACAGATGGTGGAACAGTATGCCCTCCTGTAAGGGCACCAGCGGATAGATATCCTGAATGTTGGCCGCGCCGCCCGGCACCGACTGCTCGATGAACCTCAGCTCTTGCGGGGTGAGTTTGATCAGTGTGACCATTTCCGCTGCAATAAATTTGCAGCCCGGCACGATACCGTTTTGCGGCACGACAAATTCGCTGGCGGCGCGCTCCGCAGCTCTCTCACCCAGGTGCTCAGCCAGCTCGGCAACCGTTGGAAAATCGAAAATCTCGCTCGGCGCAAGCTCTATCGCCAGTGCCTTGCGCAGGCGTGCAGCCAGTTTGATCACCAGCAGCGAATGCGCCCCGAGATGGAAAAAATTCGCCTCGATATCGATTGTATCCCGTTTCAGGAGAGCGGCCATGCAGTCGGCAATAACACCTTCGAGTTCATTTCTGGGAAGCGTCGCTGCACGGCTCGCCGGCTGTTCCGGCATCGAGGCGAGCAGTGCTGCGCGGTCCACTTTGCCGTTTGCCAGCAGTGGCATATGGGCGAGAAAAACGTAGCTCAGCGGCACCATATAGGAAGGCAGCAGTGCCGATAAGCGCTCGCGCAGGGCATTCTCTTCAATGTCGTGCCGCGGCTCCGGTAACACAAAGGCCGCCAGGCTGCTGTCGCCCGCCGGCGAGTTGACAGCGAGGACCGCGGCATTTTTTATCCCGGGCAGTGACTGTAGCAGCGACTCGACTTCCACCGGCTCTACCCGGTAACCGCGTATTTTTACCTGCTGGTCGGCGCGGCCCGTCAGGCGAATACCGCCCTCGGGCAGGACATAGGCCAGATCGCCGCTGCGATAGAGGCGCTCCCCGGGATGCAAGGGGTTATCCGCGAACGCCTCCTCCCGGTCGAGATGCAGATAACCCCGGCAGACTTGGGCACCGCCGATATAGACCTCCCCCATACCCCCACTGGGCACCAGCTGCCTGTTCCCATCGAGGATATAGATGCTATTGTTGGCCAGTACCCGGGTCAGCGGGATGGGGTCGGAGTCAGCGCCGGTATGCAGTTTATGCACAATAACACCGACGGTGGTTTCCGTCGGGCCGTAGTGATTATAGATAACGGTCTGCGGATTGATCGCTTCGATACGCTCGATCAGGCTGAAAGCGGGAGCCTCGCCGCCGAGAATAAGCGTCGCCGGCAGATATGGCGTATCGGTCTCCAGCAATGCCTGCAAATGCGAAGGGACAATCTTCAGCGAATCGATCTGTCGCGATCGCATGAAGTCCGAGAAAGCACCTGCGTCACTGACCGTATCGCTATCGGCCACCACCAGGCAGGCGCCGTTAAACAATCCGCCAAACAAAGCGGTGTTGCCGATATCAGTGACCACCGGGCTGACCAGCGCCCAGCGGCGGCAGCTGTCGAGGTGCATGGCCGCGGACGCCGCTGTCACATAGTTGAGCAGATGCCGGTGTTCTATCAATACACCTTTGGGCTTGCCGGTGGATCCCGATGTATACAATACATAGGCAATCGCCGTTAGCGCCACTTGCCGCTGCGGCGCCGTTGCCGGCAGCGATGCGGTGTCTATCTGCGCCCAAGCGACATGCCGCCACGGTGTAGAGTCGACCTGGTTTGAAGGGATATTGGCATCGATCACCATTGCCGGCTGCGCATCCGACAAGACGGCCAGGCGCCGCTCTGCCGGCCAGTCCGGCTGCAGCGGCACATAGCCGGCGCCGGCACGCCATATCGCCAGTATCGCGACGATGAGTTCTGGCGATCTGGGCAGAATCACAGCGACCAGCATATCGGCGGCAATACCCTGCCGGATAAGCCAGTGGGCCATTTGGTTGGCACTGGCATCGAGTTCGCGATAGCTCAGTTTCCTGTCGTGCAATTCGATGGCCGCAGCACGCGGCGTTTTTCTTGCCCAGGCAGCCACATGCCCGGAGATGGCCTCGGTGCCGGCAGCCACCCGACCGCCGTTGATACTGAGTAGCGCCTGATATTCCCGCTCACTCACCAGGGTCAGTTGCGAAACCGGCGCATGCGGCGTCGATACTATGCTCTGCAGCAGCGTCAGGTACTGTTCCAGCAAGCGTTCGAGGGCCGCTGGCGAGTAGCACGACGGTTTTGCCTGCACCAGTAAGCCGGCAGTCTCAGCCGACCAGTCTATGTGCAGTGCCAACTCAAAACAGGGATGGAAGCCCGGCGCGGCCGATACCTGCCAGTGCGGCGCCCCGGCTGCTGTTGTCGCTGCGTAAAACGAAAAACCCGTATTGAAATGTGCCAGAACTTCCTCTGCATCAATGGCGCAATACTCCTGCGCCTCGATATGGTCGTTCAATGTGCCGGCAAGGGTCTGCAGCCATTGTGCAAAAGGCATATCCGCATCAATATCGACGACTAGCGGCAATATTTTTTCAAATACACCCACAGCATCGGCCATTATCGGGTAGTCCTGGCGACAATCATGCAGCCAGCCGGCAATGAAGGTGTCAAAGCCGGTTAATCTGGCCAATAGCAGCCACCATGCGCCCTGTAGCAGAGTCTCGACAGCGCAGCCGCCGCTTTCAGCCGCCTGTTGCAGGCTCTGCGTCAGGCGGCTGTCCGCGCTGCGGCTTATCTGCAGTGTCTTATCACTTGCGGGCGCCACGGCCGGGTCCCGCCGGCTACCGAGCCTGGGCGATGTCGAGTCATAATCCCCGCGCAGGCTGTTTTTCCAATACGCCTTACCCAGCAGTGCATCTTCGTCTTCTTCGAGTGACTGGCGCCACTCGAGAAACTGGGAGTAGTGAAAAATGCTGTCGGGGTCGGGAGCCGTATGGCTGCAATAACCATCGACAATCTGCCGTGCCAGGATCATTAAACCCGCCCTGTCCACGGCGAGGGCGCAGGCAACCAGAACCAGCACATGGCGATACTCATCCACGCGGACCAGCCCGAATTTGAGCAGCTCTCCCCGTTCGATGGCGAGCGGCTGGCGGCGAAACTGTTCTATCCAGGCGGGCAATGCGCTATCTGCATCATCGCCGTCGCGCATATCGTGGTTGTGCCAGCTGATATTCGGGATGGTCTGCAGCCGTTGCCAGCGCAAGCCGCGCCAGCCCGGTACACGGCACAGAGCCGTTCCGAGCAGTTGATGCGCCTCGAGGATATTCTCAGCAACACCCTGCAACTGCGCGCAATCCGCCAGTTCTTCAATGCGCAGCTGCACCGCTGCAGTTGCCTGCCCGGCCTTGTCTTCACTGCCCCACAGCGAAATCAGCGCCCGCTGCTCGGGACTGAGAGCCAGCGAGGTCTCTATAGCGTCGTTCAACATCTGTCAGCGCCTTAATCGATAAAACCCTGCTGAGTAGACGATTGCCGGGGCACAGTGTTTAGAAGCTGTTTCATAACTCTCGACCTACTGCGGCGGCGCTAAATAACGCTGTTTATCACTCGCCTCGCTACGGCCGAGAGTTATGAAACACTAGTGACGCGCGATCGAACATCGCCCCCATGGCCACGACAATTTTTCTCTCACCTTGAAAGGGGTCACGGGCATGGGCGACCAGCATATTGTCCAACAGCACCACATCGCCCCGGCGCCAGTCAAACCGCACCGCACACTGCTCATAACAGCGGCCAAGCAGCGACACGGTTGCGTCATCTATCGGGCTGCCGTCGCCGTAGTAGACCTGGCGCGGCAGTCGCTCGCTGCCAACCATCTCCACCAGGTCCCTGCGAACACTGGGGTCCAGACAACTCGGATGGTGCAGTTGAATCTGGTTGAACAATACCCGTTCACCGGTGACAGGGTGGACAATCACCGCCGGGCTGCGTGATCGGGTTTGCAGGGTATTGCGGTCCAGCCAGCGCCAGTCAAAACCGGCAGCAGTCAGTTTTGATTCCACTTCGGCGGGATCGTCGGTTTTATAAAAGTCCTGCCAGCGGACATCCAGTCGCGGGGTAAATGTACGTACATAAAGTAAACCTTTGTGCTCGAGTTTGCTCACCATATCCGCCGGCAGTTTTTGCAGAACCTCGCGGCCATCGACGATGGGGGTAGCGCCCCCGGCGGCAGCCGGCTGTTCACAGAAAAAAATCTGCCGGCTTGGCCAGCAGTCGAGATGGGAGCTTTCGTTGTGGTAGAGAATCATCTCGTTTTCAGGATACGGGGTGGAGCGGTATATCTTTTTACCCCCCTCTTTCTTGGGTAAATCACCATAATCACCGAACAAACCCGGCTGAATCGCCTCGGCGAACAGCTCGAATTCCTGTGGTGTTCGCAGGCCAAAGTCGCGGAACAGAATACCGCCATGCCGGCTTGCCAGCTCATCCAGATAAGCGCGATTGGCCGCGACCCAGGCCGCACCGTCCACATCCGCCAGCGCCGGTGTGATTACCGCGGGCAGCATGCGGTCATGGCCAAGCGAAGCAAGCGCTACCGCGGACTCGGGTCTGCGTTTGACAGGCTTTTTCTTACCTTTCAAACTGTTGAGTTTTTCCAGCTTGTTTTTTGCCAGCGTTTTCCTGCCCGCAGCGGCTACTGCCAGTTCGCCGAGCGCGATATCGGCATTGCCGGCGACAGTCGCCAGTATCTCTCGCCATTTTGCCGCCATGCCTGCAATCGTCTGCTGTTTATACAGGCGAGGTGAATAGACCCAGTCAGCTTCAAGCCGCCCGTCAATGTCTTTGATAAATACCGCCAGATCAAACTTGGCCTCATAGGTAGTGGGGGGAATGATTTTGACTGCCAGGCCGGGAATATCGAAGCGGGCCGGCGGTGTGTTCTGCAACACGAACAGCACCTGCAGCAGGGAGTTTTTGCCGCCGGCGCGCTCGGCGCCGGCAATATCGATGATTTTATCGAAGGGCAGCAGTTGGTGATCCAAAGCCGACAACACATTCCGCTGTGTTTTTTGCAGCCATTGTGCAAACGATTCAGTGTCCTTTCCCAGCTTAGAGCGCAGTGGTACGACGTTGACGAAAAAACCGATAAGCCCTTCCAGGTCGGGGTGCATGCGCCCGGCAACGTCGGTGCCTATGACCACATCAGCGGCGCCCGACATGCGGTGCAACTGCCACAGAAAGGCCGCTGTCAATAGCGCAAATAAAGACACTTCACACTGTTGCGACAGCCGCGATAAGCCGGCTTTGAGATCGCTGCCGATATCGACGCGCGCGCAACTCCCTTCATAGGACTGGTATTGCGGGCGCGGGAAATCGGCGGGCACGGTAGACAGCTGCGGCGCATTGTGCAAATACTGCCGCCAGAATGAGCGGCTGTCCTCGAGGCCGGCGGACTGCAAAAACTGCTCATACCAATGGGCATAGTCGGCATACTGCAGGGGCAAGGGCGCCAGGTCCGGCGTAGCGCCAGCCGCAAATGCGCGATAGCAGTGCGCGAATTCACGCGCAAACACGGCGATTGACCAGCCGTCGAAAACAATGTGGTGGACGACCAGAAGCAGCGCACACTGATTCTTTGCCTGCACGATCGCCGCTCTCAACAGCGGACCGGCGGCCAGGTCGAAGGCTTTGCTGGTGAGCTGGTGAAAGCGATTCTCGACAAAGGTACTGAATTCATCGCCTGGTGCATCACGGCAGTCGATCAACGCAATGTCGATCTCTACGTCGTCGTTGATAACTGCAGCCGGATCGCCGTCGGCGTTTTCCACATACACCGTGCGCAGCACCTCGTGGCGGGCCACAAGCGCATTGACGGCGCGGCGCACACTGGCGGCGTCGACAGTGCCGGTCAGCTCAATGATCGCCGACATATTGTAGGCGCTGGCGGCCGCATCCTTCCTGCCCAGGTTTAACCGGTCGACCATCCACAGCCGGCGTTGAATGGGCGACAGCACCATTTCCGCGGTGCGCGGGATAACCTCGATGCGGTAGCTGCCGGCGCCCGGCACAGCGCCTGGCGGGCGGTTCCCGAGCTGCTCCGCAAGGCGTGAGCCGAGCCCGGCAATGGTCGGCTCGCGGAAGAATTCACTGGGGTGAATACTGGCGGCAAAACGCTCCCTGACCTGTGCCAGCAGCTGGATCGCCAGCAGCGAATCGCCGCCCAGCGCAAACAGATTGTCGTTGACACCCACCGGCGAGATGCCCAGGCGCTCGCGCCAGATCTGTGCCAATGCCATTTCCAGATCCGTTGACGGCGCCACCAAAGCACCGGCCAGTGCCGGCCGCGGGCGGGCGGCGGCAACCGCGTCCGGCGCGGACCGGGCAAGCGCTGGCCGCGGCGCCTGCAGCCAGTAGCGCTGGCGTTGAAACGGATAGCCGGGCAAGGGCACACGCCGCAGATCTGTGGCTGTATGGCAGGCGCGCCAATCGATATCCACACCCAGCGTCCACAGACCGGCCAGCGCCTCGGCAAACGCCTGCGGCTCGGATGGCGACTGTTGCCCACCGGCCCAGGTCGCCCAGATACCGGCGGCGGTGCCTGCCGCAGGGTGCCGGCGAGCCAGCCGGGTCAGCGAATCCCCCGGCCCCACTTCGAGTAGGACGCGACCGCCGGCACTGAAAATTTCACTCAGGCTGTGCGCAAATTCCACCGGGCGCCGCGGCGCTGCCGACCAGTAAGCCGGGTCGCTTGCCTGCTCGGCGCTTAGGCGTTTGCCGGTGGCGCCGGACAGCAAGGGGATGCGCGGCGCGCGGCGCGGTACAGCGGCAACCAGGGCCTGTAGATCGGCCTCAGTCACGGACTCCGACAGGCGCCCGCGGGCCGCCACGATGCGCAGCGTGTCGGCGAGGGAGAACACCTCGGCCACACACGCCGCCACATACTCGCCCAGGCCCCGGCCCAGCATCAGCGCCGGCGCCACCCCCAGGCTGATCCAGTGCTGCGCCAGCGCGTAGCTCAGCGCGAACAGCAGTGCTTCGGCGAGCGCCGGGGGCGACGGTCCGGCAGCGGCCCGGCCGCCTTCCGCGGCGGTGATATAGCGGTGTAAATCGAGCCCTGTCTGCGGCTCGAGTATGTCGTTGCAGCGGTCGATCTGGCGGCGAAAAACCCCGCCGCGGCGGTACAGCGCCGCCGCCATATCCAGGTGCTGCAAACCAGCCTCGGGAAAAACAAAAACCACCGCCGGCGGCGTGCCCGCAGTAACCGGCGCCGACGGGATCGATTGCGGCGACGACAGTATCGCCGCCGCCTGTTGCCTATCGCCGGCAACAATGGCGGCGCGGTGGCAAAAAGCCCGCCGTCCGGACTGCAGCGTATGCGCCACATCCACCAGCCGCTGCCGCGGCTGGGTACGCAGATGCTCGGCGAGCTGCAGGCAGGACTGCCGCAGCGCCTTGCCGTCGCGCGCCGACAGGGGCAGGACCTGGACACCGGGCTCGCCGTTGCCGCCATCCCCGTCATCGCCAGTACTCTCGCCACCGCCAATATCCGGGGCGGGCCCCTCCTCGACGATGATATGTACATTGGTCCCGCCGATACCAAAGGCACTCACGCCCGCCCGCCGCGGGTGGCCGGCGCCCGGCCACGGTTTGGTTTGCGTATTGACGTAAAACGGACTGTTGGCAAAATCGATCTCGGGGTTGGGCCGCTGGAAGTTGAGGCTGGCGGGCAACACCTGATGTTTCAGTGCCATCACCGTTTTGATCAACCCGGCCACGCCGGCCGCCGCATCCAGGTGGCCGATATTGGTTTTCACCGATCCCAGTGCACAGTACTGGCGGCGCTGGGTGGTCGCGCCAAATGCTTCTGTCAGGGCCGCAACCTCAATCGGGTCACCGAGCGCTGAGCCCATGCCCTGCGCTTCGATATAGCCGATGGTGCCGGCATCAACGGCCGCCACCAGCTGCGCCGCGCGAATCACCCGCGCCTGGCCCGCCACACTCGGTGCGGTAAACCCGACTTTATCGGTGCCGTCGTTGTTGGCAGCGCTGCCCTTGATCAGCGCGTGTACGCTGTCGCCGTCGCGCAGCGCATCGGCCAGCCGTTTCAGCACGACAATGCCTGCACCGCTGCCGAGCGGGGTGCCGGCGGCATCGGCATCGAAGGCGCGGCAGTGCCCGTCGGCCGACAAAACCGCCCCCGGCTGGTAGCGATAGCCGCCGTTCTGCAACAGGTTCAGCGACACCCCGCCGGCCAGCGCGGTATCGCATTCATAACCGAGCAGCGCCTGGCAGGCCATATGCACCGCCATCAGTGAGGTAGAGCAGGCAGTCTGCACCGTCACCGCCGGCCCGCGCAGATTCATTTTGTAGGCGACCCGGGTACAGAGGGCGTCGGCCAGGTTGGCGCTCATCAGCCCCAGCAAATCGGCGATATTGGCGCCGTTCTCCAGGCCGTAGCGCGGCAGTACATGTCTGATCAGATACAGGTTGGCGCCGCTGCCGGCGTAGACACCGACGCTGCCGCTGCAGTTACAGGGGTCGTAGCCGGCATGCTCCAGCGCGGTCCAGGCGCACTCGAGAAAAATCCGCTGCTGCGGGTCCAGGTGCTCGGCATCGCGCGGCGTATAGCCGAAAAATTCGGCATCGAAGCGGTCCGCACCGTCGAACACGATGCCCGCCTTGACATAGTCGGGGTCAGCCAGCAGCTCGGCGGGCACACCGCGCTGCCGCAGCTGCTCGTCACTGAAGGCAGTGACCGACTCCACCCCGGCGCAGATATTGTGCCAGAAGGCGTCGACATCTGCGGCACCGGGAAAGCGCCCCGCCATGCCCACAATGGCAATAGCTATATCATCCGTCATGGATTCCTCGCCATGGGTATACATCAGCCGGCTGTCTCCGTCTTCTGAGGACAACGCTGCAACGCGGCCGGCGCCGCCAAACCCACTGGCCGGCGGCAACGGTTGCAGCGAAGACACCGCCAGACCTGGCGGCAGTGGGGCGGTGCGACAGCGGGCGCCGATTTCCGCGGTGACCGTGTGCAAGCACCGGCGCCCTGCCGGCTTCTCACACAGATGACGAGCGGGATGGAAAAGAATTTAGGGGCAAGGCCGGAAACTGCTGCCGGACGGCGGCCTGCCCTGCTCATCGCGGGTAGGTATCAGCCCGGTTATCAACCACAGGCCGCGCACCTGCCGGTATACCTGCCGGTGTGCCGGCGCTTCAGCCAGCCAGTGCTGCAGCGCCTCGCGCGCCGCACCATCGCGGGGCTCCCGATACTCTTGCAGCGTCCAATTTACGGCCCATGCCCATGCCGCATCACCGCGCTCAGTCTCTGTCATTGCACGCTCACTATCCGGCCAATCAGACTTCCTAGTAGACGATTGACACCAGTATCTGTTAAGCCTGGCGCCGGCGTGATCTGACAAACCGCTGCGCCTATCGGCGCAGGTGTCCGGCAGTATTCGAAGCAGTAGACAATGCCCGGCTTTGGTCGGCGCTCAGCACCTGCCTGCCCGTGTCTGTTTTAGCGCCGCCCGGATATGGAAATGTTGAAAAATAACATTGCTATTTTTTCCGCTTCATTCGTTATTGGACATAGCAGGGCCGAAAACGGGCAGCTGAGACGGCAGCAAGCCATTGATGCCGCAGTATGTCAGCTGTGCATAGGCATATGGGCATGTGGGTAACAGTTATTGGCGTTTTAGGCTGAAATCATAGTTGGTGGAAAAACAGTTGGTGGAAGAGCAGTTGCGAGTAGTACGGAATCAAGTAGTGCGGAATATTAACTGATGGGACTCAGCGGATGGCGATTGTGTTCGGTGGCGTTGGCAGCACTGTTAGCAGGTTACTGCCTGGCAACAGCCGCCGGTGTATTCATTGGCAGCCTCTTACCGGTGCCCCGGGGTGAGGCGGTGTTAATCGGCATGCTCTGCAGTTTTGTGGTCTATGCAGGTGCGGTAATCTGGGCATTTGCGGTGCGCCGCCCCGCGCAGGTCTGGTTGGGCCTGATGATACCCGCCTGCGCGCTGGCGGCAGCGGGCGCTGTTCTCGCTGGTTCCCCGCTATAATCAGGTTCCCCGCCACAATCAATAGACCGGTGCAGAAGATTACTCGAGAAGACCCCAGCGAGGGCGGCTTTCGCCAGGCCATGGCCTGGTTGCACACCTGGTCGGGATTGATTCTCGGCTGGCTGTTATTCTTTATTTTCCTCACCGGTACGGCGGGCTATTTCGATACCGAAATCGATCGCTGGATGCAGCCGGAGCTGCCCCGGGCACAGCCCCGCGCGGACACCGCCGCCACTGCCGCCGTGCTGCTGCAGCGCCTGCGCAGCGAGGCACCGGCGGCTGAGCGCTGGTTGCTGCTACTGCCGGTTGACCGCAACCAGCCCTACCCCGGTATCGCCTGGCGCGGCGCCGCTGCGGCTACCGGCGCCAGTGCCGCCAGCGGCAGTGCGAGGGTGGACGGCAGCAGCGGCAAAACACTGGCGGCACGGGATACCGGGGGCGGACAGGCGCTCTACCGGATGCACTGGCGGCTGCACTATCTCTCCCGCGCCCAGGCGGATGTGATCGTCGGCGTCGCCACACTGTTTATGCTGGTGGCGCTGATCACCGGCGTCATTATCCACAAGAAGATCTTTAAGGATTTCTTCACTTTCAGGCCCGGCAAGGGGCAGCGCTCCTGGCTGGATGCACACAATGTGCTGGGTGTGGCGGCCCTGCCCTTTCATCTGATGATCACCTATTCGGGCCTGGTTTTTATGGCCTTTTCCTATATGCCTTTAATCCTGACGGCTCACTACGGTGCCGGTGGCAGCGCGCAACAGCAGTTCAGAGCCGAAGTCTCCGATCCTCCCGGGCTTGTCGAAGCAGCGGGTGAACCGGCTGCCCTGGTAGCGCTGGGCGGCCTGATCGCGAAGGCGGAAGACCGCTGGGGACAGGGCCGGATTCGCAGTATCGATATCCGCCACCCGCAGCACAGCAACGCCCGCGTGATCTTCCATGAAAATATTGAAAAAGCGGCGGGCAATGCCGGCGAACGGCTGGTTTTCGATGGCGTTGACGGCACCCTGCTGCACACCCTGGCGCCGGCCACCTCCGCCGCACAGGGGTTCCGGGGCCTGCTTATCGGACTCCACGAAGGGCTGTTTGCGCCGCCGCTGCTGCGCTGGCTTTACTTCTGCTCGGGGCTGCTGGGCACCGGCATGATCGCCACCGGTCTGGTATTGTGGACGGCCAAACGCCGGCGCCAGGCAGTGCGCGCCGCCGCTGCCACGCCGGCCGGCCTGCTGCTGGTGGAGAAGCTCAATGTGGGTACGGTGGTGGGGCTGCCGCTGGGGATTGCCGCCTACTTTTGGGCCAACCGTTTGCTGGCCGTGGATATCGCCGGCCGCGCCGACTGGGAGATCCACATCATGTTTCTCACCTGGTTGGCCATGCTGATCCACGCCGCTGTGCGACCGGCGCAGCGCGCCTGGGGGGAACAACTGCTGCTGGCCGCGTTCGCTTTCGGCGCGCTGCCCCTGCTCAACGCCATCACCACCGAGCGCCACTTAGGCCACAGCCTGGCTGCCGGCGACTGGGTGTTTGCGGGCTTTGACCTGAGCGTCCTGGCCATTGGCCTGGTATCGGGCTGGGCCGCCCGGCGGCTCTGGAAGCGGCCGCGCCAGGCGGCTTATCTGCCAGTGGCGCCGGCAGCACTGGACGGAACCGGTTCGTGAAAGATAATCTCGCGCGCCGGCCGCAGCTCGCCACCACCGGCAACAAGGGGCAAACGCGTTGCGGCCCGGCGTTGATCCTGCCCGGGGGGCGGGAAACACCGCCGGTGGACAGGTCAGCGCGCTTGCCGGCCGGCAAAACCACATCCCGCTGGCTGTCAGCTCTGCTGATCGCCGTACTGGTCCACAGCGCGCCGCTGGTCTGGTGGCTGCTGCCCGACAATGAGCCCGCCGCAGCCGGCACACTGCCCCCGGCCGCGATGGTGATCGAGCTGGCACCTGCAGCGGTGGCGCCGGCATCCCGGGCGGATAGGCCACCCGGCCCCGAGCGGGCCGCTGCCAGCGCCCGCCCCGAAGTACAGCGCGTTGCCGCGCCGCAGGCGGATATGCCACCGGCTCCACCCGCCAGCAAACCCGAGGTGGCCGTCAATACGGAACCCAAAGCGGAACCCGAGCAACAACCGCGGCCGCTGCCGCCGCCCCTGTTGGAGCAAGCGCAAGACATACCACCGCGGCAACAGCCGCCCGGCCCCGCCAGCGCAGCAGCGGATGCGCCCCGGCAAGACGAACAGGCGGCGGCCCCCAAGCGGGGGGCAGCAGTACCCGCCGTTGACGCCAGCGTACTGCCCGACTGGCAAAGTGCGCTGATGTTCAAACTCAATGAGGCCAAGCGCTACCCGTCCCGCGCCCGCCGCTACCGCCAGCAAGGTGTCGCCTATCTGCGCTTTACCATGGATCGGCAGGGCAATGTGCTGGCGAAAAGCATCGAGCAAAGCTCGGGACACCGACTGCTGGATAAGGAGACACTGGCGCTGCTCGACCGGGTCCAGCCCCTGCCCGAGCCGCCGGCGGCGCTGGCGGGCAGGACACTGGAGTTTGTCATACCGGTGGAATTCTTTTTAAGGCGTTGAGTGATTGCAGTGTCTTCAGCCGGCTGGCTGCGGGTAACTGCGCTTTATTTCTCTAATATACTTGGCTGCGGAGCGATAATGGCTGGCACCGGAGGCCTCGATCCAGCGCCCCAATGGCCATTTACCCTGCCACTCGAACTTGATCGGGCCGTACAGGGCCTTATTGTTGTGCTCGGCCATAAAGTCCATCAGGCGTTTATGCGCCGCGGCAAGCCGGGACTTCGCCGTGGACCAGGCCATCCTCGCGTTCTTTTCCCGTACCCTGGCATTGTACTCTTTCAATTGATTCCATTTATATCCTTTGGCGGGTACGTATACGGGCTTGCCGGCGACACCGTCCTCATACCAGTTAAAAAACAGATCGATCCAGTGGATGCGGTGGGCCAGCGTGTCTTTAATGGTGATACCGTCGTCCGGATGCGGTGCCACAGCCAGTTTTTTATCGACGCCGTCCAGTACCTTCTGCAGTTTTTCGAACTCTTTTTCAGTAATTGCGATCAGATCGGCTCTTGTCGCGGCTGCCATGGGTGTTCTCCTCCGATTACGTCTGTTTGCTCTGCAAGCTGCCGGCGGCAGCGGCGGCGGGTTGCCCTTTATCGGCAAGCAGTTGGTCCAGTTCGCGGCTTACGTCGCCCACCGAGCCGGTGCCGCGGGCAATCAGATGGTAAAACACCGGCACGACAAACAGCGTAAACAAGGTCGCCGAGGCCACCCCCGCCAGCACTACCACGCCGATGACCGTGCGCGTCTCGGCGCCGGCACCACTGGTGAGAATCAACGGCAGCGAACCGGCGGCGGTGGTGATGCCGGTCATGATAATCGGCCGCAGGCGCACTTGCGCCGCCTGCAGCAGTGCCTGGGAAAACGCCATGCCCTGATCGCGTAGCTGATTGACGAACTCGACAATCAGAATGCCGTTTTTCGCCGCCAGCCCCACCAGCATGATCAGGCCGATCTGCGAGTACAGATTCAGCGACCCGCCGGTAACATACAGTGCGGCGAGCCCGCCGCCGATGGCCAGCGGTACACTGGTCATAATCACAAAGGGATGCAGCCAGCTTTCGAACTGCGCCGCCAGCGCCAGATAGGTCACGAAGATGCCGAGCAGAAATACCCAGATAATCGATTGACCGGCGTATTTGAAATCCTGTGACTGGTCCTTGTAATCAATGATGACATCGCTGGGCAGGTGTTCGCGCACCAGGTTTTCGAGATGCTCCAGCGCCTCGCCCAGGGTATAACCCTCGGCCAGATTGGCTTCCAGTGTAATGGCGCGGATGCGGTTGTAGCGGTTGAGTTCATTGCTGCTGGCAAACTCCTCGACCCGCACCAGATTTGACAGCGGGATCAGCTGATCGCTTCTGTCCGAGCGCACATAGATATTTTCCAGGTTGGAAATGGTGCGCTGCTGATCGCGCTCGCCCTCGAGCATGACATCGTATTCCTCACCCTCATCGATATAGGTGGTCACTCGCCGCGAGCCGAGCATGGTCTCCAGGGTGCGGCCGATATCGCCGATGGTGACGCCGATTTCGGCGGCGCGGTCGTAGTCGATGGCCACCTCGAGTTGCGGTTTGGTTTCCTTGAAGTCCCAGTCGAGGCCGACGAAACCGGGATTGTCCGCGTCGATTTTATCCACCAGAATATCGCGCCACTCGGCCAGCTGTTCGTAAGTGCCGCCGCCGATGACAAAGCTGACCGGCTTTGCAGCCGCCGAGCCGAAACCCTGGCGCATGATCGGGAAGGCGCGCACACCCGGCAGATCGGCCAGCTTGTTGCGCACTTCATCGACAATGGTAAAAGCATCGCGGCGCTCGTCCCAGTGCTCGAGTACGGAAATCACAATACCGGTGTTATAGTTCTCGGTGCGACCGAAGGCGCGCGGCGCCCTGATCAGCAGGCGGGTAATCTCGCCGCTTTCTACATAGGACATCAGCCGCCGCTCAATTTCATCCATATACTCTTTCATATAGCTGTAGGTGGCGCCCTCGGGCCCGTTGACGATAATGAAGAACGCGCCGCGGTCCTCCTTCGGCGCATATTCCTGGGGCAGCTGCTGAAAGACCCAGACCAGCACGGCGACCAGCGCGGCAAAGGCCAGCAGCACCACTGAGGCATACTTTATACAGCGGCTCAGTGCGGCAACGTAGGCGCGCTGGCAGACTTTTACCGCGGCGTCGATGCGCCTGACGATAACATTGCCCTGGGTTGAGGGCTTGAGGATTTTGGAGGCCAGCATCGCCGACAGCGTCAGGGCGACAAAAGAGGAGAACATCACCGCCGCCGACATGGTCAGGGCAAATTCGCTGAACAGCCGCCCCACATCGCCGCGCTGAAAGGCGATCGGTGTAAACACCGCCACCAGCACCAGGGTCGTGGCCACCACCGCGAAGGCCACCTGGCGGGCGCCGCGAAACGCCGCCAGCAGCGGCGGCTCTTTGTACTCGTCGATGCGGCGCTTGATATTTTCCAGCACCACGATCGAATCGTCGACGATCAGACCGATGGCCAGCACCATCGCCAGCAGGGTCAGCAGGTTGACGGAAAAGCCCATGGCATACAGCGCAATGGAGGTGGCGATCACCGAGACCGGCACCGTCACCGCCGGCACCAGCATGGCCCTGACACTGCCGAGAAAGGCGTAAATCACCAGAATCACCAGGCAAATGGCGATCGCCAGGGTGCGATAGACCTCGCCGATGGCGCCCTCGATAAATACCGAGGTGTCGTAACTCTGCTCGAGAAGCATGTGCGCGGGCAGGTTTTCATTGATCTGGTTTCTGACATTTCTGGCTTCGCGCGCGACATCGATAATATTGGCGGTGGACTGCTTGATAATGCCGATGCCCACCTGCGGAATGGCATTGCCGCGGAAAAAGTTGCGCGCCTCTTCGGTGCCCTTTTCCACCCGCGCCACATCCCCGAGCCGCACCAGGTAATTGCCGGCGCCGGCATCGCCCCGGGAGATCACCAGGTTGGCAAAATCATCCGCGGAGCGGAATGCGCGCTTGGTGCGCACGGTAAACTGCCGCTCGTCGCTTTCGATACTGCCCGCCGGCAGTTCCACGTTCTCGGCGCGCAGTGCATCCTCGACATCGTTGACGGTCAGGTCCCGCGCCGCCAGTGCCCTGCGGTCCAGCCAGATGCGCATGGCAAAGCGCTGGCGGCCGCCGATACGCACCCGCGAGACACCGTCGATCACGGAAAAGCGATCGACCAGGTAGCGCTCGGCGTAGTCGGTCAACTCCAGCACCGTCATACCATCGCCGGTCAGGTTGAACCAGACGATGACATCGTCGTTGCTGTCCTCTTTCTGTATTTCCGGCGGGTCTGCCTCCACCGGCAGATTGTCCAGTACGCCGCTGACCCGGTCGCGGATATCGTTGGCGGCGGCGTCGACATCGCGGCCGATATCGAACTCGACGGTGATGCGGCTGCGGCCGTCGCGCGATGAGGACTCGATAAAACGGATACCCTCGACACCGGCGATGCGCTCTTCCATGATCTCGGTAATACGCGACTCCACCACATTGGCGGCGGCCCCGGGGTAATTGGTTTCGACGCTGACAATCGGCGGGTCGATATTGGGATACTGTCGCAGCGGCAGGCGGTCAAAGGCCAGCAGACCGAAGATGATCAACAGAACGGAAATAACCGCGGCAAATACCGGCCGTCGGATCGACACATCGGAAAGTACCACACTGCCCCCCGGCTGTTAGAGATTGGCTGATTTGAGGTTCGGGCCGACCGCGGCCGCCTCGCCACTGTCGGCGGGCAGCAGCACCTGGCCGCCGGATTTCACTTTGAAGGCGCCGTGGGTGATGACCTGCTCGCCGACCTCCAGCCCCTGGCTGATTTCAACCTCGCCGCGCCGCCGGCCGGCAACGGTGACCCGGCGCTTCTCCGCGATCACCTGATCCTGTTGCGGGTTCACCACCATCACGTAGTTGTCGCGCCCCTCGGGCAGCAGCGACTCCTCGGATATCACCAGGGCCTGGCGCTCATTCATAAACAGAGAGATCTGCATCAACATGCCCTGCTTCAGCAGCTGCTCGTCGTTGGGCAGGATGGCGCGCACATTAATGGCGCGGGTGACGCGATCGACCTGGTTGTCGATACTCAGCACCTGGCCGCGAAACTCCCGCTCGCGGTAAGCGCGGGTGGTGGCCACAATCGGCAATGCGGTCTGCAGAGAGGGAAGGAATACCGCCGGCACGGTAAAGTCCAGCTTCATACGCGTGTCGTCGGTGAGGGTGGTGATGAGATCGCCGGGGCGCACCAGTGCGCCGAGGCTGATATTGCGCAGCCCCACCTGGCCGGCGAAGGGCGCCTTGACAACCCGGTCTCTGAGCCGCGACTGCATGGCGATCAACCGCGCCTGCGCCGCATCGTAGTCGCGCTGGCGCTCGTCCAGCACCGATTCGGAGGCATTGCCCACCCGCACCAGCCTGGCAATGCGGTCGAGTTGGCGCTTGGCCTCGCGAGCGTTGGTCTGTGCCTCCACCAGCAGCGCCTTTTCCTCAGCGCTGGTCATTTCCACCAGCACCTGGTCCGCCGCCACCCGCTGGCCGTCCTCAAAGTGAATGGCGGTGATGGTCTCGGTGACATTGACCGTCAACTCCACCGATTCATTGGCCCGCAGCGTGCCCAGCGCCTCGGTCTGATCACGAAAAGTATCCTCGCGCACGGTTTCCACCTTGACCGCTACCGGTGCGCCCGGCTGGGCCGCACTCAAACCGGCGCCGGCCGCCAGTACGGCCGCCAGGCAACAGGGATTCAAAGCAAGCGTTTTTACCAAGGTATAGCAATAGCGGAGTGGCTTTATCATGCAGCAGTGGCCATTAAAGAAAGTGAGGGATTATCGTCTGTGCACCGGTGTTCAAAGTAGCGGATATGCGTATGAGGCGAGTTGGTCGAGAAAGTTCATCCGCTGTCGGCGCAAGTGCTGGCATGCTAGCAGACTCCGTATGCCGGCGCCAGTCGCCGCCGGGCCAATACGAATACATTTTATTTAGATTTATCAAACGGTTAAGACGCCTACTTAGAGCCTGACGCCACTTTCTGAAGCCGCCGGCCGTCAGTCTGGCAAGGCCCGCTGAATGCCGTCCAGCAGGGTTTCCACCATCAGCGTATAAACCCGCCCGGGCTGTTGCCGGGCAAAGACAGGTTGCAGCCGGGTGGTGACGGGAAACTGCTCCGGCGGCAGCTCCGCCACCTCCCGCAGGAACGCCGCCGGCGCCGGCTGCAGCAGGCCGCCGATCTCGGCGGCGGCCATGCCGAGCAGGCTCGCATACCAGCCAAAGCACATATCCACCACCTGCCGGTCGTCGAGACCGGCATCGCTGAGCGCCTGATAAATCGCCTCGGCCTGGCGGTAATCGGCCGGGCCCGTGACCCAGAAGTGCAGCAGCAGCGGAAAGGTATGCGGATACTGCAGCGCCAGATTGCGGTACTGATGGGCCAGATCGCGCAGCCTCTCGCGCCAGTGGGCGCCGCCATCGACCGGTTGCAGCAGCCCGTTCAGCGTATCGGCCATGGCCCGCTCCAGGCCGGCTTTGGATTGGAAATGGTAGAGCACTGCCATCGGGTCACAGCCCATTCTGGTAGCCAGCTTGCGGACACTGAAACCGGCCTCGCCGACGGCCTCCCGCAGTTGCACCGCGGCGGCGACAATTTCCTCCGGCGCCAGGCCTTTAGGGCCGGTGCGCAGGGCTTTTTTCGACACCATAGAAATTTTCCTTGCAATTTCTTTGCTGTAGAGATTAATATTCTGCGCCGTAGAAATCAATTTCTTCGCTGTAGAAATCCGTATCTGATTAACCGTGTTTTAAACAGGAGGCTGTAATGACACAGCTCGGCACTCACACGCACGCGATGACAGCCCGCCAGCGCGGCTGGAGCCTGGCCGCAGTGATCGTTTCCACGGTAGGCCTCGGCCTGTCCTACGGTATCGGTTATCCGCTGACGGCACTGAAGTTTGAGCAGTGGGGCGCGCCCGGCTGGCTGATCGGCATCGCCGGCGGTATGCCGGCGCTGGCGGTATTCCTGCTGCTGCCGGTGCTGCCCCGGGTAATCGGCCGCATCGGTGCGGTGCAGTCAATGCTTATCGGCTGCGCGCTGACCGGCCTGGGCTTTGGCCTGATGGGGCTGTTGCAGACCGTCGAGGCCTGGATTCTGTTGCGCTTTCTGGTCGGCGCCGGCATGACTTTTCCCTGGCTGGTGGGTGAAACCTGGATCAATACCGTGACCGGCGACAGTACCCGCGGCCGGGTCATGGCGCTGTACGTGATGGGGCTGTTTAGCGGCTATGCGGTGGGGCCCCTGGTGCTCAACGCCGTCGGTACCGACGGCACCCTGCCCTACGCCATCGGCATGGCCGCCATGGTGGCCACCGCGGCGCCGTTACTGGCAGCCTGGAAACTGGCGCCGGCGCTGGAGGCACACCCGCAAAGCGGGCTCTGGGGTGCGGTGAAGCTGGCGCCCATCGCCATGGTCGGCGCCTTTGCCGGCGGGGTTACCGAGCTGGGTTATTTTTCCCTGCTGCCGGTTTATTCGCTGGCGGTCGGTTTGAGCAGCGCCGAGGGTCTGTTTTTACTCAGCACCCTGATGGTCGGCGGTATCGTGCTGCAGTTTGGCGTCGGCTGGCTCTGCGACCGCCTGTCGCGGGACACAGTGATGATCGCCATGGGCTTGGCGGCGGCGGCGCTGGCGCTGGCGGCGGCGCTGGTCGCCGATCAGCAGCTGCCGCGCATCGTGCTGACGTTTCTGCTCGGCGGTGCAGTGCTCGGCTTTTATTCGGTTGGTCTGATTGTACTGGGAACCCGGGTGCCGACTGCCGAGCTGGCGGTGGCCAACGCCGCCTTTCTAATGATCTACCAGGCCGGTTCCATCGTCGGTCCCGGCGTTGCCGGAGCGGCAATGGATATCTGGCGGCCGCACGGCTTTATCGCGGTTATGGCCGCCTTTGCTGTGGCCGCCTCGCTGTTGACTTGGTGGCTGGCGCGGCGGCGGCGCGATGCTCCCGTATCCGTGCAATGCCTCGGGCGCGGTGACGGCGTCCGGCCTTGAGCAGCCTGTCGATTTCCAGCGTGTATATCGGAAAGGTGGATCGATACGACCTTTCCATCCATAGGCCAATATTTCTGCAACCGCCGCAGCTAAAGATCGACGATATAATTATGGTTATAGCTAAGTAAATATTCTTGACATCAATATAAATTGATGCGTGAATATAAATTCATGGCGGGCCGGGATAATCAATCTTCATGTTATTACTTGATATCAATATTCTATATACCAATACAGTAAGGTCACTTGCATCTGTCGCCCCGCAGAAACTGCAGACAGCTCACTGAGTTAAACAGCCCCGGCGAGCCGCTTGTTTCAGCTTGCTGCTGTCGCCCGAGTGCAAACTGTTATCCAGCAAACGGCTGGAGCCTGTTGACCCGTATCCCGCCCCGGCAAGTGCTCTAGTGTCACAAGTGGGGTGCGGTAGATTTTGCTTATTGAGGAACCAGCATGGGCATGCAAAAGCCTGTTCTCCTGGCGCTTACCCAGGTACTTTTACTGCTGTTGACCAGCGTGACTTTACACCCGCTGCCGGCGCAGGCGGCAGATCAGCAGCGGCTCTCTGTCGAGGATCTGTTGTCGCTGCCGGCCATTAGCCAGTACCGGGTGAACGGCAACGATGTGGCCTGGGTGGAACGCGAGCGGCAGTCCTGGAACCTGTATGTCGCCCGCGCTCCCGAGTTCACTGCCAGGCGCCTGACCCATTTTCTGCAGGACGACGGCGCGGCGCTGAATATCGTCGGATTTGGGGCGCGGGGTGAAATCTTTTTCACCCGCGGGCGTGCGGGCTTCAATCCGAGCCACGATCCCGCGCCGGTCACCGTGGGTCTGTACTCCGCGACCGAGGGCCGCAACTCCGCGAAGTTATTACTGGCCGACATCTCCGAGGGTTTCCAGGCTGCGCTGGTCGCCGGCGACGGCAGATCGATCCTGTTTGCACGCCAAGGCGATGTTTACCGCTACACGCCGCAGCGATCGCGCAATACCCCCAGCCGCCTGTTTCAGGTGCGCGGGACCATCTCGGCCATGCTGCTCTCACCCGATGGACGGCGCCTGGCGTTCGTGTCGGACCGCTCGGTGTATCAACGCGGCAAATACAGCTTCGTCGGGGTTTACGATATGGATGCCGGCACCATCACCTATATGGCACCCGGCCTCGGCATGGATCAAAACCTCACCTGGTCACCTGACAGTAAACGACTCGCGTTTGTACGCTTTGGCTACGAGCCACGCACCTGGCGCTTCTCCCACCACCGTGAAGGTGCGCCCTTTGATATCGTGGTGGCCGACGCCGCCACCGGTGAGGGCGGCGCGGTATTTACCTCGCAAGTCGGCTACGGGGCGCGTTTTCACGGTTTCGGTGCAAGCGGCTACTCCGGCCTGGGGGGCTCATACAGCTTAATCTGGCTGTCCAACGACGAGCTGTTGTTTCCCTATGAGAAGACCGGGTGGAAGCAGTTCTACGCCGTCCCGGCCGACGGCGGTTCGGTGCGGGCCGTCACCAGCGGCGCTTTCGAGATCAATGGCGCGCGCCCGTCAAGCGATCGAACACGGGTGTACTACTGGGCAAATTCGGAAGAAGATCTGGCGCGCCTGGGCCTTTATTACCTGGACGTGTCCGCGGGGCTGCGGCCAGTCCCCGTGCCCACCGGCGGCCCGGGAGATATGCCCTTCAATGCACTGCCGCTGGCGGCGGGAGGCTTTGTCTATAAAATGGCCGGGCCGCGGCAACCGACGCGGCTGCGGGTCCGCACTGCCGACGGCAGGGATAAGCCAATCAGCAGCCGGCACCAACTCTCAGCTGCCGCCATCGGGCAATTGCCGGCGCCGCAAGCCGTGTATTTTACCTCACGCGACGGCATGCGCATTCCGGCTGTGCTCTACCAGCCGGCCGGGCCCAAAGGCGAGCGATCGCACCCGGTCATCGTGCACTCGCACGGTGGACCGCGCTCCCAGGTCTACCCGGTATGGAATGCCGGCTTCGGTTACCGCACCGTGCTGCCCTATTTTGCCAGCAAGGGCTACTACGTCTTGTCGGTGAACTTCCGCAGCGGCACCGGTTACGGCCTCGATTTTCGCGAACCGGACAGTTACGGTGGGCGCGGCGCCGGCGATGTGGAGGATTTTTTGGCCGCGGCAGACTATCTCGTCAATACCTACCCCGCCATCGATCCCGAGCGCCTGCTGATTTACGGCCATTCCTACGGCGGTCATAACGTCACCAACGCCCTGGCGCGTTCCGACAAATATGCCGCGGGTATCAGTTCCGCCGGGGTCGGCGACTGGGTGGTGGAGATGGAGAAAGACTTTCGCGAGACACTGCAATTCAATATTCCCCAACGCCTGCTGCTGGAGCAACAGGCGCATCAGTCATCCGCCATTGCGAGCATTGACCAGTGGGGCGATGAACCCATTTTATTTCTCCACGGCGACAATGACCGCTCGGCGGCCCTGCAGCAGAGCCTGGAGCTGTATCTGGCGTTAAGGCGCCGGGGCAAAACCGCCGAAGCCGTGATATTTCCCGGCGAGTCGCACGGCTTTCACACCTTCAAGGCCCGGCAACAATATATGCGGGCGGTTGAGACTTTCGCCGACAAGTACATCGGCGGCATACGCTGAGCGGTAACGGGCCCTAGTCCACCCGCGCTGCCGCGCGCCGGCGCAGCGCGGCCCGCCGGCGCAGGGCCGCTGCTTCCACACCCTGCTCTGCCGGCCTCTCCGCTGTCGCCGCGCCAGCTCCGTTATCGATGCGCCCGGCCAGGGCGGCAATAGTCGGATAGCGGAACAGGTCGAGCACCGACAGCGAGGACTGCAGCCGCTGCTGCAGCAGGCGATGTACGCGAATCAGCTGCAGGGAATGTCCGCCGAGATCGAAAAAGTTGTCGCCGGCACCAACCTTGTCAGCCCCCAGCACCTCCGCCCAGATAAGCGCCAGCGCCTCGGCGGTTTTACCGGCCGGCGCCTGATATCGGGGCCGGGCGGGCACGCCCGGTGCCGGCAGCGCCTGGCGGTCCACCTTGCCGTTGCTGTTCAGCGGCAGTCTGCCCAATACCACAATTGCCGCGGGCCGCATGTAATCCGGCAGGGCGCCGCCCAGCGCCGCCTGCAGTCGCGACACCGCCACTGCAGCGGTATCCGGCGCGCTCACATAGGCGACCAGCTGCGCATCCGCGCCGTCATTGACAGCGACGACCACAGCTTCGGCAACTTCGGGCTGGGCGCGCAGCAGCGCTTCGATTTCACCGAGTTCGATCCGAAAACCGCGGATCTTCACCTGCTGGTCAGTCCGCCCCAGGTACTCCAGCTGCCCCGCAGTATTCCAGCGCACCAGATCGCCGCTGCGATACAGGCGCTCGCCCGGCGCAGCGGTGCCCGACGCGACAAAGCGCTGCGCAGTCAACGCAGGACGCTGCCAGTAACCGCGCGCCAGCGCCATGCCCCCCAGGTACAGTTCGCCGGCCACACCGCGGGGCACCGGATTGAGTTCACTGTCCAACACCTGCATGTTTACGCCCGCTATCGGCCTGCCAATAGGCACGGTCAGTGCGTTGTGGTCGCGGCAGTCCCAGCAGCTGACCTCGATGGCCGCCTCGGTCGGACCGTACAGATTATGCAGAGTCGCCTGTGGAAACAGCTGCAACGCCCTCTGCTGCAGGCCGGCCGGCAGCGCCTCGCCGCTGCATATGACCCGCCTCACCTGCGGGCGGGCGTCGAGATCGCCGTGATTGACCAAGGCCTGCAGCATCGACGGCACGAAGTGAATGGTAGTGACCCGATGCTGTTCGACCAGGGCCTGCAAGCGGTCCGGGTCCCGGTGCTCCCCCGGGCCGGCCAGGGCGAGTACCGCACCGCTGCTGAGCGGCCAGAAAAATTCCCAAAACGAGATATCGAAACTGAACGGTGTTTTCTGCAGCACGACGTCGTCCCGCTGCAATGGCCAGTGGCGCTGGCCCCAGCACAGCCGATTGCACAGCGACCGGTGGCGATTGCCGGCACCTTTGGGCCGCCCGGTGGAGCCGGAGGTATAGATCAAATACACCAGGTTATCGCCGTGCAGCGGCGGCGCCGGATTGTGGTCGGGTGCCCGGGCCATTTCCAGTGTTTCCAGCGTTTCGACCGGCAATACCTGCGCCGCCGCGCCGGGCATGCGGCCGCGCAGCCGGTGCTGCGTCAACAGCAGCGCCGCGCCGCTGTCGCGCAGCATGTAAGTGATACGATCGGGCGGGTATTCGGGATCGATCGGCACATAGGCGCCCCCGGCCTTCATGATTGCCAGCAGGCTCACCACCAGTTCGACGCAACGCTCCATTATCACCGCCACGCGGGACTCGGGCCCTATACCCATTTGCATCAGCTGATGGGCGAGGCGATTGGCCCGGGTATTCAATTCCCCGTAGCTGACGTTGACGGCGCCAAAACACAGTGCGATCGCATCGCAGTGCCGCAGCGCCTGCTGCTCGAACATTCGATGGACGATACCGTCAGTGACACAGGCCGGATGGTTGCGCCCCCAGGCTGCGATATCGGCATGCTCGCGGCGACTCAGTAAGTCGACGTCGGCTAAAGCGGTGTCGGGCCGGGTTGCCATGGCCTCTAATACCGCCCGGTAATGCTCGCCCAGGCGCGCCGCGGTCGCCGCCTCGAATAATTCCCTCGCATAGGTCAAACTGATGTCGGCAGTGCCGTCCGGCCGCTCGAAAACATCCACTGCCAGTTCAAACTGTACCGCCTCGGGCGCGATCGGTTCCGCCTGTACCGACAGCCCGGTCATAGTGTGCAGGGCGCGGTAGTCCAGCCGCAGGTGGTTGAACAGCACCTGAAACAGCGGACTGTGGCTGAGGCTGCGGTCGGGCTGCAGGGCTTCCACCAGTTGTTCGAAGGGCAGATCCTGGTTGGCCTGGGCACCGCGTAGATCTTTGCCGGCAGCGGCCAGCACCTGGGCCAGGCTGCGGCGGCCGTCGATACGATTGCGCAGCACCAGGGTGTTGACAAAAAAACCTACCACACCCTGGGTTTCGGCACGGGTGCGATTGGCCACCGGTACTCCGATACGTACATCCTGCTGGCCGGTATAGCGATACAGCAGCGATTGAAAACCCGCCAGCAGTACCGTAAACAGCGTTGTCGCGCTGGCGTCGGCCAGGCGCTGCAGTGCCGACAACAGCTCGACCGGCAGCGCAAAAGTATGGCGGGCGGCCCGGTAGTGGGCGACGGCCTGGCGCGGGTGATCGCTGGCGAGGGACAACAGCGGGTGCTCGCCACCCAGCCGCTCGCGCCAATAGGCCAGCTGGCGGTTGCGCCCTCCCCGCTCGAGCCACTGCCGCTGCCATACGGCATAGTCGGCATACTGTATCGGCAACGCCGGTAAAGCCGGCTCTGTCGCGTTTACCACTGCCTGATATCGCAGCGCCAGCTCATCCAGCAGAATCTGCATCGATACACCATCGGCAATAATGTGGTGTACCACCATGGCCAGGATATGGATGTTGTGTGCCACTCGAATCAGGGCCGCCCGCGCCAGCGGACCCCGGGCCAGATCAAAAGGCTCGGCATTGAGCCGGCGCAGCGCGGCGGCCAGCTGTGGCTCGGCATCCGTCACAGCCTGCAAATCCGTAAACTGTAACGGCAAATGCCCCCGCGCTTGAATATGTTGTGTCACATCACCGCCCGCGCCGGTGATGAACAGCGTGCGCAGCGACTCATGCCGCTGGGCCAGGCCGTCGACCGCAGCGGCCAGCGCCGCCCGATCAAGGGTTCCGGTCAGGCGCAGCGCGCACTGAATATGATAGGCGGTACCGGCCGGATCGAGCTGCCAGAGAAACCACTGCCGCTGCTGGGCATGGGACAGCGGCAGCGGCTGGTCGCGCTGAGCCAGTGCCGGCATGGGGGCGGACAATTTGGGCTGGCGCGAACTGTTCGCCAGGCGGCTGCGAATCTGAGCGGCACACTGTGACAGCCGCGGAAACTCAAACAGACTGGCAACGGGGAAGTCCACCTGCCAGTTTGCCTGGATAGCAGCTGCAGCCTGAGTGGCGGCCAGCGAATTGCCACCGGCGGCAAAAAAATGTGTCTCCTCGCTGATGGCGCTGACTTCGCTCTGTTTCAGCGCAGCGGCCCAGATTAGTGCCAATGCCTGCTCCAGCGTATCGGGCCCGGCCGGCCCGGTGGTTTGCGCCGGCGCCGGCCCACCCTTGCTGTAGCGGCCAAATGCGTAGACAGCATAGGCATCGAGGGTATCGTCCTGCCATCCCTGGCGGCAGGCGCGGCGCTGCAGTTTGCCGCTGGAGGTCCTGGGCAGCGCGCCGGGATTGAGCAGCACCACCACCGCCGCCGATTCACTGCAGGCACTGGCAACCGCGCTGCAAAGCGCCTCCACCAGTTTGTCCACCGGCACCAGCTTCTGCAGGCCGCGGGAGACCTCTGCGGCTATGCCGATGCCTTCCCCGCCGGCAGCATTCACCGCGAAGGCGGCGACACGGCCTTTGCGCACCGCGTCTACCTCATTTTCAACCAGCCGTTCGATATCCTGCGGGTAGAGGTTCTGACCGCGCACGATAATCAGATCCTTCAGGCGGCCGGCGATATAGAGCTGCCCTTGATAGCAAAAACCCAGGTCTCCGGTTTTCAACCAGACCCTGTTGTGCCGCTCGACAAATGTCTCCGCAGTTGCGGTCGGCCGGTTCCAGTAGCCTCTGGCAACGCTGGGGCCATTGACCCAGATTTCACCCACGCTGCCGTTATCGTCCATGGTGTCGCCCGGGCTATCGCCAATGCTTACCCGGTGATCCGCAACCACCTCTCCACAGGCCACCAGCACGCTGCCGCCCGGCTCGGGGACAATATCACCGCGCCGCAGGGCCTTTTCCGCAAAAGCCGTTGCGATCATACCTGCCCCCCGCTTGGCGGCGGTGACCAGCAGGGTCGCCTCGGCCAGGCCGTAACATGGATACAGGGAAGTGGCTGCAAACCCCACACCGGCGAAACGCTCACGAAACGTTTGCAGGGTATCGCAGCGCACCGGTTCCGCGCCCGAAAAGGCGACGCGCCAACTGGCGAGATTCAACTCGGCGAGCTGAGCATCCCTGACACGATCAATGCACAGGCGGTAGGCAAAGTCCGGCCCGCCGCTAATACTGCCGCTGTGGCGCGAGATCGCCTGCAGCCAGCGCGCCGGCCGCTCGAGAAAAAACTGCGGTTTCATCAGCACCACCTTGGCGCCGCGATAAATGGGCTGCAGCAGGCCGCCTATCAGCCCCATATCGTGAAAAAGCGGTAACCAGGAAACAAAAACATCGTCCTTTGTAATGGAAAAAGCCCTTGCCATCGCTCTTTGATTGGCCATCAAATTAGCGTGCGAGACCATTACCCCTTTGGGTGCAGCGGTGGAACCGGAGGTATACTGCAGAAACGCCAGGGCATCACCGCCGGGCGACTGCGGCAGCCATTGTTCGGCCTCGATCGCATCGATGCTGTCGACGGCAATCCAGTCGATATCGCCAAGTCCCTGCAGCGCAGGGCCGGTTGATTGCGCCAGGTCGCCGCTGGTCAGAATACAACGGGTCCCGGCGTCTGCGACAATAGCGCTCAGGCGCGCGATATGTTGCCGCCGGGCGGACTCCGGCGGAAACACCGGCACTGCAATTATGCCGGCATAAAGGCAGGCAAAAAAAGCCACTACATAGTGGTCGTCGTTTTCCAGCAGCAGCAGTGCCCGCTCCCCGGCTTTGAACCGCTGCTGCAGCACCGCGGCCAGAGCGCGCACGCGCGTATCCAGTTGCCGGTAGGTAACTGCGGTGTCGACCGGCGTTCGGTCGCGCTCAACGACCACCACCAGAGCGGTATCCTGCGGCCTGACTGTCGCCAGCATGCGCAGATGGGTCACAAAATTGACAGGTAAATCTGTTTGCTCATCTGCTTTAGCGTTCATCACCCATCCTCACCCGCAAAGCCGCTGAAATTATCGTGGGGCCCGGCCATGGCAACCACCACTTTGCGCTCACCGGTAAAAGGCGTGCGCCCGTGAGCCACCAGCATATTGTCCAGCATCAGCACATCGCCCGCCCGCCAGGGGAAGGTAACCGTCTGTTGCGCCAGCACACAGCGGATGTCTTCGAACACACTGTCGGCAATGGCGCTGCCGTCGGCGTAGTAAACATTGCGGGGAACATTTTCAATACCGAGCAGTTCCTCCAGCATCTCCCGCACCTCCGTTTGCTGACTGGAAATATGGAAAAGGTGAGCCTGATTGAACCACACGGCCTCGCCGCTCGACGGGTGGCATTCGATTCCCTGGCACAGCTGCCGGGTGCGTAAACCACCGTCGGTTTTCCATTGCCACTGGATACCGGTTCTGCGGCAATAAGCCTCCACTTCCGTCCTCGAGTCGGTGTTGAACACCTGCTGCCAGGGCACATCGAAATCACCATAGTTGCGCACATAGAGCAGGCCGCGGCGAAAGCGTTCGCGAATGGCTGCCGGTATCTGCCGGTAGACAGCGCGACTGTCGGCAATCGGCGTTTCGCCGCCCGTTGCCGCCGGTCTCACACAGTGAAACCAGAGTTTCATCGCCCACTCCCGCGTATAGGCCTGCTCGTTATGCAGCGGGATATGCTGGTGGGCAGGGTATTCAGTAGAGGTATAAACACCGCCTGATACGCGGGTACGCGGAGTGGAACCAAAGTCATAGTTGAGCAGGGGGTGTCCGAAAGCAGCGGCAAAATTCTGGAAGTCTGTGACGGATGGCACAGCGAAGCCCCTGAGCAATGCCGCGCCCACACTGGCGATCGCCTTTTCGATATGCGGCTGCAGAGCGGCGAAAGCAGCGCTCAGAGGTTGACCTGCCTCTGAGGGTGTAATCAGCACCGGCAACTCAGATCCCGGCGGCGCGACAAGTCTGTAGTCGCCGCCCTGCGGTCGCAATGCCGGCTCGGGGACAGGCACATCCTGGGTTGTACTCATCATCTCTCTCCCCCTTGCCCGGAGATCGCGGCGCACCGGCTCTTGCACAGGGCAGGCAAAGCAGTTTTCTGGTAAAGACGACTGCGAGCTTATTGCCCAACCTCAGCGATTTCGCCGGCAGGGTTATGAGGGGATGTCGCGGATTTATTGGCGGCCTGCTCGTCCATCCATTTGCGCAGTGACAGTGGCCGCATATCTGTCCAGGCTTTCTCTACGTAATCCAGAACGGTTTTCTTGTCGCCCTTGACACCTTCGACCACCGTCCATCCCCCCGGCACCGACTTCCAGTGAGGCCAGATAGAATATTGCTCTTCGTGGTTGATAAGAACGATGAAAGTCTCGTCTTCGCGGTCAAAACAACTGCTTGTCATGGGTATAACCTCGCTTTGATTAGATAAGCGCCCAAAGGGTGACTTATCGGCTTCTAAATGACATGACGAACGAGGCTGCGAAGAATTTAACGGCGGTGATTGGAGGGCTTGACCTGTGGTAGCCTGCCGTTACGGGCTTTTACTGGATGAGTCTTTGCATGGGCTTGGTGCCGCCCGGGTCGGTTCACGACGGCATCGGAGCCGGCCGTAAAACCCGATCTTTGGATCAGCCGCACTGCGGCAGGACTTTCAGGGCATATCAGTGGTCGCCGGGCGGCGGCTCATCCTGCTCGTCAGCCGTTGGCACCATTCCGGTTAGCAGCCATAACCTGCGGGCCTCCTCATAGGCTTGCCGGTGCGCCGCCGCCTCGGCCAACCAGAGTAACAGCGCCCTGCGCGCCGCGTCGTCGAAGGATTCGTCGTGTTCCCGCACAATCCAGTCTACGGCCTGCCGCCATGCCGCATTGCCACGCACATCGTCTGTCATCACACACTCACTGTCCGGCCACACAGGCTTTCACAATAGCCGATCCAGAACCACCCGTCTTTCCTTTAGGTCGACCTGATCCATGCAATGTGCGATATCATAGCAATAGTAAGGCTAAAGCGCAGCTATGGCGTTATCGCGGCGCTTAAATCATGCAGGGCCCAGGGCCAGTCGGCAGTGGTCCAGTGCATCCCGAATCATGAAGTTTACCAGTGTCGGAGAAACATCCAGCATGCGGGCAATCTCTCGTTGAGTGTGGCCATCCATTCGATACAACTCAAAGGCGCGCCTGGTTCGCTCCGGCAGCTGGTCAAGGGCGCGGGCAACCGACCGCAACTGCTGGCTGCTGATGGAAATCGCTTCAGGTGTTCCCGTCGATGACGGCACACTCCGCCCCTCCTCTGCAACCGCAAAAACGCCGGACTCCAGCACACCGCGCCGGTAATGGTCTATCGCCAGATTGCGTACGATTCTGAAAATATAGGCTGTGGGCTGCCTGACAACGAAGACCTCCCCAGCCTCTATCACTTTGAGGTAGGCATCCTGCACTACATCTTCAGCCTTATCCCGACTTCCCAGTATCTTCATCGCTACCGTGCACAATTGGCTGCGATGTGCAACAAAGATATCTACGAGATCTCTGAGCTTCTCATCTGCGTGCACCCTTAGGTCCTCCAGCCTCATAGTCAACTGCACAAAGACGGCGCTACCTTGAATGACTGTCATTCGCATAAATGGTATTCAGCCTGTTTTTCTATATCAACTCTATATCAACAATTCAGTACCGCTTTTGTTTCACCGGCATGTTCAGAAACGCAGCCAGGGCAGGTCTGGCGTGAACCCGGCAATAGCGGCCTTATCTCGTGCTTACAACAAGAAACGAACGGTAAGATTATTTTTCCAAATGAATAGGGAGAATATATTTTGAACCTGTGGGAGTACTTCCCAGCGGGGATTATTGACTGAGCACCAGTAACCAGGGGCTGATCTGCAACGCTGTCGCACCGTGCGCTGCAGCCATCTCCTGCAGCGTTGCAACCGGATCATCCAGCCGGTAGAGACCTGTCACCTGTTGACTGGCAAGGGGCTCGGTAACCAGTATGACACCGTTGTAATAATGTCGAAAAACTTCCACCACCTCGGCTACTGGCAGGTTGCGGGCGATCAATTCGTTTTTGCGCCAGCGCGCAACGTCCTCCGGCTCGACACGGGTAAGGTTGACACCGCGCTCCGGGGATATGGACAACTGCTCACCGGCAACCAGCGTCTCTGCTACCCTTGGCGATATATGGTGGTCCTCGATACGCACATGGCCATGGGCAACCCCGACCACGACGCCATGGGCAGATTTGCTGATAGCAAAGGCGGTGCCCAGAACAGTCGTATGAGTGCCGCCCGCAGTGACACGGAAGGGACGGCCGGCATCCGCCTGCACCTCGAAATAAGCAGTGCCCTTTAACAGCCGGACAATGCGCTGCTCGCCGGTAAACGTAATGCTCAGGGCACTTTCCGGTGCCAGGATGAGTTTACTTCGATCCGGCAATACGTGAGTTTGTTGTTCACCGGTAGCGGACAGATAATCGGCCGAGAGCCACAGGCTAAGGCGGGGAATCAACAGCACCAGCAGGCAGGCGACTGCCGCCATACCCGCCACAGGCTTTTTCCATCGCAGGGTGCGCATCGATGCGCTGCCGATATCGCGGCTCTCCAAGCCCCCGGGCAATTTCCCAGAGCCGGCGGCTGCTTTTACGGCAAATCTTTGCTGTGGCTTGTCAGGCACCTGTTGCGGCCATCGACCCTGCGTCAGCGGCGGCAATTGCTCCAGGCCGTCGCAGGCCCGCCGGGTACGCCGCCACACTTCGGCATGCAGCGGCTTTGCCTCAAGCCAGGCATTGAACTTTTTGCGCTGCTCGATATCATCCGGATCGTCAGCCAGCAAGACGGCCCAGTCGGCGGCCTCGTCTTCAGCTCTTGCTAACTCTGTTTGCTTGGTCATGGATTTTTACACTTTGCCATACACTTTGTCAGTTGCTTACCGCACGTCCTCCGCCAGCTCTGGCGCCGGCGATATACCCAGGTTCGGTGTAGCCAATAATACTAAAAACCCGAAATCGGGCGTATTATCTTTTACAACGTATCAGCGGCGTATTTCCCCAATCAGTTTAATACAGGCAAACGCGACGCAGCATCGGAATGGGGACTGTTACCGGGAGGTGAATGAACGGGACAGGCGGCGCTGGCAGTGTTTAATACCTTCCTTTACCAAATGCTGCGCCATTGACGGTGAGATATTCATGTGCTCGGCAATTTCACGCAGCTTGTATCCGCCGAGGCGGTGCATCTCCACTGAGGTACGGGTACGCTCAGGAAGTTCGGCCAAAGCCGACTGCAATTGCTCCAGCTCACTATGGGCAATGGCCTGGCTTTCGAGGTGGGGGGTGGACTGACTCTCCTGTGCCGGCCTTTCGACTGAAGTATCATCAATGCTATGCGAAAAAAGCATCTTTTCAAAACGACTGCGGCGGCGGCAATCCAGCGCTAAGTTGCGGACTATCCGGTACAGGTAGCCAACCGGGTTGTCACGCCACTCGTCGGACATTGCGGCGCTGAAGCGCAGATAAGCATCCTGGGTAATGTCTTCTGCATGGCCGCTGTCACCCACGATACTGTTGGCGTAGCTGAGCAACTCCCGCTGGTGGGTCGTGTACAAGCTGAGTATCTGAGAATCCGACATGGTGGAAGGCCACTGGGTTTACTGGATGAATGGCGGGGCTTTTAATCAGGTACAGTTAATATCAGGTAAAGTCAATATAAGTACAGTTCGAACAGATTCGGCGCAAATGATAATGATTTTCAATTATATTCAAAAAAAATTCACTTTTCAATACTCGCGCCACGCGTGCTCAATCAACCATTGAGAGCAATGCCACTCTGCAAAAAAAGGCCACCTCCATTGATCCATACCCCATGAAAAATCATTGCGGTTTTAGTCCGCCCGTTCGTTGGGGATATTGAGGGACAAAACTGGGGTATCCCCACGCAGGGAAGCATTTCCAGGCTGCCGTCGAATGTACGCCATGTTACTGAGAGCACAGCGAGGCAGCGCCAGAGGATCAGTTTGCTGTATATCGCCGGCGCTGCTCCGTCGATGCTTGTTTAAAAATCAATCAGCACCGCCTGCGCTGCTCTACCTTTCTCCTTCCCGGCCCAGTCGTTCTCTGCTGGCAATGGAACGCCGCAGGCTCCACGGGCAGCATGCAGCATATGCCCCTTGCGGGTTTTGTGGTTTTGACGAGGCTTGCAGCAACACAGCAGGTAATTCATCATACGGGCCCCGGACGCAAACCCCTGTCACCGAGTATCCGTGGTTACTGGAGCCCGAAAACCTGTATGATAGCGCGAAAGCTGGTACTGCTGATGGTATTGTGTTGTGCCGGCCGCTGGGCGCCGGCAGAGGAAATCAGTGTTGCAGTTGCGTCCAACTTCACCCTGGTAATGAGGGATATCGTTGCGGAATTCGAGCGCTCATCCGCCTATCAGGTGAAACTTTCTTACGGCTCCTCCGGCAAGTTTTACGCGCAGATCCGGCACGGCGCACCCTTTCAGGTATTTTTCTCCGCCGACCAGGCCAAACCGAAGGCACTGCAACGCGACGGACTTATTGTGCCGGGCAGCCGCTTCACCTATGCCACCGGCGCACTGGTGCTCTGGTCAACCAAGCCCGGGTTGGTGGACGAAAACGCAACACGGCTAAAGCGCGGAGATTTCAACAGACTGGCAATGGCCAATCCCAGGCTGGCGCCCTATGGTATGGCCGCCGTGGAGGTACTGGAAAACCTGGGGTTAAAGGAAGCCACGCGGGCAAAGTGGGTGCAAGGCGAAAATATCGCGCAGACTTATCAGTTTGTCAGCAGCGCCAGTGTCGACATGGGATTTGTGGCACTGTCGCAGATTATACACAGAGCGCATGTCGAGCGAGGTTCCCGCTGGATCATTCCCACCGAACTGTATAACCCGATCCGGCAGGATGCCGTGCTGCTGCAGCGCGGTGCCGACAGTGCGGCGGCGCAGGCCCTGTTGCGTTTCGTTCGCGGCGAAAAAGCCAGAGATATAATCGAATCCTACGGTTATAAAACCTCATCGGCATACACCGGCTCTTGATTCGGCGTCATCATAAACAAGGCTGTGACAGGACCTTGCAGGCAGCTCAACGCCAGCAACAAACTGCCGGGGCAACACCGCCAGCAGGTATTTTTGCTATAAGTGACACACTGAACCAGGGTCGTGGTGGTAGCGGGTGTTTTTAAGCCCCACACAGAGGGCTTGTGCCAGAAGGAGCTTGTAGTAGTAAGCAGTCGTCAGGCGGCAGAGGTCCCGCTACCGGCAGGCTTAAAAACACCCGCTACCGCCGCGGCCCGTGCCGAGTGGCACCGCCCCCTAGCCACAGCCTCAACCGATAATATGATAACCGCCGTCAATATAAATCGTCTCACCGGTAATCAACTTGGCATAGTCGGTGGCCAGATAAGCGGTAGCCATACCGACATCGTCAAGGCTGACCAACTTGCGCGCCGGCGCCCGCTCCACCGCGCGCTGCAACAGCTCGTCAAAATGGCCGATACCCGAAGCCGCCCGGGTTTTCATCGGCCCCGGTGAAATGGCGTGTACCCGGATACCCTTTGGCGCCAGCTCTACGGCGATATAGCGCACCGAGGCCTCCAGTGCCGCCTTGACCGGCCCCATCAGATTGTAGTGCTCCACGACTTTTTCCGCACCGTAGTAGGTCATGGTAAACAGCGCACCGCCGTCGATCATCAAGGGCTCGGCCCTGCGCGCCAGGCGGATAAAAGAGTGACAGGAAATATCCATGGCCTCGGTAAAACCATCGCGGGAACAGTCGACCACCCTGCCGTGCAGATCCTCGCGCGGCGCAAAAGCGATCGAGTGCAGGGCAAAATCGAGCCGCTTCCAGGTTTTTTCTATGGCTGTGAAAACACCGTCGAGCTGCGCGTTTTCACGCACATCGCAGGGCAGAAAAATATCCGCCTGCAGCGCTTCGGCCAGCGGTTCGACAAAGGGTCTGGCTTTATCATTGAGATAGGTAACGGCAATATCGGCGCCCAGCGCGCGAAAGGCTTTGGCGCAGCCGTAGGCAATGGAGTGCTCGTTGGCAATACCGAGTATCAGGCCCTTCTTTCCAGCCAGGGGCCTGGCGTTGATATCTGTCATGTTTTCCTCTCGGCAATTCAGAAACCGCCAGGGCGGATTCAACATCTTTTTTTCATCTGCCGGCGCAGATACCGACTGCCGCTCAGGGCGACAGCTGTGGCGCTTCAGCCGGCCAGACGATGCTGAACGCTCCCCTGACATCGCCCACTGCATAGCCGACAGCCCGGTCGTAAGGATACTCGGCGGCGAGCTGCCGCTGTACCTGCGGCGCCAGTTTTTTACCGTGGCAGGCCAGACAGAGGCCGGCAGTCGGGATGCCTTTCATATAGCGAAACCGAACGGCCTCCTGTCCGGGCAGCGCGCGCGCATACTCCAGCACTTTATCGCCGGCGGCCGCTTTGCGTTCGAAGTCCGCAAGCACCTGCCGCTGCCAGTTCTCGGCGCTATTGGCGGGATTGCGAACCCGCAGGCTGGTGCGACTGACACTGGCGCCCGACTGCCGCGACAGTTCCGATGCGATAGCCGGCGCAATATCCTTGCAGATATCGATGGCGGCAACCGGGCCGCCACTCTGCATGGCACCCTGCAGTGCCGTTTTCAGGCGCGCCGCAAATGTCGTTACCAGTTCGCGACTTTTCAATGTCAGCGCCGCCTCCGACTCGCCGTGCGCATCATCGGCCTGCGCAGTTGATACAAGCAGGGGTGTCGCCGCCAGCAGGCACAGCCCGAGTAAGCGCACAAGCGCGAATTGATAAATGCCGGGGCACACCACAGCCCGGTTAACAGTGAACATATCGACTGTTTATTCCTCACTACAGGGGTGAATTTTCGCCGCCGTCGAACACCACAGGATGCGGGGGTTTTCCGTAGGCACCCGCGCCGCCGGGTGGTAGGGCACGACCCGTGGCGTAAAGTCGGCGGGCGGCCTGTCGGTCTCCACTTCCGCCCAGTAGACATAGCCGTTCAGGGCTCCCTCGATCTTAGCGCGACTGGCCAGGGCAATGCAAAGCGGTTGCTCACCGCTGGCGAGCGGCTCGGCGTAGAGCTGCACTTCCACCGCCTCGGGTTGTACGCCGCCGAGATAGACCGGCACCTGAAAAGCCCAGCGCTCCGCCACCCGGCGAATGGCGATATCACCAAAATGCAGTTCATGCCAGTGCTGCTCCAGCGCCGTGTCCCACTCGCACAGCTGGCGCGCCAGCCTGCCGCCGTGCGCCTCCCTGGCGTGCAGGCCGGTGGCGGCCGGAATATAGAGCTTCTCGATATACTCGCGCAACATCCTGTTGGTACTGAAGCGCGGTGTCAGCGTCGACATGCTGGCGCGCATGCGCGCCACCCAGCGCCGCGGAATACCCGCGGCGTCGCGCTCGTAAAACAGCGGCACGACTTCCCGCTCGAGCAGTTCGTAGAGCCTGGCGGCGTCGGCGGCGTCGGCCCGCACCGCGCTCTCGGGGTCCCAGTGGCCGGCGCCGTCATTCAGCGCCCAGCCCACCTCGGGCGAGTAGGCCTCGGCCCACCAGCCGTCCAGCTCCGACAGATTCAGCCCGCCGTTTACCAGCACTTTCATACCGCTGGTACCACAGGCCTCCCAGGGGCGCCGCGGGGTGTTGATCCAGACATCCACGCCCTGCACCAGTTGCTGGGCCAGGGCGATGTCGTAGTCTTCGAGAAAAATCGCATGGGGGCGCACCTCGGGGCGCTGCAGAAAGCGGAACCAGCGCTGAATCGCCTGCTTGCCGGCGCGGTTGGCCGGGTGGGCCTTGCCGGCAACGATAATCTGCACCGGGCGTTCGGCGTTGGTCAGAATGCGCAGCAGGCGCTCGCTATCGTGCAGCAGCAGATCCGGGCGCTTGTATTCGGCGAAGCGCCTGGCAAAACCCAGCGTCAGGACATTGGGGTCGAGCACCTGCTCCGGCAGCACCTGGCAGGCCTGGCCGCAATCGCGCTGGTTCAGTTGCCGCCCCAGACGCTCGCGCGCGTAGTTCACCAGATCGGCGCGTTCAAGCCCGTTGACCGTCCACAGCTCCTCGTCGCTGACATTTTCCAGCACCGAGATATCCAGGCCCTCGATATCGCCGCGCCAGCGCTCCTTGCCCGCCGACTGGGTCCACTTTTCGTCGGCCCAGGGCGAATCCCAGGAAGGCACGTGGATGCCGTTGGTGACATGGGTCACCGGTATCTGGGCACGGGGCCAGCGCGGATAGAGGTTTTTGAAGATGTGCCGGCTCACCTCGCCGTGCAGGCGGCTGACGCCGTTGGTGCGGCCGCAGGTGCGCATGGCGAGATAGGCCATATTGAAGGGCTCGCTGTGGTCGCCGGCGTTTTCCCGGCCCAGCGCCCCGAGTTCCTGCGGGTCGACGCCGAGGTTGCTGGCAAACTCGCGGCTGTAATGCAGCATCAGCTCCGGCTGGTAGCGGTCGAAGCCGGCGGCGACCGGCGTATGGGTGGTAAACACATTGCCCATGCGCGTAGCCCACAGTGCGTCGCAGAACTCCAGCCCGTGCCGCTGCATATACAGGCGGGTTCGCTCGAGCGTGGCAAAGGCCGCGTGCCCCTCGTTGAGATGGCAGACATCGATATCGATACCGAGGGCATCGATAAGCCGCCAGCCGCAGATACCCAGGGCTATTTCCTGCACCAGCCGCAGCTCCTGGCCGCCGCCGTAGAGTTTACTGGTGATGCCGCGATCACCCGGCAGGTTGAGCGGGTCGTTGCTGTCGAGCAGATACAGCATCACCCCGCCGACCTGGGCCTGCCAGACCCGAAAGCGCACCATGCGATTGGGAAAGCGGGTCTCGACATGCATCCAGGCGCCGTTGCCGGCCAGCAGCGGGCGCACCGGAATGCTGGTGGGGTCGTTGTAGTGATAGGTCTCCTGCTGCCAGCCGGAGGCGTCCAGGGTCTGGCGAAAATAACCCTCCTGGTAGAGCAGGCCGACGCCCACCAGCGGCAGGCCCAGATCGCTGGCCGCCTTGAGGTAGTCGCCGGCCAGCACGCCGAGGCCACCGGCGTAGAGCGGCAGCGCTTCGCTGAGGCCGAATTCCATACTGAAATAGGCGATGCCTTTGAGCCCGGTCTCGGCATAAGTTTCGCGAAACCAGCGCGCCTGTGCGCTGTAGGCGCTGCGCGAGGCCATCAGGCGCTGCAGCTGCTGGCGAAAGTCGCTGTCGTCGGCCAGCGCGCGCAGCCGCTCGCGGCTGATGTTCTGCAGGATCACATAGGGGTTTTCGGTCTGCTTCCAGGCCTGCGGGTCCATGGCCTGCCACAGCGCATCACCGGCGTGACTCCAGGTCCAGCGCAGATCGGTGGCGAGAATGGCCAGGTCTTCCAGCCCGGCTGGCAGGTCGTGAAGCGGGAAAGGCGGCGTTTCCATGGCGGTTGTCCTGGGGGTATTTGGCTTGGCGATTCAACGCGCGTAGTGGAGGGTCTGGCCCAGGCGGTCGGGCGTCACCAGCACGATGCCGGCGTCGGTCACCCGAAAGCGCCTGGCATCGGCCTCGAGGTCGGCACCGATGACGGTGCCCGGCGCCAGCACCGAGCCCTTATCGACCACGGCGCGCTGTATGGCGCAGTTCTGGCCAATGGTCACGTCCGGTAGAATCACCGAATTGTCTATCGATGAATGCGCTTCCACCCGCACATTGCTGAACAGCAGCGAGTGATTGACGCGCGCGCCGGAAATGATGCAACCGCCGGCCACCATGGAGTCCACTGCCACACCGCGGCGGTCGTTGTCGTTAAAGATGAACTTTGCCGGTGGCAGCTGCTCCTGATAAGTCCATATCGGCCAGTCCTGGTCGTAGAGATTCAATTCCGGGGTAACACCGATCAGCTCCATATTGGCACGCCAGTAGGAATCCACTGTGCCCACGTCGCGCCAGTAACCCTGCTTGTTGCCACCGGCATCGGCGAAGGGGTAGGCATACACGCCGCTGTTGCCAATGACCGAGGGAATGATATCGCGGCCGAAATCGTGGCTGGAGTTGCGGCTATCGGCATCCCGTATCAGCTGTTCGATCAGAAATTCCTTGCTGAAGACATAGATGCCCATCGAGGCCAGCGCCTGCGACGGTTTGCCGGGCACCGCTTGGGGCTGGGCGGGCTTTTCGGCAAAGCTGAGTATGCGCTTGTCTGCCGCCACCGACATCACGCCGAAAGCTCGCGCCTCCTCCACAGGCACTTCCAGGCAACCGATGGTGAGGTCGGCATTGTGTTCGACGTGAAAGGCCAGCATCGGCCCGTAGTCCATTTTGTAAATATGGTCTCCCGCCAGTACCAGCACCAGGTCGGGATTGTGGTTGCGCAATATATCCAGGTTCTGGTACACCGCATTGGCGGTGCCCAGGTACCAGGAGTTTTCAATGCGCTGTTGTGCCGGCAGCAGTTCCACGAATTCGGAAAACTCACCGCGCAAAAATCCCCAGCCCTTTTGAATATGGCGGATCAGGGAGTGGGCCTTGTACTGGGTCAGCACCGCGATCTGGCGAATGCCGGAGTTGATACAGTTGGAGAGCGGAAAGTCGATAATGCGGTATTTGCCACCAAACGGCACTGCCGGCTTGGCTCGCCACAGGGTCAGTTCCTGCAGGCGCGAGCCGCGGCCGCCGGCCAGTACCACCGCCAGCGTGCTCTTGGTGAGCTTACTGACAAAACGTGGCGGATAAGACGTCGTCATGGTTTGTCAAACGCTTTAACAGGTTGTCAGGCGGCTGCTTTGGTCAGGTTATCCAGTACCCGATGAAAGGACTCGCTCCAGTCGGCCCACATCAACCCGGCACCGCGGCCGGAAACGTGCACCGTCAGCGCCTTGACCGGCATCACTGTCACATTGGCCCGCGGATTCGACAGCTGTGTGGTTTTCAGCTTGGCGAGAACGAAGTCGCCGACTCTGAGCTGGTGGCAGTTCTCGATAAACAGGCCGCCGCTACTGAGATTGCCGGTTCGGTAACAGCCGCACTTCCTGCCACTGCGCCACAATTCCACTTCCAGATTCAGGGGTAATCTCAAACCGTTGCGGTGTTCCACAAAGTGTCTCCCAAATAAAGAGTGTGATAGCTGTTGTGAAGGTTCAATAATATGGGGATGGGGCGCGGCCATATTGATCTGCGTCACCTGGCGGGGGAGCGGGCAAAAAAAATCCTGACTGTGTACCTAAGGTATGACTCAGGGCTGGATGGCACCGGCTTGAGCAGTAGGGGTGCCAATCGATCCGGCCCTAAACCGGCCTGTACAGGTTGCGGGTTCGAGACACGACGTCAATACCCGCAAGCGGGCCCGGCCCGAAATCATAGATTTCGGTCGTTCCGCGGGGCGAAGCGCCGCTTCTAGGGCCTGTTGACACTAATCAGTCATTCAGCTCGAGGCTGGTTTTCCCGCGGCCGCAGCGGACTGACTTTGGCCCCGGCGGGCCGCCTGCCGAGGCAGGCGATGATATCCTCTCGCTGCAGGGTTTCGTTCTGCTCGAGTTTTTTGATCAACAGTTTCAGTTTGTCCAGGTTGGCTGTCAGCATCTCCCGCGCCCGGCTCTCGGCATCCAGCAGCAGTTCACGCACCGCCTCGTCCACCATCTGCGACGAGGCTTCACTGTGCAGGCGCGGCTGGGAGATTTCCTTGCCGAGAAAGGGGTGCTGGCTGGACTCGCGCAAATCCATCGGGCCGACCCGCTCGGACATGCCCCAGCGGGCGATCATCGAACGGGCCAGCGCGGTGGCCTGGTGGATATCGTCGTCGGCGCCGGAGCTGACACTGCCGAGCAGCATTTTTTCGGCGCTGCGGCCGGCCAGCAGAATCGCCAGCTTGTCGCGCAGATACTCTTCGGCAAAGTTGTGACGGTCCTCACTCGGCAACTGCTGAGTCACGCCCAGCGAGCGCCCGCGCGGGATAATGGAAACTTTGTAGATCGGATCGGCGTGGGGAATGAAGTAGGCTACCAGCGTATGCCCCGCTTCGTGGGTAGCCAGGCGCCGGTGCTCGTCGGCGAGTATGATCAGCTGGCGTTCGGTACCGAGAATCACTTTGTCGCGCATACGCTCGAAATCGTCCCGGATGATTTTATCCCGCTTCTGCCGGGCCGCAGACATCGCCGCTTCATTGACCAGGTTTTTTAAATCGGCGCCGGAAAAACCCGGCGTTTCAGCGGCGATATGCTGCAGGTCGACATCCGCCGCCAGCGGCTTGTTGCGCACGTGAATGGCGAGAATGGCAGCGCGGGCGTCCCGGTCGGGCAGGTCCAGCGTCACATGGCGGTCGAAGCGGCCCGGGCGCAACAACGCCGGATCGAGCACGTCGGGACGGTTGGTGGCGGCCAGTACGATCACCTGTTCGAGCCCGGAGAAACCGTCCATTTCCGCCAGGATCTGGTTCAGTGTCTGTTCGCGCTCATCGTGGCCGCCGCCAACCCCGGCCCCGCGCACCCGCCCCACCGCATCCAGTTCGTCGATAAAGACGATACTCGGGGCTTTTTCCTTGGCCTGCCTGAATAATTTGCGCACCCGCGAGGCGCCGACACCGACAAACATCTCGATAAACTCGGAGGCGGAGATGGCGCAAAAAGGTACCCTGGCCTCTCCCGCCAGTGCCCGGGCCAGCAGCGTCTTGCCGGTGCCGGGCGCGCCCATCAGCAGTACCCCGTGCGGCACCTCGGCACCCAGGCGCCGGTAGCGCTGCGGGTCGCGCAGGTAGTCGAGCAGTTCGGCCACTTCCTGCTTGGCGTTGTCCTGCCCGGCCACGTCGTCAAAGGTGGTGTCGGGGGTTTTGATTTCCTGCTCGGTATTGGAGTTGAGAAAACCCGACAGATCGCGGCCGCCGCCGATGCCACCACCGGTACTTTTGCCGAGCCGGCGCCAGACAAAGTAATAGATGCCAAACAGTATCACCCAGGGCAGTAGCGCGCTGAGCACCACCACCAGGTTGTTGTCACCGGCATCGGGCTCCACAAACACCTGCAGCTGCTCACTGTCGATAAACTGCAGGAAGTCACCGCCGACAAATGCCGGCAGCGCCGTGCTGAAATGCGTTACCGCCGGCCCGTCCCGGGTGAAAGCCTGTGCCTCGACCAGCGTGCCCCTGACGCTGTTGCCGCGCAGGGTGATCTCCCTGACCGCATCCTGCGCCAGCAACTGCCTGAATTCGCTGAAGGAGATTTTCTGTACCGGCCTGACCGGGTCCAAGCGCAGTACATAGGTGCCATAGGCCAGCATAAAAACCAGCGGCAGGGTCATATAGAACCAGTTTACCTTGCTTTCCTTATCGGCGATGGCGGTTTACCTTTGGCGGCTGGCTGGCGAAAAGGCGGTCTGTCTAAGGAGAAGTGTATCCGGCCGCTTCATACCGGCACATTGACCGGCATCAGCTTTTGCTGTCCGCGGACACTGCCAGGCGCTGTCCGGACACCGCGGCGGACAGCTTCCCATGCCGATAAAAACCAAAAATTCAATGTCTGTCAATGAGTTACCAGTCTGGCACGACATTTGGTTAGAAACTGTTTAGCAGCTGTTGTCAGCGCACGCCGCCCCAGTGCGCAACAGCAGCCGGACACTCGATTCAACTCACTGAGACAGCATCTTATGATTCGCGACACCTCGGCACAGGATACGGCCAGAACACCGGCGCCGTCCAGGCGCCCGCTGAAATGGGCCGCGGCTGCCGGCCTGGCTGCCGTGCTGGCCGCCGCTCTGGCGTGGCTGTGGACAAGTGCCGGCGTGTCGGTGGCGCGCGAGGACATCCGCACCGCGGTGGTGGTCAGGGACACACTGGTGCGCGACATCAACGCCACCGGCAGAGTGGTCGCCACCAATGCGCCGACCCTCTACAGCTCGGCGGCGGGGACGGTAAAGTTTCTCAAACGACCGGGCGAGGCGGTTGCGCAGGGCGAGATCCTGGCCACCGTCCACAGCCCCGAGTTGGCCAATCGGCTGCAACAGGAGGAGGCCGACCTGCAAAGCGCCAACATTGAGCTGGAGCGCATGCGGCTGCAGGGCCGGGAGCAAAAACTTGGGTTGAAAAAAAATCTGGATATGGCCAATGTTGCGCTCACTGCCGCCAGGCGCGAGTTCAAACGCGCGCAGTCATCCTATCAGCTCGGTGTGATATCGACCTTCGATTACGCCAAGGCCAGGGACGATCTCGCCACGGCAAAACTGGAGCAGGCAAACGCCGTGCAGGCCGAAACCATCAACGCCGACATGATCGAATTCGAGTACCAGACCCGGGAGGTATCGGTGCAGCGCCAACTGCTGGTGGTGGAGGACTTCCGCCGGCGCCTGCAGCAGCTGACCCTGCGCGCGCCGGTGGACGGCATGATGGGCAACTGGCTGGTGGATCAGGACAGCAATGTTGCCGCCAGTGATGCGCTGCTGATCGTGGTGGATCTCTCGGCCTATGAGGGTGAACTGGATATCAGTGAATCCTACGCCGATGAACTCGCCCCCGGCATGCAGGTGGAAGTGCGCCTCGGCGCGATAACGATAGCTGCGGAGCTGCGCTCGGTATCGCCCGAGGTTATCGGCGGTTCGGTCAAGGCCAGGGTGCAGTTCGAGGACGGCGGCGAGTTGAATATCCGCCAGAACCAGCGCATCGCCGCGCGCATCTTCCTCGAGCACAGAAGCGATGTCGTGCAGGTGAGCAGGGGGCCGTTTCTGCGCGCCGGCAGCTTTGCCTATGTGGTCAGAAACGGTATCGCCGAACGCCGGCCCATCACTCTGGGTTCGCGCTCGGTGGACAAAGTGGAAATCCTCTCGGGACTGTCGGCCGGCGAGGTGATCGTCACCTCGGCGGTGGACAAATTCAAAGATCACCAGTTCATTCAAATCAATTGAACTGCTGAACCGTGAAATCCCGTTAAACGAAGAAACACGATTAAACGATGAAACACCATTAAACGATGAAATCCGATAAAACCATGAAACCGAGGCGAGGGGCTCAGCCATGCTGAAAATGCAAGCAGTCAACAAGGTGTTTGTCACCGACCTGATAGAAACTCACGCGCTGCGGGATTTCAGTCTGCAGGTGGAGGAAGGCGAGTTTATCGCCGTAACCGGCCCCTCGGGTTCGGGCAAAACCACATTTCTGAATATCGCCGGTCTGCTGGAACCGTTTTCCTCCGGCAGCTATCTGCTCGACGGCGAGGACGTCAGCCTGATGTCGGACAACGCCCGCTCGCGACTCAGAAATCAGAAAATCGGTTTTATTTTCCAGAGCTTCAACCTGATTCCCGATCTCGACCTGTTCGACAATGTGGACGTGCCGCTGCGCTACCGCGGCTTTGCCGCCGGGGAGCGTCGCCGCCGTATTGTGCGGGCGCTGGAAAGAGTCGGCCTGGCAGCCCGGGCGGCACATCTGCCGGCACAGCTGTCCGGTGGCCAGCAGCAGCGGGTAGCCATCGCCCGGGCGCTGGCCGGCGAACCGAGGTTTCTGCTGGCCGACGAACCCACCGGCAATCTCGACTCGCTGATGGCCCGGCAGGTGATGGAACTGCTGGAGGAAATCAACCGCGACGGTACCACTGTCATCATGGTGACTCACGACCCGGAACTGGCGCTCAGGTCGCAGCGCAATATTCAGATTATCGACGGCCAGGTCAACGATTTCAGCAGCAACGCCGCCGCCTGATGCGGTTGCGGGTTTAGCGGCGCAAACCAACAGAGATTTTTGCTATGTTCTCCCACTATATGTTCGCCTATTACTTGAAACTCGGTATCAAGCATATTGCGGAAACACCGGTGCTGAGTCTGCTGATCGTCACCGCCATTGCCCTGGGCATCGCCGTGTCGATGACCATGCTGTCGCTGTATCACGCCATGGCCCACAACCCGGCCGGCGACAAAAGCGGCCAGCTGTTTGCGGTGCAGCTGGCGGCCTACGGCAACGATCTGGAGACCTGGGGCGAGCACGACGGCCTGCCTTTGCAGCTTACCCACCGCGACGCCATGAACCTGCGCGACAGTGAGGTGCCGTTGCGGCAGAGCCCGATGTTCAGGCTCGGCATGACAGTGGAGAGCCGGGTAGCGGGAACACCGCCGTCGGCCGACTTCGATGTCAGGGTCGCCGACAGGGATTTTTTCGCTATGTTTGGCCTCGACTTTCTCCACGGCGAACCATGGCGTGCGGAAACCGACAGCGACCCCGCCCGCGTCGCCGTCATCAGCCAGCGGGTAAACGCCCGGGTATTCGGCGGTGACGGTCTCGCCAACAATGTCGGCAGGACCCTGCTGATGAACGAGACGGAATTCCGCGTGGTCGGTATTGTGCGCGACTGGCATCCGCTGCCGCGCTTCTATGATCTGAATACCAGCGCTTACCCCACTACGCCGGATGCGATCTTCATACCCTATTCATTGACGCCGCTGCTGGATTCGTTTCCCAGGGGCAATATCCAGGGTTGGAACCCGGAAGAGCACCTGAATAATTTTGCCCATATGTTGCAGGCGGAAGTGGTCTGGCAGCAGTACTGGGTCGAGCTGCCCGAGGCGGACTCGGTCACCGCTTATAAAAACTATCTGGCCGCTTATGTCGATCAGCAGCGACAACTGGGCCGCTTTCAAAACCAGCAACCGCGCGGCCATATCCGCGATACACAGCAGTGGCTGAATTACAACAATGTGATTGAGCGCGACAACCGGGTGATGGTGGGCCTGAGTTTTATGTTTCTGCTGGTCTGCCTGGTCAATACGGTGGGGCTGCTGTTGGCCAGATTTCTGCGCCGCATGCATGAAGCTGGCGTGCGCCGCGCACTCGGCGCCAGCAAGGCGCAGATATTCCAGCAGTACATTACCGAGGTTGTGGTGCTCGGCGCCCTCGGCGGCCTGGCCGGTCTGGTGTTGAGCCTGGGGGGCCTGTGGAGCATCCGCCAGCTATACGAGCAGTATGCGCCCATCGCTTATCTGGACACCAGCATGGTTGCCGCGGCGGTGGCGATATCGTTGCTGTCGAGCCTGCTGGCCGGCGTTTATCCCGCCTACCGCGCCTGCGCAGCCCAGCCCTCACTGTTTCTGAAAGCCCAATAAGGAGAGAGACATGGCCATTGCACCCATCGTTCGCAGCCTGCTGCGCAGCCCGGCCGGGGCGATACTGATAACACTGCAAATCGCACTGACCCTGGCGATTGTCAGCAACTCGATGTTTATTATCCAGGACCGCATCACCAAAATGTCGCGTCCCAGCGGCATGCCCGAGGAGCAGATTCTGGCCGCCAGAATACTGTACTTCGGCAAAAACATCGACTATGCCGCCCAGGCCGACAGGGATCTGCAATTCCTCCTGCGGCAACCCGGCGTTATCAACGCCACCCAGACCAATTCGGTGCCGCTCGGTGGCAGCGGCAGTTCCAGCAGCCTGTGCAGGGCACAGCCGAGCAATGATCCCGATAACTGCCCGTATACAGTCGGCGTCTACATGGGCGGCCGGCATTTGCTCGACACGCTGGGGCTGAAGCTGGTGGCGGGCAGAAACTTTCTTCCCGAGGAGGTCACCGTGAGCGACTTCACCGGCGCCCGTGCAGCGCGCCTGATCATTCTCTCCCAGGCGGTGGCGGACAGCTATTTTGCCGATCAAAATGCCATCGGCAAGACCGTTTACCTGGGCGGCCGCGCGCACACGGTCATCGGTATTGTGGAGCGCATGCAGAGTCCGTGGGTGGCGGGCAGTGAAGAGCAGGCCGCGATGACCGCACTGCTGCCCGCCATCAGCCACGGCTTCTGGACCCACCTGGTGATCCGGGCCGAAGCCGATAGCATTGCCACATTGCAACGGGACCTGGAACGCGATCTGCTGCAACTCAATGACCGCCGTGTCGTGAACAGAATTGAAACCATCGATGACATGCGCCAGCGGGTTTATGCCAACGACCGCGCCGTACTGATCATTCTGCTGTCGGTGATCGTGCTGCTGGTGCTGATCACCGCACTCGGCACCGGTGGGCTGGTGAGTTTCAGTGTCGCCAGGCGGCAGAAGCAAATCGGCACCCGGCGTGCACTGGGCGCCCGGAAAATCGATATACTGGGCCACTTCCTGCTGGAAAACGGTCTGATCAGCGGCGCCGGCGCCGCGCTGGGCTGCGCTCTGGCAATAGCGCTCAATCAGTATTTGATGAATACCTATGAGCTGCCGCGCATCGGTGTGGAATATATCGCCGCAGCGGCGCTGCTGCTGCTGTTGATCGGCCAGTCGGCATCCTACTTTCCAGCCCTGCGCGCCTCCGGTGTGTCGCCGGCGGTGGCGACAAGGACGGTTTAACGACAGGCTTACAGTTGGCAGCTCAGAGCTAAACCATGGACGGCAGTTACTGTCAGCTGTAGGCTGTAAGACTGTTACGGAGATTTGATAACAAGAGACCTGATGTGATTTTAATCGTCGATGACAACCCCGCCATTTGCGAAGCACTGACACTGCTGTTAAACCTGCACGACTACCAGACCCTTAGCGCGACCACGCCGCAACAGGCACTGCAACTGCTGGAGCGGGAGGATATCCAACTGGTGATTCAGGATATGAACTTCCGCAAAGACACCACCTCCGGCACCGAGGGGCAGACGCTGTTTTACCAGCTGCGCGCCGTCAACCCGGATCTGCCGATCATTCTGATGACCGCCTGGACCAACCTGAGTATGGCGGTGGAACTGGTCAAGGCCGGCGCCGCCGACTATATCAACAAACCCTGGGAGGACAGCAAACTGCTGGTCAGCGTCGCCAACCTGCTGGAGATCGCCGATCTGCAGCGGGAAAACCGCCGCCTGCGCGAACAGGAGGTGGCACACACACAGCTGCGCTCGGAGTTGCGCCACAGGCACAAACTCTGCGGCACCGTCTTTGCCAGCCCGCAGATGCAACGCCTGATCGATATGGCCATTCAAGTGGCACCGGCGGATGTGCCGGTGCTGATCACCGGACCCAACGGCGCCGGCAAGGAAAAGATTGCCGATATCGTACAGGCAAATTCGCGCCGCGCCGACCGGGCGTTTATCAGGGTCAACGTCGGCGCCCTGCCCGCCGAGCTGCTGGAGGCGGAATTGTTCGGCGCGGAAAAAGGTGCTTTCAGCGGCAGCGACCGGCGCCGCATCGGCCGCTTCGAAGCGGCCGACGGCGGCACCCTGTTTCTCGATGAAATGGGCAATCTGCCGCCGCAGGGGCAAAGCAAACTGCTGCGCGTGCTGCAATGCGGCGAATTCGAGCGTCTCGGCAGCTCCACCACCCAGCGGGTGGATGTGCGGATTATCACCGCGACCAACACCGATCTGACAGCGGCAATCAGCAGCGGTGAGTTTCGCGAGGACCTCTACTACCGCCTCAATGTAGTGGAACTGAAAGTACCGCCGCTGTGCCGGCGGCAACAGGACATTGTGCCGCTGGCACAGGCGTTTATAGCCGCCGCCGATGGCGATTACCGGCTCTCCGCCCAGGCTCAGGCCGCACTGCGCAATCACAGCTGGCCGGGCAATGTGCGGGAGCTGCACAACGCGGTACAGCGCGCCTGCCTGTTCGGCGCTGACAAGCTGTTGCAGCCGGGCGATTTCGATTTGCCCGCCGCCGCCGGGCAGGCGGCGCCGGTCAGTGCTACCGAGCTGTCGTTTGACTATATTCAGCAGGTACTGGCGTCGAACGGCGGTGTCGTCGCCAGGGCCGCCCGGCAACTGGGTATCAGCCGCCAGGCCCTGTACCGGCGCCTTGAGAAACGGGCCGATCCATGAGCATTGCCAAAAGCCTGGTTTCGCGACTGCTGGTGTTTGCCGCGGTCATTGCCCTGACCACCGGCCTGCTGGTATTTGTCCTGACCAGCGCTTTCGCCCACCGGCCGGGCCTGCTGCCACTGGGGCTGATCGGCGCGCTGGCGCTGGTGCTGGCAATCGCTTTGCGGCTGGGACGCGCCATCACCCGCGATCTCACCAGCCTCGAGGTGGCGCTGTTCAATCTCAGCGACCAGAACTTCAGCGTCGCGCTGGCCACACCGCAGTTGACGGAAATAAAGCAGATAGCCGGCCTGTTCAATAAAACCTTCGAAAAACTGCGCAGTGAACGCCAGAGCATCTATCAGAAGGAACTGATGCTCGATAAGGTGATGCAGAATTCCCCCATGGCGATGTTGCTGGTCAACGACCGCGGTATTGTGGTCTACAGCAATCTGGCGGCACGCCGCTTATTCGGTGACGGCCGCGCCCGCCAGGGCAATTCGCTGGCGACGCTGACCGCACAGCTGCCCGAGGCCTTTGCCAAAGCCATCAGCGAGCGCAAAGAGACGCTTTTCCACCTCAGCGGCGACCGCGGCAATGCGACCTACCACTACTCCAGCGGGCGCTTCAGCCTGCATACGCAGCATCACTACCTGCATCTGTTCAAGGATGTAACCCGCGAAATCAACCGCCAGGAAATCGCCACCTGGAAAAAAGTCATTCGGGTAATCAGCCACGAGTTGAACAATTCGCTGGCCCCCATTTCCTCCATGACCCACTCTTCCAAACTGCTGGCGGGCGCGGGTGAGGCCGAGCAGTTAAAAGGCGTGCTGGATCGCATCGAGCAGAATGTCAAAAATCTGCATCAGTTCATTCAGGGCTATGCCGCCTTTGCGCGCCTGCCGCTGCCGCAGAAAGCGCCCGTCGACTGGCATCTGTGGGTGCAGACCCTGCGGGACCAGTACAGCTTTACCCTGGGAGCGCCGATACCCGACTGGCCCCTGCAGGCGGACACTTCACAACTGCACCAGGTGGTAACCAACCTGTTGAAAAATGCCCATGAATCCGGCTCGCCGGTGGAGGACATCGTGCTGACTCTTGCGCGCAAGGGGCGCCACACCTGTATCGAGGTGGCCGATCGCGGCCCGGGCATGTCGGCTGCGGTGATGGAGAGCGCGCTGATTCCGTTCTACTCCACCAAACCCCTGGGCTCCGGTCTCGGCCTCGCCCTGTGCCAGGAAATCATCCAGGCCCACGACGGCAGGCTGAGCCTGCAAAACCGCGCGGAAGGTGGTTTGAGTGTGACGATTACCCTGGGTTGAACCCTGGGTTTAACCCTGGGCTTAACCCAGAGTCAAACCCTGGGTTCAACCAATGTCGAAACGCTATGGAGATCGCTCTGCTCAGCGGCGACCACCCGGTTTTTACCCAGCTGCTTGGCTTTATATAGAAATGTATCGGCCCGACGTATGGCCTGATCGACATCCTGGCTCGGCGACACTTCCGCCAGGCCGATACTGACTGTTAGATGGATACTGGCACCGGACAGGTCAAAGGTTTTTGCGGCGATGGCCCTGCGCAGTTTTTCCGCCAGAATGGTACCCTCCTCGAGCCGCGTATCGGGCAGCATCAGCAAAAACTCCTCGCCTCCCCAGCGGGCGACGGCATCCTGCTTGCGCGTGGAGCGGCTGAAGGTCTCGGCCAGTGCGATCAGTACCGTATCGCCATTGTCGTGGCCATAGTTGTCGTTGATTTTTTTAAAATCGTCAATGTCGCAGAGCATAATGGTAAACCTGCCCTGATGGCGCAGGATACGGCTGAATTCGTAGTCCAGCAGTTCGGCTATGCCGCGGCGGTTGGACAGTCTGGTCAGCGAGTCCTGCTTGGCTTCGCGTTCGTACTTGCGGCGCATCACCAGCAGGTGGCGAAACAGCAGCTGGCGGGAGTACTCGTAGTAGCCAAACAGAAAGGTAACCGTGAGAAAAGACAGCACTACCCGGACTTTGAAACTCTGCGTATAGTCGGCCGCCAACCATTCTCCCCGCTGGTAAAACATCAGCCCGGCGATGAGCGCGATAAACAGCAGCGTGTCGATCATGCCGCGCCTGAGGCCAAAGAAAAACAGCGCTACCGGCGGCACCACATAGATCCATAGCGGCCCGGTATTGTCCATCCCGCCGGAGTACACCAGGTAGGTCATCAAACCGATCAATATATAAAAGATACACTTGGCGGCGAGGTTGTAGTTGCCGCTGCGTTTTACGATATGGTGACCAAATGAAAAGATGATACTGGAGCCGAGCAGCGCTATTGCCAGCTGCCAGCTTTGCCCGGCCAGCACCAGGCAGCCCAGCACCAGCGTGATGCTCTGGCCGACCAGGCCAAACAGGTTGACCATAACGACCTGGTGGTTGCGCTCACTGATCGAATTATCGACAGCGCCGGTCCTGCAGTATCTGGCAAATGCCAGCGCCACCCTTCCCGGCAGCCGACTAAACGTCGTCAAAAGTGATGTCAACCCCGCGTCCATCCCCAACACCAGACTGGTGTCATAAGTCAATATTTCAGCCGCCAGTGCTCAGCCGCAGACATTATTTCATGCAGCCATATAGGAGGTCTATATGTCAATACCGGACTGCGCCGGGGCGGCGGCCCGGCCGGCGGTTTCAGGTGTCCTTGATGCGCACCGCCAGCACATCGCAGCGGGCGTGGTGGAGCACACCGTTGGCGGTGGAACCGAGCAGCAGCTGGATACCGTGGCGGCCGTGGCTGCCGAGTACGATCAGGTCGGCGTTGATATCGGCGGCCTTGGCCACCACCTGTTCGGTAATACCACCGAATTCCACCGCCACACTGTCTTTGTCAAACCCGTAGGGCTCGGACAGCTTGGCAAGGCGCTCCAGCAGCGAGTTGCGGAAGGTCTGCTCGTCGAAGGTAAAGTCATAGCCGGCGATTTCACCGTAGACGGAGGGATAGAAAGTGCGGGGATTATCGGTCACATGAATGACCGTAGCATCGGCCCTGTGCATCTGCACCAGCTCCTGCGCCGCCCCCAGGACCTGGTCCCCCTCGGCGGAGATATCGATTGCGACCAAGATTTTCTTATACATGTTTCTGCCCTCCGGGTTTGGATGATCGGTATAGCGGGCGGGGAGACCCGGCCCTGCGGCGGAATCCGGGACTTCGCCGTGGTGTTATTTATAGATCGGATTTGGCGGTAAAAGGTTGATGGAGATCAAAGTATATTGAGGGAAAAGGGAAAAGGGAAAAGTTGTAAGAGGACTTATTGCTTGCCCGGGTGGCGGGCGGGGGATGGTTAGCGGCGGTTTTGTCGCCCGCGGTGGTGGCGAGGCGTGATGAATGGCGCAAACAGCGCCACTGGCCGCGGCTGCAGTAGATCGGGAGGGGTGATCGCTGCTAAGGTGATGGGGAAATGCGCGGTTTTTACCGACAATGGCCGCCTGAGGAGATAGTGTTAATGCATCCGCAATTGTCCGCTTTTCATCCGCTTGTGGCACAGTGGTTTGCGGGTCTGGGTGTACCCACCGATGTGCAGGCCAGGGCCTGGCCGAGAATCGCCGCCGGCGAGCACTGCCTGATCACCGCGCCCACCGGCAGCGGCAAGACGCTGACGGCGTTTCTGTGGGCAATCAACCGCTTTGTCAGCGACGATCTCATCGGCGGCCATACCCGGGTGCTGTATGTCTCGCCGCTGAAAGCGCTGAATAACGATATCAGCCGCAATCTGGGCCGCCCGCTGGCCGAGCTGCGGCAGCTGTTCAATCAGCAGGGGCTGGCCTTTCCCAATATCCGCGTGCAGACCCGCAGCGGCGATACCGATGCCGGGGAACGCCGGCAGATGATCCGACAGCCGCCGGAAATACTGATTACCACACCGGAAAGCCTCAATCTGCTATTGAGTTCCCAAAGCGGCCTGTCGCTGCTGCTGAACCTGGACACGGTGATTGTCGACGAAGTGCACGCTGTTATCGACAATAAGCGCGGTGCCTACCTGTTTTCCGCGGTGGAACGGCTGGTGGCACTGTCGGGCGAGTTTCAGCGCATTGCCCTGTCCGCTACGGTAAAGCCGCTGCAGGAAGTCGCCGCATATGTGGCCGGCTTCCGCCTGCATGCCGAATCCGGGCACGGTGCACTAGCGCCACAATATCGGCGCCGCGCGATCAGCATTGTCGAGTCGAGCCATCGCAAACAGTACCAGGTCAGTATCCGCTACCCGGACGCCATCGCCAATCGGCCGGAGGATAAGAAACTCTGGGATGCTCTGGCCGAGGAGCTGCTGCAGCGAATTCAGGCTAACCGCTCCACCCTGGTCTTCGTCAACAGCCGCGCGCTGTGCGAAAAGCTGACACATAAAATCAATAACGCCGCCGATCGCACCATCGCCTATGCCCATCACGGTTCGCTGTCGCGGGAAATCCGCCGCGAGGTGGAACAGAAACTCAAAGACGGTAAACTCGCCGCCATCGTCGCTACCAGTTCGCTGGAAATGGGCATCGATATCGGCGCTCTCGACGAAGTGCTGCTGATACAGAGCGCCGGCTCCATGGCCTCGGCGATTCAGCGTATCGGCAGGGCCGGGCACAATGTCGGCGAAATCAGTAAAGGCGTATTCTATCCCGCCCACGCCCAGGACTTTCTCGAAGCGGTGGTACTGGCCGCGGCGGTGCGCGACCGGCAGATCGAACCTATCCACCCCATTCGCGTACCCCTCGATGTATTGGCCCAGGTGATTGTCTCCATGGTTGGCACCGCCAGCTGGGATATTGACACGCTGTATGCCCACCTGCGCGCCAGCAGTGTTTACCACGACTTGAAACGCGAGCAGTTTGACCTGGTGCTGAATATGCTGGCAGGGCGCTACGCCGAACAGCGCATTCGCGAACTGCGGCCCAGGGTCACGATCGACCGGCTGGACAATAGCGTGCAGGCGCGCAAGGGCGCCCTGCTGGCGCTCTATATGTCCGGCGGCGTCATTCCCAACCGCGGCTACTTTCAGCTGCGCCATGCCGACAGCTCTGCGCGCATCGGCGAATTGGATGAGGAGTTCGTCTGGGAGGCCAAGATCGGCCAGAACTTCACCCTGGGTACGCAATTCTGGCGCATCGAAAAAATAACCCACAGCGATGTGTTCGTGCGCCCGGGCAAACCCGGCCCGACACCGCCGCCGTTCTGGAAGGCGGAGAGCATCAGCCGCAATTTTTACTTTTCCGAACGCCTGGGGGAATTTCTCGAAACCGCCAATGACAGCCTCGATGACGACGATCGGGCGCAGCAGCTACAGCGGCAACTGCGCGAGGACTTTACCATTTCCCCCGAGGCCGCGCTGGCGCTGGCGGATTTTCTCCGGCGCCAGCGCCGGCACACCGGCTGTGAACTGCCCCACCGCCATCATCTGTTAATCGAAACTGTCAGCTCCCTGCTCGGCTACGGCCAGGCCGGCCAGGTGGTGTTGCACACCGGCTGGGGAGCGGCGGTCAACCGGCCCTGGGCCATGGCCATGGAGGCGGCCTGGCGCAACCGTTACGGCGAGCAGCTGGAAATCTATACCAGCAACGAAAGTCTGGTGCTGCAGCTGCCCCACGAAATCGCACTGGAGTCGCTGCTGTCGCTGGTGCCCCCGCACCGGCTCGAGCAGCTGTTGCGGCAGCGTCTGGAAGGCTCGGGCTTTTTCGGCGCCAGGTTTCGCGAATGTGCCGGCCGCGCGCTGCTGATCGGCAAAGGTAAGTTCAAACAGCGCCAGCCGCTGTGGATGAGCCGCCTGCAATCGCAAAAGCTGCTGGACAATGTGCTGAAGTACGACGACTTTCCGATTCTGCTGGAAACCTGGCGCGACTGCCTGCAGGATGAATTCGACCTGCCCCATCTGCGGCAATTGCTGGATGAACTCGACCGCGGCGAGATACGCTGGAGTGTGGCGCGCTGCAAGACGCCGAGCCCGATGGCAAAAAACATCGCCTGGGAGCAGGTCAACCAGTATATGTATATGGACGATGCGCCCAAATCCGACAAAGTTTCCAGCCTGCGCGGCGATCTGCTCGACGACCTGGTCTTCAATCGGCAGCTGCGCCCGCAGCTCGATGCCAAACAGTGCGCGGCATTTCAACGGCGGAGGCAGCGGCTGATCAGCGGCTATGCGCCCGACAGCAGTGCCGATCTGCTGGCATGGGTCAGGGAACGCATCGCCATACCGGGCGCCGAGTGGCAGCTGTTGCTCGAACGCATCGCCGCCGAAAACCCGGCGGCCGGCGGCGGCGATATCGCGGCACCGGTGGCGGCCAAGCTGGTGCGGATCTGCAGCGGCGGCATTGAACTGGTGGCGGCGCTGGAACAGGTGGCCGCCCTGTGCAGATGTTTCTATCCCGGCAGCAATGATGTGGTCGTGCGACGGCTGGCAAGTGATGAAGCCATCGCCCTGCACTCGCTGCCGGTGTTCGACGCGGACGAGGCCGACACCGAGACCCTGAGAGCGACCCTGCTGGCCAACTGGCTGCAGTTTTACGCACCGCAGAGTGCAGAGTCGATTGCCGCCGGCCTGGGCCTGCCGCAGGAGGCGCTGGCGGCAAGCCTGGAGGGCCTGGTAGACGATCGTATACTGGTGGCCGGCCCACTGCTGGAACACAGCACAGCGCATTACTTTTGCGACAGTGAGAATTTCGAAATCCTGATCCACCTGAGCAAGCGCGCCGCCCAACCCGGTTTTGTCGCACTGCCGCTGCGGGCGCTGCCGCTGTTTCTCGCCACCTGGCAGCACCTGGGCGACAGCGGCGGGCGCGACGGTGAAGAAGCGCTGTTCGATACGCTGCAGCAACAGGCCTGTTACTTTGGCGCCGCCGGACTGTGGGAGACGGAAATTCTGCCGGCGCGCCTGCCCGCCTACGACCCCAAACACCTGGACCATATTTTTCAGGAGGCCGACCTGCACTGGATCGGCGCGGAAAAGCAGCGCATCGGCTTTTGTTTTCACAGCGATCTGGACCTGATCGGCAGGGAGCGTGACGATGCCGGGGAGGAAGCCGAACTCGCGCAGTTGTTTGCCGATACCCTGGGCCGCTATGAGCTGCAGCATCTGCAGCAAAAGACCGCCCTGCCCGGTTCAGAGCTGGTGCCATTGCTGTGGCAGTGGGTCTGGCGCAGCCGTGTTTCCAACAATACGTTTGCAGCCGTGCGCAAGGGGCTGGAGGCCGGCTTTCGCTATGCCGATACCGGGCAGCTGACCTCGCAGAGCAGGGCCCGGGGCGGTCGCCGCAGCTTGAAACGCGGCGCTTTTTCCCAGTGGAAGCAGGCCTCGCCGTTCGTCGGCGCCTGGTATCGTATCGATTATCCGCGGCGGCAACAGGACCTGATCGAGAGCGAGGAGCGCAATAAAGACCGGGTCAGAATGCTGCTGGAGCGCTATGGGATTTTGTTTCGCGAACTGCTGCTGGACGAGCACCCCCTGTTACAGTGGCGCAGCGTTTTTCGTTCGTTGCGGCTGATGGAATTGTCACGGGAAATTCTCTCCGGCCACTTCTTCAAGGATATTCCCGGGCCGCAGTTTATCTCCCATCGCGCCTTCCGCACTCTCCAGCGGCAATTGCCGCAGGACCGCGTCTACTGGATCAATGCCAGGGACCCGGTATCTTTTTGCGGCAGTGGCATCAAAGCCCTGTCGCAGGATCTTCCCCGCCGGGTGGACGGCAACCATATCGTCTACAAGGGCATGGAACCGGTGCTGATTTCCGAGCGCCATGGCCGCCAGCTGACATTCAAAGTCGCGCCCGGCGATGCGCAGCTGCAGGAGTACCTGGTGTGCCTGCGCCACCTGCTGTTTCGCGCCCACAAGCCGCTGAAACACATTCAGATAGAGACCATCAACGGCGCGCCGGCCAGGAGCAGTGAATATACCGAAGCGTTGCAAACCGCTTTTGACGTCGTGCGTGATTATAAGTCGGTAAGTCTTTACAGGAAGGTGACTTAGCGCACCCGCCACCGGCGTGAACCGGCCACAAGCGCACGCGCCGCAAAAAGTTGACTACCCGGCAAAGGGGCGAGCCTCCCCCCAACGAATCGAGGGGAAAAGAACGGACTCCGGGAAAATCATATCGCTTACTGCTCCTGCCGGTGCTGCCCGAGCGGCGCTGCTATTAACTTGGCGGCGGGCGTCAATTCGCAGCACAGCTGCAACCATCTCTCGATACCGGCACTGCGATACTTCTGCTTGTGCAGAATAAAATAAAAACGCCGGGTCAGGTCGCGGTCCGGCACCGGCAGAGGCACCAGGGTGCCGCGTTCGAACGCGGTCTCCAGGGTGATGCGCGAGACACACCCGATCCCCAGACCGGCTTCCACTGCGCGCTTGATGGCCTCGGTGTGCTGCAGCTCAATCTGCAGGTCGATACCCGGCAGCAGATCGTGCATGGCGCGGTCGAAAGTCTGGCGCGTGCCGGAGCCGTGTTCCCGCAAAATCCATTTGCTCGCCAGCAGTTCGGCATCGCTGAGGCGCTCCCTGGCGGCCAGTGGGTGCGCCGGGGCACAGAACACCACCAGCTCATCGTTGCGCCAGGGAATGATATCCAGCTCCGGATGCTGAAACTCACCTTCGATCAGGCCGACGTCGAGTTCGAAGTTGGCCACCCGGTGGCCGATGGTTTCGGTGTTGGCGACAGCCAGCTCCACCTTGGCTTCGGGGTAGGCTTCCATATAGCGCGCCATAATCGTCACTGCCAGGTAGTTGCCGATCGACAGGGTGGCGCCCACCTTGATCGGCCCGGCCTCGGCATGGCGCATGAAGTCGAGTTCCAGCTCCTGCGCCCGCGCCAGCAATGCCGCCGCCCGCGGCCGCATCAGCCGCCCGAGTTCATTCAGCTGCAGGCGCTTGCCCACCCTGTCAAACAGCTGGATATCGAATTGCTGTTCCAGTTCCTTCAGCGCACTGCTGGCGGCTGACTGGGACATGGCCAGGCTCTGGGCCGCCTTGGATATATTTTCAAAATAGGCGGCTGCCTGAAACACCTGCAGCTGGCGTAGGGTAAAATACATATCGATTTTTTCAATAATGTAAATCGGAATACCGCATTTTGCCGATTTACCAGGGTACCGTATAGTACAGACTGTGACTATTGCTCTTATTCGAGTCAGATATTAGGATATAACCGAATTATGGCCAGCCTTACCAAAGAACGGGTTACCAGCGTTCATCACTGGAACGACACATTGTTCAGTTTCAAAACCAGCCGCAATACCGGGCTGCGTTTCGAAAACGGCCATTTTGTAATGATGGGACTGGAGCTGGAAGGACGCCCGCTGCTGCGCGCCTACAGCATCGCCAGCGCCAACTACGACGACGAACTGGAGTTTTTCAGTATCAAGGTGCCCGACGGCCCGCTGACCTCGCGCCTGCAGAATATCAGTGTCGGCGACGAGGTGCTGGTGAGCAGTAAACCCACCGGCACGCTGGTGGCCGATCACCTGCTGCCCGGACGCCATCTCTACCTGCTCGGTACCGGCACCGGACTGGCGCCGTTTATGAGTATCATCAAAGACCCCAATATCTACGAGCGCTATGAGCGCATCGTGTTGACCCACGGGGTGCGCCATGTCGATGAGCTGGCCTATGCCGACTATATCGAAAATGAACTCCCGGAAAACGAGTTCTTTGGCGACCAGGTCAAAGAAAAACTGCTGTACTATCCCACCGTTACCCGCGAGAACTACCGCAATCAGGGCCGCCTCACCGACCTGCTGGAAAGCGGCCGCCTGACCCGGGATCTGGGCCTGCCGCCGATCACTACCGCCGACGACCGCTTTATGATTTGCGGCAGCCCCAGCCTGTTAAAGGACATGTGCGCCATTCTGGACCGGCGCGGCTTTCGGGAATCCCGCCACGGCCAGCAGGCACACTATGTGATTGAGCGTGCCTTTGTCGAGAAGTAAAGTCGAGAAATAAAGTCGAGAAGTAAAGCCGAGAAATAAAGACTAGGCCGCATCCATTCGCGGCCTGGCGATAGAGGCGAATACAGCACCGCCGAGGGCGCCGGCAAAGCACTGGGCCACGAAGCCGGCACTGCCGCGGGCACCGGCGATCGGCGAGCCTTCGAACAATATATACATCAGCCCCAGCATAACGGCCATGGCACAGGCGCCGGCCAGCGAGTAGGCGAATACCGGCGGTATGTTTACAAACCGTCGCACGGCTGCAAATACCGGCAGGGCTATGACAAAACCGACCGCGATAATGCTTGGATAGCTCATCAGGCCGAGGCCGACAAAAAGGCCGTAAATATCGTGTAGCGTGGTCGAGACACGCACGCCAAAAGGCACCTCAACGCCAATGCCGACCAGCGCGCCAAGGACAAAGTGGGTGTGCAGTACCGCGGCTATCACAAATGTAGACAGCACCGCCGCCAGGAAAGCACCAACTGTTCGCGCCACAGGCGCACGTTTCACATTACCGGCCATCGCAATCAAACCGCCTTTAACAGGTTCATTCTCAAATCCGTTTACAGCCACTTTCTATGGCTATGGCTATTTACTCTCTATCTGTAGCTACTTTCTACCTGTGGCTACTTTCTATCTATCTATGGCTAATTCCTATCTACAGACACTTTCTATCCGTAGACATTCTGTAGACATTTTCTATCTGTAGACACTTTCTATCTGTAGACACTTTACGGCCACTTTTTTGCGGTTACTTTTTCACGGCCATTTCACAGCCACTTGTCAACCGCTGACAATCACCCACAGCCAGATAACAGCGGCCATTTTTATTGGCCAGTTTATAAGCCGCCTGTTAAGGTAGCGCGTATCTTAAACGACAGACAATATTTACGCAAAGTTGACGCAAAGGACTCCTGACCATGGCCCATCGCATCGCAGCCGCACTCGCCACCACTATACTGAGTTGTTTGACGGCTGTTGCCGCCGCCAACAGTTATCACATCGAAACCCTGGCGGACGGACTGGACAATCCCTGGTCGCTGGCCTTTCTGCCCGACGGCGCACTGCTGGTAACGGAGCGCCCCGGACAGCTCAATATCATCCGCCGTGACGGCAGCCGCGAGCAGGTGTCCGGTGTGCCGGCGGTTCACTACGCGGGTCAGGGCGGTCTGCTCGATGTGGTGCTACATCCCCAGTTCCCCGCTAACCGCTGGGTTTACCTCGTCTATGCCGGCGGCGACGCGCGACAAAACGCCACCCATATCGGCCGCGGCCGCCTCGACGGCAGTGCGCTGCAGGACTTTGAAGTGTTGCTGGCAGTGGAGCCGCTGAAACGCGGTAGCAATCACTATGGCGGCAGACTGGTATTCCTGGCCGACGGCACCTTCATGGTTACCACCGGTGACGGCTTCGATCACCGCGAAGACGCGCAGAAACTCAGCTCGCTGCTTGGCAAGACCTTGCGCCTCAACGACGACGGCTCGATACCGGCAGACAATCCTTTTGCCGGCCGCGCCGGCGCGCGGCCGGAAATTTACTCTTACGGCCACCGCAACCCCCAGGGGCTGGTCTACGACGCCGCCAGCGACCGCATCTATCTGCACGAGCACGGCCCGCGCGGCGGCGACGAAATCAACCTGATCGAAGCCGGGGTCAACTACGGCTGGCCGATAGCGACCCACGGCATCGACTACTCCGGCGCAAAAATTTCACCTTATACGGAATACCGGGGAACCGTACAGCCGCTGCTGCACTGGACACCCTCGATTGCGCCATCGGGCATGACGCTTTACCGCGGCGAGATGTTTCCCGCCTGGCAGGGCGACCTACTGTCCGGCGCCCTCGTCGCCCGGCATGTGCGCCGCGTCGATCTCGAGGACGGCAAGGTCAAAGCCGAAGAATCACTTTTTGGCGAACTGAACGCCCGCATCCGCGACGTGCGCGAGGGCCCGCAAGGGGCCCTCTACCTGTTGACGGACGAAGGCGGCGTCCTACGTGTCACGGCGAACTAGTCACTAGTTACTAGTCTCTAGTTACTAGTATCTAGTGATGACTCAAACCCTTTCCCCTAACGGTAGTTTGTGCCGCGGTTTGCCGCTGGCGGCAAACAGGGCGTTGGCGACAGCCGGGGCGATAACCGGCGTGCCGGGTTCACCGACACCGGTGGGCGACTCCGCAGAGTTGACGATGTGCACGTCGATCGCAGGCATATGGTCGATGCGGATTACCTGGTAGCGATCAAAATTGGCTTCCACCACTTTGCCTTCCCGCAATGTGGTTTCACTGATCAGCGCCGGCGATAGGCCATAGCCGATACCGCCCTCTATCTGGGCGCGGATAACATCCGGGTTGATGGCGACACCGCAATCCACCGCGCAGGTCACTTTTTCGACCCGATAGCGCTGATCGTCGGCAATGGAGAGTTCCGCCACCTGGGCGACATAGGTGCCGAAGGATTTGTGCAGCGCAAAGCCCCGCACCCGCCCCGCCGGCAATGGTGACTTCCAGCCGCTTTTCTCCGCTGCCAGCTCCAGTACACCGCGGTGACGCGCATCGTCGCCGAGCATATCGAGGCGATAGGCGATCGGGTCCCTGCCCGCGGCCGCCGCCAGTTCGTCGATAAAAGCCTCGGTGGAGTAGGCGGTATGGGTGGAGCCGACGCTGCGCCACCACAATACCGGCACGTTGATATCGACGGTATGTAACTCCACGGAAAAGTTATCCATTTTGTACGGCAGGTGAATGGCGCCTTCCACGGAGGACAGATCGATACCGTTTTGCACCATGCCGGCAAACGGCGAACCGGTCAGTATGGACTGGCCGACAATGCGGTGCTGCCAGGCAACGATATTGCCCTGCTTATCCAGGCCGGCTTTCAGGTGATGGACATAGAGCGGGCGAAAGTAGCCGGCATTAGTATCGTCTTCACGCGTCCACACCAGTTTCACCGGCACCGGCTGGGCATGGGCCTTGGCTATCTCGGTCGCCTCTACCACGTAGTCGGAGTTGGTTCCGGCGCGGCGACCAAAACTGCCGCCGGCGAGCAGAGTATGGATAACGACGCTCTCGGGCTTGATTCCCAGCACACCGGCCACTGCCGCCTGGTCGACGGTCTGCAGCTGGCAGCCGTTCCAGACTTCGGCACCGTCGGCGTGAATCTGCACCACACAGTTGAGAGGCTCCATGGCGGCATGGGCCAGGTACGGAAATTCGTAGCTGGCTTCTATTACCTTGTCGGCAGCGGCAAAGCCCTGTTCCACATCGCCGTGTTTCTGCGCCGAAGCGCCGGGCTGTTGCGCCAGCTCGCGGTACTGCTGTATCAGTTCCTCAGAGCTTTGGTTAAAAGCCTCGGACTCATCCCATTCGAGCTGCAGCGCATCGCGGCCCTTTTTTGCCTGCCAGAACGTTTCAGCCAATACCGCCACGCCGGTGGGAATGGTCACCACATTGACCACGCCTTTGACTTGGCGCGCAGCGCTGTCATCCACCCGCTGCAGGCGCGCGCCAAAGCGCGGCGGGTGGGCGACAACGGCGGTCAGCATGCCGGGCAGTTGAATATCCTGGGTGAACACTGCGGTACCGTCGGTTTTACCGATATCCTTGCGCGACAGCTTGGTGCCTATCAGCGTGAAGTCCTTGGGATCCTTGAGTGTCACGGTTTGCGGCAGCGGCTGCTGTACCGCGGCTTCGGCCAGTTCGCCGAAACTGGCCTCGCGGCCGGAGGCGGCGTGTGACACCCGGCCTTTGACAACCGCAATCTCCCCGGCGGCGACTTCCCAGGCCGCCGCCGCGGCACCGACCAGCATCTGCCTGGCCGCCGCGCCGGCCTCGCGCAGCTGCATATAGGAATTGGGAATGGCGGAGCTGCCGCCGGTTCCCTGCACCGGTCCCCACTGCAGGTTGGCATAGCGTTTGGCATCGGCCGGCGCCGACTGTGAAACGATCTGTTCCCAGTCCGCATCCATCTCCTCCGCCACCAGCGTCGCCAGTCCGGTATAGGTGCCCTGCCCCATCTCCAGATGCTTGATCATCACGGTAACGCGGTTATCGGTACCGATCTTGACAAAGGCATTCGCCTCCAGCGGCTCGCTGTCGACAGCATCGCTAAGCTGTTGCGGGCCCGACGCCGTTTCCTGACGGCTGCAGGCGCTCAGACCCACCATCAGTGTCAGTCCGGCGCCAGCGCCGGCGCTCTTGCGCAAAAATGCGCGGCGATTAATCGACATCTGCTGAAATTTACGCATTGCTCAAACCTCCCTGGCCAGGTCCGTGGCAGCCTGTTTGATGGCCGCGCGGACACGCATATAAGTGGCACAGCGGCAAATATTGCCGGACATGGCCTGGTTGATATCCCCATCATTGGGCTGGGTATTTTTTTCCAGTAAAGCGGTTGCCGACATGATCTGCCCGGACTGGCAGTAGCCGCACTGCACCACCGCCAGATCCTCCCACGCGGTTTGCACCGCCGCGGCGGTTTTCGAGTTCAGGCCTTCGATGGTGGTGATCTCCTGCTCAGCCACCGCACTGACCGGCATCACACAGGAGCGTATCGCCTGGCCATTCATATGCACAGTACAGGCGCCGCACTGCGCTATACCGCAACCAAACTTTGTGCCGGTGAGTTTGAGTTCGTCGCGGATGACCCACAACAGCGGGGTATCGGGTTCCGCGTTCACCTGGCGACTTTCACCATTGATTTTCAGGGTTATAGACATATTAAATCCTTACGTTTCAGGCGTGGTCAACGAGCAGCCGTCATTACGGTTTAGTGAAATGTTTATTTTTACGCCAAAGCAGGCGCCGGTTTTTGATATATAGAGTAAATAGGGAAGAAGGTACGCTCAATACGCAACGTTAACGGGATAGAATCCAAAGTGCAACAGAGATACCCGTTATACCCTAAGCACTCTCGATACGCTAATACTGGGGCAGCGCAGTGAATATCAGGATTCACGCTCTTATCGAATTTGGCACCCGCGTGACCGGCGCCGCGGCGGTCGTCCTGTTACTGTCGGCAGGCGGTTGCGGCGGGGCGCCCGGCGACGCCAACCGCAGCGACGGCCGGGACGACAGCCGGATTGCCGCAAAACTCGGCGAGCGGGTGATTACACTGGATGAAGTGGACGCCGCTGTCGAGCTGCAACTGTATGATCTCAGCGAGTCGATCTACCAGCTGCGCAGAGCCAGCCTGGATCAGCTGCTCGACACGGCCGGCGCCCCCGCCGGGGCAGTGGTTTATCTGACCCCGCCGGTGCGCCCGCGACTGGATCTGCCGCGGGACGACCGGCCGCTGAGAGGCGCGGCGGCGGCGCCGGTGCGGCTGTCGGTGTTCTGCAGTTACCAGTCCTCCCATTGCGTGCGCCTGCAACCGATACTGATCGCCCTGCTGCAAGAATACGACACGCGCATCAGTCTCGCCTACTACGACCTCCCCCAGGCCTTTCACCGCCACGGGCAGTTGCTGGCCGAAGCGGTGCGCTGCGCCGGCGAACAGGGGGCAAAATGGAAACTTCAGGACCATATACTGGCGCGGGTGGACAATATCGATCGCGTCAAATTGCTCGATATAGCCGCCCGCCTGCAGCTGGACACGGACCTGCTCGATACCTGCCTGACCGAGCGGCGCTACCGCGGGGCTGTCGAGCGCGACCGGGCGCTGGCCGGCAAACTGGGCATCAAAGGCGTGCCGGTCACATTTGTCAACGGTATTTATCTGCGCGGTTCGCAGTCTGTCGATACCTTCAGCGATATCATCGACCGCGAACTGATCAGCCTGGGACTGGCACCCCGGCTCCCGACCAGTGACAAGCTGGTGCTGTCCAGGCTGCCGATAAAAATGGTTGCATCCAGCGTCAGCAACGACCCCGAGCGCTCGAAGGCACTGCTGGAGATCGAGGCAAAATCGGCGAATTTTTTTCAAACCGGCGATATTCTGCTGCCGCAGGTGACATTGCAGCTGATCGACCACGACGGCATCATTATCGACAATCGGGGCAGGCTGGAACTGGTCAGGCTGTGGACGGCAGGCAGCGACAGAAACATTGCCGGCTCTCGCGATATTTCTCTATATGCCGATACGGCAGGCACCGTTGCCAGCGCCGAAGATGTGCAGTCACAAACCGATACCCTGCGCCTGCCCAAACCCACCGCGGTGTTGCCGCTGTCGAGGAATTGGGTCGACAGCAAGTTGCTGCAGCAGGTCGAACTGGAGCAGCAGATTGAAAAGGGCGAGCACAGGGTCGAGGGGCACAATCTAATGAAACTGTCCCGCGGCGATCTGGACGAATTCTACCAGCTGCTGGGAATGGAACCCGGCGATGTACTGATGATGGTCGATAGCGACTGGGTGCACAGTGGCCACAACCCGCTTTGGGAGGCGCTCAGAACACGGGACAATGTGACTGCGGTAGTTATGCGCAAGGGGATGCCGGTTGTGTACCAGTATCATATCGAAGCAGACGGCGAGTAGAGTTGACAAGCTGTGGATTTTTTTACCGGCACCGGAGATCGAAGCGGGAATTGAGGTAGTTATATAAGTAAAAAAGCGCGCAACAATCGGCTTGCCTGCTTAGTTTTGAAAAAAGTTTCCGTGCCAACAACGAACTGCTGAGATGGCAATTGTAGTGCTTATTTTTTGGCATAACGGTAGAGGCACAAACCTGCTCGAGCGACACATATCTCGAATATGGCACCAACCCCTCCCCACTTGCAGTGACACACCGAACCAAGAAAAAGGGGTCAGAAAAAGGGGTCGGTGCCACCGCGGCCCGCGCCGTGTGGCACTCCCCCACCAATCCCCCTACTTATCGGGATTCGAATTCCACATCAAATCCGCAATGATATTCTGCCCCTGCACGCTGGGATGGAAGCAATCACCGCCGTCGATATCATCCTGGCCAAACTGAAAAGTACCGGTCGAGGCGGTATTCTCATCCACATAGTCCGCCACCACCTCGATACCGCGCGGATTGCGTCCATTGCTGTTACTGTTATAAGCCGCCGACTCCTCAACCAGAATTTCATTGTAGCGACGCTGCACATTGGCAACCGCTGCCAGCCGCTGTGCGGCGTTTTCGCCATTGAGCGAACTGCCGCTGGTGGCGATGGTGCAGATATCAAAAGTATTCCAGACACTCTCGCAATTGACGCGCGAGGTGGACGCCTGTTTGGCAAGACCTGCCGCGCGCAGGTCCTGCACCCGCGGTACGCTGCCAAAATAAACGGTCGAACCCAGCGGCAGGCCGTTCATCAGAATATCCAGCCCGGCGCGCACGGCGCCGCGCCACTGGCTCTCGGTATACAGGGGATCACCGCAATTGGCCGGATCAGTGCAGTCGCGACTGCAGATGTCGTTGCCGCCGAGCAGTACTTCGACATGATCGGGGGTATTGGTTTGCGCGACAATACTGCTGGCCTGGGCGATGAAGTTATTACTGCCGCCGCGCATTTCCGACCCCGACTCGGCCGCATCTTTGTTGGCCAGGATGGCGGGGTCCAAACGCTTATATTTGTCGTGAACGCTGTCGACTTCACGCCGGTTGCCGTCAAACCAGGAGCGCCGCGGCTGGTCGCCACCGAGCAGGCACAACAAATCGAAGAAAGACGTATTGCCGGTACAGTTGGCGGCAAAAGCCATGGTGATACTGTCACCGGCGGCAGTGATATTGGCCGGCGTATCGGCCCGCGACACGCCGGAAAGGCCAAATACCGTTGCAGTCAACAGAGAAAAAAATACAGAAAATTTGCGTATTGACACCATCGTTGTGCGCATCACTCACCTCCAGTCACTGTTTCAGGCTGCATTAAAACACAGTTAAATCAAGGCGAGTACAGCGCGGACAGCGGCGGCGTTTAAAGCGCGCCAGAGACTAGTTTTCGTTAACTGAAATTGCCGCAGTTTATCCGGCGGTTAAACGCAGTACTGCGATATAAGTGGGATTTTCAGGTATTTTGCCGCAAACCTATATCTTCACTATAGGCTGGTGGAGCTTACAGTTGACAGTTTACAGCTAACAACTGAAACCTCGAGGGGTAATGCGCCGCTGTAAACTGTTAGCTGTCAGCTTTCAAGCCGACAAACAAGACTGAAGCCGGCTTACCCGTCTGTGGATTCAGGGGTTCACTTACGCGAGTCAGGGCAAAATCGTTTTCGACAAACAGCTGTGTCCAGCTTTCCAGAGTTCTGAAGTACCACGGCGCGGGATCGGAAAACTCGTCGCTGAAGCCCTGCCATGAACCCTCGCGCCAGCCGTCCCGATAGGGCTGGTCGCCACAGGCGACCAGGGGGTGAATGGTTTGTACGATCAAACAGCCCCGCGCATTTAGCAAGCCGGCAAGGGTCGCAAACAAACCGGCAACGGACTCGCGACCCAGCAGGGAAAAATTGCACACCGCGGTATCGAAGCGTTCATCTGGCGGCCGCTGCGCCATCTGTTCATAGGACAGGGTGCAATAGCGCCCGCCGCCGAGCTGCCTGGCCGTATCGATCAGCGCCGCCACCGCATCGATGCCCAGCACATCGAGCCCCCTGCCGGTCAGTTCCCGCACCAGCCAGCCCTCACCGCAGCCGATATCGACAACAGATCGACCGCCCGTCGCGACAACCGCATCGACAATGGCCTGATTGGTGACAAGATTGCGACTCTCGATTTGCTGTTCGGCAATCGCCACCGTCCACGGACTGGCGTTTTTATGCCAGGAGTCCAGTATCTTCTCGTCACTCAGCTGTTTCATGGCCGGCCTGCCGATTATGCATGTCACTGAACTGTGAAATTCCCATTGCCCGCCCTGGCCAATAGCACCGCCTCCGCTGCCGCGGGCTTATAATACTGTATCGCCGCGGCGTCGACCGGCTGTCCAAGCAGCAGCGACAGTTCGCGCGCGATGTGCTGCCGATCGACGGTGACATCGGCTTCCCGCGCCGGCTGCAACTCGAGATGTTGCAGTTGTCCAAGGCGCCGCTTGTGTTTTTCAATGGTGGACTTTTGCCCCGGCGGCAGATAGATCGCACCGGTGGTGATATCGACGGCAAAGGCGACAATGCCGGGAATGATACCGAACAGCAGCCCGGCGGCATCCAGCAACACGATGGTGGGGTCCAACCTGCCGGACTTCTGCCCGACCCGTTCGGGATAGAGAAAATAACCACAGGCACTGGTGCTAAGCAGCGCCGCCAGCGTGACAGTACAGACAAGAATTTTCATGGCAACCCGGGCGTAGATTAAATTGAACCCAGAGGTTAGCAATAATTGTGTGACAATGCGATCTTCAACCCGGAGCTGGCATCAATTTTGCGAACTGTTTTGCGAACTGTGACTTCTTTACGCCGCTTCCCCAACCTGCGCCCGCACAGTCACAGCTCCCGCCCAACCTGCTCAAAGCGCTGCCTGTAGCGGTTTTTCGCCGCCTTGAAAGGGTCGAACACACGGCCGTTGATGGCGATGTAAACACCTTGTTGCAGCAGCTGTACGGCGGCGATGGCGTAACCGATATTAAATACCGCATCGGTAAACCGCAGCCGCGCCGGCTGCATGGCACCGGTCAGTACAATGGTCTTGCCGGGAATATCCGCCAGCGCCTGCGCGGTTTCCACCATGGTATCGGTGCCGTGGGTCACCAGTACCTTCGACTCCGCGGCGCTGCTTATTCTATCCCGGATTGCCTGCCGGTCGCCCGGCGTTATATCCAGGCTGTCTTTTTTCAATACCGATTCGATGGCAAAGTCGAAACTGACATTGGCCTCCTGCAGACATTCCTGCAGCGGCGAGTCGCCCACTTGGAACTCGCTGTTGGCATCGAAGTAAATTTTATCGATGGTGCCGCCGGTAGTGAAGATTTTAATCGACTGCATAAAACTGATCCACTGCTGACAAACCTCATTTGCCGCCGAACTGACCCAGTACCTCAGCAAAAATACCCAGCGCCTGCTCGATCTGCCGATCCGACAAATACGGCGCCGGCCCCAGGCGCAGTATATCACCGCGATAATCGCAGCTCACCCCACGCTCCTTCAAACCGGCGCGGATACGTTCGGCATGGGGCGATTGCAGCGCGAGAAAGCCGGCGCGGCTGGCCGCCGGTACGGCGTGTCGCAAACGGATAATGCGGCTGTCGACATCCAGTGCCTCGAACCCCGCTACCAGCAGGCCTATCTGGTGCTGGGAAATCTGTCGCAGCAGTGCCGGTGTCAGCTGCTGATCGCGAAAAAAGCGCATCACTTCTGCAGCGCGATAGTGGCTGGTGGGGTCGTAAGTCGAGCCGGCAAAACGCTCTGCGCCGGCGCCGTAGCGGGTCTGCTGCGCAGCGGCCTGGGCCAGTTCGCCAAACTCACCGAACCAGCCGGTGGCGATCGGCCGCAGCTGGCAGCCGGCGGGAAAGCGCAAAAAACAGTTGCCCTCCCCCAACTGGCAATATTTATAGCCGCCGCTCACCACAAAGGCCCGTTGCAGGCCGTGCTCGCGCAGGGAGAAAGGCACGACGTTCAAGCTGTGGTAGGCATCCACCAGCAACTCGCAGCCAACCCGGTCACAGGCGGCCGCCACCGGCGAAAAGTTCCCGCCGATAATGCCAGAATCGAAAAACACATGGGAGCACAATACCGCGGCAGTGCGGTCGTCAACTGCGGCGGCCAGGCGCGGCATAAAGCTGTCGAACGGCTCACTTGGCACCCGCACCACTTCCACACCTTCCTCCTCCAGTCGCCCCAGCAGTCGCCGCAGGGTGTGAAATTCACTGCCGCTGCTGACCAGGCGCGGTCGCCGGCGCAGATCCAGTGCCGAGAGAAAGCGCAGCACCAGCTCGAAGGTGTTCTGGCCGAGTGCGATATGGCCGTCGTCGTCCTGCAGCAGCGCGCTAAAACCCCGCTCTACCTCGGCGGCCCTGGCGGCAGCACGCTCCCACTTGTCATCCACCCACTGCGCCGCATCGAGCCAGGCCTGCTGCTGGCCCTGCAGACCACAGTCGGGCCAGGCCTGGTGCGAGTGGCCGGTCAGCAGCAGCCGCTCAGCCACGGCAAAATGCCGGTAATGCTCGGCCAGGCGGTTGGGCCAACGGCGAAACGCCGTCAAGTCATTGCCCTGTTGCTCATTCATCAGCACTGCCCCGCCCCGCCGCCAACCCGTGTTCGAGCCAGGACAGCGCCCGGGCATTCATGCGGTCCAGCATATCGTGCAACAGCGCCACCTCTTCGGCATTCCAGTTTTCGAGCAGATCCCGCTCGTAGGATTTCGCCAGCGGCACGATGCGGTGGTAGATGACCTCTCCGGCCTCGGACAGGTTGAGAATCCAGCGGCGCCGGTCACTGCTGTGCTCGTCCCGGGTGATATAGCCCCGATCCAGCAACAGTGCCACCGCCCGGCTGATCGCCACTTTGTCCATAGCCGTTTTTTCCACCAACTCGGCGGCCACCAGCCCCGGATAGCGCCCGAGAATGGCCATTACCCGCCAGGCCGGCATGCTCAGCTGAAAACGCTCGCCGTAATCGGCAGCAATGGCATTGCTGACCCGGTTGGAGAGAATGGAAAGCCGGTACGGCAAAAAATGCTCGAGATGCAGCTCATCGACCACTTGATCAGACATATTTTCCCCCAAGGCTTGCCATTAGTTTCTCATGTAACTACTATTGGTTTCATTTGTAACCTTATGTCAGCTCACTGCCGCGAGTCAGCAAAAGCTGACAGTTTATAACCCTTAACACATTGATTATAGCTTCTGACCGGATAATTCGGCTGTATTGATAAGCCAGGCTTATAAGGCAGGCCATTTTAGCAATGTGATTTCAGAGACATCAGTGATTCGAGGAGATAGAAAGATGGCCGATCTGTTTGCCAACCCACTCAAAACCGACGGATTCGAATTCGTTGAATACGCCGCACCCGAGCCGCTGCTGCTGCGCTCACTGTTTGAGCAACTGGGTTTTGTCGAGGTGGCGCGCCACCGCAGCAAGGATGTCACCTTGCACAAGCAGGGCGACGTCAATTTCATCATCAATGCCGAGGCGGACAGCTTTGCCCAGCAGTTTGCCCGCGACCACGGGCCCTGTGCCTGCGCCATGGCCTTCCGGGTCGAAGATGCCGGCAAAGCCTACCAGCTGGCCATCGAGCGCGGCGCCAAAGCCGTGACCACGAACCCGGGCCCGATGGAACTCAATATTCCCTGTATCGAGGGTATCGGCGGCAGCAGAATTTATCTGGTCGACCGCTATGGCGACAGTACTATCTACGATGTGGATTTTGTCGCCACCGGCAAATCCGCCCCTTTCAAGGCCGGCCTGACTTATATCGACCACCTGACCCACAATGTGTATCGAGGCAATATGGACTTGTGGGCGGGTTTCTACGAGCGTGTGTTTAACTTCCGTGAAATCCGTTACTTCGACATCGAGGGCAAACTCACCGGCCTCAGCAGTCGCGCCATGACCAGCCCCTGCGGCAAGATCCGCATTCCGATCAACGAGTCTGCGGACGACAAGTCCCAGATCGAAGAGTACCTGCGGGAATATCAGGGAGAAGGTATTCAGCATATCGCCCTCGGTACTGATGATATTTATGCCAGTGTCGAGGTCCTGCGCAAACAGAATGTGGACTTCCAGGACACGCCGGATACCTATTACGAAAAAATCGATCAGCGCGTCCCGGGCCACGGCGAGGACCTGGCGCGACTGCAGGCACTGCGGGTACTGATCGACGGCGCGCCCACTGCAGGCCAGGGCAGTCTGCTGCAGATTTTTACCAAGAATGTCATCGGCCCGATTTTCTTCGAGATTATCCAGCGCAAGGGCAATGAGGGCTTTGGCGAGGGTAACTTTCAGGCCCTGTTTGAATCCATCGAGCTGGACCAGATACGCCGCGGCGTTATCTAGGGCCTGTTGACACTCATTGAGTGTCAACAGGCCCTAATGCGAAGCTATCCCGGCGGCGGCCCGATAAGGTATAGTAGCGGGCCACCGACAGACAGCCATGAGCAGGGAGTAGAAGATAGCATGAGCGAACTGACACAACAGAGTTGCGAAGCCTGCCGCGCCGATGCGCCGCGGGTGGCGGACGAACAGATGCCTGAGCTGCTGGCGCAGGTGCCCGAGTGGATGCTGGTGGACAGCGACGGGGTAAAACAGTTGCAGCGGCTCTACAGTTTTGAAAACTTTGATCGGGCGCTGGCCTTTACCAATGAAGTGGGCGCACTGGCGGAGGAACAGGGACACCACCCGGCGCTGTTGACCGAGTGGGGCAAGGTTACGGTTAACTGGTGGAGCCACAAGATCAAGGGACTGCATAAAAACGACTTTATTATGGCGGCTAAAACTGATCAGTTATACCTCGGGGGTTAGTTGTGTTTGCGGCGACCGGTCCATCTGCCCCCGCTTGGAGACAGTTGTCAGCGAGTAGTAGCCGCGGTATCTTGTCAACACTCCATCACTCCTCAAACGGCCTGTTGCAGTGAGCTGCCTGCTGTCTCGTGGGTGTCCTCCAGTGTCATCAGCGAGGCATTGCCGCCAGCCGCCGTGGTGTCCTCGGACACGGTTTTCTCCAGTACGAAACGCTGCAGGTAGAAGCGGTTTAACGGCTCGTTGATCAGCGGCAGAATCGCACCGGCGGATTCCGCCATCACAGCCCGCAACGCCGGCGCCAAACCTGAGTCCGCACTCAGCACCACACCCGCCAGGGTGGATTTTCGCAGCCTTTCAGACAGATCGGCGGCAATGCCATCGACTTTAGTGACGGCGAAAGGCAGTGTCCCGGCGGCACTGCCGATAGCGGCCAGTTTGTCCCGGAGCTGGGCGCCGGCAGCGGCGAAAATCATCGCATTGCCGGTTACCAGTGCCACGGCAGCCGCCACCAGTAAATACGGCAGTTCCGACTCCCGCTCGATATAGGCAAGCAGCACACCCCGCCCCTCGGTGCAAAGGCGGTTGCTCTCACCGGTGGGACCCGGTAGCAGTTGCGGCTCCAATTCGCTTTCAGCCTCGCCGATCAGCTGCCGCGCCAGCTCAAACGCCGACTGGCCTGCCTCGGGCAAGGTCGCCCATTGCTTTATCCAATGCCTGACCAGGCCGGCTCTGACCGTTAGCGGCAAGGCATTCCAGTTCTGCCAGTCGAGCGGTGAAGCCGGCGCCGCGGCCACGGCGCCATGTGCAGCGACTGTCTCAACGGTCTGTGCCGGCACTGCGGCGGCGGATTGAACTGTGGCTGAGTTTAACAGCGCCGGCAGCGGCTGTGGCCGCAGCAGCCGCGCCAGATAACGCGGCCCGCCGGCCTTGGGCCCGGTACCGGAGAGGCCGCGCCCGCCAAATGGCTGCACGCCGACCACCGCACCCACCATGTTGCGGTTGATATAGATATTGCCCACCTGCACCGCGGCGGCAATTTTCTCCTTGACCGCCTGGATGCGACTGTGAATGCCCAGGGTCAGACCGAAGCCGCTGCGGTTAATCTGCGCGATCACATCGTCGAGCGCTGCCGCCCGGTAGCGAACAATATGGACGACGGGCCCGAAAATCTCTTCACGCAGTTGCGACATACTGTCGATCTCGAACAGATGCGGCGCAATGAAACTGCCCTGCCGGCAGTCGCCGGACAGCTCGCAGCGGTAGCGCAGCTGCCCCTTGCCGCTGAGCGCGTCAGTATGGCGCTGCAGGCGCGCCAGGGCGCGCTGGTCGATTACCGGCCCCACGTCGGTAGCCAGATCGGCGGGATCGCCGATACGCAGCTCAGCCATGGCGCCGGCAATCATGTCGATGATCTTGTCTGCCACCTCCTCCTGAATAAACAGCACCCGCAGGGCTGAGCAACGCTGTCCGGCGCTGTGAAAGCCGGACTGAATGACATCGTCCACCACCTGCTCCGGCAGTGCAGTCGAATCGACGATCATGGCATTCTGGCCGCCGGTTTCGGCAATCAGCGGTATATCGCCGCCCGCGCGCGCGGCAATGGCTTTCGACAACCATTTGGCAACCGCGGTGGAGCCGGTAAACATCACCGCCTGTATGCGCGGATCGGGCAGCAGTTGCTCGCCTACCGGCTGTCCCGGCGCCACTACCAGCTCAACCACCCCGGGCGGAAAGCCGCAGGCGTCCATCAGTTCGATAACCTGCATGGCAATCAGCCCGGTTTGCTCGGCCGCTTTGGCAATCACGGTGTTGCCGGCCACCAGCGCGGCGCTGATCTGGCCGATAAAAATCGCCAGCGGAAAATTCCATGGGCTGATACACAGCACCACGCCGCGGCCGCTGTCGCCGGGGCGAATCTGCAGCGCCGCCTGTTCGGCGTAGTAGCGGCAGAAGTCTACCGCTTCGCGCACCTCCGCGACGCTGTCGTCGGCGGTCTTGCCCGCCTCTTTGATACACAGCGCCATCAGGGTTGCGCGCTCGGCCTCGAGCGTATCGGCAAGCCGCTGCAGCAGCTCGATACGCGTGCTGCAGGGGGTCTCATTCCACTGCACGAACGCTTTGTGGGCACGCTGCAGTTTATCTTCTATTGCAGCAGCGGCAGTGTAGTCGAGACTGCCCACCAACTGTTCGCGCCGCGCCGGATTGGCGACCTTGATGCCGCCGCCGCGCAACACCTCGACGGCACTGCGCTGCTGCCACCAGTCGTGCAGGGCCTGCGATGACGCCGCCACTGCCAGCGGGTCGCTGAGGTCCAGGCCGGCGGCATTGCGCCGCGCGCCACCGAACAGGTCCGCCGGCAGCGGGATGGCAGTATTGCGTTTATTGGCCCAGGCGTCGACGGTGGCAACGGGATCGGCAAGCAGCATATCCATAGAGACGTTTTTATCGACGATATTATTCACAAACGAGGTATTGGCACCGTTCTCCAACAGCCGCCGCACCAGGTAAGCGAGCAGGTCGGCGTGCTCACCGACCGGCGCATAGATGCGGCAGGGAATATTCTCCGCCGCCATCACATCGACGAACAGCTCCTCGCCCATACCGTGCAGGCGCTGAAACTCGAAACCGCTGCGCTGCCGGTCATAGCTGAGAATGGCGGCCACGGTGTAGGCATTGTGGGTGGCGAACTGGGGGTAGAGGTGGTCGCGGTACTGCAGCAGTTTGCGGGCGCAGGCCAGGTAGGAAACATCGGTGGCCGGCTTCGAGGTAAATACCGGGTAATCGCTGAAGCCTTCCACCTGGGCCAGTTTGATCTCGGTGTCCCAGTAGGCGCCTTTGACCAGGCGCACCATCAATTGCCGCCCGACCCCGGCCGCCAGATCGTTGGCCCACTCCACCACCGCGATGGCGCGTTTCTGGTAGGCCTGGATGGCCAGGCCGAAGCCCTGCCAGCCATCGAGTTCGGGGTCGCGAAACACGGCTTCGATGATATCCAGCGACAGATCCAGCCGCTCGGCCTCCTCGGCGTCGACGGTCAGGCCGATATCATACTGCCTGGCCAGCAGCGCTAGGCGCTTGAGCCGCGGCACCAGCTCCTGCATAACCCGCCGGCGCTGGGCGAACTCATAGCGCGGGTGCAGGGCGGAGAGCTTGACGGAAATACCGGGGCTGTCGATCGGCCCGCGCCCCGCCGCCGCCGCACCGATGCTTTCAACCGCGCGCTCATAACTCTGCAGATAGCGCCGGGCATCGCCTTCGGTACGGGCGCCCTCCCCGAGCATATCGTAGGAATAGCGAAAACCCTTGGCCTCTTCTTTTCTGGCGCGCTGCAGAGCCAGGTGAATGGTGGTACCCAGCACAAACTGCGTGCCCATGATGCGCAGCGCATAGCGTACCGCCTGGCGGATCACCGGCTCCCCCATCCGCCCCACCGTGCGCTGCAGCAGATTCAGCTGGCGGCGGTCGCTGCCGTCGTTGAACTGCACCACCTTGCCGGTCAACAACAGCCCCCAGGCCGAGGCATTGACAAACAGCGAATCGCTTTTGCCCAAATGCGCCGCCCAGTCTCCGCTGCTCAGCTTGTCGCGAATCAACTGGTCGATATTGTGGCGGTCGGGTACCCGCAGCAGCGCCTCGGCCAGGCACATCAGCACCACACCCTCTTCAGTCGACAGGGAGAACTCCGTCAGCAGGGCGTCGACCCCGCCTTTGCCCGCCAGGGCGCAACGAATACTCTCCACCAACTGTCTGGCCCGCGAGCGAATGGCGCGGCTTTCGGCAGCGTCAACCCGGGCCGCTTGCAGCAGCTCGTCCAGCAAGCGGGTTTCATCGGTACGGTGCAGCGCGCGGATGCGCTGCCTCACAGGCGAGACCGGAATATTTTCATCGATTAGCATATTTGAGCGCCTATATTGGGAATATCGACGCCGCATATTATAAGTATTGTACTTCAGTATTATTTGGCTTTATTGGCAGTATTGCCGTATATTAAATGGGAATAAACGACATAGACAGGACATTATCATTGTGTCAATAAAAAAACTCGATAGGATTGACTATGCCATTCTGGCGCAACTGCAGGCCGACGGCCGCATGTCCAACGTCGAGCTTTCCCGCCGCGTCAACCTCAGCCCCAGCCCCTGCCTGGACCGGGTGCGGCGGCTGGAGGCAGAGGGCTATATCGAAGGCTATGTGGCAAAGCTCAACGCCGCCAAGCTGGAACTGGGTACATCGGCGTTTATCCAGGTAACCCTGGACCGCACTACCGGCGACGTTTTCGATAACTTTCGCGATTCGGTGGTGGGGATTCCGGAAGTGGCGGAGTGCCATATGGTGGCCGGCGGCTTCGACTATCTGCTCAAACTGCGCATCTCGGGCATGGAGACCTACCGCCAGGTACTGAGCCAGTTGGTGGAGCTGCCCGGTGTGGCGCAGACCCATACCTACATGGTGATCGAGGAAGTGAAAGTAGACAGGGGACTGCCGGTGAGACAAAAAAAGGGTAAGCCACCGCAGTGAGCTCACCCCAGGAGGACAAAAAACAACGGCGTGACCCTAGGCGGATTTTTGCAGTAAATGTCCGGCCAGCGCGGCGCCGGCCTCGACATAGTCATAGCCCAGCGCCACAGCCACGGCTTCACAGGTCACCTTGCCTGCGTGCACATTGAGACCGTTGCGCAGGTGGCGGTTATCAAGCATGGCCTGACCGGGCCCTTTGTTGGCCAACTCCAGCACATAGGGCAAGGTGGCGTTGGTAAGGGCAAAGGTCGCAGTTCGGGCGACGCCGCCGGGCATATTGGCCACACAGTAGTGAATCACATCGTCGACCACATAGATCGGGTCTTCGTGGGTGGTGGCGCGGCTGGTTTCGAAACAGCCGCCCTGGTCGATGGCCACGTCCACCAGTACCGAGCCCGGCTTCATCAGGCCCAGCATCGACTTTTTCACCAGCTTCGGCGCCGCAGCACCGGGGATCAGCACGGCGCCGATAACCACATCGGCCTCGGCCAGATACTTTTCCACCGCATCCAGGGTGGAATAGATAGTGGTCATTTTGTCGCCATAGAGATCGTCGATTTCTTTCAAACGAGCGATACTGCGGTCCAGCACGGTGACTCTGGCACCCATGCCGGCGGCGATCCGCGCGGCGTTGAGACCTACCACACCGCCGCCGATCACCAGCACATTGCCCGCTTCCACCCCTGGTACACCGCCCAGTAACACCCCGGAGCCACCGCTGGCCTTTTCCAGGCAGCGCGCGCCCTCCTGCACCGACATGCGCCCCGCCACCTCGGACATCGGTGCCAGCAGGGGCAGGCCGCCGCGCTCATCGGTGATGGTTTCATAGGCGATACAGGTGGCCCCGGATTTCACCAGCAGCTCGGTCTGCAGCGGATCCGGGGCCAGGTGCAGGTAGGTAAACAGCGTCTGCCCGGGGCGCAGCTGCCGGCACTCCTCGGGTTGCGGTTCTTTGACCTTGACGATCATATCGGCCTGGGAAAATACCGCCCCGGCATCGGCGGCGATACTGGCACCGGCCTGGGTATAGGCACTGTCGTCGATGCCGATACCCCCGCCGCCGCGGGTCTCCACCAGTACCTGGTGTCCGCTGGCCACCAGTTCACGCACCCCGGCGGGGGTCAGGCCAATGCGGTATTCGTGGTTTTTTATCTCTTTGGGTACGCCGATCAACATCGCAGAATCTCCTGCCACAAGCTGCTGAAAGCCGCCAGTATAAGGGGATTGAGGCAAAATTTTTTCTTTATCTTTTTTAAAAAACCGGATATTTTCCGGCTAGAATAGCTATTAACAAAAAAATTCACTTTCATATAACGAATATATGGAAAAGACACATATCAATAGAATCGATCTCAACATTCTCCGCGAACTGCAGCAGGACGCCCGCATCACCTACTCGGAGCTGGCGCGACGGGTCGGCCTCAGCACCTCGCCCTGTATGGAGCGGGTCAAGCGGATGGAGCGCGAGGGTATCATCAAGAACTACAGTACCGTGCTCGATCCCGGCAAACTCAATGCCGGCCTGGTAGTCTTCGTGCAGATCCGCCTGCAGCGCTCGTCAAAAGACATTTTCCGCCAGTTCAAGGAGGCGGTTCAGGGCGTGCCCGAGGTGCAGGAATGCTTTCTGGTCTCCGGCAATTTCGATTACCTGATTAAGGCGCGGGTGGCCGATATGTCCGCCTATCATCAGTTTCTGGTGGAGACACTGCTGACCCTGCCGGATGTGCACGAGTCCACCAGTTACGCGGTAATGGAAGAGGTTAAGGACACCAGCGCCATTCCGTTAAAGCCCGGTTGAGGCGCACAGGATCGAGCCTATGCTGCAAAAAATACCCCTGGCGCTGGCAGTGGTCGCGGTGCTGGCGCTTGCCTGGACCGCTGACCGGCTGCGCCAGCACCCCGATATGGCGGACTACAGCGATTACTTCACCGCTGCCGCAGGCCCCGGCCAGCCGGATACCACAACAGGCGCGGTAACGGTCACTTTCCTGGGCAACACTACCCTGTTGATTACAGACGGCCAGACCTCGCTGATGACCGACGGCTTCTTCACCCGGCCGGACATGGCAAGCCTGCTGTTCGGCAGGCTCGAACCCGACAGCGGGCTGATCCGCGCCGCACTGCAACGGGCCGGAGTGACGCGTCTGGCAGCAGTGATTCCGGCACATTCCCATCACGATCACGCCATGGATGCCCCCGAGGTGGCGCGCCAGACCGGAGCCCTGCTGCTGGGATCGGCATCCAGCGCCAATATCGGCCGCGGCTGGGGCCTGCCCGAGTCGCAGATCAGGGTGGTCGAGCCGGCGCAGGCCTTCCACTTCGGCAACTTCAAAGTCACCTTGCTGCAGTCCAGGCATGCCCCCATGCCGGCGCCGATTGCCGCGCTTACCGGCCACGGCGAAACCATCGCCGCGCCGTTCATCCACCCGGCGAGGCTGCATCAGTACAAGGAGGGCGGCAGCTATACGGTGGTGATTGAGCACCCGCGCGGCAATCTGCTGATCCAGCCGAGCGCAGGCTATGTCGAGGGGCTGCTGGACGGCTTTCAGGCCGATACGGCATTTCTCGGCATCGCCGGCCTCGGCAGACAGACGAGCGAATACCGCCACAATTATTTTCGCGAAACCGCCGGCGCGGTGGCCGCCTCGCATATCGTTCCGATTCACTGGGACGATTTTACCCGCCCCTACAGCCAGCCCTTGCAACCCTTCAGCACTGCACTAAACGATTTCGATACCGCCATTGACTTTTTGCTCCACCAGGCGCGCTCGACTTCCGGCGGCAAAGTCACAATAATGCAGATGTGGGAAAGCATTACCCTTTGATGCGCAGCCGGGCTAATAGTAAACACTGAACGTTCTGGAGAAGTGTTATGCATTTCGGAGTGACTGTTACCGGCGCCACCGCGTCGGGTGTGGTATCGGTAAAATCGCCTTTTAACGGCGCCGAAGTCGGCTCGGTGGAAAGCGTCGATGCCGCCGCCATCGACATGGCCCTGAGCAGAGCCTCGCAATTGTTTCAGGACAAAGGCCAGTGGCTCAGCGCCGCCGCCCGCATCGAGATACTCGAACGCCTCGCAGACCTGATGGCCGAGCAGGCCGAACGCCTGGCAGACATAGCCCTCAGCGAAGGCGGCAAACCGCTGATCGACACGCGGGTGGAGGTGGCGCGCGCCATCGACGGTATCAAGAACTGTGTGGAATGCATTCGCGGCGAATCCGGCAGGGAAATTCCCATGCGCCTCAACCCGGCCTCCGCCAACCGCCTGGCCTTCACTACCCGGGAGCCGATCGGGGTGGTGGTGGCCGTCAGTGCCTTCAACCATCCGCTGAATTTAATTGTGCATCAGATCGGCCCGGCCATTGCCAGCGGTTGCCCGGTTATTGTCAAACCCGCAGAGGATACACCACTGTCGTGCTTCGCCCTGGTGGAACTGCTGCACCGGGCGGGCCTGCCGCAGGGCTGGTGCCAGGCAGTCATGACCACCGAGCACAGTGTGGCGGAAAAACTGGTCACCGACAGCCGGGTGGCTTTCTTCAGTTTTATCGGCTCGGCCAGAGTGGGCTGGATGTTGCGTTCAAAACTGGCGCCGGGCACCCGCTGCGCCCTCGAGCACGGCGGCGCCGCAGCGGTTATCGTCGCCGCCGATGCCGACCTGGCGGCGGCCGTACCGCTGCTGGCAAAAGGCGGGCTCTACCACGCCGGCCAGGTCTGTGTGTCCGTGCAGCGGGTGTTTGCCCACCAGTCCATTGCCACCGAGCTGGCCCAACAGCTGGCCGCGGCAGCGCGGGCGGCGGTGGTTGGCGACCCCGCCGATGAACGCACCGAGATCGGGCCGCTGATCCGCCCCGCCGAAGTGGATCGGGTCGAACAATGGGTGGACGAGGCCGTTGCCGGCGGCGCCCGGCTGCTGGCCGGGGGCAAGCGCATCGACGCCTACAGCTTCCAGCCGACCATCCTACTCGACCCGCCGCCCGATGCCAGGGTCAGTACGCTGGAGGTTTTCGGTCCGGTTATCTGCGTCTACAGCTACGAGGACATGGATCGGGCCATCGCCCGGGCCAACAGCCTGCCGATTGCGTTTCAGGCGGCGGTGTTTACCCGGGATATCGATACCGCCATGCACGCCAGCCGCCAGTTGGTGGCCGCCGCGGTGATGGTAAACGATCATACGGCTTTTCGCGTCGACTGGATGCCCTTTGCCGGCCTGCGCCAGTCGGGCCACGGCGTGGGCGGCATTCCCTATACTTACGAGGAAATGCAGATCGACAAGATGATTGTCATTCGTTCGCCGGCCTTGTAGCCGGACGGTAAACGCCGGCAGCCACCGTACCGTAAACGACAGCGCCGGCCACCAGTCCCAGCCAGTGGGCATCGGTGGCAACGGCGATACCGGCCAGTGCGGCACTGGCCGGCGCCGGCCCCCACAGTTGCTCGGCTAAGGTTTTCAGCAGCAGCACCGCCAGTACCGCGGCGGCCAGCAGGCGCTCGCGGCGCAGCGCGGCCAGCGCGGCAAAGGTAAACAGCGCATGCAGGATACCGGAGAAACCCAGGTAATAGCTGAAGGACGCAAGCAGCCCCAGGCCCGCACTGACCACTAGCGCACCCACAGCGCAGCACAACAGCCAAAGCCGCGGGGACAGGTAGCGGCCAAACAACTGCTGCAGCAACACAATGCCGAGTACATTCAGCCACCAGTGTCCCCAGCCGGCGTGCACGAAGTGGCCGCTGACAAGGCGCCAGTATTCACCCTGCCACAGGGTGCCGGGCTGCAGTTGCAGCTCACCTCGCAGCTCCGGCGGCAACAGCTGCAACAGCAGGCAAATGGCGGCCAGTGCATAGAGACTGAGACCTTCAGTACGCAAGCCATGACCTTCAGTACGCAAGTAAAACGCTCTCGAAACAGCTGCGGGCAAGTCGCCGGATCGTGACATAAAAATGCCGGCATCACAAACCTTTGCCCGGAAACGACTGCGGTGCTGGTTAAAAAAAGGCTACAGCAGACAGCTCACAGCTAACAGCTAACAGCCAAATCACCGAAAAAACAGGGCTCTGCTGTGAGCTGTTAAAACATCAAACCTCTTCGAGGCCCACATAACAACTCTGCCGGAAACGCGGTGAGCATATAGCGTAAAAAACCAGATCGACGCAACCGGTATTGGCGATGCGCTGGCGGGTATCGGCCGGTATGCGCACCACATCGCCGCTTTCGACGGCAACCGGCTGCAGTTCGCCGATCTCCACCTCGCCGCGGCCGCTGATAATCAGATAGCGCTCGGTAATGCCGGCCAGGCGGTGCCACGCCGTGGTTATGCCGGGCCTGACTCTGGCCCGGGCAATCGATACCCGATCGTCGCCGCTGTCGTTGGCAACCTCCAGAATGGCACAGCGTTCGGCGGTGTCGTACTCTTCCTGTTCGCGGTTCTTTTTGATTTCGGCGCGCATTGCCCTACCAGCCTTTTTTGATCAAATTGCGAATTCTGGCTTTTACCGAGGCCGCCTCGTCTTTCATGGCCATGGCAAACAACTGGCGGGTCTGCGCGGTGTATTGCGGGTGCTGTCGCGCCAGTTCATAAAAGCCGCCGTAAGCCCAGGCCCTGACGAATTTATTGTCGCCGGCCAAACACTGCCTGAGAAAAGTTTCCACGGTATCTAGCGCGGTTTCCTGTATCGGCATAAAGGGCATGGCCTGTAGCATGTGCAGTTTTGACTCCCAGTGAACCAGGTCCGGCAACAGTTTGTAGACACGGTCGATATCGCGCTGCTGCAGCTCACCGCCGCTGTCGAGGTATTTCTTCAGCAGCCAGGTAGCGCCCTTCTGTGCGGACTCAGGTTTTAACAACTTGATGAGGGTCCGGGCGAATTCCGCCCGCCGGCAATGGCGCTGATAGACCGTGTCAATATCAGCGGCGGACTTGCCGTCCCATTGCGCAATGTCCTGTTCGATGCCCATGGTGTTGTTGACCGCCCGGCGACTGACAAACAGGCCCCGGGGACAACAGACCCCGCCTGCGCTGCAGCGCAAACAAAGCCCGCCACCCGGGGCAGCTGCCGCTAATAATAACCGCATTGTCCGCCAGCTGTCATACCGACCGCCGTCCCGCATCAGCGGGTGCGGTCAAACTGCCGATATCGGCCTGCAGTGCTTTGCAGCGTGCGCTCCCGGGTTATAATCCGGGTGTTTTTTCGCCTGTTTTTTCACCATAGGCACACGATAAGTACGCAACAGGTCAGCAAATGTGCAGGATTTAAGCAAAAAGCCGCAGTGGTGGCAGTGTGGATAGGCGCGACGACGGCGATATCTATTCGCCGCCGCCCTCGCAGCAAAACGCCTCGCTACAGGCCGCCGAACCGCGGCCCTACCCGCTGGTGGTGGTGTTTTTTCTGGCGCTGGCGGCCACCATCGTGCTGTCTGAGCTTTACTGGATAGCAGTCAATATCGCCACACCGCTGGTGGTGGTAACGCTGCTGCACAGCACCGAGTCCCTGCCGGGCATCTATAACCTGACCAGCTACCGAGTGCTTACCGCGATACCGGCGGCCCTGCCGGATATCTACAGCGGCAGTATTGTCGCCAGGCGCTGCAAAACCCACCCCTACTACTGCCTGAGCGCCGTCTACGCCGCCGTGCTGATCTATGTGAACTGGGGTGAGCAGCCGATATCCATGCTGGAGTTTGCAGGCAATATCGCCATAGACTTTCTCTATGTCGCCGCAGCATTTGCCTCGCTGTGGTACTGCCGGCGCAGATATCAGCGCCACAAAGCCAACGCTGAGCCAATATAACCTTATGACATTTGCCCAACTGCCACTGGATAGCAGACTGCACAAGGCCCTCGACACTCTGGGCCTGCACCGGCCTACGGCCGTTCAACTCGAAGCCGTCCCCGCCGCGCTGGCAGGCCGGGATCTGCTGGTCAGCGCCGCAACCGGCAGCGGCAAGACGGCGGCCTACCTGCTGCCCGTACTGCAGCGGCTGCTCGATCACGCCGCCGCCCCCGGCGGCACCCGGGCGCTGGTTCTGTCGCCGACGCGCGAACTCGCCCGCCAGGTACTGAAACAGGCCAGGCAGCTGAGCGCTTTTACATCGCTGCAGTGCAATGTCATCGCCGGCGGTGCCGACTTCAAGTACCAGCGCGCGCTGCTGCGCAAGGACCCGGAACTGCTGGTCGCCACCCCCGGCCGCCTGCTGGAGCACATCCAGCGCCACAGCGCCGATCTGGGCGGCCTGGAGGTGCTGGTGATCGACGAGGCCGACCGTATGCTGGACATGGGCTTCGCCGAGGCGGTACTGGCGATTGTGCAGGCGAGTGCGACGCAGCGACAGACACTGCTGTTTTCCGCCACACTCGCCGGCGGCAAAATAGCGCGTATCGCCGCCAGTGTGCTGCGCAATCCGAGCGCCATCGAGCTCAACAGCGTCCGCGACCGGCACGCCGACATTCGCCAGCAGGTACTGCTGGCAGACAACCGCCGGCACAAGGATCAAGTGCTCAACTGGCTGCTGAGCCACGAGCAGTTCGACAAAGCACTGGTATTCACCAATACCAAAACCCAGGCCAGCCGCCTGCGCGGCCTGCTGGCCTATCACCGCCACCGCATCGGCGCGCTGCACGGCGATATGCCGCAGGAAGAGCGCAACCGGGTGATGGACCGCTTCCGGCGCGGGCATATCGACGTAATGGTAGCCACTGACATCGCCGCCAGGGGGCTGGATATCAAGGGGGTCGACCTGGTGATTAATTACGACATGGCGCGCAGCGGCGACGACTACATACACCGTATCGGCCGCACCGGTCGCGCCGGCGACAAGGGCCTGGCGATTTCCCTGGTACAGGCCGGCGAGTGGAACCTCAAAGCGATGATCGAGCGCTATCTGCGGCAGACTTTCGAGCCGCGGGAGATTGCCGCACTGAAAGCCAGTTACCGCGGCCCCAAAAAGCTGAAGACCTCCGGCAAATCAGCCGCCAGCGGCAAACGCCCGCAGCAGCGCAAAGCCGCGGTGACAAAAAGCAAACAGCGCCACCGCGACCGAAAAAACATCGGCAAACGCCGCGCGCCCAGCCGCACCATGCCGGCCGTGGACCTGGGGGACGGCCTGGCACCACTGAAAAAACACTAGCGCCCGCTACCCGGTTTCACGCGGATCTTCGGCCTCGGAGTGCAGCGAGGTGCCGGGGGTAAAATAGATAAACCGGGCACCGTTGGGCGCGCCGGGTTTATGCCACAGGCCTTTGGGGACGACAAATGCCGAACCCGCCGGCGCCCGGTGATGGCTCGGCCCGCCCTCCTCCAGCAGCGTGATTTCAAATTCACCGTCAATGATGTAGAAAAACTCATCGGTATCGGGGTGCATCTCCCACACCGGCGACACCCCGGTAATCCGGCAGGCGCCGAAACTGCTGCCATTGAAATCCACGGTATCCAGAAAAGTGCCCTCTGGGCTGGCGGCCAACTCGGCCAGGATATTTTTCACCTCCATCTTACTGATTCCTCCATTTGCCCTGTATTGGTAACGGCTGAGCGGCCGCGCTAAGCGACGATGCCCAGCAATTCCACATCGAATACCAGTGTCGAATAGGGGCCGATGGCATCGCCCGCGCCGCGTTCGCCATAGGCCAACTGGTGGGGCACGTAAAGCCGCCATTTTGCCCCCACCCGCATCATCTGTAGCGCCTCAGTCCAGCCGGCAATAACGCCGTTAACCGGAAACACTGCCGGCTCTCCACGCTCATAGGAGCTGTCAAACACGGTGCCGTCGATCAGCGTGCCGCGATAATGGGTGCGCACTGTCGAGGAGCCGCCCGGGGTAGCGCCGCTGCCCTCTGTCAGGACCTCGTACTGCAACCCGGAATCCGTTACGGTCACTTCATCGCGCCCGGCGTTGTCGGCGAGAAACTTTTCCCCCGCCGCCGAGTGCACCTTGGCGTCCTGGGTCTGCCTGGCCTTCATGCGCGCTTGCAGGGTGCGATAGGCCTGGTTAATGGTGTCGGCCTGCACCTGACTCTCGCGGCCGTCGATAGTATCGGTGAAACCTGCGACAGCGGCTGCGGTGTCGAAACCGTCGAAGGGCGGCGAGAGTAATTGCTGCGCCATCTGGCGGCCTACGCCATAACTGGCCTGTTGTTCTGCACTGTCATATTTACTGGACATATAAATTCCGTAGCTGCGCTATGCGGTAAGTGGGCGGCCAGTCTACGGCTGCCGGGGACAGTCGTCAAACGGCTGCCGGCGCCGGGCGGCGATGGCAACGTCGCCGGCTTGAGGTTATACTAGCGGTTTTTCGCGTAACGACTCAGCCCGCCTGATCCCCGCGCCCCGCTCTTCCAGTTGGAACCGTTAATGAACAATACAGACACCGTTGAAGTCGGCTTCAACGAGTTGGGTCTGGCCGATGCCCTGATCCCGGCACTGCAGAAAATCGGCTATGAAATACCCTCACCGATACAGGCGCTCACCATTCCCCCGCTGCTAGCGGGTCGCGACGTGCTCGGCCAGGCGCAGACCGGTACCGGCAAGACCGCCGCCTTTGCCCTGCCGCTGCTGTCCCGCATCGATGTCGGCGAGCTGACTACCCAGGGCCTGATTCTGGCGCCCACCCGCGAACTGGCCATTCAGGTGGCCGAAGCGTGCCAGTCATACGCCAGCCAGCTGCGGGGCTTTCACGTTGTGCCGATTTACGGCGGCGCCGACTATCGCGGCCAGATCAGGCAACTGCGGCGCGGTGCGCAACTGGTAGTGGGCACGCCGGGGCGGGTAATGGACCACATGCGCCGCGGCACACTGGATCTGTCCCATATCCGCCACCTGGTACTGGACGAGGCCGATGAGATGCTGCGCATGGGTTTTATCGACGATGTCGAATGGATTCTCGAGCAGACGCCTGCCGGCCGCCAGATAGCACTGTTCTCCGCCACCATGCCCGGCGTAATCAGACGCATCGCCAAACGCCATCTGCGACAGCCCGAAGAGATCATCATCCAGGTCAAAAGTGCAGCCACCGAACGCATATCCCAGCGTTACTGGACGGTGTCCGGTGTGCATAAGCTCGATGCCCTGACCCGCATTCTCGAGGCGGAAAACTTTGACGCGGTGATTATTTTCGTGCGCACGAAGATCGCCACCCAGGAATTGGCCGAAAAACTGCGCGCGCGCGGCTATGGCGCCGCGCCGCTGAACGGCGATATCGCCCAGACCCAGCGCGAGCAAACCCTGGCACAGTTGAAAGACGGTCAGGTAGACATACTGGTCGCCACCGACGTCGCCGCCCGCGGCCTGGATGTGGACCGCATCACCCACGTCATCAACTACGATATCCCCTATGATACGGAGGCCTATATTCACCGTATCGGCCGCACCGGCCGCGCCGGGCGCACCGGTGAGGCCATACTGTTTGTCGCACCGCGCGAAAAGCGCCTGCTGCGCGCAATCGAAAAGGCGACCAACAAAAGCATTGCCCCCATGTCGCTGCCCTCCACCGCCGCCATCAATCAAAAGCGCATTGCCGAGTTCAAGCAGCGCATCACCGATACCGTGGCCAGCGCACAACTCGACGAGTTTATGCCGCTGATCGAGGCGGTAGTGGAGGAACAACAGCTGAATCCACTGCAGGTTGCCGCCGCTCTGGCGCTGATCGCCCAGGACGGTGAGCCCTTTCTGTTGCAAGAAATTGCTGCCAGCAGTAAGCGCCGCAACAAGGAGATCGACAGTCCCGATCGGCATGGGGAGAAGCGTAAAAAAACCACTGCCGGCCCGCTGCAAAGCGATATGGATCGCTACCGGCTGGATGTGGGCCAGCAACACGGTGCCAAACCCGGCAATATTGTCGGCTGCATTGCCAACGAAGCCGATATCGACAGCCACTATATCGGCCATATCGCCATCCACGAACGCTACACTACCGTGGATTTGCCCAAGGGCATGCCGAAAGCCACGATGCATATTCTGAAAAAAGCCAGGGTCGCCGGGCGGCCGCTGAACATTCGCAAATGGCAGGATGAAAAGCCGGCGCTAAAGCACAAAACGCAGAAAAAAGACAAGCACAGAAACAGGTAGGGCAATCAACAAACTACAAGGCCATTGCCACCTTGCCGGTGGCAACGACCTTTTGCGACAACGCCACCAGGGTTATGGCGGGTAACACCTGCCAAGCAGGTGTAATGATCATAGCAAGGCACGGCCGCCGCTGTTTGACCTGGATCAAAAAAAATCTCACTAACGTTTCCCGGGCCCGCGCCGGCGGCAAAAAATATTTACTTTCGAAAGCGTTTTGCATTTAATTCTCTGATGAGTCAGGCGCCAACCGCCGCCACTGCGGTTTAGAGTTTGAGGAGACAGTAGCGAATGCGCAAAGTAAACGCATCGACTATCGATGAAGAAGTGACCTTCAGTCATCACGAGGAACTGGTTTCCACCACCGATAAACGCGGGGTTATTACTTACGCCAACGAAGCTTTCTGCCGCATCGCCGGTTACGCGGAGCAGGAACTGGTAGGCCAGCCCCACAGCATTGTCCGACACCCGGATATGCCCAAGGCCGCATTCGCTGATTTGTGGCAGAAGGCCAAAGCTGGTGAACCCTGGCGCGGCGCGGTAAAAAACCGCTGCAAGGACGGGCGCTATTACTGGGTCGACGCTTTCGTGACGCCGATCTACGAGCGCGGAACACTGATCGGCTATCAGTCGGTGCGCACCCACCTGCCCGACGATATCAAACGCCGGGCCGCAGCCGCTTACCGGCGCATAAACAACGGCAAGCGACCCGCCGGCAGGCTCGGCAATCTCGGGGTTAAACACATCACTTATATGACGTCGATAATAGCGCTGTGCCTGCTGGCCGGCACTTTCAGTACCTGGGCCTGGCCGCTGCTGGCGGCAGTGCTGCCCTTTCTGCTCTACTATAGAGAACTGATTACCACACCGGCTTACTTCGCGCAGTTACAGAACCGGTACGACAGCGTCTCGCGCCATATCTACTGCCTGCCGGCGCCCCACAGTGTGGCCGAGTATCACCTGCTGATGCTGCAGGGCAAGGTAAAAACCATTATCGGCCGTATTACCGACAGCACCGCGCCGCTGCGCAGGGGCGCCGAAAACCTGGCCCAGTGCGCCCATCAGGCCAGAGACGGGGTAGCCAGCGAAGCCGAGGAACTGTATCAGGTGGCAACGGCCATGGAGCAAATGACAGCCACCATCGATGAGGTTGCGCGCAGCACCACCGATACCTCCAACAAGGTGAGCCAGGCACACGCCCAGTGCGAAAGCGCCACTGCCGCCATCGGCAACACCATGGTCAAAGTCGGCAGTCTGGCCGGGGAAGTGGCCAGGTCTGCCGAAGCGGCGCAGGTGCTGGCCTCGGAGGCGGAAAAGGTCGGGGCAATCATGAACGAAATACAGGGCATCGCCGATCAGACCAACCTGCTGGCATTGAACGCGGCGATCGAGGCGGCGCGCGCCGGCAGCCACGGTCGCGGGTTTTCAGTGGTGGCCGACGAGGTGCGGGCGCTGTCCAAACGCACCCACGACGCCACTGAACAGATTCAGGGCTCGATCACCGACATCCAGACCACTCTGATGCAGTGGTCCGATACCATGAAGCGGGGCAAGCAGGCGGCCGATGAGTGTGTTGCCGATACCGAAAACACCGGCCTGATGGTTAAACAGGTGTATGCAGCCATCTCCGATATCGCCGGCCTGTCACTGCAGATATCCGCCGCCGCCGAGCAGCAGAGTGCGGTTTCCCAGGAGATCAGCGGCAATATCAATAACGTCAAAGAGGTCTCGCGGCGCAATCTGCAGCAGTCGCAGACGGTTGAAGACGAAGCCATACTGATCGACCAGCGCGCCAACCGGCTGGCCTCGCTGGGGCTTACTTTCGGCAGTTGAGTGACGCCTGCGCAACAAACGCCCGTATCCCATCCAAATGCGCCATATAGGTACAGAAGTTGACCGGCAACTACAATAATCCATAAGTAGGGTTTGCGCCGAGCGACAAACACTGAGATACTAAGGTGTATTTTGTTGCGGTGCAGCATACAATTAACCATAACGCCCCGTCAAAGCAGCGCATTTGCGCCAAAACAGTGCATTTTTCGGGGCATTGCCGTGGAAACTTGCCTATGCTTTATCACCTTTACGAACTCAATCATGCTGTGGTGCGGCCATTCAGGGCTATGGCCAAACTCAATGCCAATTGGCTGAGCATGCCGTTCAATCCCGCCTCCTACTCAATGCCGGGCCGTTTTTCGGCGGCGGCAAGTAATTTTTTCCTCTCCGTCACCCGCCGCTATGGCAAACCCGAGTGGGGCATCGAGCAGACCACCATTAACGGCTACCCGGTCGGCATTGAGCAGGAGGTGGTGTGGGAAGAGGATTTTTGCCGCCTGCTTCACTTCAAGCGCCGGCAAGAGGACATGCTCTGCGCCCACGGCGGGCAGCGCTACGATCCGCGGGTGCTGATTGTGGCACCGCTGTCAGGGCACTACGCAACGCTGCTGCGCGGGACGGTGGAAGCCATGCTGCCGGAGCACGAAGTCTATGTCACCGACTGGCAGGACGCCCGCAACGTACCGGTGGCCCAGGGACGCTTCGACCTGAACGACTATATCGACTATGTCGACAGTATGATCCGCCAGTTGGGCCCCAGGGCTCATGTGATCGGCATCTGCCAGCCGGGGCCGCCGGTGCTGGCGGCCATCTCACTGATGGCCGAGACGGACGATCCGGCCAGGCCCGCTACCATGACATTCATGGGTTCACCCATCGACACCCGGCGCTCGCCCACGGTGCCCAACGAACTGGCAAAGAAGCGCTCTCACGCCTGGTTCGAACAGAATATGATCTATACCGTGCCGTGGCCCAACCCGGGCGTTATGCGGCGCGTCTATCCGGGTTTTTTGCAGCTGAGCGGTTTCATTACCATGAACCAGGGCCTGCATATCGACGCCCACAAGGACTACTTCGACCACCTGGTGAAAGGCGACTGTGACAGTATTCAAAAGCATCGCGAATTCTATAACGAGTACCTGGCGGTTCTGGACCTGACCGAAGAATTCTATTTGCAGACCATTCGCGAGGTATTCCAGGAGCACCACCTGCCACGCGGTATGTTTTATCACCGCGGCCGGCTGGTGCGGCCGGAGGCGATCAGCGATGTTGCGCTGATGACGGTCGAAGGGGAGAACGATGATATCGCCGGTATCGGCCAGACTCAGGCAGCCCACGACCTGTGTTGTAATATTCCGGAACAGAAGAGATTCGACTACGTACAGCCCGGCGTCGGCCACTATGGGGTATTCAACGGCCGCCGTTTCCGCAGTGAAATTCAGCCGCGCATTCGCGATTTTATCCGCTCGAACTTCGACTGGAAAAAGGAAGCGGATTACCGCGGCGGGAGCTAGGGCCCGCGGGGCTATACCTCGAGCACCAGGCCGCTGGTATTGTGGGGCGCGGCAACGTGCCACATCTGGTAGTCGGCGTCCAGCTTGTCGATGCAGCGCTGTGCGACTTTGCCGAAAGTCGGCCGCCCCGGATCGCTCAGCACCACCCGCCCGACGCCGGCCTGCTTGGCGCGGCGCACCAGGTTGTAAAGCGGGTCGACCATGGAATCCCAGAAACAGATATCGGCACCGATAAGCATATCGAACTCGGACAGGTGGGCGCGGGTAACTTTTTCATAGCGGCTGCGCCAGGTTTCTACCTTGACCCCGTTGATATCGGCATGGTGTTGCAGGAAGGCAAACACCGAGGCGTCGGCATCCAGGGCAGTTACCCGCGCGGCGAATGTCTTGGCGCAGAAAATACCCCCCAGACCCCAGCCGCAACCGACCTCCAATACCTTCAGGCGCTTTTTCGGCGGCGTCTCCAGCAGATAGTCCATCAGCAGAAAAGTCGACTTCCAGAACTTGTTGCCGTGGATGGTGGCGGCGCCGGTCTGCTGGCGCAGGCGCCTGATGTCTTTGTGGCTGTTTTTCAGAATTGTCAGGCCAAATGCTTCACGGCAATAGGCCGCGCCGTTCACTGTCATAAAACCGCTCTATTGTTTTCTGCTGCTGTTTCTGCTGTGGTATTTTGCCGCTGTTTTTTTACTGCTGTTTTATTGCCGCCATCTACCCGCCGGGAGGAATGTCCCGGCGAACACCGGGCGGGCCCTATTCTACCTGAGCGGCCCGCGCTGAGGTAGCCGCCGGCGCCTATCGGGCCGGCGCCGGGCGGTTCGGGAATCGGTAGTGCATGACAACCGCCGTATTGGCGGTACTGCCGGCATTCAGCGGCGGCCGGAACTGAATTGCCTGTATTTCCTCGCGCGCGCGCGATACGCCCAGGCCGGCCGGACTGCGGGCGACAAACTCGATATCGGTGGCCCTGCCCCGGGCATTGATTTTAAACGATGCCGTCGCATGGGCCAGTTGCGCGGCGGCATCCGCCGACAGCGGTTCACCGGGATAGCTCACCCCTTTCAACAGTGACGACCAGCTGACAAACTCTTTGGCGCGTGTAGTATCTGCCGCAGATTCCTCCGCCTCCGGGCGCTTGTCACCGCCCGGCTGCGTTGCAAATTCGGTGCTGAAAGAACTCTGCGGCAGTATCACCGGGCGGGCAAAATACTGCTGCAACTGCCGCGCTTCAAAACCCAGCTCGAGCAGGCGCGCCTCGGCACTGCGATAGCGCTCCAGGGCTCTGCCGACGGACCCATGGCTGGCCGGGTGTCGCCATGCGCCGGTGCCGGAAAAGCGGGTCCGGACGAGTCCCTTGGTCTGCGCCGACAATAACTCCCAGTCGGCCAGGTAGATATCCGCCATCACCGCTGCTGCGGCTCCGGCCTGCGGCGCCGCCGCGTAAATATCGCGGATGCGGCGCATCACCTCGCGACCCGCCCGCAGATGCCTGTTGGCCTGGGCCAGCACCTCGTCACTGCCCTCCTGCTGGCGCGCCAGCTGACTGCGCGAACGCAACAGCAGGGGTTCGGCCAGCAGCTGCTGATTCTCCCAGTCGTGCACCGTGCTCAGCGCGAGATAGTAGTATGACAGCGCCAGGCGATAGAGCACCGGCGCCAGAGCCGGGTCGCTGTCGCCGTATTGGCGCTCGGCGGCGGTCAGCATCAGCTGATTGATTTCATTGGCTTTTTCAAGTCGCCCCCGGCGCTGCGCCGCCCTTTCGAAATTCACTACCGCCAGGTGCCAGTTGGCGGTTTTTTTCAGCCCGGCAACATAGTCCAGCGGCTCCTCCCTGGCGAGCGCACGCTGGTACAGCCATTGCAGCCGAGCAAAGCCGTTATCGACCTGCCCCCAGCGGCCGGCGGCCATATTGGCCTCGATGGCGGCCTTCAACAGCGGAATCTGATCGCTTGAATAAAGCCCTTGATTGATGCGCGTCAGGTGCATGGCGCGCTCGAATACACTGGCGGCGGCGGTGTGGTCACCGCGCTGCTGCAGCAGCCGCCCCAGCCCCCAGAGTGGCTCGGCCAGAGTCGCCGCGTAGGGGCCGGTCTCGGACTCTATCTGCGCTACGGCGCTGCGATAGTGACTGAGTGACTGCGCGAGTTCGGCCGGCGCAGCTGCTCCCGCGTCGGCAGCCGCGGCGGCACCGCCGCCCCCAGCCGCGGCGGCGACCCAAATCACCACCACCAGCGCTGCGCCACAAACGCGCCCCGCGGCGCCACCAGACCTAAACCACTGCATCACATTTCTTCCAACGGTATGGTTACCGTTATTGCCAGGCGTTCTCTCTAATAGATTGTCGCCGGCAAAATTAATTCAACGGACAATTGTCGACCGGCTGCTGCCAGAAGCCGGCCAGCGCCTGTTCGAGCCCGGCCGCGCTGCGGCAGTGGCAAACCTGCCAGTGGGCGGGGAAAAGCCGGCGGTAGAAGCTGGCGCCGAAACGCCGGTCAGCCAGCACCACCACGCCGCGATCGGTTTCACTGCGTATCACCCGCCCCGCTGTCTGCAACACCCGAATCATACCCGGATAGCGGTAGGCATAGTCGAAGCCGTCGAAACCACGCTGTAGATAATACTGCCGCATCAGCTCCTGTGGCGGATTGACCTGGGGCAAACCGACGCCCACGATAATGACGCCGGCCAGCCGGTCACCGGCATAGTCCACGCCCTCGCCGTAAATCCCCCCCATAATCGCAAAACCGATGGTTTCTGCGCCGCTGTCAAAGTGCGACAGAAACCGCTCGCGCACCTCGTCGCCGGAGCCCGGCTGCTGCCTGACCGCGAGCCGCTGCGGGTAGTGGCCGACAAAGTCGTCAAACACCCGGTCGAGGTAGCGGTAGGACGGAAAGCACACCAGGTAATTGCCGGGGCGGGCGCGAAAGGTACTGTCGATCACAGCCCGGATCTGCGCTACCGCCGGTTCGCGATGCTTGTAGCGGGTATCGATATGGTCGCAGATAACCACGCCTTGCTGGCTGCTGGAAAACGGCGAGGGCAGCGACATACGCGCGGTGTGCGGGTCTAAGCCCAGCATCGGCTGAAAAAAAGCGAACGGCCGCAGCGTACCGGAAAAAAGTACCTGGCCGTGAAAACCGGTATAGCTCGCGCGTAAAAAATCGCCGGCATCCAGGCATTTGAAGGTTACGGTTTTGTCTCCCTGGCGGCGCGGCGCCTTTTCAGTCATGGTGCGATATACCGCCGCCGCCAGCGGCTCCACTTTGCGATAGCGGTAGAGATCCGGCAGCCACTCGGCGACGGCATCGGGACAGTTCAGCCCCTGCTGGTGCAGCAGCTCCAGTGCCTGCACCAGCTTTTCCACCGCACGGGTAATGGTCGGCGCCTTGGCCGCGGTGGCGGAAAACCCCGGCGGCAGCGGTTTTGACCAGCGATCGATAGCGCGGGCGAGGCCCTTTATCGATGCCGCCAGACCGGGGCGAAGCGGTTCGCAGATGCGGGCGAGGCCCAGCACCGCCGCGCGCGAGAAGCGTACTGAGTACATATCGCGGGCCCTGTCACTGAGATTGTGGGCCTCGTCCACCAGCAGGCCTATGCGACTGTCGTTATCGCGGAAATAACTCAGTCCCACCAGCGGGTCGAAGACATAGTTGAAATCGCAGACGACAAACTGCACCCACGGCAGCACCTGCAGCGACAGCTCGAAGGGGCACAGCCGGTGCCGTGCCGCTACCTCGCGCACCGTCTCCGCGCCAATGCAGCCGCTCTGCAGCAGCTCGCGCCTGGCCGCCGGCAGGCGGTCGAAGAAACCCAGCCGCAACGGGCAGACGCCCTCCTCGTTCAACTCGCAGCCACCGCTGCGACACTCGCAGATATCATTTTTGGCGTGCAGCACCAGCGAGGTTATCTGCAGACCGCCGGCACCGAGCGCGGCGAGACAGGCCCGCACCGCATCGCGGCCCTGCTTTTTCGCGGTCAGATAGACGACCTTGTCGATATGTCCCGCGCCCATGGCTTTAACCGCGGGAAATACGCTACTCACGGTTTTGCCGATACCGGTGGGCGCCTCGGCCAGGTAGCTGGTGTTGTCGCGCAGGCTGCGAAACACCGCCACGGCCAGATCGCGCTGCCCGCGGCGGTAATCGTTGAAGGGGAAGTCCAGCCGCCCGGCAGTCAGCGACAGCTGCGAGCGCTGCTGCTCGACCAGCTCCAGCCAGGCGACATAGGCATCGATCAGCGGCAGGCAAAAATCCTCCAGCTCGCAGCGCTGCAAAACCTCTTCCTGGCGGTGGACGCGATCGGCCTTGAGGTCGTACCAGAGCATGGCGAGGCGCACGCTGTCGGCATGCCCGCTCTGTTGCAACAGGTGGCAGAAACCGTAAAACTTCAGCTGTGACCAGTGCAGATAACGCTGGCTTTCAGCCAGCGCCTGCGGCGGGCAGTAAGTGCTTTTAACCTCCTCAATAAGCGGCGGCGTTTGCTGCGGATGGAACAGATCCGCGCGGCCACTGAGCTGCAGGCGGCGCCCGCGGCGCGATAGCGTCACCTCCAGCCGGTATTCGGCGACGCTGGCGGCGGGCTTTTTTTTCTGCAGCCGGCTGTGCGCGCGGATACCCTCTTGCGCGCCGGGGCCGTGTGCCGCGTTGAGCAGGTCGCCGCGGCGACAGCTGAACGCTACCACTTGCCCCACCGGCAGCACCAGCACCGCCGCAGAACCGACCGGTGCATCAGGCACTATCGGCCCACTCGACCATCAGCACCCGGTGGGAAATGTGATGTCGGGCAAAATAGTGCATCCAGCGCAGTTGGTTTTTCTGCAGGCGATCGCCGGGCCCTTTGACTTCCACCAGTTCATAGCCGCCACTGGCGGGAAATGCGATCAGGTCCGGCAGGCCGGAGCAATGGTGACGTAAATCGGCCAGTTGCCGCCGGAAGACACACCGCCAGTGAGATAGCGGGATATGCCGCAACGCCAGCTCCAGCAATTCTTCGGACAGGTGCTGCCAGGCAACCAGGGGGTTGGCAATACCGCGCTTGCGCTGAAAAGTGCTTTTGACGATGGCGCCGAAGCGCGGCTCGCAGAGCTCCTGCAGGCGCCGCTGCAGCAGCGGTTGTCGCGCGGCGACAAATTCCGGCTGGTAAAAGTCGGCCGGCGCCGATTGAAAAGGGTTGAAAAACACACCCGGCCGATCGGCGAAAACAATATCCCAGATAAACAGGCCCAGCACGCCGTTAAACAGTGTGTTTTCGACATAGAAGCAATCACAGTGGCAGGACAGATACTGGGCCGCCGCCAGTTCCACACGGTGGTGCTCACGACCCAGCGTCACCACATCCTCCGGCGGCCGATAGCGGGCCGGTGCCGGCCAGTCGAGTTGCTGCCTGGCAGCCAGGCGGTGGCCAAACTGCAGCGCGAAGTGATGCTCCTGTTCGGTACCTGGCTCGGCCAGGATATGGCGGCAGACGGCAAGTGCGGCCGCCGGCCCGTCGCGCTTCAAGGCGATTCTGGCGCGCCGCTCGCGCGCCGGCGGCTGCCGGCATTCGGCGTAGAGCCTGTCGGCTTCAGCCAGGGCACCGAGCCGTTCCAGTTGCCTGGCCAGTGCCAGGATCAGGCGCTCCAGCCGCCGGGTCAGGGTTTTATCCGCTGCATCTCTGTGCGGCAGGCCGGCGTAGAAGGCCAGCAGTGCCGCGGCGTCCTGCAGCAGTACGTCTGGCAGTTGCTCATGGCAGCGGTAGTAGTGCAGATGGCGGTCTATTTGCGCGCGCGACTGGAACAGCAGGTAGCGCTGCTCGAGGGAGTAGTGCTCATAGCGCTGCAGGCCCAGGTCGCGCAGTACGTAGTCGGTCAGGCTTTGCCGCAGGTTGCCGAAATAACACAGTTGAAAGGTGGTAAACGCGTCGCCGCGGCTGAGCTGATAGACGGTCTCGCCGCGCAACAGGCGGGCGCACAATTCATCGCCGGGCAGATATTGCTGCAGCGCCAGCTCCAGCTGCTCCCGGCCCAATGCTCGCAACGGCTTTCTATCCGCCGGGCTGGTACAGCGCGTCAACAGTTCCGCTTTGGAAAAAAGCCCGAGCAGCTGCTGTACCTCGGCCTGCGGGTTGACTGCCAGCAATCCGGCCCGCGATAGCGCCGCGGCGGCAGTCCGCAGGCAGCCGATTTCGGCGTAATCGAGTTTGCCGTGCCGGAACAGCGGGCCCTTGCGCGACAGCAGGCGCACGTAGAGTTTCTGCGCATCGGCGGGGGCGGCTTTGAAGCGGGTGTAAAATTCCTGTTCCGTCTCGGACAGCAACTGCCAGTACCTGCCGGCGACGAATTCCACCAGCGACAGAAAGTTGGCCAGGTAGTAGTCCGGGGGCAGCTCGATAGCGTTTACGGTTTCCATGGCCATGGTATCGCGGCGGCAACGGGTTGATATAGGCGCGGTCTGCAAGGGCTATTATGGGAATTTTTTGCGTTTAGTAAAGGCGTCTATACTGTCGTACGGTTTTGTAGCGACCCGGGTATGTTTTGCTCAGGCGGAGATTGTGCCATTCGATCCGGCCCGGACCCGGCTTGGGGGTTTGAGACACGGCGTGAATACCCGCAAGCGGGTCCGGCCCGAAATCACAGATTTCGGGCGTTCCGCGGAGCGAAGTGTTACTTCGCTATTTCCCGCTCCACCCCTGTAGCCTTCACGCCAGCATCCCTGCTGGCGAGAGTCTCAAACCCCCAAGCCGGGTCCGGGCCTGCCACCGCAGTATTATCTACTTCTGTTAAAAAGTATTTCGGGCGGCACATCTCTTCGCAATGCTTGCAGAAGTCCTCAATAGCAGGAATGCTGGCGAGCAGGCACCGCGGTGGAGCGGATAAAGACGAAGCACCACTTTGCCCAGCAGAACGACCGAAATCTGTGATTTCGGGCTGGGCCCGCTTGCGGGGATTTACGGCGGGTTTCTGCAAGCACTGCGGGGAGGTCGGCCGATTCGCTGGCACTGCTCAAGACGTTTCATCCAAAATAAGAAAGGATAAAAATGTCATAAACAGACTCAAACCCACCACGAAGGGCAGCGCCGGATAGCTCAGCATCAGCAGCCCGGCGAGAATCCACAGGTTCTTGACAATATCGCGCTTGCGATGATATTTCGCGGTATAGCGCCGCCAGTGAAAATGCTCCGGGTCCGGCGTTTTCTTTTGCGCTGGCCGCGACCGAAGGTGTTCCCACATCAGGCGCAGATAAAAAGCTATCAGGGCCTTTAACATTGCCAAACTCCCAAAAATGCGGTGTTACAACTCAAGTATAGGCGCTGCGGGAAAATTGGCCGTGTTTTTAGCCGCCGGCGCGGTTCGCACTAAGCCGTGACGACCGGCTCCCGCATGGTGACGAACTCCTCGGCCGCGGTCGGATGAATGCCGATGGTATTGTCAAAATCCTCCTTGGTGGCACCGGCTTTTATGGCGATGCCGATACCCTGAATGATTTCACCGGCATCGGCACCCACCATATGGCAACCGACGACTTTTCCCGTTGCGGCGTCAACCAGCAGTTTCATAAATGTCTTTTCATCCAGGCCGCTCAACGTGTGTTTCATATGGGTGAAGGAGGACTGATAGACCTGGAGTTGGGAATACTTTTCCCGCGCCTGTGCTTCGGTAAGGCCCACGGTGGCGATGTTCGGCTGGGAAAACACCGCGGTCGGAATATTGTCGTAGTCCACCGCCGCCGTTGCTTTGTCGCCGTATAGATAATGCGCCAGCGCCATCCCTTCTGCAAGGGCTACAGGTGTCAATTCAATTCTGCCGATCACATCACCGATGGCAAAAATCGAGGCTTCGTCGGTCCGATAGTTGTCATCGACGATAATCGCACCATTGTCGCGCATCCTGACCGCGGTGTTTTCCAGCCCCAGCCCCTCGGTTTTGGCGCGCCGGCCGGTGGCGTACATCACCGCATCGACCAGGCTGACCTGACCGTCGGTGGTGGTGACTTCGAGTTCGCCGGAGGGCTGTTTGACAATCCGCGCGACCGAGGTGTCGAAATGCAGATTGACCCCCTTTTTCCGCATTTCATCGGCCACTACCTTGCGCACGCTGTCGTCAAAGCCGCGCAGAAACAGCGGCCCGCGGTAGTAGAGGTGGGAGTCGGCACCCAGGCCATTGAAAATGCCGGCGAATTCCACCGCAATGTAACCGCCGCCAACGACGATGACCCGCCGCGGGAATTCCTGCAGATAGAACGCCTCGTTGGAGGTAATGACATGCTCGGCGCCGGCAAAATCGGGTACGAACGGCCAGCCACCGGTAGCGATCAGAATACGCTCGCTGCTGTACTCACTGTCAGCCACCCGCACCGTATTGGGGCCGGTAATCTGCGCGCGCCCCTCGATCAGCTCGACGCCGGCACTGGACAATATATTGCCGTAAATGCCGTTTAGTCGCTGAATCTCGCGGGTTTTCCTGTCGCGCAGAGTCGGCCAGTGGAAATCGGCCGGCGCCAGCTGCCAGCCGAAGCCGGCGGCAGCCTCAAAATCCTCGCTGAAATGTGAACCGTAGACAAACAACTTTTTCGGTACACAACCGACATTGACACAGGTGCCGCCCAGATAGCGGTCTTCGGCCACGGCGACCCGGGCACCCAGCTGCGAGGCTATGCGGCTGGCGCGCACGCCGCCGGAGCCGGCGCCAATTACAAATAGGTCATAATCAAAATTGCTCACAAATCTTCCTCGTATTGCCTGCGCCCGACTCGGCTGCAGCGCTGGGAAAGACAGCCGCCGGCGGCAGAAGTTCATCCCTGCCAGGCCGGGCGGCAGCCTTGTCCGGCTTTCGACTGAGGGCGTCAATATACCCAAACCCGCGCTAACAGGCAGGTTATTTATCACTATAGCCCTTATAGAGAAAGTTTAAGCCGCAGCGCCGGGCGGCGGCCGCAGGCGCCAGCGGCCGGGCCGGCGGCGCTCAGGCCTCGATATCGATGCCGCCGGGAGGGCCGCGCCGGCGATCGCGACGGGAGCGCAGCTCCACCAGCGGTTTGTGCTGCTGCCGGCGGCGATCACCCTGCTTGCGGCGATCGGAGACCGGCTGCTGTGGTGCGGTCTGCGACCTGGATTGCGGCTGGGCCGCGGCGCCGGGCTTTTCCACATCGATATCGGTGGTGTCGACGCGACTTCTGCGAGTCACTTTTTTGGGTGTGGCTACGGGTGGTGTGGGTCCTATGATGGCCATTGTGCAACCCTCCGGCATATCACCTTGAAGGAGTCATAGTCTGAATATCGGCGCCATAGCACGGATCTTGACGCCGCCGCCCGGGCAAGAACAGGGAAAATGTCTCATTTTCCCCAATTTGGACCGCTTATCGGCTGTCAGTGGGACGCTGCAGTGCGATCAGAGGCCGGGGTAAACCAGTTGAGCTTGTCGCGCAGCCGCACTACTTCACCGATGATTATCAGTGTCGGGGCGTGTACATCCTGTTCAGCCACCAGCTGCGGCAGCCCGGCGATATCCGCGGCCAGTACCCGCTGCACCGGTGTGGTGCCTTTCTCCACCAGCGCCGCCGGCGTTTGCGGCGAGCGGCCGTGATCGATCAGCGCGCGGCAGATCTCCCGCAACCCGGTCAGGCCCATGTAAAACACCAGGGTCTGGCCGGGCTCGGCCAGTTCCGGCCAGTTCAGATTGGCGCCGTTATCTTTCAGGTGCCCGGTGACAAAGCGCACCGACTGGGCACAGTCGCGGTGTGTCAGCGGGATGCCGGCATAGGCGGCGCAGCCGGAGGCGGCGGTGATACCGGGCACCACCTGAAAGGGAATGTGGTGGTCCGCCAGCCGCTCGATTTCCTCACCGCCGCGGCCGAAGATAAACGGGTCGCCGCCTTTCAGGCGCAGCACCCGCTGGCCGCGCGCGGCCAGGTCCACCAGTAGCTGATTGATATCGCCCTGCGGTACGGCGTGCTCGCGGCGGCGTTTGCCCACATAGATACGCTCGGCGTCGCGGCGCACCAGATCCAGCACCGGCTCCGACACCAGGCGGTCATAGAGTACCACATCGGCCTGCTGCATCAGGCGCAGGGCGCGGAAAGTGAGCAGGTCCGGGTCGCCGGGTCCGGCCCCCACCAGATACACTTCGCCGCGCGGCGACTGGGTATCCGGCTGCTGCAGTTGCTGCTCCAGCAGCGTTTCGGCCTGCGCCTCGCGGCCGCTGAACACCAGCTCGGCGGCGGGTCCCTGCAGGTTTTTCTCCCAGAAGTCGCGGCGCCTGTCGATGTCGGTGAATATCGCCTTGACCCGCTCTCTGAAGCGACTGGCGAGGCCGGCCAGGCGCCCGTATGCGGCCGGCACCAGCGACTCTATGCGCGCCCGCAGCAGGCGCGCCAGCACCGGCGCCTGCCCGCCGCTGGAAATACCGATGACCAGGGGGCTGCGATCGACAATCGCGGGCATGATAAACGAGCACAGCGCCGGGCTGTCGACCACATTGACCGGCATCTTTCGCGCCCGGGCATCGGCGGAGACCTGCGCATTCAAGGGCTCGTTATCGGTGGCGGCGATCACCAGTATACAGCCCTCCAGATGCGCCGCGCGGTAGCCCTCGCGCAATACCTCGCCACCGCTGGCGGCGGCCATGGCCGCCACTTCCTCCACTACCTGCGGCGCCACCACGCGCAGGCGCGCGCCGGCCTTGAGCAGCAGCCGCGCCTTGCGGCAGGCAATGGCACCGCCGCCCACCAGCAGGCAGGGTTGCTGTTTGAGGTCGAAAAATAGCGGCAGATAATCCATGGCGCGGGCTCGCTGTGCTGCGGCTTGACTGTGGCGCTGCCCGCGCTAGGGGGCGATGCGTTGCAGACCGCCGCAATAGGGACGCAGGGCTTCGGGCACGATTATACTACCATCGGCCTGCTGGTAGTTTTCCATCAGCGCGATCAGCGTGCGCCCGATGGCCAGGCCGGAGCCGTTGAGCGTGTGCAGCAGCTCGGCCTTGCCGGTCTGCGCATCGCGGTAGCGCGCCTTCATCCGCCGCGCCTGAAAATCGCCGAAGGTACTGCAGGAGGAGATCTCCCGATACTTGTGCTGCGACGGCAGCCACACCTCGATATCGTAGGTTTTGCGCGCCGAGAAGCCGAGGTCACCGCCACAGAGGATGACTGTGCGGTAGGGCAGCTGCAGTTTTTGCAGAATGCTTTCGGCGTGCCCGGTCAACAGTTCCAGCGCCGCCTCGGAGTCCGCCGGTCTGACAAACTGCACCAGTTCGACTTTTTCAAACTGGTGCTGGCGAATCATACCGCGGGTATCCCTGCCGTAGCTGCCCGCCTCACTGCGAAAGCAGGGGCTGTGGCAGACGTATTTCAGCGGCAGCGGCGCGCTCGCTTCCAGCAACTCGTTGCGCAGTACGTTGGTCACCGGGATCTCGGCGGTCGAGACCAGGAAATAGCCGCGCTCATCGTCGAGTTTAAAAGCGTCGTGTTCAAATTTTGGCAACTGCCCGGTACCGAACATGGACTCACGGTTGACGATATAGGGCACATAGATTTCGCGGTAACCGTGCTCGCGGGTGTGTATGTCCAGCATGAACTGAATCAGCGCGCGGTGCAGTCGGGCGATATCGCCGTACATCACCGCAAAGCGCGAGCCGGCCAGCTTGCTGGCGGTTTCGAAGTCGAGACCGCCCAGTTCGGCTCCCAGATCGACGTGATCCTTGACGGCAAAATCGAACTCGCGCGGGCTGCCCCAGCGGCGGATTTCGACATTGTCCTCTTCGCTAGCGCCGTGCGGCACCTCGTCGGCAGGTATATTCGGCACACCGGCGAGCAGTTCATCCAGCTGCGCCTGCACCGCATGCAGCTGCTGCTCGGCCTCATGCAGCGACTGTTTTAAATCGTCCACCTCCTGCAACAGCGGTGCAATGTCCTCGCCGGCGGCCTTTGCCTTGCCGATATTTTTCGAGCGGCTGTTGCGCGCCTGTTGCAGGCTCTCGGTTTTTACCTGTATCGCCTTGCGCTCCTCCTCCAGCGCCCGCAGGCGCTCGACGTCGAGCACAAAGCCGCGCTTGCTCAGCGCCTCGGCCACTTTTTCGGGATGGGTGCGGACCACTTTTGCATCTAACATAATCAACTACTCACTAAAACAGGCGCAGACTCAGGTAAACCGCCAGGCTGACCGCCGCCAGGCAGCCACCCAGGCTCAAAACGATATAGACCAGTGCCGCCAGTCCGTGGCCGTTTTGCCACAGGTGCAGCGCATCGAGGGAAAAGGTCGAGAAGGTGGTAAAGGCGCCGAGAAAACCCGCCATCAGCAGGGCGCGCCACTCGGGGCCGATAAGCCCCCGCTCGACAATCGCCACATAGCACACGCCGATGAGAAACGACCCCAGTATATTGACCAGCAGGGTCGCCAGCGGAAAACGGTTTTCCATCAGCGGATAGGTGTAATGGGTTATCGCCTGCCGCCCGAGTGCACCCAGGGCGCCTCCGACGGCCACGGCCAGCCATTGCATATCGTTTACTGCCCCGGTCAGTTGGTTTTTTTCGTCGACATTTGCCCGGCCTGCCCGCTGTGCTGTCGATCGAGTTCGCGCAGATGTTCGAGTTTTTCCTTGATCCTGGCTTCCAGCCCGCGCGCCACCGGCTCGTAGTAGCGGCGCACCTGCATCTCATCGGGAAAATAGCGCTCGCCCGCCGCATAGCCCTCCTCTTCGTCGTGGGCGTAGCGGTACGCCTGCCCGTAGGCGAGGTCTTTCATCAGGCTGGTGGGGGCGTTGCGCAGGTGCAGCGGCACATCGTAGCTCGGCAATTGCCTGACATCCGCCATGGCGCTGTTGAAGGCATTATACACGGCATTGCTCTTGGGCGCTGCCGCCAGATAGACGATCGCCTGGGCAATGGCCAGCTGCCCCTCGGGGCTGCCGAGGCGCTCCTGGGTATCCCAGGCGTCGAGCGCCATATGCAGGGCGCGCGGATCGGCGTTGCCGATATCCTCGCTGGCCATGCGTACCACCCGCCGGGCGATGTAGAGCGGATCGCAGCCGCCGTCGAGCATGCGCGCCAGCCAGTACAGCGCCGCGTCCGGGGCAGAGCCGCGCACCGCCTTGTGCAAGGCTGAAATCTGTTCGTAAAACAAATCGCCGCCCTTGTCGAAGCGGCGCACATCGCCGCCCAGCACCTCTGCGAGCGTGGCGCGGGTGACAGTGGCGCCAGCGCCCTGCCCGGCGGCGAGATCGGCGGCTATCTCGAGCAAATTCAGCGCCCGCCGCGCATCGCCGTCGGCCGCCCGCGCCAGCAGTTGCAGTTCGGCCTCGTCGATAACGACATCGCGCTGCCCGAGGCCGCGCTCACTGTGCAGCGCCCGCTTCAATACCGCCACCGTCTGCGCCGTATCCAGCGAGCGCAGCACGTAGACCCGGCAGCGCGACAACAGCGCATTGTTGAGTTCAAACGACGGGTTTTCGGTGGTGGCGCCGATAAAGATCACCGTGCCGTCCTCCACATAAGGCAGGAAGGCGTCCTGCTGGGCCTTGTTGAAGCGGTGGACTTCGTCGACAAACAAAATCGTCTCGCGCCCGCGCGCCGCCCGCTCCTGCTCGGCCACCGCTACCGCGGCGCGGATATCCTTGACACCGGCCAGCACTGCCGACAGCGTTTCGAAGCGGGCATCAGTCAATTGCGCCAGCATTTTTGCCAGTGAGGTTTTGCCCACCCCCGGCGGCCCCCACAGCACCATGGAGTGCAGCTGATCGCGTTCGATGGCCTCGCGCAGCGGCTTGCCCGGCCCCATCAGGTGCGCCTGGCCGATATAGTCGTCGAGTTGCAGCGGCCGCATTTTCGCCGCCAGGGGCTGGGGCGGCGGCCGGCTGAACAGGTCCTTACTCATCGACCAGCACATCGGTGCCCGGCGGCGGCGTAAACAGGAACTGGCCGTCGTCGAGGTCGCGGTTAACCACCAGGTCGCTCAGTTGTATGGTGGTGGTCTGTCCCAGGCTGTCCGACAGCGTCATGGCAGTGAGGCTGCCGGCGGAAAACGCCAGCACCAGCTTTTCAAACAGATTGTCCTCCCCCCTGGGTTGCAGTGCAAAGGCGGTCTGACCCGCTGCCGCCTCGGACAGCACGACATCGTACTGCGCGCGGATCTGTTCCACCTCGCCACTGAGCAACAGCGCCGGCGTCTGCTGCGTGCGCGGGTCGACCGGCCGCACCGTCACCTGCTCCAGATCGGGGTCATAGAGCCACAGTTTCTGCCCGCTACCCACCAGCAGCTGCTCGTAGGGCGCGCGGGTATGCCAGCGAAACAGGCCCGGCTTTTTCAGCGCGAACACACCCTTGCTCTGCTCCAGCAGCTCACCCTGGCGATCGATCATACGCTGTTGAAAGCTGCCCGACAGCGTCTGCATGGGCGCCAGCAACTGGCTCAGCTGCTCGACGGCCGGCGCACTGCCGCCGGCCTGGGCAAAACCGCAAGCAATACTCAACACCACCAATATCAATCTGTACATGAAGTAGTCTCTAGTCTCTAGTCACCAGTCTCTAGAGGCTGGAGACTGGTAGTTGATCGGTTAGTTTTTTGGCGGCGGGGGGGCCAGCACTTCGCGGTTGCCGTTGCTGCCCATTTCGCTGACCACCCCGGCCGCCTCCATGGCTTCGATCAGGCGCGCGGCGCGATTGTAACCGATGCGCAGTTTGCGCTGCACCGAGGAAATCGAGGCCTTGCGCGATTCGGTGACGAAGGCAAGCGCCTCATCATAAAGCGCATCGGCTTCGCTGTCGCCACCGCCCTGCTCATCGCCGTCGGTGGTCAGGCCGGGGACGGGAATGCTGTTGGTGCTCTCATCGATGACACCTTCGAGATAATTGGGTTCGCCGCGGCGCTGCCAGTCGGCCACCACCTTGTGCACCTCGTGGTCGTCGACAAAGGCGCCGTGCACCCGCAGCGGCACGCTGGTGCCGGGCGGCAGATAGAGCATATCGCCGTGCCCGAGCAGCTGCTCGGCGCCGCCCTGGTCGAGAATGGTGCGGGAGTCGACTTTTGACGATACCTGGAAGGCCATGCGCGTCGGCACGTTGGCTTTTATCAGACCGGTGATCACATCCACCGAGGGGCGCTGGGTAGCGAGAATCAGGTGGATACCGGCGGCCCTGGCCTTTTGCGCGATACGCGCAATCAGCTGCTCCACTTTTTTGCCGACGATCATCATCATATCGGCGAATTCGTCGATCACCACGACGATGGCCGGCAGCGGTTCCAGATCCGGCGCCGGCGCCGCCGCCTCGCCGGCGACAAAGTTTTCCTCCGCCACCCACAGCGGATCGGCAATCGGCTTGCCGGCCTTGATCGCATCCTCAACCTTGCGGTTGAAGCCGGCCAGGTTGCGCACCCCCAGCGCCGCCATCAGCTTGTAGCGGCGCTCCATCTCGCCGACGCTCCAGCGCAGGCCGTTGGCGGCGTCCTTCATATCGGTGATGACCGGGGTCAGCAGGTGGGGAATGCCCTCGTAGATGGACAGCTCCAGCATTTTCGGGTCGACCAGGATCAAGCGCACCTCTTTCGGCGTCGACTTGTACAGCAGGCTCAACAGCATCACGTTGACCCCCACCGACTTGCCCGAACCGGTGGTGCCGGCCACCAGCAGATGCGGCATCCGCGCCAGGTCGGCGATAACCGGCTCGCCGGAAATATCGTGGCCCAGCGCCAGCGTCAGCGGCGATTTGGAATGCTCGTAGACCGTCGAGGTCAGCACTTCGCTGAGGCGGACGATCTCCCGGTGTTCGTTGGGGATCTCGATACCGACCACGGATTTTCCCGGAATCACTTCCACCACCCGCACGCTGATTACCGCCAGCGAGCGGGCCAGATCCTTGGCCAGATTGGTGATGCGGCTGACCTTGACGCCCGCAGCCGGCTGTATTTCAAAGCGTGTGACTACCGGGCCCGGCAGCACCGAAACCACTTCAGCGACAATGCCGAAGTCCTTCAGTTTCAACTCCAGCAGGCGCGACATGGCCTCCAGCGATTCCTTCGAGTAGCCCTTGTCAGTCTGCTTGTCGGCCGGGTCCAGCAGGCTCAGCTGCGGCAGCTCGCCGGTAACCGGGGTGTTGAACAGCGAGACCTGTTTTTCCTTCTGCAGCCGCGGGCTCGGCTGCGGTTTTGCCGGCGGCGGCTCGATTTTCGGCGGTATGCGCACGGCATCGGCCTTGACCTGTTTCTCCACCGCCAGGCGGCGCTGTCGCTGGGCGCGGCGGGCCTGGCGGTGTTCGAGCCAGGCTTTTCTGCGCCGCTGAATGGCCGCGCGCACGGCGCCGATGCCGTTCAGTGTCAGGCGCCCGATGGCATCCATCAGCCCGAGCCAGGACAGATCGGTAAAAATAGTCAGGCCGAACAGAAATGTCGCCAGCAGCAGCAAGGTACCGCCGGTATAACTGAACGCGCCCTCCACCGCCTGGGACACCGAAGCCCCCAGCACACCGCCGTTGGAAAACGGCAGATTGGTGCTCTCGCTGCCGTAGTAAATGGAAGCCAGGCCGGTACCGGCCACCATCACCAGGACCAGGCCGACAACCCGCAGCCCCAGCAGCACCCAGTCCAGACCGATATGCCGTGAGCGGTCGCGGAAAACCAGCCAGGCCCGATAGGCCAGCATGAGCGGAAACAGAAACGCCAGATAGCCGAACAGGGAAAAGAATACATCGGCCACCCAGGCACCGGTGGGTCCGCCGGCGTTGCGCACGCCATCGCCGCTGCCGGTGCTGGACCAGCCGGGGTCTTCAGGGCTGTAGGTCACCAGCGCCAGGATCAGATAGAGGCACACGGCGACCAGGCCGATCAGGGCACCCTCCTTCAGAATGCGCAGGGTAAACCCCGCAGCCGCCGGCGGGCGGGTATCGGAGGTATTGGTGGTCTTCAAGTCGTTATCCTTGGGCGCTTTCCCCGCTACCCCAGATGCCCGCCCGTAGGCAATCTGGATCAGAATAGCCCTATTGTAATGACTGATATTGATTTTTCTAGATTATTCAGCCGCTTATCGCCTGTTTTTAGAGCTGATAGTCATTTGAGAGTTGCTAACCAGTCACTAGTTGCTAGTTGCTAGTTGCTAGTTGCTAGTTGCTAGTTGCCAGAGAGTAGCGGTTGCCCATAGGCTTATGCAATGGGGCAGATATAAGGATACTATTTTGCGGCTTGTGCTGATTCACTTATGATAGGCGCCGCTAATACAATCGTGGGATTTATGTATGAGTGAGTCACAACACCATCGCCTGATCATTCTGGGCTCCGGTCCGGCCGGTTATACTGCCGCCATTTACGCCGCCCGCGCCAACCTCAAGCCGGTAGTGATCACCGGTATGCAGCAGGGCGGCCAGTTGACCACCACCACCGATGTGGAAAACTGGCCCGGCGGCATTGCCGAACTGCAGGGCCCGGACCTGATGCTGCAGATGCAACAGCACGCCGAGCGCTTTGACACTCAGGTCATCTTCGACCATATCGAGAAAGCGGATCTCAGCAGCCGCCCGTTTACCCTCACGGGCAGCAACAGCTATACCTGCGATGCGCTGATCATCGCTACCGGCGCCTCGGCCCAGTATCTGGGACTGCCGTCCGAGCAGGCTTATATGGGGCGCGGTGTCAGTGCCTGTGCCACCTGTGACGGCTTTTTCTACCGCGAGCAAAAAGTGGCTGTGATCGGCGGTGGCAACACGGCCGTGGAAGAAGCCCTGTATCTGTCGAATATCGCCAGCGAAGTGACCCTGGTGCACCGGCGCGACGCGCTGCGGGCGGAAAAAATGCTGCAGGACAAGCTGTTTGAGCGCGAGCACAGCGGCAACGTGCGCATTCTCTGGAATCATACACTGGGCGAGGTACTCGGCGACGATGCCGGCGTTACCGGCATGCGTATCGAGGGCACCCAGGGCCAGGGCGCCCGGGAACTGGACCTCAAGGGCGTGTTTATCGCCATTGGCCACAAACCCAATACCGACCTGTTTGCCGGCCAGCTGGAGATGAAAGACGGCTATATCATTATCAACAGCGGCCTCGAGGCCAATGCCACGGCCACCAGTGTGCCCGGCGTGTTCGCCGCCGGCGATGTCGCCGACCATGTTTACCGCCAGGCGGTGACTTCGGCCGGCGCCGGATGCATGGCCGCCCTGGACGCAGAAAAATACCTCGATGACTGAGCCAGTTACTAGTCACTAGAGACTAGTAACTAGTGACTAGTAACTGAAAAATGATTCCTTGGCTCGATCGGGACAGACTGGAATTTCCGCCGCTGGAGCAGGCCCTGACCTCCCCCAACGGCCTGCTGGCCGCCGGCGGCGATTTGTCGGCGGCACGGCTGCTGCTGGCTTACCGCAGCGGTATCTTTCCCTGGTATGAACAGGGCCAGCCCATCCTCTGGTGGAGCCCCGATCCGCGCACGGTGATTTTTCCGCACAAACTGCATATCTCCCGCAGCCTGCGCAAAACCCTGCGCCGGCAACACTTCGAGATCAGTGCCGACCGGGCGTTTGAGCGCGTCATCAGCGCCTGTGCCACCAGGGGCGGAAGCAGCCTGCAGCGCCCGGCGGGCACCTGGATCACCCGGGAGATGCACAGCGCCTACTGCCATTTGCACCAGTTGGGTCGCGCCCACTCGATCGAGGCCTGGGCCGGGGACGAGTTGGCGGGAGGCCTTTACGGCATCGCCATAGGCCGGCTGTTTTTCGGTGAATCGATGTTCAGTCTGGTCAGAGACGCCTCTAAAGTCGCCTTCGTCCACCTGCTGGGACAGCTGGCCGCCTGGGGCTTCGAGATGGTCGACTGCCAGGTCGCCAGCGACCATTTATTCAGTCTCGGTGCCGAACAAATTCCCCGGCAACAGTTCGCCCAAATGCTGGTAGACTATATTGACAGTGAGCCCGCTATCGGCGGCAGCCTGACTGACAGCGGCCCGGGCGGCCAAATCTCTGCGGGCACCGGTGGATCGCGGCACCACCACCGCTGGCAACTAACCTGGCACTATCACCATGACTGATCTGTCGAATATTCGCCTGTTCGCCACCCACCCCCACAGTTGCAGCTATCTGGTTGACCAGGACGCCACTACGGTATTTGTCGATCCCGCCGCCCCTATGAACGTGCACCTCTACAGCCGCTTGTCGGAGATCGGCTTTCGCCGCAGCGGCAGCCACCTTTACCGCCCCCACTGCGAGCGCTGCAAAGCCTGTATTCCGGCGCGCATCCCGGCGCGGCGCTTCAGCCCCAATCGCCAGCAGCGCCGCTGCTGGCGCCGCAACAGCGATCTGCAGGTGCTGATCGCCGACAATCTGAACGGCGACGAGCACTACGCGCTCTACGAACGCTATATCACCGAGCGCCACAGCGACGGCGATATGTACCCGCCGACCAGGCTGCAGTTTGACGCCTTTTTAACCAGTGAATGGAACACCACCCAGTTTATCGAGTTTCGCCAACAGCAGCGGCTGCTGGGCGTTACCGTGTGCGATATCATGGATAACGGCATCTCGGCGGTCTATACCTATTTCGATCCCGCCGACGAACACCGCAGCCTGGGCACCTTCGCCATTCTGTATCAGATCGAGCAGGCGCGGCAGCTGGACCTGCACGCCGTCTATCTGGGCTACTGGATCAAGCAGTGCCGTAAAATGCGCTATAAATCCCAGTTCCGGCCACTGGAAATGCTGGTCGACAACCGCTGGACATCGCTGCAGCCATAGCCGGCAAGCGGCGCCTGCCAATACCGCGCAGGCGGGGCCCGAAGCACCTGCAACCTGGGGATGTCTGCCGCTGCCGCAGTGACGGTCTGTTTACAAAGGGTACAGCTTCGGCGGCGGCAAGTGGTGACTTTTTTCTGTTTTGCGGCCAAAGTGGCTTGGCTATACTGCCTAATTCAGGCACAATTCACGCCTGCTCGAAATCACACCTTTTTTCCGGCGCTGTCGGCGGTGCGCAACCACCGCAGTACAGGTAATGAATGGGTAATAAACTGCAGTAATGTTAGCGTGGCCGGCGATCGGCTGCTGTCCGTGTAGTGGCTAATAATGGCTAAGCTCGAGGAAAACGCCGAATGGCAAAAGAAGACCATATTGAGATGGAGGGCGAGGTTATCGACACCCTCCCCAATACCACCTTCCGGGTAAAACTGGAAAATGGGCATGTGGTAACCGCACATATATCCGGCAAAATGCGCAAGAACTACATCCGCATTCTGACCGGCGACAAGGTCAAGGTCGAACTCACCCCCTACGATCTGAGCAAGGGTCGCATCACCTACCGGGCGCGTTGACGGCAGCCCTAACTCGTCTCTATTTTCAGGTCGAGTTCACCGTTTTCAACAAAGACATGAACCGTTCCACCATTGGCGGATAAGGTACCGAACAGCACCTCCTCGGCCAGGGGTTTCTTAACCTTGTCCTGAATCAACCGCGCCATTGGCCGCGCGCCCATTTTTTCATCGTAGCCGTGCTCGGCAAGCCAGCTGCGGGCGGCATCATTGACATCCAGAATTACGTTCTTTTCATCCAGCTGCGCCTGCAGTTCCACCAGGAATTTATCGACAACCGTTTTGATCACCTCCAGGCTCAGCGCGCCGAACTGAATAATGGCATCGAGCCGGTTGCGGAATTCCGGGGTAAACATTTTCTTGATCGCTTCCATACCGTCGGTGGAGTGGTCCTGCTCGGTAAAGCCGATCGAGCGACGGCTCATCAACTCCGCGCCGGCGTTGGTGGTCATAATGATAATGACATTGCGAAAGTCGGCTTTGCGACCGTTGTTGTCGGTCAGCGTACCGTGATCCATCACCTGCAACAGCAGGTTGAAAACCTCGGGGTGGGCCTTCTCGATTTCGTCGAGCAGTACCACACTGTGGGGCTGCTTGGTCACCGAGTCGGTCAGCAGTCCGCCCTGATCAAAGCCGACATAACCCGGCGGTGCGCCGATTAAACGCGATACGGTATGGCGCTCCATATACTCCGACATATCGAAGCGAATCAGCTCCACGCCCATGGCTTTTGCCAGTTGCCGGCACAGTTCTGTTTTACCAACCCCGGTGGGGCCGGCAAACAGAAACGAACCAATCGGTTTCTCGGCGATACTCAGGCCCGCGCGCGACAGTTTGATGGCCGTGGACAATACCTCGATCGCGTCGTCCTGACCAAAGACGGTCATCTTCAGGGTATCGTCCAGCTTGCGCAGCTGTTCTTTATCGGAGGACGATACACTCTTTGGCGGAATTCGCGCGATCTTGGCAACGATATTTTCAACATCGGTAACACCGATGACTTTTTTGCGCTTGCTGTCGGATTGTAATTGCTGAAAGGCCCCCGCCTCATCGATCACATCGATGGCTTTATCGGGCAGATAGCGATCGGTGATATAGCGATCCGAAAGTTTTGCCGCCGCGCGCAGCGCCGTATCGGTATAGCGCAAATTGTGGTGTTCCTCAAAGCGGCTCTTCAGGCCTTTGAGAATCAGGTAAGTCTCGTCGACAGTCGGTTCATTGACATCCACTTTTTGAAAACGACGCGACAGTGCCCGATCTTTTTCAAAGATACCGCGGTATTCCTGAAAGGTGGTGGAACCGATACAGCGCAGTTGCCCGGAGGTCAGCAGCGGCTTGAGCAGGTTGGAGGCGTCCATCACCCCACCGGAAGCCGCACCGGCGCCGATGATGGTGTGGATTTCATCGATAAACAGCACCGCGTCTTCATGCTTTCTCAGATCGGCAAGCAGGCCCTTAAAGCGCTTTTCAAAATCACCGCGATACTTGGTACCGGCCAGCAGCGAACCCAGATCGAGCGAATAGACCACACTTTTTAATAGGATTTCCGGGACTTCACCGTCTACTATGCGCTTGGCGAGCCCCTCGGCGATGGCCGTTTTACCAACACCGGACTCACCCACCAGCAGCGGATTGTTCTTGCGCCGCCGCGATAAAATCTGACTGACACGCTCCACTTCGTCGGCGCGTCCCACCAGGGGGTCGATACGCCCCATGGCCGCCTCTTCGTTGAGGTTGGTGGCGAAGGACTCGAGCGGACTCTGGCTGGGGCTGCTGTCGGTGCCGATACCGTCCTCTTCGTGGTGTTCGTGGCCCGGGTCAACGCCGTGACCGGAGGAATCGGAGTGGCCGGCAACCTTGGAAATGCCGTGGGTAATGAAGTTGACCACATCGATACGCGCGATACTCTGCTGCTTCAGGTAGTAAACCGCCTGGCTTTCCTGCTCGCTGAAAATTGCCACCAGCACATTGGCACCGGTCACCTCCTTCTTGCCCGACGACTGCACATGAAAGACAGCCCGCTGCAGCACACGCTGGAAGCCCAGAGTGGGCTGTGTCTCGCGCTCGGTATCGTTTTCGGGTATCAGGGGCGTGGTAGAGTCGACAAACTCGATAAGATCCTTGCGCAGGCCATTGAGATCGGCGCCACAAGCGCGCAGCACATTGGCCGCGGACTCGTTGTCAATCAGCGCCAGCAGCAGGTGCTCGACGGTCATAAACTCATGCCGCTTGGATCGAGCGCCTTTGAAGGCCAGGTTCAAGGTAACTTCCAAATCCTTGCTCAGCATTGGCTATAACCTCTAAAGCAAAACGTATTTAAAAGCCCGCCTGTATATAATCTAGTCATCATCCCCACCTGATACCTCGATTTCACACAATAGGGGATGCTGGTTCTCTCTAGCATATTGATTAACTTGAGCCGCTTTAGTTTCCGCGATATCCCGCGTGAACACCCCGCATACTGCTTTGCCTTCAGTATGCACCGTCAACATGATCCGCGTCGCTTTCTCCCGGGTCATACCGAAAAATGCTTCCAGGACCTCCACCACGAAGTCCATCGGCGTATAATCATCGTTTAGCATGACGACTTTGTACAGCGGCGGCCGTTTTAATTTCGGCTGTGCCTCTTCAACGGCGACATCCCCGTCATCATAGGGCACTACCTGATCGCCGTCTTTACTTAATTTTAGTTGAAGATAATCCAGATTACCCATAGAAGATCGGTACAAATTAATGTGTGTTTACCTCAGCTCCGGCCTATATTCCAGAGCCATTTTAACCGCCTTGCCCATATAGCCCGGGGGAATCGGCCGCAGCGGTGATTGCGCCTATCAAAAAGCCGTCACTCGCACCTATATCATACCCGCGGCTGCATATTATCGGCAAAAACTTGACATTCTACTCATTGTTGGTTACAAGGGCAGAGCCTAATCAGGAGTATGGGCTCAGGATACATAATACAAGATACACAATAAAAGCTGCGCAGTGGTAACGCTACACCCTATAAGGCTATAACAATACCAAGCCCCGTATATAAAGCGACAGAATAACAGCTAACAGAATAACAGCTAATAGTGCGACAAGCCGTATCAGTTTGGAAAGCACTTGCACCTCAAGCGCTAAAAGAAGGATCCAAGCCATGCCAACAGGTACTGTCAAGTGGTTCAATAATGCCAAGGGTTACGGATTTATTCTACCCGATGAGGGCGGAGAAGACCTGTTTGTTCACTACTCTTCCATCCAGATGGACGGCTATAAGACCTTGAAGGCGGGCCAGGAAGTCACTTTTGATGTCATCCAGGGCGACAAAGGCAAGCACGCTACCAATATTCAGGTACCGGGTGCCGCCAAAGCACGGCCGGCATCAGTGGAAGAAGAAGGTGAAGCCAAGCTGGAAGCTGTTCCCTAGCGGCCAGATCCGACCGATCATTCCCCCCCGGCAGGCCTTATCATGTTCGCCTGCCCAATAAAAAGCTCCTGCAAGCCTGACAGGAGCCCCTTGTGTTTGCCATGCGGGCTGCGCTTATGGAGCCCCTTCACATATGCTTGATGATTTCATCACCAAAGGCGGAACAGGACACCAGTTGGGCATCGTCCATCAGGCGTTCAAAGTCATAGGTGACTGTCTTGGCCCCGATAGCGCCTTCGGTACCCTTGACCACCAGGTCGGCCGCTTCATTCCAGCCCAGGTGGCGCAGCATCATTTCCGCCGACAGAATCAGTGAGCCGGGATTGACCTTGTCCTGGCCGGCATACTTGGGCGCCGTACCGTGGGTCGCCTCAAACAGGGCCACGGCATCGGAGGTATTGGCGCCGGGGGCGATACCGATTCCGCCCACCTGAGCGGCGAGCGCGTCGGACAGGTAGTCGCCGTTGAGGTTGAGGGTGGCGATCACGCTGTACTCGGCCGGGCGCAGCAGAATCTGCTGCAGCATGGCATCGGCGATGACATCCTTGATCACAATCTCAGTGCCGGTTTTCGGGTTCTTGAGACTGTGCCAGGGCCCGCCGTCGAGCGGCTCGGCGCCGAATTCGTCACGAGCCAGTTCGTAACCCCAGTCGGCAAAGGCGCCTTCGGTAAACTTCATGATATTGCCTTTGTGCACCAGCGTAACCGACGGCAGGTCCTGGTCCACCGCGTACTGAATGGCTTTGCGCACCAGACGCTTGGTGCCCTCGGCCGATACCGGCTTGACCCCGATGCCGACGTTTTGCGGGAAGCGAATCTTGGTTACCCCCATTTCATCGGTCAGGAACCTGACGACTTTCTCAGCCTCCTCAGTGCCCGCCTTCCACTCGATACCGGCATAAATGTCCTCGGAGTTCTCGCGGAATATCACCATATTGACCAGATTGGGCTCTTTGACCGGCGACGGCACGCCGCTAAACCAGCGCACCGGGCGCTGGCACACATACAGGTCCATTTCCTGGCGCAGGGCCACATTGAGCGAGCGGAAGCCGCCACCCACCGGGGTGGTCAGCGGGCCTTTGATACCGACCACGTACTCCTGGATGGCCTCGAGCGTCTCCGCCGGAAACCAGTCGCCATCGTATTTTTCCGCCGCTTTCTCGCCGCAGTAAACTTCCATCCAGGCGATGGATTTTTCCCCGCCATAGGCTTTTGCAACAGCTGCATCGGTGACTTTTTTCATCACCGGTGTAATATCCACCCCAATACCATCACCCTCGATGAAAGGGATAATCGGATGTTTGGGAACGTTGAGAGAGTGGTCCGAGTTAACGGTGATTTTGTCACCTTCGGCCGGGACTTGGATATGCTGATACCCCATCATTTACTCCGTAGTGTCGTAGCTCGCGGGTTGTGAAATTGCCACGCAGATCTGCTGCGGTAGGCCAGGTTTACCAATGCCCAACCGCTTATAACTGACTCCGGTATATCGCCTGGCCCTGGTATCCCGAGCCGGATCGGCGGCAGCCGATAGATATGTGAATGACAAGAAGTTGGGGCACTGCGCTTTGGCAGATCCCGAGGAGTATAACAGCTCCCGGCTTTTTTTTGTAATTTGTTTACAAGAATAAGCCATAGACAAGGATATTTTATGTCCAGACTGATCCTGTTCAACAAGCCTTTCGGCGTCCTCAGCCAGTTCCGCGACGCCGGTGAGCGCCCCACGCTTGGCGATTATATAGCGCTGCCGCAGGTGTACCCGGCAGGCAGACTGGATCGGGATTCGGAAGGCCTGCTGCTGCTGACCGATGACGGAAAACTACAGCACCAGATCAGCCATCCGCTGCACAAGCTGCCCAAAGTTTACTGGGTACAGGTCGAGGGCCTGGCCGGCGATGCAGCGCTGCATCAGCTGCGCCGCGGTATCGGCTTGAAAGACGGCCCCACACGCCCGGCCAAGGTAAATGTCATAGCGCCGCCGCAGGTCTGGGACAGACAGCCGCCGATTCGCAGGCGCCGCAACCTGCCGACATCCTGGCTGCAGATCACCCTCAGCGAAGGCCGCAACCGCCAGGTGCGGCGCATGACCGCGGCGGTGGGGCTGCCGGCGCTGCGGCTGATCCGGGCGGCCGTGGGCAACTGGCAACTGGGGCGGCTGCAGCCCGGGGACTCGCGCCTGCTGACCGTGCACCTGCCATCGCCGCCCCGCCCCGGCCGTTCCCATTCGCGCCGCCGGCGTTTAAAGTCCCGCAGCCGGCAAACGCTGCAACATCCGCGAGATTGACGGGACTGTAGTTGAGGGGCTGGTTGAGGGACTGGTTGAGGGCCTGGTTAAGGGCCTGGCTGAGGACATAGTAATTGAGGAGATTGTCAATGACATGGTATCCCCATGTAACCGTCGCCACCGTGGTGGAAAACGACGGGCGCTATTTACTGGTGCACGAATCATCGGACGGCAGGCTGGTCTATAATCAGCCGGCCGGCCATCTGGACCCGGATGAAAGCCTGGCCGAGGCGGCGCTGCGGGAGACGCTGGAAGAGACCGCGTGGGATGTACAACTGACGGGTTTTCTCGGCGTCTGCCTGTATAAATCCCCGTACAACGGCGTGACCTACCTGCGCAATACCTTTCTCGCCACGCCGCTGCAGCACCACCCGCAGCGGCAGCTGGACCGGGGCATAGCGGCGGCCGTGTGGCTGGACTACGAGCAGATTCTGCAGCGCCGCCGGCAGCTTCGCAGCCCGATTGTGCTGCAGGCGATTGAGGAACATCGCGCCGGGCGCAACTTCCCCTTGGACCTGGTCTATGACCACAGGTAGAATGAGCGCCCGCTCGGCCCGTCACCCGGCCGCCGGCGCGGACCAACAGTGTACCCAGAGATGAACAGCTGCAGCGACAATCACCCGGCCCCGGTGCCGCCGGCAGACACCCGCGTCATGGTAGGCATGTCCGGCGGCGTCGACTCCTCCGTTTCCGCCCTGTTACTACAGCGGCAGGGCTACCGGGTGGAAGGCCTGTTTATGAAAAACTGGGACGAGGATGACGGCACCGAGTACTGCACCGCCAAAGCCGACCTCGCCGACGCGCAACAGGTTTGCCGGCGGCTCGGCATCACCCTGCACACCGCCAACTTTGCCGCCGAATACTGGGACAATGTGTTCGCGCATTTTCTGGCCGAATACCGCGCCGGGCGCACGCCCAACCCGGACATCCTCTGCAACCGCGAAATCAAATTCAAGGTGTTTCTCGAATACGCGCAGCTACTGGGCGCCGATATGATAGCCACCGGGCACTATGTGCGGCGCCGCGGCAGCGTGCTGCTCAAGGGGCTGGACGCCAACAAGGACCAGAGTTATTTCCTCCATGCCGTCGGCGCGGCGGAGCTTTCACGCTGCCTGTTTCCGGTCGGTGAACTCGCCAAGCCCGAGGTGCGGCGCATCGCCGGCCAGCACGGGCTGATCACCCACGACAAAAAGGACAGCACCGGCATCTGTTTTATCGGCGAACGCCGTTTTAAAGACTTTCTTCAACAGTACCTGCCGGCCCGGCCCGGCGCCATTGAAACAGCGCAGGGCGAGGTCATCGGACAGCACAGCGGGCTGATGTACCACACTATCGGCCAGCGCCAGGGGCTCGGTATCGGCGGCGTCAAAGGAGCCGGCGAGGCGGCCTGGTATGTGGTGGCAAAAGACCTGCAGCGCAATGTCCTGCGGGTTGCCCAGGGCGGCGACCACCCGCTGCTGCTGGCCGCGGCGCTGGTTGCGGGTCAGGCTCACTGGATCAACGCCGCACCGGCGGCGATCCACAGCGAGGCGGGCTACCGCTGTTACGCCAAGACGCGCTACCGCCAGCCGGACCAGGCCTGCCGGGTATTCGCCGGCAGTGGCGGGACTTGCCTGACGGTGCGTTTCGACAGCCCGCAACGCGCCATAACCCCGGGTCAGTCGGTGGTGTTTTACGACGCCGATGCCTGCCTCGGCGGCGCCGTCATCGAAGGCGTCACAGACTGAATTTCGTGGATTAACGCAGCAGATCGAGGTAGCAATTGTCGCAGCAAATACCCGCCCCCGGCGCAATACCGGACAAATGGCAGCCCATCACCATCGCTTTGGCCGGCGTCTTCCAGGCCGCCGCACTGGTAGAACAGATCGCCAAGACCGGTTATCTGCCCAGCGATCCCTACCGCGCCAGCATCGAAAGTCTGTTCGTGGTCAACCCCGACTCGGTGGCGGCGGTGTTTGGCGATCTGACCGATCTGGAACTCGGGCTCAGAACGCTCAATACCCTGTTGCAGCAGCACCGCGCCAAGGAACACAGCCACACACTGCGTTACGTGCTGGGGGTGCTGCACCTGCAGAAAAAACTCAGCCGGCAAAAGGATATGCTGGACATCATCGGCAGCCGCCTCAAACAGGCGGAACAACAGGCGGAGCATTTCTCCAGCACTCACGACAATGTGGTGGCGAATCTGGCCGGGATCTACACCGACACCATCAGCACGTTTCGTTTTCGCATACAGGTAATGGGGGATTACAACTATCTGCAGCAGCCGCGCATCGCCAACCAGGTCAGAGCCCTGCTGTTCGCCGGCATCCGCGCCGCGACACTGTGGCGCCAGGTCGGCGGCAATCGCCTGCAGGTGGTGTTGCAGCGCAAGCGACTGTCACAGGCGGCGGAGCGGTTACTGAATCCTTGACTGCCGCCCGCGCGGCCTGTGTATCGAGCGGCGACTAGGCCGCCGCGGGCATAGCCGCAGTGACCTTGGCGGCCCTGCGCTGGCGGGCATAGGCAGCCAGGCCCAGCAGCGAAGTCAGCATAAAGGCAAAAGCCGGGGGCACCGGTACCGGCGTCACCTCGAGACCAAATACACCGGTGTTGACAGAGGCGTCGGTAATGGCCAGTATGCTGAGCCAGTACTCCCCGCCCTCTACCACATCGAAGGTGAGGCGCCTGGGGCCGGTGGCAACCCCTTCCACGAAGGACACCGAGACCACCTCCTCGGCAGTCGTCGAAATCAGTGCGCTCAGCGAGTCGAAAGCCACGCCGACGCTCAGGTCTATCAGCTGGAAATTGTATTCGCCCGGCTCGGAGAAGCTGATTTCGCCGCTGAAAGACCAGACCCCCAATACACTCTGGACAATACTGCCATCGCCATAACCCGCAATATTCACGGTGCCAGCCTGAACGCTGTGAACGCACAGCAACAACAGCGCCGCCCCGGCAAGATTGGCAAACCTGAATTTCTTCATTATTCCCTCCGCATGGTTTGGTTTACGTTTCGAGTTTGTGTGCCGTCTAGCGTGCGACAGCGTTGACGACAGCAGGATTGGATGAACCCGGCACTGACAGCGTCACATCAGCGCAGGTGCATGCGTTTCCCAGGACATACTTCTCATACAGATAAGTGCGCAGAATTTTCTGCACATCCACCGGGTCGACCGGCATGCCGCAGATTTCCGCCAGCTTTTTCACCACATATTTCTGATTGAGGCTGGACAGCACCATCAGGTCGAGATCCTCCATATCGACCCGCTGCTCATCGCCGCTGATATTCTGGTTGAAGATCTTGTTGAGCTGCTCGGTATCGATATGAAAGTAATTCAGCAGCTCCTCGCCGCACTCGAGCCAGGCCGGTATCAGGTCGGCACCCCTGAGCTTTTCATCGTTGAGCGGCATCAGCTTGGTGAGCATGTTCTTAATCGCATAGCGAAACAGTTCGGATTCCTTGACACGCAAACGCCCTGATATCTCTTTCATTTTTTTTATGTCTGAATTAGACAATCGCACGGAAATATTACGCTTTGTTTGCTCCATTATTCCCTCCTTATGTAGGTGCCTGTCATTGACATTTAACGACGTAGACGGGCACAAGTTATCATCTTTTCAGCGTCCTTAAGTTACATAAAAAATAATTTTTAATGACTTTTTTTACATGAAGATATAGGCGACAAACCAGGGTAAAAGCGCTCAGGCAGGTAATAAAAACAAAGGTGGTTTATAACTATATATAAGCCGCTGACAGCCAATTGACTGCCGCCGGCAGGCCTGACAAGGCGATTTGCACAACCACTGAAACGACAGGGACTTTATCGGGTAAGGGGCACTGCCGGCGCGGCAGATTTCAAGCACCGCGCCAGCGGCGGCAAGCGACGCCGCTGTCTGCGGCAGGTATGGGGTGAAGACGCCGCGGCCGGCAAAAGCGGGCGCTCATGCCCGGCCGCGGAACCGGAGGTTTACTCAGTTGGGGACTCAGGCTTTCACTTTGCGGTAGCCCCAGAGACCGATCAGGGCGGTGCCAAACAGCCAGGCGGCGGCCGGCAGGGGTATGAAGGTCAGGCCGTCAATATTGCCTATCACACTGTTGGGATCACTGAACCCGCCGCCAATGGTGAACACCAGATCCCAGCTGTCGCCGACAATGGGAATATAATCGTCCATCCTGCTGCCGGCGGAAAAAACACCCGAGGCGTTCAGTATCACCGATGAGCCACTGTCGAAAACACTGAAATTGGAGAAGCTGGCCACCAGGCTGCCGGCGCCAACCACCAGGTCACCGGTGCTCTGAGCGAGATCGGCGGTCAGGGTAAACGCCAGGGGATTGTCCAGATTGACGAAACCGCCGGCGTTATCGGTGAAAATCAGCGGGGCAAAACCGCTGATGGTAAGGTTATCCCCAAACAGAGACACCCCGCTGCCGTCATCCTTAAGTTGCAGATTAGGCGCCTCGATGGCGGCATGGGATTGGCCGGCTACGACGAGTAACAGCCATGTCAATACAGTTAATGCAGCTTTATGCTTCACAGTCTTCATTGATAGATGCCCGATTAAATGCCCGATTAGAGTGTGTTATAAATCTATTAGCGAGTCTCGTTGACAGCGGCCGCGCGCCGGCCCAGCGCCAGCCCCAGTGCCAGCAGCAATACCGCCAGCGAACCGGGTGCAGTCACATCGACAGCGGCCGCATGGCGTATCTGGCCGTTGATGGAGGCGGAGGTGATATCGTTTTGAAACGTATCGGCGCTGAAGACGGCCGGGTCGATGATAAAGGCGAGGCTGAACACACTGCTCTCACCCGGCGTCAGGAACTCACTGATACTGCCCGCCACCACATCGATTGTCGCCTCCAGCAACCCGAAGCCAAAACCCAGCACACCGCTCAGCGTCATATCGACAATATTGCCCGACAACAGGGTGCCGATTTCATTATCGAATACCACCAGATCGGGATCGCTGGCAGGATCACTGCCGAACTGCCCGACAATATTTTGACCGCTGATGAGGCTGCTGAGAAACGTTGCGGAAAATGCATAGCGGGTGATATTGGGATCGTCGGCGGTGGATATGTCCGGCGTCACGGAGGTAATTCCGCTGAAGTTGTTGACGATTCCGGAGGACGACAGTTGTCCCGAACCCGCATCGTAGTTCAGCGAGCCGCCGATATCCAGCACCGGCAGCGCCAGTGCGGTGTTAGAAACAAATAAAAACAGAACAAGAACATGTAATACCTTTGTAGGTAAAATGTCTTTCATAACAACGATCCTTGGCCATCGGCACTCAAGCTATGTCACTGCCCTATATTCTAGCCACTGCGCCCGGCCCAGACCAATGAAAGTTTAGTGATAGTTTTATTGCCGAATTAATGCGCTTACCGTGCATCAATTCGGCAGCGGGCAGGCGCCCGCTGCGCGCCTAAATGGGATCCGGAAACCTGGCAGAGCCCGATACGGTAATACTCTCACACGGCCCGGCAGCGGGCAGGCAATTCTGCCGCACGGCGCTGAAACTGAAAGTAATCACTTTAAATTCGTTGTCGCCGTCGACAGAATCGACAGTGACGGTGCCGGTATAGGGGGTGTCGGCAAACAGTCCCCCCGTCCTGGTACACCAGGGTATCTCCGCAAGCGCCTCGATCAGCTGCCCCCGGCAGGTAGCGGGACCGACATCGTCGAGCGAGTATTCACCGTTACCGCGACCTTCCGCCTGCAGGTCATAACCGCTCAGCGTAAGGTTCAGCTGCGGGTAATCATTGCCCGTATCCGCATTGGTAAACAGGCGGATGGACAGTTCCCGGGCGGCGACATTGGCCCTGGCGAAGGTGCGCCTTATCGGCAGGCGGGTGGTTTCCCCGTTCTGCACCACGACCCATTCGCCGCTGACACCTTCGCCCTCGACGGTAAAGGTAAACGCGCTCTGATCGGGGTCATCACTGGCGACGGTAACCAGCGCCGAACGCTCACCCAACTGCGCCGGCGCGAAAGTGATGTCGACATCCACCCCGGCGCCGGGCGCCAGTATCTGACTGCCGGTATTCAACACAAACACACTGTCATCGGTGCTGATATCACTGATATTGAGATCGCCAGAGCCGTGGTTTTCAATCCGCACCACCGCAACGGCCGAGTCGAAGATATTGGCAGTACCAAAGGCGTGAGCCAGGGAGCCCTCTGCAATCTCCGTCCCCTGTGCCGTAGTCACGCGGATATTCGGGGCTGGCGCCGTCACCGTTATGCCTAGCGCTTGGCTGTGGGTGGCACCATCAGCATCCACCGCAGTAGCCACCACGGTATACTGACCCGCCACGGCATAACTGTGCTGCACCTGGGCCCCTTCGGCGCTGTTGCCGTCACCGAAATCCCAGCTGATTTCACAATCGATGGCGGCATCGTCGATCGGATTGACACAGCTGCCGGACAGATTGAAGGGCTCACCCTCGAGACCGGCATCGGCATCGACGGCGATATTCAGCTGCAGCAGATTGCCCAGACTCCAGTCGATATCGACCACGCTGTTTTCCATGCTGCTGACCAGCAGGGTAATGTTCTCGTGCGCAAACAGCCCGGTCAGGCCACTGTCGCCGTCCAGCAGCGCGTTCAGTGTTTGCAGAATGTGCGAGATATTCTCCATCGCCAGCGCCTGCTCGCTCTCGAGAATCACGCCGGCGCCGAACTTGTCGCAGTCGAACAATTCGTCCATCGGCGCATTCAAAAAACTGCCTCTGGCGCTGGCGTTAAGGGCGAGGTAGGCGTCGAAATAGCGTTTTTCCAGGAGCGCGGTTCTGACTTCGCCATCGCCGTCAATAAGCCCGACCAGACTGTCCAGCAGGGCCTGCTCGGTGTCGTCGCTGAGACAATCGCCGATGTTGAATACACCCGGATTGGCCAGCCCGAGCAGCGAGGTAATGGAGGGGAACAGGTGCTGGTACAAGGCACTGGCGGCTGCAGCTTCAAACAACGCTGCCCGGTTCTCAGCCGCTACCTCCCCCAGCAGCCCCGGCCCGGTTACGCTGATATCGATCACCGCCTGAGACGCCAGGCCCTGCGCCAGTGCAAATTCCCGACTGGCGCCCGGCGCCAGCAGCGTATCCTCGAATGTATCCGAGCTGAGACTGATATAGCGATTGCGCTGATTGCTGGCCGAAATCGACAGTGCCGGCGGTGTCTGGCGCTGAAAGGCAAAGGCCACCCCCGCCTGCTCCGCAACGGAAGTCGGCGACACCACTGCCACCACCTTCGCGGCGGCATTGCCAGCCGGCCTCGACACCGGCGCAGCGCCGGCCGCATAGGGCACTGTCGCCAGATAGTCGACAGCCTTTTGCAGCGCGGCCTGCAGCGGCGCGGTCAGCTGTGCGCTGCCCGCCGCCAGCCCACTCCTGTTCTCGGCCAGCAGGGCTATCTGCTGGCTGAGCGCGTCGAGGCTGTTGTCGGCGTCGAGTGCGGCAGCGAGATCGGCGGCGATATCGCTGGCTGACAGACCTCTGTCCTGGATCGCCGCCGCGACCGTGGGCTCCAGCAGTACCAGCGCCAGTGCGGTAGTGGCGCTGCTCAACGCGAAGCTGCCGCCGTCTACGGCGTCGACAAAGGCCAGGTAGATCAGTTCACTGTCGGCGCCGAGCAGTGACACATAAGTATTTTCGAATGTCAGCAGGCTGTCGGCGTCCCCCTGCAGAGCCGGCTCTCCGGGGCCGCCCTTGGCGGCGTAGTTGCTCAGTAAACGCAGTTCCCGCAGCTCGTAGGCAGAGGGGCGCGCTATCGCCACTTCCACCTCTACCATGGAGGCGCACTCGACAATCACATCGTCGCGATCGCGCAGGATGATACTGCTCGAGTTCAACACCTCGCACAGCTGGCGCTCGGGCAGGGTGACGATATCGACATCGTAGCGCGATGACTCGTCGAGCTTATTGGCAAAGGTGAATGCGCCGTTTTCACTGAGGCTGAGCTGTTCATCGCCGTTGGCAATAGTGACAGTGCCGTTGAGACCAATAGCCGTACCGCCCAGGCTGAACTGCTCTACCGGCCGCGGTGGCGGTTCGGAGCCGCCGCCGTCGTCGCCGGAGCCGCCACCACTGGAACCGCTGCCGCCGCAGCCGGCGAAGGCAAACAGACTACAAAGCAGAAAAAGAATACGCGCCATCTTATTGTTCCCGCAAGCGAAACCGTGCGGCCGCAGCAGCCGCACGGTGATTACTAAAAAGCGGCACCGGCCAGTGCCCGCCTACAAACCACAAACTGTTACCAAGGTATTCATACACTACCCGCAGCCATGCTATTCGGTGCCCTGAGCACTTTCCAGCACGGGTGCATCCTGGGCTGCGGCACCGGACACCGCCCGCTGTTGTGGCTCAGATCCACGCGACGCGGGCACCGCTTGTACGGGGAGCTGCTCAACCGGCTTCAGCAGATGCGCGCTGGCCTGTAAGTCCAGGTCTTCTATCCGGTACTTGTAGTCCTGCACCAGATTTTCGACTTTTACTTTGGCGATACCGGTAAGCGGCTCGCCTTTTCTCACCAGACTCATAAAGCCCTTTTCATCGTAAAGTACTACAAGTTCATTATTGATTTGCGTCAGCGCCTCGTTATTACTGTGACACACGTCGAAGTTTTCGGTCTGCATGGTGAGATTTCTGGCCAGTTGCGCGCTGCGCTGCTTTTCCCGCGCCAGCTCGCCCAGTCTGTCGCGCAGCGAGCCCTGTATATTGCCGTGACTTTGCTTCCACTTCGCCAGTGTGCCCTTGAGTTTTTGCTCGCGCCTGGCCGCCTGCGACAGTTTGTCATCGGCCTCGGCCTGGTAGTCCTGGTATTCTTTTTGCAATGCCTGGAGCTGCTGCTGCAGGCTGACTTTTTCTGCATTGACCTGGCGCAACATATACTGCGCCCGCGCCAGTGCCTTCTGGTCGCTTTGCTGCGCCAGCAGCGGCGCGCAGACCAGCATCGATACCAGCAGGCAGATGCCGGCCAGATAGGGTGAAGGTGTTTTTGATCGCATCATAACAACCCCTGACAGTTAAAATTTGGCCTGCACGTCTACGTGCACGGTATCCACTTCCACATCGCTTTCCAGCACACGGCCGTCATCGTCAAACACATCGGCGGCGTCGATTTCCTCGCCGCTGATCCAGCGCAGCGCCAGCGATACGCGGTCGGTCAGATACATCTCACCGCGCAGCACATAGCCTTTGGCATTGGTGCCGCCCAAGAGAAAGTTCGAATCGGTAAAGGCATCCAGCACCGCATCACCCTCCAGATAGCGGTACTGCAGGGTAGTCCTCCAGTCGCCCCAGCGCGACATCGACTTAGTGCCGAATTCAAAGCCCAACTGATAGCCGGTATCGCGGTCGGGCACCACAAAGCCCTCACCGATGCGGCTCTGTATATCGTCGCCATCGAAGGCCAGATTGACCACGCCGTCGGCAATCACGCTCATTCTGTGTTTTTCAAAGCCGGTATAATCGTAGCGCATGGTCAGGTTTGCCAGTTCGAACTCGGAGGCGAGTGCAAACAGTTCGCGCTGCGAGCCGCCGTCGTCGGCCAGCGCGATATTCTGCAGTGTATTGCCAAACTGGTAGAACGGCGATGCCGTGGCATCGCGGCCGTCCTGGTTGACGGCGTTGTCTTCCCCCAGCACACCATCGAAATAGTAATAGGTCAGTGCCAGCTGCAGGCGGCTGTCTTCGCTGAAACTGAAGCTGTTGCCGAGTTGCGCGGCATACAGCCATTTGTCGTCATTGGGCGGCTCGAACACATCGCCGGGCAACACCGCCTGATTGATTTCCTGCAGCGGAAACGCGCCCAGCTTGATATAGGGGTCCCAGCGCGGCGACATATCATCGACGGAGCGCAGGGGAAAATAACTGGCATTGACCCCCTCGAAGGTCATGTCATTGTCCCAGATCAGGTTGGTATGCAGCCACGGGTTGCTAAACCGCCCGCCGCTCAACTCGAGTCCGCCGGCCGGGGTGCGATAATTGATATAGGCGAGGTCGAAGCTGCTCGCCCATTTCCGGCCGAAATTACCCATGGTCTGATTGGCGGAAACCGGGTTGCCCTCGTTGCCGGTCAACAGCCGCACACCCACCTCGACGCCCTCGGCAGGCGCCATTGTCAAGCGCAGCCGGGCACGGGTGCGCAGGCGGTGGCGGTCATCTACGGTATTGACAAGCGAGTCGCGGCCGGCGGCGTCGACACCGCCGGCGTCATTAATGTCGTTGATATCGAAGAAAACATTGTCCGGGTTGTCGCTGGGGAAAAAGCGGCCTTCGTAGCGCATGCGCACATCGCCGGACAGGGTAATGCGATTGACCCAGGCGGGCGCCCCCTCGATACCCCAGCCCTCCTCGCGGGCCCGACGCACCACATTGCCCTGAAGCTCGTCGATGACTTCTTCGCGCACAGTGGTTTTGATTTCATTTTTTACATGGCTGGGAATATAAGGCACGCGCACGCTGTTCGCCGCCTGCGCCGCGGTTTCCAGCGGCGGTTCACTGGCGGCGCGCTGCTCGCGTTCGCGCACCTTTTCCACCAGCGCCAGCGCTTTCTCCTGTGACAGTATCCCCTCGTCTACCAGGATATTGAGGATATCGGTAGCGGTAACATCCGCAAATACCTGGGGTTGAACCAGTAACGCCGTCAACCCGGCAACAACAGCCATATTATTTTTAGATGTCATAACGCCTAGTGTTTCCTTAATCTGATCGCTTTGTTTGCGTGCAAAAATTAAATAACCGAGGTGATTCGAAACGTAAACCAGTTATCCTGCTCTTCAAAAGGCTTTGGTCTGCTGAGGCCGCCCAGCTCCGCCAGCAGCCTTTCCAGTACCAGCTTCGCCGCACTGCTGCCCTCCAGCAGTTCGACCTCAAAGCGCGAAAAGCTGCCGTCGTCCTCCACCCACAGGGTGATTTCCGCCCGGTAGGCCAGCCGCCTGAGTTCTGCGTCCCTGATAATCGCCTTGTTGACCTCGGTTTTGACAAACGAACTGTAACCGCCGCCGCCGAGAATACCGCTGCCGCCCTTCTTGCCCACCAGGCCAAAACCGTCGGCGCCCGCCACGCCCTCGGCGTCGATACCCAGCTCTTCGCCCATCGACTCGTCCGGCGCATCGTCCGGCATCGGTTCATCGGGTTGCTCCTCGATCACTTCCTCCTCGATCTCCGGCTCCTCGATTTCTTTCGGCGGCGGCGGCGGGGGGGGCGGCGGCGGCGCGATTACCGTAATCTGCTGAACCACCTTCTTCTGCTGCACATCTTCTTTGAAGAACAGCTGCTTGAGATACAGCGCCAGCAGTACCGCGCCGCAGATGACGACGACGGTGATGATTGCCGGCAGGCGATTTAGCCACTTGGTTGAGGCCATAGCGATTATTTCACCAGCTTCTGCGTTACCAGTCCCAGCTGATTGATTTCAACCCGCCCCAGAACATCCAATACGTCCACCACCCGCTGGTACTGCACGGTGGCGTCGGCCTTGACCACTACCGGCAGTTCCGGGTCGACCGCCTTGTACTGCTGCAGCAGCGATTCCAGCTGATCCAGCGATACGGGATAGGCATCGAGAAAAACCGAGCCGTCCTGGGTGATCGATATGGCCTTGGTTTTCGGCTCGCTCAAACTCGGCGTATTGCTGGCCTTGGGCAAATCCACCTTGATGCCCTGCACGGTGGCGGTGGTGAGAATAATGAAAATGATCAACAGCACATAGGACAGGTCCAGCATCGGTGTGACGTTGATATCGTCGTAGATGTCTTCTACGTCCATGGCTTATCCTCCTTCCCGGCCGTGATACTCCGCCAGGCGGGTAATGAATTCGTCACTGAATACGCGCATATCGGCGATGGACTCCTTGATTCTGGAGGTCAGATAGTTGTAACCGAACAGCGCCGGAATCGCCACAGTCAAACCCGCCACGGTGGTCAGCAGGGCCGCCGCCACCCCCGGGGCGATAGCGGCGATATTGACATCGCCGGTCAGGGCAATCGCCGCAAAGGTAATCATTACCCCCAGTACCGTACCCAGCAGGCCGAGAAAGGGCCCGCCGCTGATGGCGATGGTCAACAACACCATTTTTGCGTTCAAACGCTGAATCTCGCGCACCATCTGTGCATCCAGAGCCGCCTTGATGGCGTCGACCGCCTGCGCGGACAAGCCGCTGGCGCTGGCGCCGACACTCTTGCCGATACGCCCCTGCACCTCCTGAATACCGCGGTGATAGAGGCGATAAACCGGCGAGCTTTGAAAGTGATCGTGCTTGCCGAAGATGGCCTGGGTAATGGGAGAACTCTCCATGGCTTTGTCCTCCTCGGTGTCCTCGTGATCCAGCAGCGCCGGATCGCGATTGCCGAGCCCGGTATAGGCGGCGAGAAAACCGGCATTGTCTTTGAGCACACTGTTGATATAGAGCATCTTGCCGATCATCACAAACCAGCTGAGTACCGCCATCACCGCCAGCAGCATAATGATGGTCCAGCCGCTGTCGCCCATACTGGTCAGCAAGACGGTAAAAATATTCGCACCGCCGCTGCCGGAACCCAGCTGCTCGGCCGGCTGCGGTTTCAGCAGTTTACTGGCCACGCCCTGGCTGCTGACCGCGGCTTTGATCCAGTCGCCGTTGCGCGCCACACTGTCGATGCGCAGTTCGTCGATCTCACCGACAAAACCGTTGTCGGCCTGCGGGTCGGCACCAATTACCCAACTGCCGACGAAGGGCTGCAGCTCGATGGTGGTAAAGGTAACCTCATTGCCGCCGACGAGAATACTGAGGCGCTGCGGTGACACCACCAGCGCCAGGTGCTGCCAGGTATCGGCGCTGATGGCGCTGGCCGGCGGCGTCTCGTAAGTCGCTCCCGACAGGGTCTGCAGGCGCGCGGAAATACTGTTGCCGTCGAGTTCCAGCGCCAGCGAGCTGCTGCCGTCGGTGCGCTCCAGCAGGCGCACGCGCTGCTGGCCGCTGGCGGGCTTGAGCCACATCGACACGGTCAGCCCCTTTTGCGCGGTGACATTGAAAGACGGCATATCGGCGACGGTCAGGCGGTTGCCGGCGGCCAAACTCAGACCGGCGGCGATCAGGCTCTGGTCCGTTACCGTGGCATCATTGCTGGCGGCGTGGGCGCCGTAGGCGGTGGCGTCCTGCGGCAGCGCCTCACCGGCACGGAAATGGTAGACCAGCGCCGTATCGGCGTCGTAGCTGCCGGCCGCATCCTGGTTGCTGACCGCCTCGGCATTGCCGTAATACATCCAGATTCGTTCCGTATTGATGCCGCCGGTCACCTGGGGAAGCTTCACCCAGATATAAATCAACTGATTGATCAGATCGAAAGACTCGACATGGTGCTTTAACGGCGTGTTGTCATCGCCGCCGATAAAACGGATATCGGACAGGTCCTCATTGACCAGGAAAAAGTCTTCAAAGTTACCGGTGTGCAGTTTCAGCAGCACCGTGACATCGTTATTGGTCTCGGTCAGGTTGGCGCCGTTGGGAGAGGCATCGATCGCCACCGCCATGCGATAGGGCCACTCGTCGTTCCACCAGGCCAGCGCGGCGCCACTCCACGATGCGAGGCAGACGAAGGCCAGTGCGGCCCGCAGCAGCGGTTTAAAAACACACATGTTCAGGTTCCCGTGTCAATTAGCTCAATGGTAATAAAGGCCGTGCCGCCATCGGCGTCAGCCCCGGAAGCGGCGGCAGCCACCGCATTCTGGGCCGATTCCGTGGCCGCGTTGGCGGCGTCGCCGACCCCGGCCACCGCGGCGCTGACCGTGGTATCGGTGGTCACACCCACCGATACCCCGCCGACATTGATATTGTCGGCGCCGCGCACCTCGGCGGCGGCAATAAACAGGTCGCCGGCCGATTCGATACCCGCCTCGCCGGCGTCGACTATACCCAACGCAGTAGACAGAAATGTTGCACCGGGTCCCTCGGCCAGGCTGTAGAAGCGCTGTGCACTGCTGAGTTCTTCACCGGTGCTGCTGCGGCTGCCGGAGGTGCGGATACCGCTGCCGGACACTGCCGGCGGCCGCACCACGGTGATGGCGCCGGTCTCGACGCTGATCTGGAATTCCGCCGGCGGTGTCACAAAGGCGGTTTTGGCGCCGCGACCGGCATCGATATCGCCGAAGCTCGACCACAGATTCATATCGCCGCCGGCCAGGCTGAAGGAGCGCGACTCGTTGACGTTGTAGGCGTCGGCGACAATGCCGTTGACATCGCCCAGGCCCAGCGCCAGCACACCCTGCTCGTCGGGCGCCTTATCGATCTCCAGTGCCTGCAGTTGCGCGGCGGCCAGCCCCACATCCACCGAACCGGCCGGCGCCATCACGTTCACATCACCGCCGGAGCGGCTGCGGATAACGGAAAACACCAGGCTGATATCGCCGCCGGGCTGTGCCTGCGGATCTGTACTGAAATCCTCTCCGGTGCCGGCCTGCCAGGCGGCGAATACCTCTTCGATGCTGTCGAGTTCCCTGCCATCGCGGCTGCCGAAAGTGACTTCGCCGGGGCTGCTTATCTCACCGGAAACGATGGCCTGGGTTTTGTCCACCATACCGGCGATGGCAGCGTCGAAATCAGCGCCGAAAAACATGCGCTGAGCGGTGTAACCGCGTTCGAAATTCACCAGGCTATTGCCGGCATTCAAGCCCTCGCGGCCACCCTGTTTGGTATGTTCGACGGTAATACGCTCGGCAATCAGCAGCTGCCGCGTGCTGTCGGTGGCATCGAATGTCGCCACGGCAGTGTTCAACTGGGTCGACAGCGGCTGCGCGCTGAAGGCTTCCAGGCTCTGCCCGGCGGGCAACTGTGCCACCAGATCCGCTTCGCGATCCGGTGTCAGCAGGTACTCCAGGGCAATCAGGCTGCCGATGCCGTTCCAGTAGTCTTCAAATGCCTGCCGGCGCTCCTGTTCAGAGGCAAAACCGGCCTCGCCGAGAGCCGGAGTGGCAAACAGAATATCGCCGTTGTCGACGAAGAACCCGGGATCGGCCAGCGCCACGTCCTTCATCGCACTGACTGAAACCCGCAGCTGCAGCGTCGCATCAAACGCCGACCAGTCGGCGAGGGCCTGCTGCAGATTGTCGTAACTTCTGCCCGATGCGCGGCTGACGCTGTCGATCATAATACCGTAGGCATCCGACTCCGCCCCGGTGACGGCGCCCATCTGTGCGAACCAGTCGACGGCGGACAATTGCTCGAGGCTGTCACTGTCGAGATTGAAATCGGCCAGCGAGGCAATGGACTGGTTGCCGTCGACGCCATCGCCCACCAGCGCCTTGTAATCACCCCGGCGGTTAAAACCGGCATAGACATGGACACTGGCACCGGCGCTGGGCAGCGCCGGGTTTTCCAGATTGCCGATACTCTCGATACCGCCGGTGGTACCGAGATCGATATCGCCGCCGGCGCTGACAATCAGATCGCCGGGGCCCGCCAGCTTGATACCTTTGGCGCCGGTCGGTTCCAGTCCCTGACCGTTGTCTCTGATCGAGACCGGGAAAAGAATATCACCGGTGGCCACAACCTGACTGATATCACCACTGGCGCCGTGCTGTATGTCAAAGGTGGTGTTGATGATATCGCCACCGGCAAACACATCGACCTGCTTCGGTATTTCGAACTCCAGATCCAGGCCGTCGCCAATGTCACCGGCCAGGGCGAATATGCCCACCCGCCCGCTGCCGCTGCGATCGATCAGGCTCTCGCTGTGCGCGCCTTCGACCACGGGATTATCCAGGCGGGCCAAGGGGTTGCTGGTATCGGTCGGCCTGCCTAAACTGTCGCGCACGCGTATCGCGCCCTCTGGGCGGAACGCATCGGTAATCGTCGGCACCACATCGGCGGTCAGGTCCGGCATTCTGAAAGTGACATTGTCCCTGCCGGCCAGAATGTCAGCGCCGGCAGCCAGGGTAAAATTCGATTGCGCAGAGGGATATAAATACAGGTTGTTCTCGTCCAGGACGATATCACCGCTCAATGCACTGATTTCCACCACACTCGGCAGCAGGGAAAAACGTAAATCGCGCGTGTCCTGATAGACCGTGCGGAATTCGTTAGCGGGCAAAAACGACTGCACGCCATCTCTGCCAGGTTTGAGCGTGACAGCACTGGCAACCGATGTCAGCCTCACCGCAGTGGTATCAAAGCCATAGACAAAAGTCGATGCCTGCGATTCAAAGCCGCCGGGCAGGCCGACGATTGCCCGCTGCGAACGGGATGCCGGCAGGCTGAAAGTATTGACGATGGCATCGACGTCGAGGTCCGCACCGGCCAGCAGGGTCATCTCCGTGTCGGAGCCCAACAGCAGAGACGAGCCCGCCAGGCTGTCGTTGGCACCTATTGCACCGAAGGCTCTGACATTGATGGCTGCGCCGTCATTGGCAAAACTGCTGTGATAGATATTGGCCCGGCTGTTCACTGTCAGTGAGCCGCCGGACAACAGCTCGAACTGGCGGTCCGCTGTATAGCCCAGGCCCAGCCCGGGTGTGGAAAAGCCGACATTGTCGATATTGCCGCGGGCCGCGACCTCGATACTACCGCCGCCGACCGCATGGATACCGCCCTTTATCTGATCGACCGCCAGGGTCCAGGTGCGAATACCGCTGTAATCGACATTGTTGACGACAAAGTCATCGACCGACAGGCGCTGAATAAAGGTGGCCGGTGTCTGCGACGAGCCCTCCCCCCTAATATTGCCGCCGATGTCCATGCGAATATCGCCGGACTCGCGGCTGAAGCCGGAAAAGTCGGGCAGCACCGGATACAAATCGGAGTAAATGCGGTCGCCCCAGGCGGGCAACAGCCGGCCAGGAAAGAAAAAGTCGTCTTGCAGATAATCGGTCTTGCCCAGCGCCGCAATATAGCTGTCGCCGAGCAGCGTGAAATCGCCGGCGGCAAAAACCTGTATGTCGCCGGTGCCGGTCTGCACAAAGGCATTGCCGCCGAGGGTAATGCTGCCGCTGCCAGCGCGAAAGTCGCTGTAGGCGTAAGCCGATGCCGGGTCCGAGCCGGCGATCAGGTTGATGCCCCAGGAATCGTCCTGCAGCAGTATCTGGGTGCTTACCGGCCCGACCAGGGTGTCGGTGGCGGCATTGATGCCGCCGTTTATCGAGATATCCCCCGCCGCGCGCAGTTGCAGTACTCCGGCTTCGCCGGCGGCGGTGCGCAGCCCGGTCAGGTCGAGAGCGGATACCGACAGGCTGTCAGTGGCGTAAATATCCAGCAGCGGCCTGACGGCAAGCGGCTGCCCGGCGCTGATAAAAACCGAGGCATCAGTGGCATCGGCGAGGTTGATCAAATCGCCGGCGAGCGCATCCAGATCCTGCTGGTCAATGGCGGCACGCGCCACCGAATCACTCAACAGCAGGGAAATTGTACCGCCCACGGTATCGGCCATATCCACCACCACACGGGTCAGGGTATCGGCGGCCGATTTGACGATTTCCAACCCGCCGGCCAGGGTCAGACCGGCTCCCGCGGCCACCTGCACATCGGCCTCGGGCGATTGAATGGAAAGTATGGAAGGTATGGAAGGTACGGAAAGCGCCGCCTCGCTGGCGGCGACGCGCACCGTAGCCGAATCCGCAACGTTGACACCGGCACCGCCGTACAGCACCACCTTCTCGGTGGCGCCGGTCGCTTCGAGGTCACCGGCAATGGTCAATTCACCGGACAGCGTGGCCAGGCGTATATTGGCACCGCTGAGGCTGTCATCGCTGCCGAGCAGCAAATCCTCGCCGGCCCCGGTCAGCAGAATATCGATATCGCCATCGAAACCGTTGCCGTTCAGCAGAGCGACATTGTCCATGCCCGCGGCGATGCTGCCGGCCTGCAGGGTCAGATCCACACCACCGGCAGACCACTGCCCGATCGAACCGTCGTAGCCGCCGCCGGCAAGGCTCAGCTGTCCTCCGGACAGCAGTGCCAACTGACCCTCTGTGCCGCTTTGCTCGGCGCTGCCGAAAATAAAGGCGGTGGGATCGGCAACGCTGAGATCACCAGCGGCGCGCACGGCAATCGTACCGGCCGGCGCGCTGCGCACCTGATCCGGGAAAGCCACCCGGTAGGCGCCGACATCGAGGCTGGCATTCTCACCCAGGACCGCATCGCCGTGTTTGGAGGCAATATCGATATAACCGGAGCGGGCGATGATACGGGTGTCCACACTGACGGCCTGATCGCCGTCAAAATGGAATATGGCGCCGGGCGAGAAAATCCGGCCGGGATCATCCAGCGGCGGCGCCGCGCTGTACTGTGTGAGCGCCAGGCTGCCGCGGGCGCCGGCGGAAAACTCACTGAAACCCCGGGCGCCGATGATATTGGCGGCAATATTCATATCGCCGGAAGCGCTCAGGCCGACGGTGCCGCTGGTGTTCAGCGACTCGGTGGCCGTGAGGCTGGTCACGGCGGCGTCGGCAAACAAAAACGACGCTTCGCTTTCATCGTCGGCGCGGCCGCTTTGAATATGGATTTGCGCCGCCTGCAGCGCCAGCGAGGAAGCGGCGGCGGGCGTGTCTGCGGCAAGATCCACCGGCGAATCGCCAATCAGGGTGATCGATTGCGATGCGCTCAGAGAGATATCGACAGCCTCGTCGATGTCAATGCGCCGCGAGCGCAGTACCAGTTCAGTGAGCGCCGCGGTGAGACTCTGGTTAAAAGCAATGGTGGAGCCGGCCTTCAGTTCAGACAACTGCGCCGACTGCAGCAGCTCGCCATCGATGGCGGCACCGGCCGCGGTATCGCCCACCACAATCGTGTCGGCAGCCACCTGCAGGCGGGTTTCGGCCTGCCCGCCGCCGAGGCTGAGTTGCGCCAGCGAATCGACACCGTCGTAAGCGATGCCGATCGCGCCGCCGGCGGTGACACTGCTGCCCTGCTGCAGTACAAAGGCCCCGTCCGGATCGCTGACCTGGCTCAAATCCAGGCTGCTGCCGGCGGTGGTGGAAAACAGCGCGGTCACACCCCGGTTGCCGGGCCGCCAGGTATTGCCGGAAAAACTCGGTGCCGCCGTGCTGTCGATGCGGCTGTTGTTCTGCAGCGCCACCTCCTCATCCGCAGTGACAAGCAGTTCCTGGGTGGCAATATCGGCACCGTCGAAGGTCACCGAGCGGGCCAGGGGCGCAACCCCCCAGGCGTCCCCCTGCCAACTGCGTTCACCGCCGATCAATACGGAATCGGCGTCAATCGACGCAAACAGATTCGGGTCGACCAGCAGAGCGCCGTCCACCGGCGATTCGCCAATCACGATATCACCGCTGGCAGCCAGGTCGAAGCTGACCCCCACCGGCGAGGTAAGCGACGATAAAATAGCACCGCCAAACTGCAGAGACTGGTCGGCGGTTACCACCAGGCGACCGTTTTCCTCGGGGCGGGTGCCCGGCTGATCGAAGGCAAAGAAAGCGTCGGCATCGGTAATGCGGTATTCGGCCCGCTCATTGACCACACTGCCCGGCTCTACCCGGAAGCCGCTCCAGTTGGCGGCCCCCACCTGACCGGCGCTGCTGAACCGGCCCGACACCACTTCGGCGCCAAAGCGGTTGCGGGAATTGAAACCCTCGCCCACACCGCCGCTGCTGCTCTCCGGGGTGATGAGCAGAGCGCCGGGTAACAGGGCGTAGTTGGCCGGCAACACCGTATAGCTGCCGTCGGCGAGCTGGTCGGAGCCGGACACTTCAAACGAGGTGCCCCAGGGAATGCCGCTGCCCTCGAATTCGACCCGGTCAAACGGCGCGTAACCGGACTGGTGCTCAGGCAGGATAACGAAGCCCTCGGTATAGGGCCGGTTGACGAGGATATCACTGCTGCCGCCGAGGCCGGCGACAAATTCGCGCCCGTAAATCCGCCCGCCGCCGGACAGATCGATCTCGCTGCCCTCGGCCGCTTCAATGGCGGGGGCATTTACCGCCACGACCTTTTCCGGCAGGCTGTCAAAGCGCACCGGTGCGCCGCTGCTGCTGAGTTCGTAGACCCATGAAACACCGTCGGCCTCGATACGCCCGAGCGGCACATCGCGCGTGCCGGCAACGCTCAAACGCGCCCGCTGCCCCAGCCTGACGGTGTCGGCGGCATTGAGGGTGATGGCGCCAAAGGGGTTGTCGATGGTGCTGTCGATGACAATGGTGCCGGCATTGATTTCCAGATCGGCCCCCACCGACAGAATCGGGCTGCTGTTACTGCCGGTGCCGGCAAATTCGAATACGCTGTCTGCGCCGACCAGATCGAAGCTGTAGTCGCTCAGGGTTTCCCCCCACATCAGCGGTGCGGCAAGCAGGATATCCGCAGCGGTCGTCAAGCCGCTGCTGCCCGGCGTGGTATCCGTGCTGCGGTTGAGCGCACTGCGCAGGCGCACACCGCTACTGGCCAGTATGGCCAGTTCGTCCGCGCCGGACACTGACAGGTTGCCGAAAAAATCAACCAGTTCGGCATCGACCAGCAGTGATCCCGTTCCCTGCTCCGGGGGGATCACAACCTGCAGGTTCTGCGTCGCATCCGCCGACTGGCCCAGCTGCACATAGGGCGCCAACAGCTCCAGATCAGCGGCCTGCAAAAAAAGATTCGGCGTGTCCAACACCAGTTCGGTGGTGGCGCGGATCAGGGTATCGCCGCTGACTGTGATGCGGTTGTTGGCCGCCAGCCCGCCGGCGATGGAGTTATCGACGTCCAGTATCATGCTGGCGGTATGACTGCGATTGAGATTGCCGGTGGCGATATGCCCGAGACCGGTGAATTCAACATCGATGGCATCTCCAAAGGCCAGGCCATCAGTGGCGCTGGCCACAGCATCCTCGCCCAGTATCAGCTGCAGCGACGGATAGTCCCGGTTGGCATCCGTCTCCGTTGAGATAGTTTCACCGAGACGGGTGGTGGTGATATCGTTGGTCAGCAGATAACCTTGCCGGCCGCCGCCGTAACCCTCGCCGGCATCGCCGAAGTCAATGGTGGCGGCAATATCAAAGCCCTCCTCCGCGGCCACGGTAAAACTGCCGGCCGCCAGGGGCGTTCTGATATCCACCAATGCGCCGTTGCTGTTGTCGCCCGAAACAATGCGCCGTGTGGTTTCCACAACCGTGCCGGACAGATCGATACGGGCCTGCTCGGCAACCAGCGCATAGCCAAACAGTGCGTTTAGCGCCAGACTGCCGGCATCGACGAGTTTCTTTTCCGTCACCAGCGTGTTAGTGGGAATATCAATGGCCGTCGCACTTAAGTCGATATCGGCGTTGTCGCCTACCAGCATGTAGTTACTCAGCTGGCTCTCCTCGAGGCGCACCTGCTGCAAGGTCGCGTTGACACTGCCCCCGGCTATTTTTATCTCGCCATCGAGCAGCAAACGGTTATTGGCCAGTAAATCCACCGACGAGGCGGCCGGCCCGACGATGCGCGAACCGGCCTCCACGGTCAAAATGCCGGCCGCGTCATTTTCCTCGCTGGCGCGCAGCGCATCGACAATCAACTCGCCGGAACTGGCCAGGTAGTCGGGCAGCCGCGCAGCGCGCAGCACACTGCCGGCATCGGCGGCGGAAGCGGTGTTAAAAAAATCCGCATTCGCCACCAGACTGGCGTGGCTCAGGTCTATGTCGGCGTCACTGCGCAGCGTGGCATTGCCATCCACCGCGACGAAGCGATAGGAACCGACCTGGGTGCTGTTAAAAAATGTGTTGTCAATGCGCAGATCGGCAGCGAACTGCGAATCGCCAAAATCGCCGATGGTGACATCGGTGGCTTCGATCGTTAAACGGCCGCCTTTATCGCCGTCCAGTGCACTGACATTCAAGGGCCCCTCGATCGCCAGCTCTGCACCTCCGGCGTCCCGCCTGGCCGACAGTGTGATATCACCGGCTTTACCGATAGCCAGTGCGCCGGTGGTGGTCGCCCGGGCACCGGCATCGGCAACCAACGCCGCTGTCCGGCCGAGTTCCAGCCGCGCACTCGCCTGCAGACTGATATCACCGGCATCGATCAGCAGGCGCTCCTGCAGGCCGGCGGACAACTCCGGGTTGTCGTTTACCCATGCCCCGCGGGTGTCGATGGTGCCGGATACCCGCAGCGTGCCTTCCAGACCATTGGGGTCCTGCGGGGCCTCGCCCACCTGCCGCAGGGCGACATCGCCGCCGCTAGTGCGAATATCACCGAATACATATACACCCCTGCCCGCCAAGCCCAGGGAGGTGCCCTGGCGCAGGCGCAGGCTGCTGTCGCGTTCCTGCACCACCAGCCCGAGGCCGTTTTCGATAGTGAACTGGGCCGCGCCGCTGTTTTCGATCAAGTCCCTGGACAGCTGCAGCTCCTGGTCGACAATTTGCTCGGCGACCGCTATCGCCTGGTCGACGATAAAGACATCGTGATTGTCATTGGCGCCGGCAAAAACCAGGTCGATACTGCCACCGACCGGCAAGTTGGCACCCTCGCGCTGAAACCGCCCGACCCGGGTGCCGGCCAAAAACTGCGCGTCACCGGCAATGTGCTGATGCGGTGCATTGATAGTGATGGCACCGGCACCAAAGCCTTCAAAGTAGGCGTCGCGGTAGTAGCGGCTAACGGTGGGCGTAGGGCGAAAGCTGTTTATCTCCCCCCACTTCGGGTCCATCAACAGCTGGCCCTCGCTACCGGACACCCCGGCATAGGGATCGAGGGGATTGGCTTCACTGATATCCACCAGGCCGTTGCCGCCGAGTAAGCGCGTGGTTTCGACCACACCCGCCTCATAACTGACAATACCACCCGACACATCGATTACCGCAGCCTCATCGATAGTGACACTGCCTTTGGCGAGGATATCCACACTGCCGCCGCCGGCCGAGCGCTCACTGGCGGTTTTTTCTATGTTTTCCAGCCCCTCGGTCCAATCGAACAGCGGCGTGCCTCTGCGAATATCCACCGACAGCGTGCTGCGCAGCAGGACACCGCCTTTTTGTTCGGGGGCATCCCGCAATTCGTTGGAGGTGATAAAAAAATCGATGGTGTTTCTGTCGGCCGATACCACGGTATCTTCGGTGCCTGAAACATCGATGACGCTGCCGCCACCCATGGCAAAAAGCGCATCGGTGTCTTCAGCAGCATTGAGATCGCCAATGGTGTTTTCGCGGGCGCGAACCGTTACCTCGCCGCTGGGTGCAACGATCGAGGCGCCCTCCTCCATCACCACATAGCGCCCTTCGATATTGACCTGGGACTTGGGCTGGTCCAGGCCGTCGGCAGCGGTGGCCGCGGACCGATCGATGGCGATCTCCATACTGCTGCCTTCACGCAGCGATACATCGCCGGCCTCGCGGCCGACGGCAATTCGCTCGGTAACCGGCACTTCGGTATTGACATCGAAGTACAGCGCCTGACGCTCCAGCGGATCTTCGCGAAACTGGCTGGTGATGAACAGTTCGGCCCGATCCCGCGCCAGAATACGTATGCTGCCGTTGACATCGACGGCGGTGCTCGACTTGATCTGCCCGGCCTGTACGATCTCGCTGGCAACCAGGGTGACGTTACCCAGATTGGCCGTCAGCGCGCCGGCATTGACGACCGCGCCGCGGGCGCCGTCTTCGCGATCGCCGGAATCCACCTCGATCAGATAACCGCGATAATCGCCGTCGAGCGGATTGGTCAAGGCCAGATAGACATCTTTGCGCGATCCGGCCAGCACCACCTGACCGCCATCGCTGTCGATACTGCCCTCATTGATGACTTCCGGGCCGGCCAGCAGAATCGGTGCCTGATCACTGCGGATCTGCGCGCCCTGCTGGACAATGATGCGCGGCAGATCCTCGCTGCCCTCGGCGAGATCTTTGCCGTTGACCAGAAAAGCCTCGCCCCGGTTGATGGCATTGAACAGGGGTTCATTTTCAAACCGCGCCAGCTGCTGCTCGGACAGCTCGCCGTCCATCGGCGCACCGTTGAACTCCATGGCCGCGGCAATCAGCCCGTGAGTATCTATCTGGGCGTTTTCACCGAAGATGATGCCGTTGGGGTTAATCAGCCAGCAGGCGCCGTTACAGTTCAGACTGCCGAGAATCTGGCTGGGGGACTGCTGCTGGATGATATTGAGCGCAACCGCCTCACTGTTGGGCTGCTGGTAAGTGACCGCGTTGCGCTCGCCGATGTTGTAGCTGCCCCAGTAAGCCAGCAGGCGCGCCGTGTCCTGATCGACAATCAGATTGAGGCCGTCTGCAGAGACCCGCAGTTGCGCCTCACCGGATTTTATGCCGTCTTCGGCCAGCTCCGGCAGCATGTTTTCGATGGTGATGGGAAGATTGAGATCGTCCAGGTAAGAACCGGTATTGGGATTGGCTCTCCAGCGATCTGTAGGGCGCGGCAGGTCCTGCGCCAGCACGGTAGCCGGCAGGGCAAATTGCGAGACCACCAAGGTGACCAGTACACGCTTGGAAAACATAGCTCCCCCTTTTGAATTGAAGCAGCGGCGCCTTGAAGCAGCGGCGCCGCTTGGGCGCCGCCGGAAATCCCACATCTAAAACTCAAATCGCCAACTGGCCCGGGCGCGGAAGGTATCTTTGCTGACTTCGCCCTCGTCCTTGAGGGCCAACCCTCCGTCCAGTTTTATATTCCACTGATCGGCCACCGTCGCCTTCAGGCCCAGGCCGACGCTGTCGATAAAAATATTGCCGGCTTGATCCGCCAGCGCTTCGTTTAAATACACCTTGGCGGCATCGTAAAAAAAATGTCCCGACAGCCCGGACAGTAAGTGCCAGTCTCCGGCCAGCGGCGGTGTCGCCAGCTCCAGCCTGCCGATAAAACCATAGTCACCCTGAATCTGCGATTCGAAGTAACCTCTGACGCTGGTGATACCGCCGGCACTCATCTGTTCGTTATTGACCAGGGGCGACTCGCTGATCTGGCCGCGCAGGCGATGGCTGAAACGCCACTGCCGCGGCAGTTGATAGTTGCGGGTCCAGTCAAACTTCCAAATGCCGAAGCTGGCACCCGCCTGGGACTTTTTCTCGTTGAACTCTTCGGAATCGTTGAGCAGCCGGGAGCCGAAACTGAAGCCGGTCGAGAAGCTGTCGGTTATGTTGCCGCTGCGGTGGAACAGATTGTACTGGGCTGAAAAAGTGGTATAGCTGACCGGCGTCTGGCGCACTTCGCCGCCGGCAAACACCAGGTCTTCATCAAAGTCTTTGTAATCAATACCGGTGGAGATGCTGTGCACGGCACTTTTGCTCTGCGAAATGGGCTGCACCCAGCGAAAACCGAAAATCTGCCCCTCGCCGATGACATTGATATCGTTAATGGCGGCCAGTTCGGAGTCCGACAGCACTGCATAGGCAGCCAGCTTGGCGCCCTTGTCGCCAAACGGGAACAGATAACTGGCGGCCAGTACGTTGACCTCCTCGGTATCTTCCGGCGTGATCTGCATCTGCAGTGAGGCTTCGTGATGGCGTTGCCACAGATTGCCATAGCGCAAATCCGCCGACACCCGCATATCCGTGGTATTCTCGGTATGGTAATTGGTCATTTCGATACCGCCGTGCAGTGGAAATTCATCGGCAACATTCAGATCTACATCCACCGTGCCGGGCACCGGACCCGCCTTCAGGGACGGCACTACCTTCAAATCCCTGTTTAGCTGATTGGATTTCTGCACATCGGCCTGCAGCGCATTGATGTCCAGCACCTGGCCCGAACTCAGTGACGGAAAGCGCTGGCGAATGCCCTCGAGTGAGAAATAGCGCGAACCGGCCACCCGCACCCGCCGCACCCGCGCCTCTTCCACCTGCAGGCGAATCACGCCGCCGACTACGTCCTGTTCCGGTACACTCACCGCCGTCGCCGGATAGCCCGCCTGCCGATAGAGTTGTTGCACAGCCCCGGCAGCTTTGTCCACGTCCTGAATGGTGCGCGCCGCACCGAGGTAAGGCGACAGCGCCCGCTGCAGGGCTTCGGGGTCGATACTTTCCACCCCATCGACCCTATATTCCCAGATATCGATGAAAGTTACCGCCGCGGCGACAGCGGGCAGCAGCATCAAATAAACAGTCAAATAAAAACTTACGGCTAATTTAGCGGCGTGTTTTGACATAAATGGCATGAGAAAGCTTTGATGCTGTAGGCAAAAGATCCCGTAAAGTAGCAGACCCAAAAGACCTGAAAATGAATTTTTTATGTATTTATTGTTGCAAAAAAGATGAATAAAGTGCCGCTATCGTGCGACTAGAGCCGCGACGCGATCGCGCATGAATTTATTGTTTGTTTAATGGCCTCGAATCGACCGCTGCGGTGTTTTTAATAATATCGGCAACAAGTTTTTATAACCAAGCGCGATGAACTTCCCGGCAACAGCACCGGGCCATAAAAATAAAAAAGGGGCGGTATTGCACCGCCCCCGTATCGACTGACTAAGCGAGGGGATCGATTAGTTGGTGTTAGACACGTCGACGGGCGTACCGGCGGGGATAACAGCAGCCGCACAGGCACTCGGACCAACCAGACCTTTGTTGAAAGGCAGTACCGGGTTGGCGGGATTCCAGGGTATGGAGGGCTGGGTAGCACCCTGCGCCAGAGCCAGAGAACCCACTGCAACGGGGTTGCCGCCATCGAGAATTTCCGGTGTGCGGAAACCATTTAACGGCCGGTCGTCGTTGGTGGTAGTGCCCGAGTCATCCAGCAGGCTGGCGTTGAAGGTGGCAACAGCGCCTACGTCCTGGGCGGTAGCGACCAGTTCATTGGCCAGCGCCAGTACTTCACCGGCAACCACATCGGTACGCCACTGAATGGACAGAGTCGCCCAGTTTTGGTACAGGCCGGAGGCCACGTTAGCCAGACTCGGCGTCACACCGTCCACGGCGATGTATTTGAAGTTGTTGCGATCGGTACGGCCTTCGTCAACTTTTTCCAGAGACTGGATGCCAATGCCGGTACGGTTCTGTGCATCCAGGTTGGTCAGGCAACGACCCATATCGGAGGAACCGATATTCTGGTGAATGTAGGGCGGAGGCAGCGGGAAGCCGGGTACCAGCTCGGGAATGTCGATATCGTTGGAGCCGCTGTCGCTGGAAGTATCCAGGGCTGTCGGCAGACCCAGGAAGGCCTGGTTGCCGGCACCGCGGTACAGGCACGCATTACCCATGTAGAAGGTATTGAACTGCGCCTGGGTACCGGAACCGGGTCTGCGCACACACACTTCGACGTTGGGGCTGTCGGGGGTGAGGCCCAGCTGCGACCACTCGGCAATGTTACCGGCAAACAGGTTGGCAATGACGGCGGAGGACAGCGACGGCATATCGCTGATTTCATCTGAGCCCGGATTCAGGCCTTGAGCAGTTTGCAGCGCATCGCGCAGGTCGGTCGTTACTACGATACCGAAAGTTTGCGCGTTAACCGGGAACACAGACAGCGGCGCGGCCAGGTTGACATTTCTGGAACCGTTGGCGGGAATGGCGAACAGCTCCGGCTCAACATCGGAGATACCTACCTGGGCCTGAACGTCGATAGTCGTGTCGGAACAGGTCCACTGGCGGCCACCGGGAGTATCTTCAGTACAGGTGCTGAGATCCAGACCCGCGACCAGACCCAATACCGGATCCGTGGCGTTGGTGACCGGCTCGACACCGGTAGAGGAACCACCGGACTCTTTGCGGAACAGTACATCGCGATCGCCAGAGATGCCGGCGGCGGAACCGTCGCGCACGGTACAGGAGAACGCCGAGGCAGAGTCGGACGGGTTGTTGAATGTGTCCAGCGTACTGGCGTCGCAAATCTGGTTGATATAGTTCGCAAACTGAATGTCAGCAGCAGTCGCACCGGAAGTGGTCATGATCAGATCCACATTGGCGGTGGGCGGCAGTGCCAAAGCCTGTGAAGAGACAACGCCGGCTGCAACGGCAGCCGCTAAACCTTTGATTTTCATAGCTTTCCTCAAACTGACTCTAGGAGAAATAAGGGAAGAAACAGCCACAACTCAAGCCTTGGATGCCTTGCGACGGCGGGCGGCGCCGGCCATACCCAGCAGCGCTGAACCGAACAGCCAGGCGGCAGCTGGTACCGGAACTGCATACACCAGTTCACCGGTGGCCAGGTCCAGGGTCCAGATCTTGGCGTCCATCTTGACATTGCCACCCTGGGCAGTCGCATTCAGGCCCACAACCCAGGCGTTGAGCGGGTCCGCATCAGTGCCGGAGGTGTCGACATTGTTGAACGCGAAGGTCAGGCCGCCCAGTTGCTCGCCCCAGACATTACCGGCTCCGGCGTAATTGGCGCCTTCGAGGAAAAACACCGGATCATCGACAGTGCCGGCACCACTGGTGGAAGTCGCGAGAACATTTTCGTAGTTCTCGAAAAACGACAGGCGCGCAGTCAGCGGCGTAACAGCGAGATCACTGGCAGGCATTTGACTGCCGGTGAAGTAAAAGCCGTAGTTGTCCAATTCACCCGGGACGAACTGAGTCGAGTTACCCGCCACATTGAAGCGGATATCACCGTCGCCGATAAAGGCCAGGCCTTCGGCGCTCAGACCGAAAGTCTGATCAGCCGCTTCGCCGGTCATGAACTGGCGGGTGGTTACGCCCAAGTCCTGAGTGAAAGACCTGTTATTGTCGGCATTCCACACCGTCAGCACCAGCTCTCCGTCGATGGGGTTACCCGCATTACCGCCAACACCACTCTCCCATGCAGCGCTAGCTCCAGCGCTAATGAAAACAGCAGCTGCAGCAATAGCCAATTTATCCAATTTCATAAAACCTCCTGCGGTTTTTTAATTAGACGTAAAATTAAAGATAAATATTAAGTGCAACCCGGCTATCTTGGCATCAATACCGATACATCCATTGCAAGAGATGCCAAGACCCGCAGCTTTCCGGCCCCGCCTCGCGGCGAGTGTGGCGAGTACTATCAAGATTTGGCTGCAAAGCAGCCACAGGCAATGTAAGCATTGCCCGGCTCGTCTTAGACGACGCGGCTATTTATAACAGCAATACGGCCGCAGAAAATGACAGGGAAATGAACTTTTTAAGAAATCTTAAATATATGCGGCATGGCAACGCCGCGTAATACATTTGCATTGAAATTTAATTCTATATGATCGAAATAGGTGCTTTTATCAAACTACAATTAACTGGTAACCAGGCAGTTAAAGGGTGTTTATGGCTGCTTTTAGAATTTGTTAACGCTGTGCCGGTCTGCGGCGTTTTTCACTCACCGCTTTCACTCATAAAACGGCTGCAGCCGTTGCAGTTTTTTCGCTGTAATTTGTCGCTGTAATAAATCGGCAATAAATTTGTCAAAAACGCCGCCGGCAGGAACGCGGCAGAGCCCGGCAGCTGAGCTTTTAGCCGCCTCAGCCAGGCGGCCGCAAGCGTCATAATATCGCAATGAAAGTGACATATTGTGTCCCGCCTGAACAAAAAACGGTGCCCCCCGTCTAACCCGGCAAACCGAGAGATGCATTGTCAATGAAAGTGTTGATCTGCCTAATGCTGTCAGCCGCTGCCGCCGCCGCCCTTGCCCGGGCAGCAGACCCTTATCAGATCAACCCCGGCGATATCCTGTCGGTTCATATCTGGAACGAGGAGACGCTCAGCCGGCCGGAAATCCTGGTGCGGCCCGACGGCTATATCAGCACGCCCATTCTCGGCGAAGTCGCCGCCGGGGGGCGCACCATCGAGCAGATTTCCAGCGCTATCGCCGAGGGCCTGAAAGCGTATCTGCGCGACGAACCGGTGGTCACCGTATCGGTGGCCGCCATCAACGGCAATACGGTCTATGTGGTAGGCAAAGTCAACCGGCCGGGACAGTATGTGATTCGCGCCGCCACCGATGTCACCCAGGCGCTGGCCATGGCCGGCGGGATCACCACGTTTGCCGATGAGAACGCCATCAAGATACTGCGCCGCGACTCGCAGGGCGAGCAGCGCGCGATCACTTTTCGCTACAACAAGGTCAAGGACGGCGAGCGCCTGAGTGACAATATTCTGCTGCAAAGCGGCGATGTGGTGCTGGTGCCATGAGTGTTGCGCCCGGCCCGGGGCTGGCCGCTATCGGCTGCACCCCCCCCTGCCTGCTATTGATGGGCCCGCTGCTGTTGTGCGCAGCAGCGGGCGAGGCGGCGGAACAGCGCCTCGACTGGTCCCTGCGCAGCGGCTACGAGCACAACGACAATACCCGCCTCAGCGACAGCGACAGGCAATCGCTGGCCGGCCTGTTCCTGACCCCCCGGGCCGCCTACCAGCGCGATAACGGCATCGACAAGATACGCCTCGACAGCGAAGTCTCCCTGTCGCGCTTTAACCGTTCCCAGTACGATATCGAAAGCCACAGCGCCACGGCCAATTACAGTCGCACCCTGCAGCGCCACACCTTCACCCTGGCGCTGGAGAGCGCCAGGCAGCCGACCCGTATTACCGAAATCGACGATACCGGCAACAGCGATGGCGCCGCATCGCACCGCGACGACAGTGGCGGCAGCCTGTCGTGGCAGTATCTGCTCGACCCCAATAACCTGGTGCAGTTGAGCGGCGCTTTTCAAAGCACCCGTTACGCAAGCGACGAGTTTTCAGACTTTGACTACTACAACCTGGCTTCGGCCTGGCAGCGCTCGCTCTCGACCAGGCTCTCGCTGCAGAGCCAGTTGTATTACACGCAATTTGAATCCGGCTTCTCCCAGCGGTTTTCCCTGAGCCCGCAGATCGTCGACAACACTGTCGTTTTCCCACCGGTTGCCAGCGCCGCGGGGGAAGTGACGACGGAATCCACAACGCTGGGGCTGCAGCTGGGTTTCGAGTGGCAGCTGACCGAGAAACTGGCAACCACCTTCAACGCCGGCACCGCTGCAGTGGATACCGAGCAGATCATCGATATCCCGGTCGCCCGCGTGCCGGTGCAGGGCAGTGACGACGCCATCTTCGGCGGCCGCCAGTCAGCCGACAGCGACAGTCAGACCTATACCTTCGAAAGCGAAATCAGCTACCAGCAGGAAACCGGTCGTCTGGCGCTTTCGGCCTCGCGCAGCACCCAGGCCAGCGGCAACGGCTCGCTGACCGAGTTCGATAACCTCACCCTGACGTTCGAGCGGGAGTTATCCGAGCGCAGTCAGCTCAATACGCGGCTGCGGGCCGGGCGCCGCCGCACCCTGGACGGCGATATTATCAGCCTGTCCGACCAGAACCGCCGCTTTTACGACAGCAGCATCAGCTATCGCCTGCGGTTTGCAGAAACGTGGTGGGCCTCGGTGTCACTGCGCTATCAAACCCAGGAATTCCCCGACCGGGAGAACAGCGGCAGCGCCGAGGCCCTCAGTGGCCTGGTAGCCATCACCTATCGGCCCAGACTCCGCATCTGGTGAGATAAAGAGCAGCTTAGCCCATGGAACAGGAATACGAAGAAGACCAACCGCGATCGATCGGCGACTATATCGCCATCGCCAAACGGCGCCGAAAACCCATTGTCATCGTTGCCTGCCTGGTGCTGTCAGTGGCGGTGCTGGCGGCGTTTCTGTGGCCCCCGACCTATCGCTCCACCGCCGTTATTCTGATCGAGGAACAGGATGTGCCGCAGGACCTGGTGCGCTCCACCATTACCAGCTACGCCGTGCAGCGCATCGAAGAGATCAGGCAGAGGATTATGACCATCGGCAATATCATGTCGATTGTGGAGCGCTTCAAGCTGTATACGGAAGATGAACTCAGGCGCCTGACGCGCACGGAAATTTCCCAGGACTTCCGTTCCGCCGTGATGATCCAGCCGATCAATGCCGAAGTCATCGATCCGCGCAGCGGGCGGCCCACCGAGGCGGTGATCGCTTTCAGCCTGTCGTTCGAGGGCAGGAAAATCGATACCGTGCACAAAGTCGCCAATGAACTGGTCACCCTGTACCTCAATGAAAACCTGCGCGAGCGCACTGAACAGTCGACCAGCACCTCGGAGTTTCTGTCTGCCGAAGCCGGCGCCCTGGACGGCCTGCTCAAAGATCTCGAACAACAGATTTCGGTATTCAAAGAGGAGCACCAGGGCAGCCTGCCCGAACTCAACCAGTTCAATCTGAGTATCGTCGATCGCAGCCAGCGCGAACTGCTCGACATAACCACCCGGCGCCAGGAACTGGAGCGGCGCAAAATAGAACTGGCGGCAGACCTGGCGCAGCTCAATCCCACCTCGCCGCAAATACTGCCCAGCGGCCAGGCGGTGCTGAGTGACAGCGATCGCCTCAAAGCCCTGCGCTCGGAATACCGCCAGAAAACCGCCATCTACCGTCAATCCCACCCCGACCTGCAGCGCCTGCAGCGAGAAATAGGCCTGTTGGAAGACACCCTGGGAGAAGGTGAGGCGGGTTCGGATATCGCCGGGGAACTGCGCACGGCGCGCGAGCAGCTGCTGCAGTATCGAGACCGCTACACTGACAATCACCCGCAGGTGACCAGGGTGAAAAACATGATCAGCCAGTTGGAGGACCGGCTATTGATCGAGCAGCGCGCGGCGAGCGAGGTGATTCCCGATAACCCCGCCTACGTACTGTTAAGCACCCAGTTGCAGACCATCGACAGCGAGATCGAAGCCCTGCTGCAGAAACAGCAGTCACTGCGGGGGAAAATCGAACAGCACGACAACCTGCTGTCGCGCACCCCAGCGGTGGAAAAGGAATACCAGGCACTGCTGCGGGACTATGAGAACGCGCGGATGAAATACCGGGAAATCAAGGCCAAACAGATGGAAGCCGAGCTGGCCCGCAGCCTCGAGCAGGAACGCAAAGGCGAACGCTTTACCCTGATCCAGCCGCCGGAAATCCCCGAAGACCCGGTCAGCCCCAACCGCACCCTGCTGCTGGCTCTGGGCCTGGCGCTGGCGCTGGCGCTGGGTGCCGGCAGCGGTGTGTTGCTGGAAATGCTCGATCCGCGGGTCTACGGTGAAAAAAATATCGTCGCCGCCACCGGGGTGGCATCGATGGTACTGATTCCGTATATGGAAGATGAAAAAGACAGCGGGGCAATGAGGCGGCGCTACCTGTCCTATGCCGGCGGCGCCACCGCCAGCGCGCTGGTGGCGGTGACGGTATTTCATAATTTTGTCAAGCCTCTCGATGTAGCATGGTTTATTCTGCTGCGCAAACTCGGCCTCCACTGACAGACGGGTAATCGCTATGGAGCGTATTCAGCAAGCTATCGATAAAGCCCGCCGGGAACGCCAGGGCGCTATCGGCAACCAGCAGACAGCGAGCGCAGGCCCGCTCAAACCGGCAGCCCTGGAGCGGGTGGGCGCGGCGGCAAAGGGCGCCATATCCGTGACCTATTCCCGCACCCGCCGCATCACTTTCAGCGAGGATGAACTGAAGGCCAGGCGCATCGTCGCCGGCCTCGCCCACGACAGGCGCTCCGAGCCCTACCGGCAATTGCGCAGTCAGATCCTGAAAAAAATGCGCGATGAAAACTGGCGCACACTGGCCGTTACCAGCCCCACCGGCCGCAACGGCAAAACCCTGACGGCGATCAACCTGGCCATCAGCCTGTCGCAGGAGGTCAATCAAACGGTCATGCTGGTCGATCTCGACCTGCGCGCGCCCGGCATTGCCACCTCCCTGGGCGTCGACGATATCGACAAGGGGATTGTCGATAACATCGTCAAACACACACCGCTCGAGGACATTCTGATCAACCCCGGTTACGAGCGTCTGGTCATTCTGCCGGGCACACCCCAGGGGCCCTATACCTCTGAGATACTGTCTTCGCCGGAGATGCGGCAGCTGCAGTCGGAACTTTATCACCGTTACGAAGACAGACTGATTATCTATGATCTGCCCGCGCTGCTGACCAGTGACGACGCGCTGGTATTTACCCCCAATGTGGATGCGACCCTGCTGGTGATTGAAGATGGCGGCTCCAGCAAAGACGAGCTGGAGCGGGCAATCACACTGTTGCAGGGCACCAGACTGATCGGCACCGTGATTAACAAACTGCGTTGAGCGCTGCCGATATACCCGGGAAAAACTTATGTACCTACCACATTTCGACCTCTCACAAAAACCCTTCAGCCTGATCCCCGACCCCGACTTCCTGCACTTTTCCAAAAAGCATCGCGCCGCCTACAGCATGCTCGAATACGGTATTTACGAACAGACCGGTATTACCGTCGTAACCGGCGAAGTCGGCAGCGGCAAGACGACGTTGATAAGACACCTGCTCAACCAGATCAACCACAATCAGCTGAGTGTGGGACTGATCAGCAATACCCACGAATCGCTGGGCGACCTGACCTATTGGATCGCCATGGCGTTTGGCATAGAGCACAAAGGCAGGGACAAAACCACTTTATACCGTGACATTCAGGACTACTTCATCACCCGCTACGCCAGCGGCCGCAATGTGGTGCTTATCGTCGATGAAGCCCAGAATATGAATGCACAGGCACTGGAAGAGCTGCGCCTGTTTACCAATATCAACACGCAGAAAGACAATCTGCTGCACATCATGCTGGTGGGACAGCCGGAACTGTCCACCAAACTGCAACAACCCAACCTGTTCCAGATCGCCCAGCGGGTTTCGGTGGAATACCATCTCAATCCGCTCAACTGGGAGGAGACCTGCGCCTATATAAGGCATCGCCTCGCCACTGCCGGAGGCGCAGAGGATATCTTCGATAACAATGCCCTGGGCGTAATCTTTTACCATACGGGTGGCATCCCCCGCCTGATCAATACGCTCTGCGACTATGCCCTGGTGCACGCTTATGCGATGGACAAGGTCAAAGTGGATCTCGATATTGCCATGGAAGTGGTGAGCGGCAGGAAAATCAGCGGTATCAATCGTTTTATAAAACTGAAAGAGGAAGTCGAAGCCGTGCGGCGCACACTGCGGGAAACTACCGGTCGTGATATTGCTATTGTAGGATGAAATAGATTCTAGTCATTATTGCGGATAGAGCATGCTTAAGAATGACGCTGACCTTTAACAAATAACGGTGGTGGCCGACCCGGCCCTAACCCGGTCAGGGTCTGGGGTTCGAGACCCGCCGTAAACCCATCCGTGGGGGCTTCACGCCAGCATCCCTG
>JANQMH010000080.1 GCA_028280195.1 Exilibacterium sp.
GGGCGGCACGTCATTCGATTTGAGCCTGGTGATCGACGGCAGGGCCACCACCACGCTGGAAACGGAACTGGAGGGCCTGCCGCTGTTGATGTCGGGGGTGGATATTCAGACCATCGGCACCGGCGGCGGCTCCATCGCCTGGCTCGACGGCGACGCGGTGCGGGTCGGGCCCCACAGCGCCGGCTCGCAGCCGGGGCCGGCCTGCTACGGTCGCGGCGGCCGCCAGCCGACGGTCACCGACGCCAACCTGTTTCTCGGGCGCCTGGGTATCGCCTCCCTGCTGGGCGGCGATATGTCCCTGGATTTCGATGCCTGCGAAACCGCCATCAATACACTGGCCGCCGCCGCGGGTATCGACCCCACCGCCTTTGCTGAGGGGATTCTGGCCATCTCCAATGCGGCCATGGCCGATGCCATGCGCACCATCACCGTCAGCCAGGGCCTGGACCCGCGGGAATTCACCTTGGTGGCATTTGGCGGTGCCGGCCCCATGGCGGCGGTTTTCCTGGCCCAGGAGCTGGATATCGACACCGTCATGATTCCCAGATTTCCCGGTACGTTTTCCGCCTGGGGCATGCTGCAGACCGATTTGCGCCAGGACTTCACCCAGAGCTTTTTTACCCCGCTCGACAGTGTGGAGCGCGCGCAGATCGAGCGCATATTCGAGCGGCTGGAGGCCGAAGGCAAGGCCTCGCTCAGTGAAGAGGGCGTGGCCGCGGGCGATGTCTCCTATCAGCGCTCGGCGGATATGCGCTACAAAGGCCAGGAATACACCATCAATGTGGCTATGGCCGCGGATGCGGATATCGCCGCCATCAGCGCCGATTTTCACACTGCCCACGATCGCCGCTACGGCCATTCCAACCGCGCCGCGCCGGTTGAATTCGTCAATTTGCGGCTCGCCAGTTTTGGCGCCTTGAAAAAATACGCCGACACCTCCGGCCCGGCGGAGACCGCAACCGAAGCGGCCGAGATTGCGCGGCGCCGGGCTGTGTTTGCCGGCCAGAGCCACGACACGCCGGTCTACGCCCGCCAGCACCTGGCGGCGGATTCGCACTACAGCGGCCCGGCGATTATCGAAGAGCAAAGCGCCACCACCGTGGTGCCGCCGGGCTGGCAGATCGCGCTCGACAGCGGCGGCAATATTATTCTCACCCGCCACACCGCGAAGGGAGAGCAGTAATGCGCAACACCGATCCCATTACCACGGAAATCATCCGCAACGCGTTCATATCCATCGCCATGGATATGAACGCCACCCTGATCCGCTCGGCCTTTACCCCCGTGATTTACGAAGGCAAGGACTGCTCGGTGGCACTGATCGATAAAAACGGCGACGTGCTGGGGCAGTCGCTGGGCCTGCCGCTGTTTTTGGGCAATCTCGAAATCTGTGTAAAGATCATCGCCGACAAATGGGGCTGGGACTATTTCAAGGAAGGCGATGTCTTCTATATGAATGACTCCTATATGACCGGCACCCACCTCAACGACTCCACCATCATCATGCCGATTTTCTGGCGCGGGGAGCTGGTCGGCTTTGCCGCCTCGCGCGCCCACTGGCTGGATGTGGGCGCCAAGGACCCGGGCAACCCGGTGGATTCCCACGAAATCTATCAGGAGGGTATGCGCTGGGGGCCGACCCGGCTCTATGACGGCGGTAGCGCGCGCGACGACGTAATCGAGTTACTGCGCCTCAACAGCCGCTTTGGCGACGCCCTGATCGGCGATATGAATGCCCAGATTGCCGCCGGCCGCACCGGCGAAAAACGCATGCGCGCACTGTTCGAGCGCTTTGGCAAGGACACCATCGAAGCGGCGCGGGACGAAATCTTTCGCCAGACCGAAGCCCGCGAGCGGCAGACCATTGCCGCGCTGCCCGACGGTGTTTACCGCGCAGAGGGTTATCTCGACAACAACGGTCTCAGCGACGAAGCGGTAAAGGTCAACCTCGAACTCGGTATCGACGGCGACAATATCCGCGTTGACCTGGCCGGCTCCAGCGCCCAGACCGGGCCGGTCAACTGCGGCATTACCCAGACCATTGCCGCCACCCGGGTTGCCTATAAACTGCTGATCTGCCCGGAGCTGCCGCCCAACGGCGGTTCCTTCAGGCCGCTGCAGGTCAGTGCCCCGCAGGCGAGCATATTCAATGCCGTGGAGCCGGCCGCCTGCTCCTGGTATTTTTCCTCTCTCGGCCTGTTGATCGATCTGGTGGTGAAAGCGCTGTCTGAAGTGATACCCGACAAAGCCGCTGCCGCCCACTACGGCGACTCCATGGTGATCAGCCTGTCCGGCAAGGACCCGCGCCACGACGACGAATTTTACCTGATGCTCGAGCCCACCACCGGCGGCTGGGGTGCGTTTGACGGCGGCGACGGCGCCAACTCGCTGATCAACAACGTCAACGGGGGTTTCAAGGATCTGCCGATTGAAATTTTCGAATCCAAATACCCGCTGATGATCCGCGACTACGGCGTGCGCCAGGATTCCGGCGGGCCGGGCAAATTCCGTGGCGGCAACGGCACCTACCGGGAATACGAGCTGTTGACCGACTCCTCACTCAGCCTGTGGTTCGAGCGCTCGAAAACCACCGCCTGGGGGCTGTTCGGCGGCGAAAGCGCCCGCGGGCCGATCGTCAAGGTGGACATACCCGGGCAGGGTACCGAGTCCTATACCAAGGTCAATGCCAGGGCGGTGCCCAAGGGTACGGTCATCAGGAGCTTTACCGGCGGTGGCGGCGGTTTCGGTCCCGCCATCGAACGCGATCCCGCGCGGGTGCGCGAGGACGTGCTGGACGGCTATATCAGTCTCGAGCATGCACGGCAGGCCTATGGGGTAGCGCTTACCGATGGATTGGAGGTCGATGAGGCAGCCACGGCAAATCTGCGGCGCAAGGCTGGGGGATAGCGGTTCTCTCTACAAAGACGGTATTGTGCCAACACTATGCGGTGGACTATCGAGGTCCGAGGCTAATGGCACTGACCGGGCCTATCTTCAATATGCTTAACACACCCTGACAAAACTGCATTGCCAGGTCTTAAGTCGGCTTGTGGGGCTTGCGGTTCGAGACTCTCGACAGCAGGGATGCTGGCGAGAAGCCTACAGGGGTGGAGCGGGAAATAGCGAAGCACCGCTTCGCCCCGCGGAACGACCGAAATCTGTGATTTCGGGCTGGGCCCGCGTGCGGGTATCCACGGCGTGTCTCGAACCGCAAGCCCCACAAGCCGACTTAAGGCCGGATCGACTGGCACCACTCTGCTTAATGCAGCGCTGTTCGAGCCACAACAAGAGGCAACCTCCCGACTTGCTACTCCCCCTGCCCCAGCGAAAAACCACGCTTACCATCAAACTCATAAAGATTTTCTGTTTTGATGACATCGAAACCCCCATCATTCAAACGGGACAGCAAAGCCAGCACCTGCTGATATTCGATGACACGGTAAACAGGCTCATCACTGACTATGTCGGCGTCGACCGAGACAAAGCGGCAGCGCCAGTGATCCGTGCAAAATGTCTCAGGAATGCCGCCGGGGTAGACTTTTACACCCCGGTTGCTGATCATTTTCAGCTTCAGTGCACCGGCGCTGGCGGCCTCTAGCGTCTCTCCAAGTTTATCGGCATCACTGTCCCGCCAGTCGAGGAAAATATCGATGCCCACCAATTCCTTGTTTGCCGGTTTTCTTGAAAATGCCGGTATGGTAATGCGGCCCTTGCCCGCGCTCAAGGCGCTTTTTCTCAGCTTTTCGGGCGCCGCTCCCAGCCGCTCTATGACCTCTGCGGCAAAGTCATCTGTGGACACTGCTTTGACACTTTGTCCCTGGACAAAAATATCTTTGGTGTGAATGCCGCGCTCAATGGTCGCCAGCCAGGCGTTTTTGATCCTGTCGGCGACCGACTGCCGGCCGATATGCGCCAGCATCATTACCGCCGCATTGATCAACCCCGAGGGGTTGGCGAGATTGCGGCCGGCTATATCGGGTGCAGAGCCGTGGATGGCCTCGAACATGGCGACATCCGTGCCGATATTGGCCGAGCCCGCCATACCTACCGAGCCGACAATTTCCGCAGCGATATCTGAAACGATATCCCCGTACAAGTTGGAGGTAACCACCACATCGTAGTCCTCCGGCCTGCTTGCCAGCCTTGCCGAAGCGATATCTATGATCTGGGTATCCTTTTCGATATCGGGGTATTCAGAGCCTATTTCATCAAAAACTTTGTGGAAAAGCCCGTCGGTCAATTTCATGATATTGTCTTTGACCATGCAGGTTACCCGCTTCCTGTCGTAAGCCCGGGCATATTCGAAGGCGTAGCGCACGATACGCTCGCAGCCGGGTCTGGTGATCAGCTTCAGGCACTGCACCACATCCTGGGTCTGGCGGTGTTCGATACCGGCGTAGAGATCTTCTTCGTTTTCACGGATAACGACCACATCCATTTCCGGAAAGTGTGTGTGGACATAGGGCGACAGAGACATGACCGGCCTGACATTGGCGAACAGCCCCAGTGCTTTTCGCAAAGTCACATTCAGGCTTTTATACCCCTTGCCCTGAGGTGTGGTAATGGGGCTTTTTAAAATGATTTTGTTTTTCCTGACAATATCCCATGCCTCGGCGGTGATGCCGGAGCTGTTGCCGGATAAATACACCGCATTGCCAACATCGATGAATTCCGGCTCAATACCGGCTTCTGCCGCATCCAATATCCGTAAGGTGGCATCCATAATCTCCGGACCTATTCCATCCCCTCGGGCTACGGCTACCTTGACGGCTTTTTCTGTATCTGCGTTTGGTGTATCGGGTTGAGCTGATAGATTTTTCATCGATTTTTCATTTATCCAAGGCGAAAGGTAGGTGATTAATGAAGGAACAAAGGCTTTGGCACTGTAAGCCAAGCAATAGAGGCAAGCGCCTCGACCGGGTATTCTAACCGCCAGATCCGGGCACAACAATGCTGCGCCGCCAGACAGTTTCACAAAGTCGTGCCAATCATTTCGCCGGCCCGAGTGGTTTTATGGTATCGATGATATTCCCACACGAGATAGGGTAGAACTCGCCCGTACCATGGGCACGGTGCCGGGCAGTGGTAGTGATAACCGGCCGAGCGGGAATTTGCCCGGGCGGGTTCGACCTCAAGGTGATGGGCCAGAGCATGGATGCCGCCGTTTGCCCCAGGAGCTGATCGCGACGAGTGCCTGCCGTATCAGTGACGCTTACCTCGAGGACTTGCCGGTGGCAAGTCTGTTCAGGCTTAACTGTGTGCGGGATTTCACCGCGCAGACTGATCGTTGATACCCGTGGCAGTGGCGTTTATCGCAGCTGCGATGGCCTCAATCATTCGCTTCCCCGCTTTGGTTCCGGGGCCAAATTCTACGGAGTTGTGTAGTGCGCCAGATATTATTTTCACTGCGATGGCGCCACCGGCATGTGCGACCGCTCGACTGAAGGCCAAACTTTCGTCTAACAGCATATCGTATTCACCCAGTATGAGTTTTACCGCAGGCAGGTCCAGCGGCGACAAGATAATGGATGCGGGCTCTCTTTCCCCGTCATCGACAAACTGATTGATAAACCATTCGATCTCGGACCAGGACTGCATAAGCCGCGGATCATCAAAGTCGCGGCGCGAATCATAGTGGACAGCTTTACGCAGATCGATAATGGGATTGACTGCCACCACCCGATCAATGCCATCCACCTTTGAGGCCAGCAGTAGCGCAAGTGTGGCGCCTGCACTTTCTCCCCCTAAGATGATCGGCCGGTTTTCGCTGTTTCGGCTGATGGACTTACAGTGTGCAAGCGTCGAGACACAGCTATTGATTATGGTGTCATAAGCATTCTCGGGTGCCAGCGGGTAGTCTACGTCAATGAATGTACATTGCGCCCGAGCGGCAAATTCTGCCCCCCATGCAGCATGCAGCGCGGCCGAGCCCAGTACCCAGCCACCACCGTGGAACCATATCACCAGGGGTGTTTCAGCGTTTTCAGGGGAATGATGGTAGATATAGGCATTGCCCAAACCATGGGGAAGGGCGCAGGTCGTTCTGTCTATTGCCGCCGCTGGCAGAGGGGCCTTCAACGAAGCTGACAGCTGGCGCAGATAGTCCTCTGCCAGCGAGCGGGCTGCAATGATCGGCATTGATGATAAATCGAGGTTTTCCCCAGTGTAGAATGCTGCAAGTCTGTCGAGCGTATGTGAATCCAGGTTCGGATAGTCATTTTGCAACTGACCCGTATCGAGACTCACGCAACGCACCTATTGACACAGATACCCAGAGACTCGATCTCCGTGGTAAGAATATCACCCGGCTTCAAGAACCACTGCGGGTCTCGTGCGGCACCGATGCCACCGGGTGTACCTGTGAATATTAGATCTCCGGGCTCCAGTGTGCAAAAAGCACTGATATCGACAATCAGATCCACTGCATCGAACAAGAGTTCACTGGTTCGCGCTTGCTGAACGATGCGGTCATTGACTTTACAGGAAATCTCCAAATCGGGGCGTATGCCGACCTCGTCGCTAGTTACCAGCCAGGGGCCCAGGGGCGTACTCCCATCCAGGGTCTTTCCCGCAAGCCACTGGTCTGTGCGCAGTTGCAAATCACGTGCGCTGACATCATTGCCAATACAGAACCCGGCGATAGCGTTTTCCGCTTCCTTTCCAGTGGCAGAAGAGATCCTGTTGCCAATGACCACCACCAGTTCCGCCTCCCAGTCGATGGCCGCTGATTTATCGAAGAGTGAAAGGTCATCGCGTGGGCCCGTGAGTGCTGTGTGGTACTTGGAAAACAGGGTCGGATGGGTCGGAGGTGTGACTCCCAGCTCATTGATATGCGGTAAATAGTTAATGCCCGTACAAATAATCTTGCCAGGTTTCGGGATCAAGGGGGCGTGAGCCACACTGTCCATGGCGCCCAGTTTTTGCACGGGTTTTAAGTCTTTGGATAGTGCATTGTCTGCGAGCATGGCACCGACATCGGGCCACATGAGTGACCAGAAATTGCCGTCAATTGCGATCGCCGCGCTGGTTTCACCATTGTGAATGACCGTTGCTAACTTCATTGCGTCTATGCTCCTGTTACCTGCTGCCTGTTATTAGCAGCTGTTTATTATTACCAACTGTCTATTGCTACCAACTGCCTGCTACCAGCCGCCTACCCAGCCGTCAAACAGCCCGTCCGGCAAGGTGCTTTCCTCCCCGCCTGCCAGAAAATCAAAGTCGCAGCCGAGGTGTGCCTGTTGAACATGATCCTGGTATAGTTTTCGGTAGCCTCGGGAAATCAACTTGCCGGGTGCTTGCCACTGCCTGCGGCGGCGATCCAGTTCCGCCTCATCGACCAGTAGATCAAGTCTGCGATTTTCCACATCCAGGGCGATGATATCCCCGGTTTTCACCAGCGCCAGGGGGCCGCCGACTGCCGCTTCAGGGGCGGCGTGCAAGATGGCCGTGCCATAGGCTGTACCACTCATGCGGGCATCGGAGATTCGCAACATGTCTTTAATGCCCTGCTTCATCAGGTAACCTGGAATGGGTAACATGCCCCATTCAGGCATCATGGCGCCGACCGGCCCGACACCTCTCAGAATCAAAACCGTATCCGCCGTTATGCCGAGTGAGGGATCGTCGATGGTATCGGCCATCGTTTGTACATCTTCAAAAACATGGGCGGGGCCCCGGTGTCGAAACAGCGCGCCATCGGCGGCACTGGTTTTCAATACCGCACCTGCGGGCGCCAGGGAGCCCTTCAGGACTATAAGGCTGGGCCCTTGTTTGACGGGTTGCGACAAGGGTTTAATTACATCATTATCGATAGCGGCGGGTGGTGAGAGAGATTCCCCCAGTGTTTTACCACTGATAGTCATTGTGTCCAGGTTCAAGTAGTCCCGGATCTGATACAGCACTGCGGGTATGCCACCCGCCGCGTACAAGCGGGACGTTAAATGCTCGCCGGAAGGCTGGACATTGGTAATCAGGGGTACTCTCCGGGCGATATTGTCAAATCGCTCCAGTGGTAGAGAGATACCCAGGCGCCGAGCCAGTGCCAGCAGATGAACGATAACATTGGTTGACCCGCCCAGGGCGCAGAGCAGGGTAATCGCATTATCGAAAGCGCGCGAGTCGAGAATGGCTCGCGGGGTCAAGGTGCCCGCACTGGCAATCTCGACGATTCTTCTGCCTGCATTACGTGCTGCCTGCGAGCGCCTGCCATCGGGTGCCGGAATCATGGTGCTGCCGAGTTCTGCGATACCCAGAGCTTCGCAAACGGCTGCGACACTCGAGGCCGTTCCCATCTCACTGCAGTGTCCGGGGGTGGTCATTATCTCGTCTTCGAAGCGCTTAAAATCCTCCTCGTCGAGCTTGCCCGAGCGAAGACTGTCGACGAATTTCCACACTGTGGTGCCAGTGCCCTGTACACCGGACGGGGTATCTTTGGGTATGGAGGGACCGCTGGTCAGCACAATCAGTGGGACTCCGGCACTGACGGCGCCCATCAACAGCCCCGGAATGGTTTTATCACACCCGCCTAACAGTATGACGCCGTCCAGGGGGTATGCCCGAATCATCTCTTCGGCCTCCATGGCAAGCAGGTTGCGGAATAAAAACGATGTGGGCTTGATGAGGTTTTCACTGATCGACATGGCCGGCAGCTCAAAGGCCATACCGCCGGCTGCTGTCACGCCTTGTCGGGCCTCTTCAGCCAGTGCTCTGAGATTGAGATTACAGGGGTTGATATCGGACCAGGTACTCAGCAGGCCGATAACGGGCTTACCGTCGAAATCACGCCGATGCAGGCCCGTGGGAGTCAATGTCGACCGGTGCACGAAGCCGGGGAGGTCCTGTTTGTCAAACCAGCGACTGCTGCGTAAATTATTACTTTTCTTACTCATGTGCCGGATCTCCTGCTGCGTGTGAGCAGCCTGTTTAAAGGCCTGGAAAGCGGTGATGTTGCCACCCCGGACATGATTTTCCTCAGGGTGGCGTTTTCGAAGGCAGCGGATGCCCAGGATTTTCTGCCATTGACCGCCCTGCCAGCACTGCAAGCCTCGTCAATCTGCCAGGGGCGTGGTGTAGCTATGTCAAGGTCCGTCAACACCGCCATGGCGGCGTTAAAGCCGCTCGCGCCCATAACACCGCCGCCCGGGTGAGTGCCGGAACCACACAGGTAGAGGCCATCAATGGGGGTGGCATAACCGTTGCGCAAATGGGTGGGGCGACCGGCGAATATACGAGACAGCGACATGGCACCGTGATAAATATTGCCGCCGGTCAAATGGTAGCTGCGCGCCCAGTCCAGCGGTGTATGGCAACGGGTTGCCAGTATGTGATCCCGCAGATTCGGGGCAAATTGCAGCAGTTTGTTAACCACACGCCGGGTAAACTCTCCCTTTTTTTCATCCCAGTTGCTACCGGCCAGTTCAAAGGGCAACTGCTGCACGCCTAAAATGAGCACATGCTTGCCGCTGGGGGCGAAACTGTCGTCACGCACCGTATCGATTAACACTTCCAGGGCGAAATCATCGGGAATGCGGCCCCGACGCTGGGCATCCCAGCCATTTTCGAACAGTTCTACGGAAGGGCCGAGGAATATATGACCTTCGTGTTCCGCGCCTTTCTCACTGGCGTTAAAGCCGATAAATGCAGGTAATTCATCGACGACAACATAAACGCGCGCCATCGAACCTCTAGAGTCGTAGGTCTCCATGGACTGAATCAGGTCCGCAGGCAAGTGCTTTTGCCCCACCAGATCGAAGAGTGTTCGCACCGGATCTGCGTTAGAAACAACGATGTGGGCGTCAATCGTGCTTCCGTCTGCCAGCTCCACGCCGGTCGTTTTACCGTTGCTGGTAACAATTTTCCTGACGGCGGTATTGGTCCGTATATCTGCCCCGTGGGATGCGGCGCTTCGGGCCAGGGACTGGGTAATCGCCCCCATGCCGCCTTTAGCGTAACCCCACAGCCCGAATTGCCCCATGAATTCACCGACAGAGTGGTATGCGAGCAGGTAGGCGGTACCTGGAGAGGAGGGGCCGCCATACATGGAGACCAAGCCTGGAAAAACGAAGTGAGATTGCAGTAGGTCCGCCTGGAAGTAGTGTTCAACCAGGTCTCGAACGCTGCCGCTGATAAAACGCTCAAAGAGAGTCATATTGCCCGATTGTTCAAAATACCGCACAAACGTCGATAGTTCGGGGGGAGGCGCCATGATCGTAGGATTCATCAAACGGCTGATCTCCTGCATGTCCATGCCGAAGGACATAAAGCCCTCGAGATCTTGCTGGCCGAATGTTTTCTTAATGCCGCTGAGGGTTCTGTCCAGGTCTCTCCACATGAAGAAACTGCTACCATCCTCGCCAATCGTGCAACTGATTGCCTCATCGGAAGCGTATAGCTCGAGCCCGTGTTCCGGGAGATTCAAGTCGCTGATGACCTCTGGGCGGAGCAGGCCGACAACGAATGAGGCGGTGCTCATCCTGTATCCGGGAATAAGCTCCTCGGTGACTGCCGCACCGCCGACGACGGATCTCGATTCCAGCACTGTGACATCCAGGCCCTCTCGGGCCAGGTAGCCTGCAGTGACGAGACCGTTATGGCCGCCACCGACGATAATGACTTTTTTAGCTGTTGCCATGGTGTCGTTCCCGGTCATGTGGTCAGTGAGGCGCAGGCCTGGCGAATACGAGTCAGGCTCTCATCGAGCACCGCGTCGTCATGGACGCTGGCCGGCATCAGTGTGCCGCGTGCCTGAATGTTGACGCCGTGGCGAATCAGCGCTTCTGCAAAGTCGGCGACTGTGGCGGGATTACTGGCGTGTAAGTCTGTGTAGTTGGTTAACGGACTGTCTGCAGGCAGCCCCAGAATGCTGATTAATGCCCCTGTTTGGGAGACCTTGAGGGTAAGGCCTGCCTCATCGACAATGCCTTGGAGTTGACGGGCAAAGCGCTCGGAACGCGAGTACAGATGCGGGTAGAAATCGGGTTCTGAATAACACGCCAGCGCCGCTAAGGCCGCGGATACATGCAGTGCATGACCATTGAAAGTGCCCATGTGAGGCATTGTTTTGCGGCCTGTGAGTGAGAGCACCTCATCCCTGCCGGCGACCGCCGAAATGGCGAAACCCGCACCCAGGGCTTTGCCGAGCACGCACAAGTCAGGTTTCACACCCAATGCCCCGTGAATGCCGCCAAGCCCCATGCGAAACCCGGTGATGACTTCGTCCATGATCATCAGGGCACCATGTGTGCGAGTGACTTCACGCATATGCATGATGTAGTCAGAATTGGGCGCGATTGCGCCAGCCTGGGGAATGCCTTCCATGATGACTGCCGCTATTTCCCCGCCGTGGTTTTCGAATAGCGCATCGATAGCCGCGGAGTTATTCCACGGCAGAATGATCATATCGGTGTTGGCGGGAGGGATGCCGGCAGTCGCCTGCATGTGGACGCGCGGGGATTCGGCAGCGGCGACCAGCGGTACCTGCCCGGGTGTGCCATAGCAGACAGGGTCGAACCAGCCATGGTATTGGCCTTCGAACTTCACCACAATGCGCCGCTTGGTAAACGCGCGTGCCAGGCGTATGGCGATATGCACGGCCTCACTGCCGGTGTTTGAAAAGATGACTTTTTCCGCGCAGGGCAATATGTCGATCAAGCGGCGCGCGAGCACGGCTTCATTGCTATGGGCAGAGCCGTAGAGAAAACCCTTTTGCAGCTGCCTCTGTACCGCCTTTGTAACCGCCGGCGGCGTGTGGCCCAGCAGCAGCGGCCCAAACCCCATCACGAAATCGATGTATTTATTCCCATCGATATCAAACACATGCGCTCCCTCGGCCCTTTCGATGACCAGGGGCGTCGGCTTTGCAGCCATACGCGCCGCACTGGTGACTCCCGAGGGAATGAACCGGGCCGCCGCAGCAATCGCAGCGATCGAGCCACTAAACGCCGAATTGGGCTTACAGCGCATGAATACCTCCTGTTGATGGATGCAGAGAACTAAATAGGTTGAATTGGTGTTCCGTTAGAGTTATCTTATGATAAACGATATGTTCTATAAAGTGAACGTCAAAAAGCGATATTCGACTTAAGCGATATCCGACTTAAGCGATATCCGACTCAACAGGAGGTCTTAATATGCTCGACCGGCTTACCCCCCAGCACTTCATTGGCGGTGAATTCGTTAACTCGGGGGTACGAGAGAAGCTCACGGTGTACAACCCCGCCAGGGCAGAGCCAATTGCTGAAATACCGCGGGGAACCGCGGAGGATGTGGAGAAGGCGATTGACGCGGCGCGAAAAGCGCTGCCCGCGTGGCGTTTGACAACACCGTCCGAGCGCAGCCGCATGCTCTATCGCCTGGCTGATGCCATGCAGGCGGACTTGGAGAATCTGCTCGAACTGGAAGCGCTGAATGTCGGTAAACCCAGGCACAACGCCCGCAATGAGGCGCTGTTTGCCATTGACCTGATTCGTTTCTGTGCCGGAGCGGCGCGTTGTATGGAGGGCAAGGCCGCGGGCGAGTATTTAGCCGGGCACACCTCGTTTGTGCGCAGAGAGCCACTCGGCATCGTGGCGGGTATCACCCCCTGGAACTATCCCATTGTCATGCTGGCCTACAAACTGGGGCCTTCACTCGCTACCGGCAATGCCCTGATCCTGAAACCTGCTGAACAAACGCCGCTGACGACGCTGCGGGTGGCGCAGTTGGCGGCAGAGATATTCCCCGCAGGTGTGTTCAACGTGATAACCGGCGATGAAATTGCAGGTGCTGCAATAGTCCAGAACCGGGATATCAGGCTTGTGTCACTGACAGGCTCAACGGATACGGGGCGGCTGATTGCGCGACAGGCTTCACAGGATTTAAAGCGTGTACACCTGGAACTGGGCGGTAAAGCGCCTGTTATCGTACTGGACGATGCCGATCTCGACCAGGTTATTGCCGGCATGCGCAAGGGGGCATTCTATAACTCCGGACAAGACTGTACCGCCGCTACCCGCTTGATAGCAGGGCCGGCGATTTACCCTGGCCTGCGTGCGGCGCTGACTGAGATGGTAAGCGCTGTCAAAGTGGGCGCGCCGGATGACGGCGACGACATTGAAATGGGGCCCCTGGTTTCCAGTGAGCAACTCGAGCGAGTGTCTGGCTTTATCACTCGTGCGCAAGACACCAATGTGACCATCACCAGCGCTGAGGCCAAGACAGATCGGGAAGGGTATTTCTTCCCGCCCACCCTGGTCTCGGATATCGATCAGGGTCATGAACTGATTCAGCAGGAGGTATTTGGCCCGGTACTGACCCTGCAAAAATGCGACAGTGAAGCTGAGGCCATCGCCCTCGCCAATGGTACGGATTACGGCCTCGGCGCTTCCCTCTGGACGCGGGATGTGGGCCGTGCGATGGCCTTGTCACGGGCGATCCATGCAGGTGCCGTGTGGGTGAATTGCCATGATCGCGTCACGCCCGAAATGCCGCACGGTGGTGTGAAATGCTCGGGCTATGGCAAGGATTTGTCCATGTACAGTTTAGAGGACTATTCCCATATCAAGCACGTGATGGTCAGTCACGACTAAGTCGCGCCTGAATGCACAGGCGCCGCTTCAAACATCGTTTCAAACATCGTTTCAAACATCGTTTCAAAATCGGCCCCGAGGGCTCGCCGCACTCAGGGCCTGTTTTTTCCAGCGTCAGTTTTTATCCCAAACCAGGTGCAGTTCCCGGGGTTGCCGGAACTCATAGCCTGTAATCGCAGAGGCCAGCTCGGGGTTGAAGCTCAGCCCCGGCAGTGTCTCGAGCAGTAAATCAATGGCAATTTCAGCCTCGAGCCTGGCCAGATGGGAACCCAGGCAGAAATGACTGCCCGAGGAAAAGCCGATGTGGCGAGCGAGATTGCGGCGGTCGATATCGAAGTCATCCGGGTTTTCCCACAGCTCCGGGTCTCTATTGGCCGCCCCCAGCATACAGGCAACCCGGTCGCCTTTGGCGATCGCAATACCGTTAATCGCTGTGTTTTCTGTCGCGATGCGAATTGACGACTGGACCGGAGATGCCCAGCGCATGGTTTCCTCCAGCAGTGGCTTGATCAGTGAGCGGTCATCCAGCACCCTCTGCATCAAGTGCTTGTCAGCGCAAAGCGACCATGTAGCATTTAAAATAAGCGCTTCAACTGTAGAGATCCCGCCGAAGAAAATAGTCAGTGCATTGCGGCAGGTATCCTCAGTAGACATATCTGCGATCGAAGACAGGACAGTTAAAAATTCACTGTGGTTTTCACCGGCTAACTGCTGTTGCAACATATCCATAAAATGGCCGACATTTTTTTTGGCATGCGCTTCGATAGCAGGATCATGTTTGAAGTTTGACAGCGCTTTCTCGAAACTGTCGTACCATTGCCGCATCGAAGGTTCGAGCCGATCGGCGATGCCAAAGAAATCAAGTATATTCTGAACCGGGTAACGACTGGCAAAGCTGGATCGTAATTCGATGACATGGCTGTGAGTTAGCTTGCCAATCAGCGATTCAGCACGCCCTGTGATCTTATGCGTCAAGGTTTCCCGAAGCGCTTTCGGGGTGAAGCTGGGATTGAGTGCCAGGCGCTGTCGCCTGTGCTCGTTGCCGTCAATACTGAGAATTTGCTTACCGAATATGATGGAGAGCAGGGAGTTTGGGTCGGCTACCGTAAAGCGTTCAGCGTCGCGCAGCACCTGGAGAATATCCCTGTGTCGTGTTAAAAACCAGCTTCCCGTACAGGAAACCCAACTCACGGGTTCGTTACGTCTCAGCTCTGCGTAAACGCGGTTTGGGTCCCTGTCGAGCTGCCCGAGCGAAATCGCATGCCCTAGGGGAAATGCGCTTTGTTTGGCGTGGTGGTCTGACATCAATTTCTCCGCTGTTATTTGGATTTGGATGCCGCGAATTCTGCAATAGGCGGCAGCCTTATAGAGGTGGAGATATTTTATAATAAACAAATCGTTCGATAAAATATATTTTGGCACAGTCAGGACCGCAGATCAATAATTGATCCGGGCCCGCACAGGGTGCCGGGCGCCGCGGGAATTGAGGGCCTGGCGGCCCGGGTTAACGGGACATGAAGGCGGTGATGTTCTGGGAGGCGCGCAGTGTGTAAGCCATGATGATCAGGGCTTTGGCCGCTTTGTTAATTGCCGTTATCTCTGCGCCGTCTTTCAGCGGGTATTGAATGAGATCGCCCGGGCTTAAGGTCGTTGTTTCTCCGGCAATCTTTACCTGAAATTTGCCTTCTATAACATACAGTTGCTCCATCGCATCGCTTTCCGGCTGCACCGAAAGGAAAGGCATGCCTGCTTTGAAGGTGACTTCGTGAATATCCACCGAGGAACTGTGGTGCCGTGTCAGCAATCGCCCGGTGGTTGTGGGGCCCTCTACAAATGGGCCGTCAGAGGCTCGTATCAACTGCGGAGCGGGGCTGGTCATCAAGTCGCCAGGCATTACCCCCAGGACATTCGACAGTGAAACCAGGGTTTCTATGGTGGGGTTGCCGACCCCTCTCTCGATATTCGAGAGGGTGGCTTTCGCCATTTTTGAGAGTCGGGCCACTTCCGAAAGGGACATGCGCTTTTCCTCTCGCAGGCGACGGAGATTGCTCCCGACCACGGCAGACACTTTATCCATATCGCTTGCCGCTGTTGGGGCGGTAAGCGATTCCTTACTGCTCATTTAGTAAACTCCAATAGTGGTATCAGTCGGTCGTATATCTCGGTGAGAGGTCGTATCAAGAACGCTGGATGACAGAGGTCGAGTTTACACCTCTCATAGTACAAAGGGCGACTATTAATGAAAGGACGGTGAAGGCAACCGCTATCCATGCAACCGTATAAAGCCCAAAACCGTTTGACAGGGATGTCGAAACAATGAGCGGACCGACCCCCAATCCGGTGAGTTGAGTGAAAACACCCGCGGCCATACCTTTCTTGTCGGCTAATCGGGATGATAGTTCTCCCATTAAGAAGGGGATCGCATAGCACCAGAGCATCTGTAATCCACAAATGGCTACAGCGAAACGGGTGACGTCGATTTGCGGGCTGACTTGGAACAGCAGGATGGTTGAACATGACAGGGCGGCCGCAAAGGGAAGGCGCCGGCCAAATCGGGTGCCCTGATAGGCGCAGCTCAAACTACCTACCAGTCCCATAAAGCATGCTGTAGCGAAGATTGCACCCAACAAAGACGGCGAGATGCCCGAGACTGAGGCGATTTGCTCGGCAAAAGTCCAGGCAGCACCCTGGGCGCCAAAAAGTGCAAAGATTGCCAGCAGTACAGGGGTGATGGGGGTGCCGGCGTGTTGTACCGCCTGTGCCGGCGCAGACTCCACTTCTTCGCTCGCGGTGGCAGTCCCGGACCACGCCAGCAGCGCCAGTGCCAGCAGTGCCCACAGCAGGAACAGACCCTGCAGCCCAATTGCTGCAATGGCCCAAGGTAACACGAAGAAACAAAGGCCTGAAGTTAACAGAGTCCAGGCCAGGAAGGCACCGAACCAACTGTCGGCATGGCGTTGTTGGCCCAGTCTCACATAGGTATACGCTAACGCCATGCCCCCTCCCCAGCCGGCCAGAAATCGTATGGCCGTGTAAGGAACGATGAACTCCGGGGATATGGCGAGCAGAGCTGCGCTCGATGCATTGCTTGCCAGCAGTACGGCTAATCCTGCCCGGGCCAGCCATCGGACCCGGCTCTGCAATAATAAGGAGAGAGACCCCAGTGCGGCCCCCCATAATTCAAAGGTAATTGACAAGCCCGCTGCAGCGGGTGACCAGTTGGGGATGGCAACCAGCCCGCTGACGATAAAAGGCGCAAATAAAAAGGCGGTTGACCCCAGTATCCCAATCAAAAAACAACGCATGCCAGCGGTAAATGCCATGAATACTCCTTGGATATGGGTCACGCAGCAGCGGACAGCGGCTTTTATGTATATTTTATATCGCACGAAATGTTCATTATAAAGAATAATGGCTTTAAAATGAACAATTCGTTTGATATATTGAATATCGGTCTGAGAGTTCAAAATCAAATCAATAACGCAGGGGAACGAGATGACTTATTCCGGGGAGCAGAGAGTGACGACATCAAACAATATGACGACATCAAACAACATGACTGCGGCAAAGCTGTTGACTACGCTTGGCATTTTTACCTTGAGCGGTAATCCGGCAGGTGCAGCGCAGGCGGACTTGGAGACGTGGAACAGTACCCTGGCCATAGAGGAAATTGCAGTTACCGCTCAGAAGCGCCAGGAAAATTCGCAATCGGTGCCGATTGCGGTCTCTGCCTTTGCGGGGGACAGCTTGAAACGCGCACAAATCACCCGGCTTGATGGCCTTGCGCAGCAGGTTCCCAGTTTGAATATCTCAGGTGTTTACGGAACAACCCGCCCCAGCCTGTTTATGCGCGGTATTGGCCTCGACGGCTTCAACGCCATTGACGGTAACTCGGTCAGTGTCAGCACAGACGAGGTGGTAATCGAGTCACGGGCCGGGCAGTTGGCCCAAATGTATGACCTGGAACGGGTTGAAGTGTTGAGGGGGCCTCAAGGTACGCTACATGGGCGCAATACAACCGGCGGGTCGATAAGCCTGTTTTCCAGGTTGCCGGGGGAGGAATTGGAAGGCAATGTGGATTTGACCGTGGGGCGCTTCGGGCGGCGTGAGTTTGAAGGCGGTGTTTCAATCCCCCTGGTTGACGACACGCTGTCGGTCAGGCTTGCCGCCCAGTCAATCCGGAGCGATGGCGATATCGTCAATGCGTTTAACGGTAATCGTGTAGAGGGGGACGACCGCTGGGCTGCAAGGGCCGTTTTTCTCTATACCCCAACAGACAATCAACAGTGGGTGCTGAATATAAATACAGCGGAAAGCGACAGCGATGGCGGCACATTCTTCCAGGTTGGCGCGAATCCCGATGGCTCTGATTTCTTTGGGTATATCGAGAGCCGCGATTTTTTCACGCTATCGAATGACCAGGCGACATTCGAGGAACTGGAAACCATTGGTGTATCACTTAAGGGTGAGGTCGACCTTGGTTGGGCGCAGTTGACGTCAGTAACGGGTTTTCACGAGGTTGAAAGCGCTATTTTGGAGGACAGTGACGGTTCGCCGCTGAATCTGTTGAATGTACTGACGACTGATGAAACTGAGCAGATCAGCCAGGAAATACGCCTCAATATTACCACCGAAGGGGGGACCAGGTGGGTGGCTGGCGTATTCTATTTCGAGGAGGATGTAGCGGGTAAAAATGACCTGTTTCTGGACACCACGTTGTTGGGAGATCCGACGGGGCCGCTATCGGTGGTGCAGAGTTACGGCCAAGAGAGTAAGAGCTATGCAGCGTTTGGGCAGGTTGATTTCCCGGTCAATGATACCAGTACCGTAACCATCGGCCTGCGTTATACTGAGGATGAAAAGGATTTCGATCAGAATGTCTTTATCGGCGGGCCGTTCGCGTTTGCGGTAGGCGATGATATTTCGGATCAGCGCTGGACGGGTCGCCTGGCCTATGAAATGGCTCCCACCGATGACCTGCTTCTTTACACATCACTCAGCCGTGGCTATCGGGCCAGTCAACCCGCCGGGCTGGCACTGCTGTCTCCCGGTGAATTTGGTGTTGCGGATGCAGAAGTTGTCGATACCCTTGAAGCCGGCATGAAGAGTGAGTGGCTGAATCGCCAACTGCAACTGAATGTTGCCGTTTTTTACAATGATTTCGATAGTTTGCAGGTCGTTGACTTTGCGCCTGCGGGGGGCCTCAATACGCTGTTTCTGCGCAATGCGGAAGCCAACACCTATGGTGCCGAGTTCGATATAAAAGCTCTGGTGACTGACCAGTGGCGTGTGAATTTATCGGCTTCCTATTTAAAGTCCGAATATGAAAAACTCAGTGTTGCGGACAAGCTGACAGGTGCGCTACAGCCGGTTGACGGCCAGGAGCTTGTGAATGCCCCTGAGCTGTCGCTCAGTCTTTCAAGCGAATATGAAATTCGATGGGAATCCGGGGTTGTTATTCCCCGGCTGGAAGTGGCTTATAAAGACGATCACAGCTTGAAGGTCAGTACCGAGCCCGATCTTTTCCGGCAGCAAGCCTATACGCTGGTTGATGCTTCGATTATTTATCGTCCGACCAATCAGTATTGGGAGATACAACTCTGGGCCAGAAATATCGGCGATGAAGAATATGTTACCGAGCTGATAGACGTGCGGGACCTGGGTTTTATTGAAGCGAAGCACGGGCGCCGGGAAAGTTACGGACTCACTGCCCGTATCGAATTCTAAAGGTATAAAGCGGCTGAGTATCATCGGGGATTTCACGGGTGGAATCGGCCCATCAGGGCAGAGGGCTTTATTGTTGTCCTAGAATTACTAGGGGGGGCTCTATTCTAGAGTCAGTTGTCACCGACCCGAATGGCACATCTCATTACTGACTTTAAGAAATAACGGTGGTGGCCGACCCGGCCCTAACCCGGTCAGGGTCTGGGGTTCGAGACCCGCCGTAAACCCATCCGTGGGGGCTTCACGCCAGCATCCCTG
>JANQMH010000013.1 GCA_028280195.1 Exilibacterium sp.
GCGATCGTGCCGTCAATATCGGTGGCGGCGGGCACGACGCTATTCAGCACCGTCTCCTCGTCCGTACTAGCCGTCGCAGCGCTGGCCACGGGTATATCATTGGTGCCCGTTACGGTAATCGTTACCGTCGCCGGGGCACTCACCCCACCATCGTTATCGCTGGCGGTGTAGGTAAAACTCACATCGCGGGTTGCGCCCGGCGCCAGGTCATCGAAGTCACTGCCGGGATCGAAGCTGTAGCTGCCGTCGCTGTTGAATATCAAGCTGCCCGCAACAACACCACTCGCCAGAGCGTAGCCTACGACCGTGCCATCGACATCAGTAGCGACCGGAACACTGGCAGTAAGAACAGTGTCTTCACTGGTGGTGCTACTGGCGTCAAGCGCCGACGGCACGTCATTCAAACGGGTAACGGTACTGACACCGCTGGCGCTTACCGCATTGACGCCGTCGCTGACTTCAACGGTGACGGCCAGGCTCGACAGATCCAAACCATCGTCATTCAATGCATCGACACCAGCCTGAGTCAAGACCACCTGGAGTCCATTTAGCTCGAGATAGCCGTCCGCGTTATCAAGCAGTTGATAGGTGAGCGGATCACCGTCAATATCGGCAGCGCTGATAGTCGCAACAACATCGCCCGCGGCAATACTGCCTTCCATAAGATCGCTGGTGGCCAGAGATATCGTGGGCGCATCATTGACCGCAGTCACACTAATGACCACCGACCCGCTTACCGTATTACTGCCGTCGCTGGTGCTGTAGCTAAAAGCACCTGCGTCACTGCCGTCATAACCGGCGCCGGGGCCGTCGTACTGCAACCCCTGCAGTTGTTCGGCAGTTAATGTCTGGCCACTGCTTACCGGCGTGCCGTCGGCCAGCGTTACCGCGCCGGCATCCGGTAACCCCGTAACGGTGATCGTCAACACAGCGCTGTCGATATCGCTCGGCGCGCCCAGGCCAAGGTTGATATTCTCCGCCGTTTCGACCACAGACAGACTCGAACTGCTCACTACCGGTGCGTCGTCCGTCGCCAGCACCGTGATGGCAACGCTACCCCTTGCGGTTTCCTCACCATCGCTGACACTGTAATTAAAGCCACCGGCATCGCTGCCGTCGTAGGCCGCACCCGGACCACTGTATTGTAAACTCTCGAGTTCAGCGCTGGTCAGCGTCTGCCCCAGAACAAGGGGCGAACCATCGGCAAGCGTCAAGGCACCCCGGCTCGGCAGACCGTCCACCGTAATGGTCAGATTGTCGCCGTCAGCGTCCAGCGGTGCGCTGATGCCAAGACTGACATTGACTTCGGATTCGCCGACACTGATGGCGGTGTCAGTGACGACGGGCGCTGAATTGCGCACGGCCAGAAGATTGTCATTGCCCCGATCGGTAAACTCGTCCTCGACGACGGGATCACTCAATGTAAGGCCTTCGGTCTCAAAACCGCTGCTGGGTGTTACCTGTTCATTGGTGTAAAAGACCCTGATACCGGGGGTTCCCGCGGCAATCGTATCGCCAAGCAGTTCTTCACCCGCGGCGGGAGCCGGTAACAGCTGTTCAATGCTGCGACCCTCGGCAAGCGCCTCGGCGATCAGATCGAAGTTAACCGGCTCGTCAACGGCGCTTTCCTGCTCCAGCGCTTCCTGTAAACGGGCCAGGAGTTCCTGGTCCAGTGTCAACATGCGATCGTGGCCCAGATTAACGACAGCACCGCTGGAAAATTTCAGCACGATGGCGCTGGCGCCCGCCGTGGCGACGGTATCACCCAGCTGCAGCTGTTGGCCGCGATACACAAACCGGCTCTGTCCATTGGCGGCGGTAGACTGAACATCTCCCTGAAATGCAGCAACGACCGCCAGGGCGGACCCGGACGTCGACTCATTTATCGGCTTATCAGTCATATCGCACCTACTTTTTTTGACACTGGCTTTTTTGACACTGGCGCCGCCGGCGCGGCACTACCATTAAAACCCGGGCGGCGAGTCCGCCCTAAACGCCTATATGGCTCAGCAACTCACCCATGGCGTTATATATCCGATATTGGGAAAAGATCTTGTCGTAACCGGCCTCTACCAGCGCACGCTTGGCTTCCACCAGTTCGTTTTCCGTATTCAGCAGATCCAGCAGCGTGCGCTTGCCGATTTTGAACTGCTTGGCATAGGCCGACTTGGTATCCTCGGCGGCTTTCACATGCAGCTGCAGGTATTTCATCTGTTCACTGACCGCCTGGTAGGCACTCCAGGACAGGCGGGCACTTTCCATAACCTGGCGGCGGGTATTGTCGCGAACATCTTTGGCCTCACCCAGCAGATGCGCGGTCTGCCGGCGGCGGGCGGTATCACCACCACCGTTGTAGAGGTTGTAGCGCAGGCGCAATGCTACGATCAGGCTTTCGTCGTCCCCTTCGACGCCGCCCAGATCCTGATCCAGATTTTTCCCGGCCTCCAGCTGCAGGCGCGGCCAAAAACTGCTTTTGCTGGCTTGATACTGCGCGTCGGCGGCACTGATATCAGCACCGGCCGATAGCAGCGTAGGATGATTTTTTATCGCCTTTTCCATCGCATCCTCGACCGAACCGGGGAATGCCGGCCCCGGTGTGGGCTTTTGCAGATCGCTTACCTCCGGCAGAATGCCGGTGACCCGGAAAAAATTGGTTTTCGCATCCATCAGGTTGTTCTGTGCAGCGATGGTATTGCTGTTGGCCAGCGCCAGACGCGCGCTAATCTGGTCCAGATCGGCCTGGCTGCCGACACCGGATTGGCGGCGCAGCAGCATCTGGTCGTGAATGTTCTGGTGCTGGTAGAGCGTTTCCAGAGCCAGTTTCAACAGCTCCGCCCGACGCAACACCGCCAGGTAGACTTCGGTAGTCCTCAGGGCAATGTTTTCGCCGGCAGCCCGGGTGGTATAAAGCGCGCTGTCGGTACGCGCTTGCTGGCGCCGCACCTCGGAGCGGGTGGCAAAGCCGTCAAACACCATTTGCCGCGCCTGTACGGAAAACTCTTCGCGGGTCAGCCTGACTTTTTCATCGTCGGTAACCGGCGCGCGGGCTTCCTCACGCCCCACGCCTGCAGCAATATCGAGTGTCGGCAGATAGCCTGCCCGGGCCTGGGCTATTTCCTCCTGGCGGGAAGCCAGCTGTTTGCGCGCAGCCAGTACCTCCGGATTAGAGGCCAGCGTGTGTACAACTGCCTCGCTGAGTGTCAGCGCCTGGGCGGACAGACATAAACAGCAAGCCAGAAACACCGTTAGCCGGCTGTGGATTGACTCTATCATCGACAAAGGAAAGCTCCTGTTTATCAATGCCTTAAAGCATTTTTCTCAATGGATAAGTATAGTAGGCCTGCTGCGTATACGACCATTTTTAATACCAAAACGACATAAAAACACTGCTTCTACCCTGATTTTCTTATATCCCTTTAAACTAAAAACGGGGTGTTTTTATCGTATTGGCAAGTCACAAAATCACATGCACATATCAGGCCATTGGGGGAATTAAGTCGATAAGAACCTTAAAATGTAGTACAGAGATTGGAGTTTGGCCGATATTTAGTGTGCAACAGGTCACAAAACAGAAAAAAAACTGAAAAATGGCTGTAATATGGCAGCCCTGTCATATTTTTGTTAAATATCTCGACAAGTCCTGGAAAACATACCGACAGCCAAGGCAGGGTCAGCGCTCCCGCAACGCTAATTGTTTGGTTTTCAACACCGGTTTAAGCAGATAATCGAGCACCGTTTTTTTGCCTGTCAGGATATCAACACCCACCGTCATGCCCGGAATAATCGGCAGGGGAGCCGCTTCCGAGCCGAGGTGGCCGCGTTCGGTCTCGACCCTGACCAGATAAAAGCTCTCACCGTTCTCATCGACAATGGTATCGGGGCTGATATGCACCACCTCACCCTCGAGGCCGCCATGAATGGAAAAATCGTAGGCGCTGAACTTCACCATGGCGCTTTGCTGCGGATGCAGAAAAGCGATATCCGCCGGCCTGACCCTGGCCTCAACCAGCAGGCTGTCTTCACTGGGAACGATTTCCACGATATCCATACCCGGCTGGATGACACCGCCGATGGTGGTGACAAACAGCTGTTTGACTGTCCCCGCTACCGGCGAGCGCACCAGTGTGCGTTCCACCCGATCCTCCAGCGCGCCGCTGGTTTCACTCAAGCGGGAAAGCTCGGCGCTGGCCTCGTTGAGTTCCAGATAGGCATCGCTGCGAAACGCCAGCTCGGCGTTGGCCAGCTTTTCCCTGGCTTCCTGCAAACTCGACTGCGCCCGCGGTATGGCCAGCTCGGCTCCCTTCAGTTCGCCGGCCATATCGTTGACCTGACGCTGCAGGCGCAGCAGTTCGACCTGGGATATGGCCCCCTCATCGGCCAGCGGCCGCGTCATGTTCAGCTCACTTTCAAGCAACTCATAGCTGCGCTGCAATTGCTCTTTCCTGGCCTGCAGCTCCGATAACTCCTGGCGCTTTTGCGATACCTGCTCCACCAGTACCTGGTTGCCGCCGCGCAGTTCGCGCTTGCGCGATTCAAACAGGGCCAGCTCCTGCACGGCTACGGCTTCACTGATATCGGGCAAACTCTGGCGGTCAAACGGCGCACCCTCGGCTTCGGCCCGCAGGCGCGCCACCTTGGCGCGCAACTGGTCCAGGGTCACGCCCGCTTCGCGCAGCGACGATGCAAAGCGGGTATCATCGATGCGCAACAGGGGTTGGCCGCTGCGCACCAGTTGCCCCTCCCTTACATACAGCTCCGCGACAATGCCGCCTTCGAGGTTCTGAATGACCTGAATCTGGCTCGAGGGAATCACTCTGCCCTCACCGCGGGTAAACTCATCAACCTCCGCCCAGGCGGCCCAGAGAATGGCGATCAGAAAAAAACCGGCGATACTCCACAGCAGCTGTTGTCCGCCCCGGGGGCTCTGTTGCAATACCGCCGCCGAGGCCGACGACATATACGACAGATCTTCCTGATTCACCGGCTTAGGCAACACGTAACTGCCCCTTTCTCAATGCCGCCAGCACCGACTCCTTTGGGCCGTCGGCAATCAGTTTACCGCGATCCAGCACCAGCACCCGGTCTACCAGCGATAACAGCGACGTCTTATGGGTGACCAGCAGTAAGGTTTTTTCCGCCAGGACTTCGCGCAGCCTGGTCAATACCAGTTCCTCGCTGCTGTGATCCATGGCGGTGGTGGGCTCATCCAGCAGATAAACCGGCGGGTCAGCGAGCACCGCGCGGGCAATGGCAATACTCTGCCGCTGGCCGCCCGAAAGCGCCTCGCCGCGCTCGCCCACCGGGCGCTGAAAGCCGAGGGGGTGGCTGTTGACAAATTCAGTCAAGCCGGCAATGTCCGCTGCCCGCACAATCCGAACATCGTCGCTGTGCGGCGCGCCATAGGCAATATTGTCCTTAACACTGCCGAAAAACAGCGTGATGTCCTGGGAAACGTAGCCGATACTGCCGCGCAGGTCGGCCGGGTCCAGCTGCTTGATATCGATCGCGTCCACCAGTACCGCGCCCTGCTGCGGCTGGTAGAGGCCCATAACGAGTTTCTGCAGCGTCGACTTGCCGGAGCCGATACGCCCTATCACCGCAACACGCTCGCCCGGCGCAATTTTGAACGACACATTGTCGAGCGCCGGCTGCTGCTCTCCCGGATAACAGAAGCTGACTTTATCGAAGTGAATGGCGCCCTTGATCTCCGGCCGCTGAATGAAATGGTGTTTGTCATCGCGCTCCTGGGGTTTGTTAACCATATGGTCGAGTGAGTCGAGCGCGGTGCGGGTCTGGTGGTAGTTCACCAGCAGGCTGGCCACTTGAGCCATTGGTGCCAGCGCCCGGGAGGTCAGCAGCACACAGGCGATCAGCGCACCCATGGTGAGCGCTTTTTCGGCAATCAGATACACTCCCAGCACCACCACAGCCACCGAGGCAAACTGCTGTACCGCACCGGCCACGCTGGCGGCCGAACTCGACAATGTGCGCGAGCGCAATCCCCACTGCGCCAGGTGGCCGACGGATTTTTCCCACAGCCGCTGTATGCGCCCCTCTGCCCCCAGTGTCTTTACGGTTTCAAGGCCGGTCAGAGTTTCAACCAGCGTGGCGTTTTTTTGTGCCGAGGCTTGAAAGGTCTGCTCTACTGCCCGGCGCAGGGGGCGCTGTACATAGAGGCCGTAGCCCACGATAACCGGAATGGCAAACAAAGGCGCAAATACCAGAGGGCCGCCGACATAGCCGATGACGATCAGAAACAGTACCACAAAAGGCAAATCGATAAAGGCGGTGACGGTGGAGGAGGTAATAAAGTTGCGCACCGATTCAAATTCGCGGAACTGGCTGGCAAAAGCACCCACAGAGGCGGGCCGATCGGCCAGCTTTGTGCCCAGTACACGCTCGAATATCAGCGAGGACAACAGCACATCGGACTTCTTGCCGGCCACTTCGATAAAGTACGCGCGCAGAGTTTTCAGCAGAAAATCGAAACCGTAGACAATCGAAACCCCGATCGCCAGCACCCACAGCGTTTCCAGCGCCTCGTTGGGGACGACACGGTCGTAGACATTCATGACAAACAGCGGGTTGGCAAGGGCAAACAGGTTTATCAGTAGAGAAGCCAGTAGCACGTCCCGGTAGATGCGCCAGGACCTGGCCATTACCCCCCAGAACCAATGCCCCTGGTGGTGGGTATCGAGTTCCTGCGTGCGGGCATCAAACTGGTACTGGGGGCGGGTAAAAATCGCGTAGCCGAGATAATGTGGCTGCAGCTCGCTGAGCGAACGCCTGGATTCGCCGCCGGACTCCGGTTCCAATAAAACGGCCTGGTCGTTGTCGGCATCGATATTGACCAGCACCACCGCGTTATTGCCTTCGAGCAGCAACACCGCCGGCAGCACCAGGTTGGAAAGCTGTTGCAGCGGGCGCGAGACGATCTTTGCACTCAGCCCGGCCCGCTGCGCCGCGCGCACAAACAGCTCGGGCGTCAGGCGCTCGTCGACGAGAGGCAAGCCGGCGGTCAGCACCGTGGCCGAACAGGGGCGGTGCTCAAGCCTGCCCAGCAGCAGCAGGCATTCCAGCAGCGGGTCCTGAAATCCCCCGCTACCCGCCGCACTGTCGGCGACAGGCGCTGCATCCGCCGCCGCACCGGGCTGCTGCGGTGAGGCCGGCTGTGACTGCTGTAAAGTCTTTTGACTCATTCAGGCCGCTCTCTATTACTGGGCACCGGCTGTGATTGTAAACGAAACTTGGACTAAAATGCTCAGACATTCCCGACCCGGTAACTTTTATGCCTTATATTCAGCGCGATGACACTGGCCGGATTACCGCCCTGCTGCAACATGCCGCACCGGACCAGGAGTATCTGCCGGCCACCCATCCCGAGGTCGTCGCTTTTCTGACCCGGGACCGGGCGGATCACGCCTCACTGCACGCACTGGCCGAGTCCGATGCCGAAATCGCCAGGGTCACCGAGGATCTGATCTATCTGTTGATTGAAAAAAACCTGATCCTGTTTACCGAATTACCGCAGGCGGTACAGAGCAAGTTGCTGGCCCGGGAAAAACTGCGCACCTCTCTCAGGGGCAGTATCGACAACTTTCTCGACGACAGCGAATCGATTTGATTCAATCCGTGGCCAGCGCCGCCCGGATCTGTTGCGGGCTAAAACCGCGATATTGTAAAAACCGCATTTGCCGGGCCAGCGCTTTGCTGTCGCGCGCCACCTCGCCGAAACGCTTGGCGTGCACTTCACGGGCCAGCTCCAGCCAGCAGCTGTCGCTCTCATCAAGATAGCTGTCAATCAGATTACTGCAAATACCGCGCTGCTCGAGTTCCAGGCGAATACGCACCGGGCCCTGCCCCTTGCGCCGCCGCATCGCCACAAAAGCCTCGCTGAAGCGGGTATCGGACTGCAGGCCCTCCTGCGCCAGTTGCGCGACGCCGGCGGCCACTTGCCCGTCATCGCCAAAACGCTGCGACAACTTGCGGATCAGTTCCCGCTGCGAATGTTCGCGCTGCGCCAGCAGCCTGATAGCGGCCGTGCGGATATCCCGAGTCTTGTCACACTGCATCAGTACCGGCCCTCTGCCCGGCAAAACCGTCGCTTGCCGGGGTTTATGCTACGACGAAAACGGCCGCAATACTATTTAGCCGCCGCTAGCCGGCAACGGCGGTCGATTCCCTGACGATCAGTCGCGAGGGGATCACCGCTTCGATATCGGTGCGCGGCGCAGCCCGCAGTATGCCGATCAGCAATTGCGTCGCCGCCTGCGCCATCGCCTTGATCGGCTGCTGAACGGTCGTCAGCGTCGGCCATATCTGCCGCGCCAGCGGAATATCATCGAAGCCGGCTATCGACAGCTCGGCCGGCATCCGAATGCCCATCTGATGGGCCACCATCACTGCGCCCGCCGCCATATCGTCATTGCCGGCAAAAATGGCGCTCGGCGGTTTTTTGCGCTGCAGCAAGCGGCGCGCGCCGGCCTGGCCCGACTCGAAGGAGTTATAGCCCTGCACCACAAGGCTATCGGCCACCGCCAGTCCGGCTGCCTGCAGCGCGTCCCGGTAGCCTTCCAGCCGCTGCGCCATCGCCCGGTGCTGCGGGTGGCCGCAGATAAAACCGATCCGACTGTGCCCGAGGGAGAGCAAGTGCTCAGTCATCGAAAACGCCGCGCGGCGATCGTCGGTAACCACACCGGCGGCGCGCCTGCCGGTCTGTAGCGCGGCGATACTGACAAAAGGGATCTGCGCCCGCTCGAGCGCATCGACGATGATGCGGCTATCGGAAAGCGGCGGCGTCAGCAGCACCCCATCCATATTGGAGTGGCCGACCAGCCCGGTGATTTCTTCGCAAATGCCCGCCTGCTGGCAGTCACAGGGGTGAATCAGCAGATCGTAGCCCTGCTCGCGGCAACTCGCCAGCACGCCGTATTGCACATCGGTAATGTAGTTGGCGCTGGGGTTATCGTACAGCAGGCCGAGCAGGTAGGAACGGTCACCCGCCAGACTGCGGGCCGGGGCACTGGGCCGATAGTTGAGTGCACGCACGGCGCCGAGCACCTTTTCACGGGTACTCTGGCGCACATTGGGCTCATTGTTGACGACACGGGAAACGGTTTTGATGGAAACGCCGGCCAGCCCGGCCACATCGTCGATGGTCGCGCGGGGCACGGTCAGCTGTCCGGCAGGCGGGGGCACAGCCCGGTGCGGCGCCTATAAAACCGGCGCATGCCGATCGCCCCCGTGCCTGTCGCTGTCGCCCGCCTGAAACCAGCGGTTGCCGTCCGCCGCCACCAGATCATCGGCGGCGTGAGGCCCCCAACTGGCGGCGCGATAAATATGCAGCGGACTGTAGCCACGGGCCCAGGCATCGACAATCGGGTCGGCCCACTGCCAGGCCCTGTCCACTTCGCGGCGGTGAATAAACAGGCTGGGATTGCCGTCGATGGCGTCGATCAACAGCCGCTTGTAGGCATCCCCGGCCTTGTAATTGAAGGTCTCGGCGAAATTCAGATTCAGCGCCACCGGCTTTAGCCCTTCGCGCTCGGCGTTGAATTTGTTGGTCATCAGTGTCAGCCGGATGCCCTCGTCGGGCTGCAGGCGGATATTGAGCCGGTTCGGCTCCAGCGAGTCGGCCAGCGGGCTGTCGTATACCGCGTGGGATACCGGCTTGAACTGCACCACAATCTCGGCAAAGCGCTGTTGCAGGCGCTTGCCGGTGCGCAGGTAAAACGGCACGCCGGCCCAGCGCCAGTTGTCGATATGGGCGCGGATGGCGACAAAGGTCTCCGTGGTGCTGCCCTGCCCCAATTCCTCGACATAGCTGGGCAGGCGCGCGCCGCTGCTGTCTTCACCGGCCACATACTGGCCGCGCACGGTAAACCGGGTGACCTGTTCACCCTCGATCGGCCGCAGCGCTTTCAGCACTTTGAGTTTTTCGTCGCGGATATTTTCCGCGTCGAGCTTGTGTGGCGGCTCCATCGCCACCAGGCACAACAACTGCAGCAAATGGTTCTGCACCATGTCCCTGAGGGCCCCGGCGCGGTCGTAAAACCCCGCCCGCGCTTCCACGCCAACGGTTTCGGCGATGGTGATCTGTACATGCTCTATGGTTTTGCTGTCCCACAAGTGCTCGAACAGTGAATTACTGAAGCGCAGCGCCAGCAGATTCTGCACGGTTTCCTTGCCGAGATAATGGTCGATACGGTAGATACCCGATTCGGGAAAGAATTCGCCGATTTCGGCATTGATGGCGCGGGCGGAGTCACCGTCGTAGCCGAGCGGCTTTTCCACCACCACGCGCGACTGCGCGGTGATCAGCTGCTTGTCGGCCAGGTGCTTGCAGGCCACGCCAAACAGATTTGGCGGAATAGCCAGGTAAAACAGTCGCACACAGGCGCGGTGCTGTCGCAGCCGCGCCGCAAAATCGTTCCAGCCGACCTGCAGATCACCGATATCCAGGCCCACGTAGTTCAGTCGCGCGCAAAACCGCGTCCAGATTTCCGCCTGCCATTCGCCACTGAGCAGGTAGTTACGCAGCCCGTTCTGTACCTGCGCGCGCAGCGCCGGCGCGCCCGCCTCGCCCTGGTAAGTCAGAAAGACCCGGCTGCTTTCGCTGAAGCGGTGCTCCAGCTCGCAGCGGTAAAGCGCCGGCAGCAGCTTGCGCAGTGACAGATCACCCATGCCGCCGAAAATAACGATATCCACTTCCTGACTCATATATCCTGCCTTGCAAACTCCACCTCAACTCACACCCGGCCTTAAAATCTGCTATCAGGCGGTTCTGTCATTTTTCCGACAGCGCTGTCATTACACAGATTCAATACCCATATTATTGTTTAAATTAGGCTAAACCCAATTGACAGCGCTGTCAATTGGGTTTAGGATCGCGAAACAATGGCGCCCCGCATCCCGCCCGAATGCCAGCCGCAGGCAGCGAGTGGTCCGACTTGGCGGATACCGTCCAGGTCCAACTGCTGCCTTATCGGCAAAACCCACGAAATGAAGGTGGACACAGTGAGTTCTCTTCTGGTCGCCGATATCGGCGGCACTAATGCCCGCCTCGGCCTGGCGCAAAAACGCGCAGGCGGCGGCTTCGCCATCGGTGCCCAACACACGCTGAAGTGCAGCGACTTTGCCAGTCCGGCCGCGCTGGTCGAGGCCTACCTGAACCGGCTTGCCGGCGGTGCGCAGGGCAAACAAACGCCCCGCTACGCCAGCCTGGCGGTAGCCGGCCCGGTGAAAAACAATATTATCGATATGACCAATCACGCCTGGCGCTGCTCCGGCGACGAACTGTGCCGGCTGTTGGGATTCGATCTGGTCAAAGTCCTCAACGACTGGGCCGCCATGGCCTACGCCGCACCTTTTCTCGGGCGCGACGATACCGAAACGCTCTATCAGGCACAGCCCGAACCCGGCGGTGTATTCGCGCTGATGGGACCCGGCACCGGCTTTGGCGCCTCGGCCCTGAAGCCGGTCGGGGGCGGCTACGAAATCCTCCCCAGCGAAGGTGGTCATGTCGCCTTTGCACCCGGCAATATGCAGGAACTGGCGCTGCTGAAACTGCTGCTGCAGGAGCGGGAATATGTCAGTGTGGAAGATCTGCTTTCCGGCGCCGGCCTGGTCAATATATACCGCGGTCTGGCGACACTCGCCGGCCGGCCTGCGGAGCCTAAACAACCGAGTGATATCAGCGCTGCGGCCCTGGCCGGCAGCGACCCGGCCTGCGTCGAGACCTTGACCCTGTTTTGCAATGTCCTGGGCGCGGTGGCCGGCGACAAAGCTCTGGACTACTACGCCAGCGGCGGCGTCTTCATCGGCGGCGGCATCGTGCCGCGGTTTGCCGATTTTCTCAAGCAAACCGATTTTCTCGCACGCTTCCAGAACAAAGGTGTGATGCAACAGCTGATGGCGCAGATCCCGATACATCTGATCAAAACTGACAATGCGGCGCTGATCGGCTGCGCCGCCTGGCTACAGACCTCTATCGAGCAGCAGGCTGCTATCGATTAGACCCCGCAGCAAAAACTTCGACCTTCTTCGTGTTTAGGCGCCCTTAACCATCTCATTCAAAGGGCGCCTTTTTTTTCCGCTGCCTGTACGTCTGCAAAAACTATTGGCCATATAAAAACGAACGCTTTCCCGCCCGGGGTCTGCGCACCGATAACCCCGTAGATGGGTTTAGCAGCGCGCACCGCTACAGCATGTTGCCTACAAATCCGTAAACACCGTGGCGCCGGTATCGGCGCTGCTGATGCGCTCGCGCATCATGGCAAACAACTCGCGACCGAGGCCGAACTGCTCGCCGGCATCATTGGCAACCGCTTCGCGCTGCTGCCACTGCGCCGCATCCACCAGCGCCTCGAGAGTGCCGGCGCGGGCGTCCAGCCGCACCAGGTCGCCGTCACGCAGCTTGGCCAGCGCACCGCCTACCCCGGCTTCCGGCGTTACATGAATCGCCGCCGGCACTTTGCCGCTGGCGCCGGACATGCGGCCGTCGGTAACCAGGGCAACTTTGAAGCCGCGATCCTGCAACACCGCCAGGGTCGGCGTCAGCTTGTGCAGCTCGGGCATACCGTTGGCCCGCGGCCCTTGAAAACGCACCACCGCTACCAGATCCTGATTCAATTCATCAGCGGAAAAAGCGGCTTCCAAAGCTGACTGGGTGTGGAAGATTTTGGCCGGCGCTTCAACTACCCAGTCTTGCTCGGGCACAGCGGAAATCTTGATGACCGACTGCCCCAGATTACCTTTCAGGACTTTGATCCCGCCACTGGCCTGGAACGGCTGCCGCGGTGGCGAAATAATGCCGGGATCTCGGGTTTGCGGTGTAATCGGCTGCCAGGACAGCAACTCTCCCTCGCGCTGCGGCGCCCGGGCATAGCGCTGCAGCCCCGGCCCGGCCACTGTCTGTACATCGTCGTGCACCAGTTCGCTGTCCAGCAACTGGTGGATGATCAGTGCCATACCGCCGGCCGCATGGAACTGATTGACATCGGCCTCGCCGTTCGGATAAATCCGCGCCAGCAGCGGCACCGCCTGTGACAACTCGGAGATGTCGTCCCACAGCAGCTCGATACCGGCGGCGCGCGCTATCGCCACCAGGTGCATGGTGTGGTTGGTCGACCCGCCGGTAGCCAGCAGGCCGGCCACAGCGTTGACAATGGCTTTTTCCGTTACCACCCGCGCCAGTGGCTGGTATTCGATACTCAGGTTAGTGGAGCGTGCAACGATACGCACCGCCTCAGCTGTCAACAGCGGTCGCACCGGGTCCTGCGGATGCAGGAAGGAAGAGCCCGGCAATTGCAGGCCCATCATTTCCATCAACATCTGATTGCTGTTGGCTGTGCCGTAAAACGTACAGGTACCCTGGCCGTGATAGGACTTGGACTCCGCTTCCAGCAGCTCATCGCGCCCTACTTCGCCGGCGCGATACTGTTTTCTGACACGCTGCTTTTCGCTGTTGGACAGGCCGGTGGACATGGGGCCGGCGGGAATGAACATTACCGGCAGGTGAGCAAAGCGCAGCGCCCCGATCAGCAGACCCGGCACGATTTTGTCGCAGATACCGAGGCAGGTGACCGCATCGAACATATTGTGAGACAGGGCAATGGCGGTGGACAGCGCAATCTGGTCGCGGCTGAACAGGCTCAGTTCCATACCCGGCTGGCCCTGGGTCACGCCGTCGCACATGGCCGGCACGCCGCCGGCCACCTGTGCGGTTGCCCCGATGCTGGCCGCCGCGGTCTTAATCTGATCGGGATAATTCTTATAGGGCGCATGGGCGGAGAGCATATCGTTATAGGCCGTGACAATAGCCACATTGGGACTTTTGTAGCCTTTCAACCGTTCCTTGTCTGCCTCGGGCGAGGCGGCGAAGCCGTGTACCAGATTACCGCAGCTCAACACTTCACGCTGGGCGCCGTCGCGCGCGGCCTGCTCCATGCGTGCCAGATACTGCCGGCGCCTGGGCCGACTGCGCTCGATAATGCGTTGGGTTACCTCTGCAACAATGGGATGCATGTTCTACTCCTCAAGGATACCAGTGCACGGTGACCGGCACCCGGGTTTGAAACAATACGCCGCGTACCGGCATGGCGGCGATATCACCTCCCGCCGCGGCCTGCTGGTAGACGGCAAGTTTATCGTCGCCTTTCAAGACCAGGTCGATCTGCCGGCTGCGCAACAGTCGCGGCAGGGTCATCGACAGGCGCGCATGGGGCGCGGCCGACGGCTTCACCGCCAGACAGTGGCGCGCCGGCGCACCGGCCAGCCCTGCGGCAAGTTCCGGCGCACAGGGGAACAGCGACGCGGTATGGCCGTCGTCGCCCATGCCCAGCAACAGCAAATCAAAATCGTCTGCGATGCCGGCCAGCTGCCGGTCCATGGCGGCGGCATCGGCATCGATATCACCGCTGTAGGGATAGGGGATGAAGTGCGCCGCGGCGGCCGGCCCTGCCAGCAGATGCTGCCTGACCAGCCCGACATTGCTGCCCTCACTGTCAGGCGGCAGCCAGCGCTCGTCCGCCAGCAACACCGTCACCTGCTGCCAGGCGAGATCCCGACTGGCAAGAGCCTGAAACAGGGGTATCGGGGTCCTGCCTCCGGAAACCACCAGCCTGGCGCGACCGCGATCGGCAATGGCGCGCTGCAAGTGCCCGACCACGCGGGCACTGAGAGATTGGATAAACGCATCCGCGGCAGGATGCTTCAGCAGGGAAACCCCGGCATCGACATGGTCGCTCACAACAATCCCTTTACGATTAGAAAGTTAGCCTGCCTGACGATAGCTGCAGCACGGGCTTGAAGATATTACCTGCGATGTAATTCAGTTACCAATTTTGGCGATTAATGGCCATAATAGCAAGCAATTATTGTAATTAAATTACAAATAACCCAAACTAGCGCTTGTCACCGGCGCGATATGTCGCGGAAAACTGTCTATGAGTATCTTGCAAACACTGCAAAGCGAGCTGCAAAGCCTCAGTAATGCCGAGCGGCGTATTGCCGAGATCGTGCTGGCGGAACCCGAATCGGTTATCCATAGCAGCACCGCCAATCTGGCCCGGCGCGCCGATGTCAGCGATCCGACCGTAGCGAGATTCTGCCGCAGCCTCGGCTTTGGCGGCTTTCCGGCCTTCAAAGTCTCGCTGGCACAGAGCCTCGCCCGCGGTGCGCCCTATCTGTCCCGGGCAGTATCACCCGGTGATGACACCGACAGCTATGTCAACAAACTGATCGACGCAACCAGTGCCGCTCTGGAGGCCGTAAGGGCGCAGCTCGACCGCAGTGCGGTAGAGCGCGCGGTTGCCGCTCTGGCCGGCGCGCGGCGGCTGGAGATCTACGGCATGGGCGCCAGCGCCGCCATCGCCCAGGACGCCCAGCACCGGTTTTTCCGCCTCGGCAAACCGGTAATCGCCTATGAAGACAATCTGAAACAGCGCATGGCCGCAGCGGCCGCCGACGCCGGCAGCGCCCTGTTGCTGCTGTCGTTTACCGGCCGCACCCGCGCCCTGTTGGAGGTCGCCGATATCGCCCGCCAGAGCAGCGCGGCGGTACTGGCCATCACCGCCCCGGCCTCGCCGCTGGCGGCGCGCTGCGATACGGCGATCACCATCGACAGCAGTTGGGAAGACACCACTCTCTACACCCCGATGACCAGCCGTATTGCCTTTCTGTCCATCGTCGATATCCTCGCTACCGGCGTGGCACTGCAGCTGGGGGAGCGGCTCGAACCGCAGTTGCGCCGGGTCAAGGAGAGCCTGCTGGCGACTAAAGTCGATAGCTAGTGTCCAGTCCCGTAAATAACGCTCCAGCAAATTGGGGGTTCCGATGAAGCGCTATTTACGGGACTGAACACCACGGCCGAACTTTCCGCACCCGGACTCTATCTAATTGCTACAATTGCCCGATACTTGCGCGGAATGACAGTGTGAAAAAAAGTGTAACGATTGCCGGTCTGCTGCTTGTCGGGCTAGTTTGTACGGGCGCACTGGGGCTGTATATCTTCCGCGAGGCGGTGGCAACCGCAGCGGCCAAGCGGGCACTGGCGGGCACCCCCGTCAGCCTGCAGCACCTGCAGGGCCTGACGCTCAACTGGCACAGCGCGCAGATCGAGGCACTGTCGCTGCAGGTCGAAGGCGCAACCGAAGCCATTGCCATTCGCAATCTGCAGGCACACTTTACGCTGACTGATCCCGGCTTGACACGAGTAGAGATCGGCCACCTCTCACTCCCGGCTTTCAGCGGCGATACGGACAGCGGCGCGGACAGTTCGGCACCGCTGCTCAGCGATATGCTGCGCATTCTAGATACGCTGCCGCTGCCGGCTGTGGATATCGACACCATAGACCTGGCGCAGCGGGCCGTTGCCGAGCAGTTGCAGTGGCAACGCGGCAACGGCGGCCAGACACTGGCGCTCAGGCGAGGCGAGCTGCTGGCGCAAGTCAGTACCGCCATCGACGACAGCGCCGCAGACATTGCCGGGGCCAGCGCAGATATTCACCTGCGTCTCGGCAAGCGCACCCTGGCCGAAGCCAGCCTGCGGTTACAAAGATCATCGCCAGAATCATCGCCAAGGTCATCGCCGAGGTCATCGCAAAGTAACGGCCACTACTATCGCGCCACAGCGACACTGCAGACCCACAGCGACGACTGGCAAAACACACTGGCAACGCTCGGACTGCCGCTGCCGATGCCGGCACAGCTCAGCGATATCCGCGGCAGGCTCAAGCTGGCGCTGCGGGCAGATATCCCCGACGATCTGAACGATTTGCTAAAGCAAACACTCACTATCGCCGTCACGCCGGATACCGACATCGCCCTCGTCTATACAGACAAGGCACTGCCCGCAGGGCCACTGCAGCTGCAGCTAAAAGCCAGCAGTCCTGCGGACCTGGTTTTTACCTCGCAAGACACCGTGGTCGCCGAAGCCCGTATACCCGCCATCGACCTGTCGCTGACAGATATGCAAAGCGAAACAGCGGCCGCGATCGAGTTGCGATCGATCCTTTGCCGGCAACATGCGCTGCCGGCCTGCAGCGCCGATATCGTTACCGCCCTGTCCGGCGCGGCGCTGCAGCTGGGGGATATCGAGCTGCAGTCCCTGCAGGCGGCGGCCACTGCGAAACTGAGTAGCAGTGGAGAACGGCTCAGCATCACCATCGCACCGGGACAACTGCTGCATGTGGGCCGGCTGGCCAGCGGCACCGCGGCACTCAGCGGCCTGACGGCAACCGCTACCTCGCCACTGCTGCTGTCGGTCGACGGTGGCCAGGGCACAGTGTCGCTGCAGGGCGGCGGCCTCGAGGTCGATCTGCCGGATGCGGCGCTGGACGGCAACAGACTTCAGAGTAAGCTGATACTCGATGATATCGCGCTGAGCCGGGGTGACGACCTGTCTTTCACGGCGCAGGTCACCGCGCCGATGCTCGGCCTGGATATACCCGGCCAGCCGCTGCCGGGCTTTGCGATGCGCGGCAAGATCGAACTGAACGGCGCTGTGCTGGCGCTGGAAAGCTGGCTGGACAGTGACAAGGGGCGGCCGCTGCTGGCGATTGCGGGCCGGCACGACCTTGCCTCCCGGGCCGGCGACGCCACCATACGCTCGCCGGCGCTGTCGTTCGATCAGGCCGGCAACAGTTTGTCAAAGCACTTCAGCCGCTGGCCGCTGCCGCTGGACATTGTCAATGGCAGCTGGCGACTGCGCTCCCGGCTGGCCTGGCGGCAGAACGGAGACGACTTGATGCTGAGCGGTGAGATCAGCAGTGACGCCGAGCAACTTGCCGGCAATTACATGGACTATGCCTTTGTCGACCTGAACAGTGCCGTCGAAATCGGGATAGAGGCTGTCGATCGACTGATCACTACCAAACCCGCCGCCCTGAGCATCGGCAAGCTGGATATCGGCATGCCAGTCGAGCGACTGCGCCTGAGCGCTTCTTTCGACACCCAGCAACAGCGCATGGAACTGCACAACTTCGACGCCGAGGTGCTCGGCGGCCGGATATCGGCGGCGGATATCGTGCACCAGCTGGCGGCACAGGATACCGTTGCCAGCCTCTCGATCGACCGTATCGAACTCGGAGAGCTGGTGCTGCTAGCGGCCGCCGAGGAAATCTCCGCCAGCGGCCGGGTCAGCGGCGAACTGCCCTTTACCATCAGCCGCGACGGCCTGCGCATAGAACAGGGCCGGCTGAGCGCAATTGAGCCGGGCGGGGTGCTCAATTACCGGCCGGACGCCGCCACACTGCAGACCATTGCCGCCAACCCCACGACCAAGTTTGCCTATGACGTGCTCAATAACTACCACTTCTCCACCCTCGACACTGAAATTCAATACCGGCCCGATGGCTGGACCCTGCTGACAAACCGCATGTACGGCATCAACCCCGACCTCAACAGCGGCCAGGCCATCAAGCTCAACCCCAGGATCGAGATCAATGCACTGGATACCCTGCGCAGCCTGCGGGTCGGCCGCACCGTGTCGGATTTTTTCGAGGCCCAACTGGACAAACCCTGAATGGCAATTCGCCCTGTCGTTCAGCTAGTGTTAATCTTCGCCCTGTAAAATCGATTTCAACGTTTGCATGAGATATATCGATATGGTTAAAACAACGATAAATGCTTTACCATTGCTGCTGCTAGCGCTGGGGCTTGCCGCCTGCACCCCCACCGTGCAGGTGGCAGTGCCCGACAAACCCATTGAGATCAACCTCAATGTCAAAATCGAACATGAAATCCGCGTCAAAGTTGACAAGGAACTCGACGAACTCTTTGAAGAAGACAGCGATCTGTTCTAGGGGGCTGAAACAATGATGAGACAATTGGTTTTTGCACTTATTCTGCTGACTGCCGGCCTCAACTCGGCTTTCGCGCTGGACCTGCGCCAGGCCAAAGCCCAAGGACTGGTGGGCGAACGCAACGACGGCTATGTGGGCTATGTGGTCACACCGGCCAGTGCCGAAGTCAAAGCGGTGGTCAAGGATGTCAACAATAAGCGCAGGGCAAAATTTACCGCCACTGCCAATAACAACAATATAACCGTCGAGCAGGTTGCCGCACGCTTCTATCAGCGCGCCGTCAACCAGACCCAGGCGGGGCACTACTATCAGGATGCCAGCGGCAAGTGGGTTAAAAAATAGCCTGTCGGCCATTATTAAAAACGCCGGCCCTCACAGCCGGCGTTTTTTATCCCCAGGCTTTACTACCGGCGGCCCCTTGGCGAGCAGCCGGTGACCGCGATCAGAATTGCTTGTTCAGAGTCAAGCCGTAGGTTCTCGGCTCCTGCGGGTAAGACATCAACTTACCGTCCTGGATGGGCACATCAAACATAGTGCCGAAAACCTCCTCATCAGTAACATTGCGCCCCCACAGCGTCAGGTCCACATCGTAGTCTTCAAAACGCAGACCGGCGCGAATATTGACCTGCTCGTAACCGTCCTGGATCTTGAAGGGGTCCTGGTTGCCGTCCAGTATGATCTCGGAGGCATAGGTTAGCTCGCCCAGGATATAGCCGCTGATTGAGTTGGAAAAATTGAAGGCTTTTTTACCCGACAGCAAGAAATAGTCCTCGGAGTTGCCGTCCACACGGTCGCCGCTGCGGTCACAGGAGCCAAAGTTTTCCTCGCCTGGCTGTCTGGCACCGGGGTCGACATTGCCGGTTTGCCAGGTATAACCCACCCAGCAGGTGCCGCGTTCAAAGGAGTCGAACTCCGCATCGACGCGCGCGTAGGCAAAATTCACTTCCACGGTTTCCGTCGGCACCCAGTAGACTTCCAACTCCGCCCCGTTGGAGTCGATCTCACCGGCGTTTTGCAGATTGAAGCCGTTGCCGGTAAAGGAGTTGGCCTGAAAGTCATCGATCGCCGCAACATAAATCGCTGCGTTGATCCTCAGGCCCTGCTCCGGGAACTGGGCCTTGATGCCGACTTCGAAGGACTCACTGGTCTCCGCATCAAAGACCGGATCGAAGGTAGCGTCGATACGGTCGGTATTGGTACCGCCGGATTTGTAACCGGTGCCATAGGAGGCATAAACCATGGTATCGTCGGTGAGCATATAGCTGAGCTTCAAGGTGCCGGTCACCTGCTCGTCTTCCAGTGTCACATCGATATTGGGGCGCGGCACCGTGGTCGGCGCACCCAGTAAGTAATAACCCCAGCCGCGGGTCTGCAGCGGCACCAGGCCCGACAGCTGCTCCTCAGTCGGCACGCCCCCCGCTTGGAGCACGGCGGCGGCGGTGGCTAAAGAGACACCCGCCGCATTAAAGTCCGGCGGGGCACCCAAACCACCACCATCGGCACCGATTTCGGTAAACACCGTACGCAAATCCTTTTCCTCGTCGGTGTAACGCAGGCCGGCGGTCAAAATCAGCTTATCGGTGAGGTTGTAATCCAGTTGGCCGAATATGGCAAAGCTCTCGTGTTCCTGTTCGGCGATATGATCAAACGCAAAATCGGCGGGAGTCGCCACCGCCACCGGTGCTATCAGGCCTCCGGTGTTGGCACTGAGGTCGTTAATGCCTTGTAACAGCGGAGTGAGTTCGGGCGGCAGGCCGGCGGTGAAAAAGTCATTGAATTGCGACAGGGTAAACAGGCTGTAGTCGAGATCCAGGTCCTGGGAAAAATAGTAGCCGCCAACTACATAGTTCAGCTTATCGCCGGTAAAAGACAGGCGGATTTCCTGGGATATGGAACTCTGCTCGGAATCGTTGGTGGTACCAAACAAATCCACATCGCTGAAGTCACTGTCGATCGTATCGAGGGAATCGAACGCTCTGTAGGAAGTCAGCGAGGTTATCTGATAATCCCCCACATCCCAGTTGATTTCCACCGACAGGCCGCTATCTTCGTTTTCGGAAGTCGGCAGAACGTTCAGCGCCGTGCGATAGTCGCCAAAATCGTTGCCGGAAAAAATGGTACCGCCGAGAGCCTGCAGCAGAGTATCGGTGCCGGGTGTGCCGAACTCATCGGGGTCCGGGTTTTGAGAGGTCAGATCGAGGTTGCTGACAGTGGTCAGCGCGGCGCAGCATTTTTCATCGATTTCCGAAAAATCGGCAATGACTCTCACGGACAGCTCATCGCTCGGCGTATACAGGGCCTGCAGGCGCACGCCCCAGCGGTCCCTGTCATTCAGTACTTCGTCGCCAAAACCGTCGACATCGACAAAGCCGTCGCGCTGGCCGGAAAAACCCGTTACCCGAAACGCCAGTACATCTTCGATGGCGGAAAAAGACGCGGCACCGGCCACGTTCAGCAGGCCGTAGTTGCCGGCGGTAGCTTCAAAAAAACCGTCAGTTTCGTGGCTTGGCGCCCGGGTGCGAAACAAAATGGCGCCGGAGGGCGTATTCTTGCCAAACAGCGTGCCCTGCGGGCCGCGCAGCACCTCCACCGCTTCAATATCGACCATATTGTTGATCATGGCATTCTGGCGCGAACGGTAAGCGCCGTCGACATAAAGGCCCACGGAGGACTCGAGGCCAAAGTTCTGCGATGAAGTCCCCACGCCGCGAATGCTAAAACTGGTATTGGTGGATGTCTGGCTGGTGCCGACGGTCAAGCCGGGGACATTGGTTTGCAGATCAAATACGTCCTTGATAACCGCTTCGGTCAAGGCCGCGCCGGAAAAAACGGAAACCGATACGGGAACCTCCTGCAGGTTCTGCTCGCGTTTCTGGGCGGTAACGACAATCTCTTCCAGTATTTGCTGCGACTGAGCGGTGGCGCTGACCAGGCAGGCGGTCGCCACTAACAGCGAAAGTGGTGTAGAACGGTGAATTGGCATATTTTTTATCATTGTTTGATCTCCACAAGATATCGTCTTTTGGAACTGCTGATGGTAAGGCTTGCCGTTTTCCGGGTGCTTGGTATTGGCTGATAGTCTTATTTTGATACTTTCTATCGTTTATTGCTTATTGTTTTACTACTTCGTTGCCTATTACTTTATTATTTTTTTATGCAGCTTTGTCTCGCCGTGTGCTTTTGCTGCCGTGTCTCCAGCGATGTCGCGAAAATCCCAGGCTGAGGACTTTTTATTTGCGGCATAACTTAATTTTGCAACACAACTTAGCTTGCAACATAACTTTAGTCCACTCCGGACTGTGAATCTATAATCGGTCAAACAAATAGGATTATCAACTGCAATTTTTTTGTGACCGGCAATTCATTGCGCCGATGCAGCTGGCCGCGAAGATAGCCCCATGGGGACGGGCAGGGGCGATAGATGGACAGCCGTCCGCTGACTTTCAGTACTGTCGATAAAAGTCTTTGCCAGCGGCCGGTGCACTTCCATCGTTCAATGGCTGTTGCCCGGCAGATCGGTGGAAAGTGCCACACGGGCAGGCCGGATCAATTCCGGCCCAGGCGGGATAAATGCCAACCTTGATGAGCGTATATATCGCTGAAGCGCAAGCGGAGGAGGGATAACGGCGCCACTGGCGCCGTATTCTTTTATTTTACTTCCGGCGCCTATTCTACTTCCAGCGCCGCCTCGGCCGGCTGCTCGGCCACTTCATCGGTGCCCAGCAATTCGGCGCGCACCCTGGTTTCGATCTCTTTGGCAATATCGGCGTTTTCCTGTAAAAACTTCACCACATTGTTTTTACCCTGGCCGATTTTATCACCGCGGTAGCTATACCAGGCACCGGCCTTGTCGACCACGCCCAGTTTGACGCCGTGGTCGATTATCTCGCCCATCAGATTGATGCCCTGCCCGTAGAGAATCTGAAATTCGGTCTGCTTAAACGGTGGCGCCACCTTGTTCTTCACAACTTTGACCCGGGTATCGGAGCCGATCACCTCATCGCCGTCCTTGACCGCACCAATGCGGCGAATATCCAATCGCACCGAGGAATAAAACTTCAGTGCGTTGCCGCCAGTGGTGGTTTCGGGGTTGCCGAACATAACGCCGATTTTCATGCGGATCTGATTGATGAAAATCGCCAGGCAGTTGGCGTTTTTGATATTGCCGGTAATTTTGCGCAGCGCCTGCGACATCAGCCGCGCCTGCAGGCCGACGTGGTGATCGCCCATCTCACCCTCGATTTCCGCCTTCGGGGTCAGCGCCGCCACCGAGTCCACTACCAGCACATCGACAGCGCCGGAACGCACCAGCATATCGGCCACTTCCAGCGCCTGCTCGCCGGTATCCGGTTGCGACACGATCAGGTCGTCCACATTGACGCCGAGCTTTTCGGCATAAACCGGGTCGAGGGCGTGTTCCGCATCGATAAACGCACAGGTGCCGCCTTTTTTCTGGGCTTCGGCAATCACCTGTAGCGTCAGCGTGGTCTTGCCGGAGGATTCGGGCCCGTAGATTTCCACGATACGGCCCTGCGGCAGGCCGCCGATGCCCAGCGCCACATCCAGGCCCAGGGAGCCGGTGGAAATGGCCGGAATCCTTTCGCGTTCCTTATCCCCCATGCGCATGACAGTTCCCTTGCCGAATTGCCGCTCGATCTGGCCCAGGGCCGCCTGCAGGGCTTTTTCTTTATTTGCATCCATAGGACACCTCTTATCTGTGATCCGGTTAACTATCTGTGATCCAGTTAACTATCTGTGATCCGGTTAATTATCTGTGGTCTGATTAAAAGAGTGTTTGCTTATCCACTAGCACAGGGGATAACAATTTATCGGCACCAAGCTTACGACAGTTTTACTGTACAGGCAACCAGTACTATATTTATATACAGCAAACTGTTATGTACAGTTGGCCGCCAGTTTTAGCCCGCGCTGTCGATCAGGCCCTCGAGGGCCAGCCGCACCGACTGCTGCCGCACGGCGGCGCGGTCGCCGCCGAAGACCCGCCGCGCCGTGGTTACGCCACCATCGGCCCGCGCCCAGGCAAACCATACCGTGCCCACCGGCTTATCCGCCGTGCCGCCACCCGGCCCGGCAATACCGCTGACCGCCACCGCCAGATCGGCGCCGGCAGCGCCGAGGGCGCCGCGGGCCATTTGCTGCACCACCGGCTCGCTGACGGCGCCATAGCGGCGGATAACTTCGGGGTCGACACCGACGAGCTTCGACTTGGCGCCGTTGGCGTAGGTGACAAAGCCGTACTCAAACCAGGCGGAGCTGCCGGCAACCGCGGTAATGGCGTGGGCCACACCGCCGCCGGTGCAGGATTCGACGGTGGTTACCCTGGCGCCGGCGGCGGCCAGAAGTTCGCCCAGGCGCCGGGACAAATGCAGTATTTCCGATTCCATGGCGCTACGGTAAGCCACTCTCCGGCGCAGCGCAAGCGCCTTTGGCCCGGGTGTACAGGAACCTACAATCTACCGGGAGAGCACGTATTCAGCGCTCGAACTCTACCGTGGAATGCGGCCGGCAAAACTCAAATGCCGCCAATACAAGAACCGACACCCATATCAAGCAACGGCCAGAGTTACAGGGGAAAGCAAAGCCCGCACCCCGGTGATGCAGAGGCGTTAAATCTTTTAATGGCCAAAATCCATACCGATCTCTGCGGCAGCACAACTCGCCTTAAATAGGTCAATCAGCGCATTGAAATAGCCTGAGAAGATCGGACGTACACGATTTTACGGTATTTTCATGTAAAATTTTACATGATTAGATTGTTCCTCAGCAGCTTTAGAGACTATAATCATGTACTTTATTACACGATTATAGAGCTTATCAAATGACCTCAGAAGCCTGGATCTGGGAATTACCTGAATGGCCAAGGTTTAGCTGGGATGAAGTTCGTGTTGCCAAAGCCGTCCACCGTGTGGATTTTGCCCGCGGCGAAATTACTGCCATAGGCAAGCAGCTGGACCCTGATCTCTCTCGCCAGGCCCTGTTGGAAACCCTGCTCGACCAGGCTACCGCCTCCTCTGCCATTGAAGGCGAATCCGTGAATCGGCACGATTTACGCAAGAGCTTAGCCAGGCGACTGGGGATCTCGAACGCCTCCGCTCGAGCATCGGACAGCCGGTCTGAGGGATTGGCAGATATTATGCTCCAGACCTGTAATGCGAATATCTATCCCATCACCAATGACACGCTACACGGCTGGCACCGGGCTTTGTTTCCGGCTGGATGGAGCGGTATGCGTAAAATAAGCGCCGGAACATACCGCCAATGTCCGGCGGATATTACTGATACTAAAGCATCTCAGGTATTCTACAGTGCGCCGGGTTGGAAAGTGATCGCAAGCGAGATGGCCGCGTTCATCGACTGGTACAACAGCCCGCCAACTGACCTGCATCCCCTCATATACAGCGCAATTGCCCACTTGTGGTTCGTTATCATTCACCCCTATGAAGACGGCAATGGTCGCATTGCACGAGCACTGGCAGACCTCGCTCTAACCCGACAAGAACACGTGCGCCTGTACGCAACGGCACCGGTGATGGCGCAAAAAGAATCAGGCTATCACCAAGCCTTACAAAAAACCAATCACACGCTGGACATTACTCCTTGGCTACTGAACTATATTGGCTGCGTCAATCAAGCGGTGAAAAATGCCCATGGAATCATCGATCACACGCTAAAAATCGCCAGCTTTTGGCAACAGTACGCATCAAAAGGACTGAATGAGCGCCAAATCAAGGTGGTAAAAAAACTCTTGGATGCCGGTCAGGGTGGTTACGCCGGCGGTATGAAAAATAAAAAATACTGCGCCATTACCGCTTGCAGCAATAAAACGGCGGCCAAGGACCTCAAAGGCCTGATGCAATTAGGTATACTTTACGGTTACGGTGCCGGAAGAAGTACCGCGTATGACTTGGATTGGGGAGCCTTGAAAGGCTATCAATCTGAAAAAGGTTCCATCTTGGTAGATTGAGCCTGAATGGCTACACAATCATGGGTTTTGGTTACATCTTATTGTTGATAAACGCTGTTATCCATTGCACGGCTGCGATGGTGGATTGACACCATTACCTACCTTTTGATTGGCCCAGTGAATCATCCGCGCGAATGTGGCGCGAGCATTGATGTGCAAGTTTAAGCCATGACCTGTTCTTTTAACGACCTTTGTCTGCAAACAGGCTTCAGGGACAAAAAAATCCGCTTCATAAGCCTTGACCTCACTGGCGCTGGAACAATCGACAGCGCCGCCACAGAAAACGGCATCAAACTCTCCCACTAAAATCATCACAGGAACGTCAATTTGCAACGTTTCCGCAAAGGGCAAGGTAAATGCGAATTCACCAATAGACACGGTTTCTTTGGTGTCCTCATCTACGGCAATGACTCGTGATCGTGATGTAGGCGGGTGGTAAAAGAGCGATTCGCGCGTTCCGGGAATGGTCGTGAAATAATCGAAATTGGGAAATTGATCCAAGAAACGGGGGTCAAACGTAGCCGGGTAATAAGAATTTGGCGCAAGATCGAGAAAGTCAGGGTTTAAGTTGTGCAAAAAGCCCGTCAAGATAAGGCCGTCAACATCTCCCGGATAATTTGCCGCCAAATCCACCGATATTAAAGAGCCCAATGAATGGCCGACCGCAATCACTTTGTCAAAGGCCACCCCACCTACATCCCCATTACGCAAGGCCTGGACCACTTGGTGGGCGACGTAGGCATTGGACTCAACATCAACCAGGTAGCCATCCGGACGATCGCTTTCGCCAACTCCTATCCGTTCTAGATTAAGGGTAACATACCCTCGTTTGGTAGCCGTACGTACATAAGAATAGCGCCGTGGTTGAAAGGTAAAATCCCAGTAAATGCGGGAATAGGTTCCACCTGACAAGAGCAGTTGCACCGTCTTCCCCTCAGGGGAACCCTTAGAGCACAATGTACCCACAACATTGTAAACGGCGGTATCATCCGGGCTGAGATTCACCTGGAATGTATGATCTTGACAACGCCGAAACCCTCTCGCTTCTGCGACATCAACCATTATAAGCTCATCTTCTTCGAGCAAAAATGCACCGGAAGTTGATTGGCTAACGCGCAAACCGATATCCTCGGCCAATCGAGTCAGTGCCTGTTCGGCAGTGAGGATGCCGGAAACGCCTGCACTGGTGTACCGGCTGACATCACCAGTCGGCGGCACAACTTGGTGCCCGGTAACCGCTGTAAAATCCCACAGCGCTTGCACCAGCGGCTGAGCCGGAATATCGAAACGATAAGTGAGATTATCTGCAGCAGAACCCTGCCCCCAAGCGATTGGCCCGGCCAGCAGCACTAGCAGCAGCGCCAGACCGCGCCATCGTTTCAATTGACTGTTGTTTTCCCGGTATCCCTTGCACGCCATGCTCAACGTCCCCATTCACTGTCCTACTGCGGTGACAAAATTCACCGGCTCTCAGTAATGAAGACACGCCAGACGGCTTTACCCGTAAAAATTGGCTGAGAGTTTTATGCAACAAGTGTTATCGGGGTCGCCCAGGTGCGAGTGGGCACATTTTCCGCGACAGGCAGCTCGGAGGCGTTGCGACCACCGGCCGACGGACTGACTGGCAAGGCGTAGCCAGCTGCCAGTGCAACCCGCGACGCCAGGGGCAGCCAACACCCAACAGGCCCATCACAAACCCAAACGATAGTGAGCAATGCGATAGTCTTTAGTCAAATGGCGAACAATAAAAGGCGCAAACCGCATCAGGGTACGCCATACAAATGGCATTTTTGCCACAATTTCAGGGCTGGCTTCTGCAAACGTTTGCGACCCGAGCAACTCGGTTCCGGGATGCCAAGTCTCAATTGACTTAGGGTCATTACAGGCCCACTTAAACCAGCTCTCAATCCCAAAACGTTTCATCCCCTTTTCTTGAGCTTGTGGTGTTGTCAGCTCTGAGGTGCAAATATCCGTAGCAAACCAGGCGCCTGGAAACTTCCTGGCGATCTGCACAATAGCCTGCTTCACTCGTGACTCCTCAAGATAGATAATGACAGCTTCCGATAAAAAGAGCGTTGGTTTGCCCACTTTGAGAACGGGTTCCATCCATTCCTCATCGGTCACGCTTCCAGCAATCATTGTTCGACGAGGACTATCTTCGAAGAACAAACGACGCAAATCTATCGAATCGGGAAGGTCAAGCTCAAACCACCTGGCTCGTCCATTGTCGATACGCTCAAAACGCGTGTTCAAACCACAACCAATCTCGACAATCGCTCCCTCCGGGTATTTCTCAAGAAAACGAAGCGCTATTTCGTCAAAGATACGCGTGCGCACGCAAGCTCCTGACAAGCCAGAATTACCGCGCCATTTGCTAAAGTCATAATCGAGCTGGTCCACAATCTCCACTGCACGTGGATCCTTCAACAGGCCATTGGGCCGGGCCGTTTCCAGCGCACGGCCGAACAGAGGAATCAATAGGGTTTCTTGAATCGAACCAAGATTTACAGTTTGTTTCATATATTGCACACCCCTCACAATAAATTGCAGATAGGAAGAATAAACTACGGTTTGGCCGGTTCCGGCATAAACAGTCTTGCACGCATCCCTACCGGCGCGGCACAGGCAACCCCGCCAGATCATTCGTCCTGGAGGCGGTTGTCGTCAAGCGAGCGCTCGTAGCCGTGCCCCGCGTAAAAGAGGTAGGCCCCGTCGAGCTTCGCGCCGAGCTCAGCCAGCGCCCCGGGCACATAGTCCTGCGCGGGCATGTCGGGACCGCGCACCAACAGACGGTGTTCCGCTTCTCGCTCCTGCCAGCCGCCGGCTTGCCACACCCAGCTCGACACCGTCGCGGCGACGCCGGCATCGCTGCGCGCGACGGAGACGTCACTCCTGACAGGTGCACCGAGCAAGGCGTCGAGGGCCTCGGGTCCGATCTGAAGCGCGAGCCGAGGCAGCAGCGCTGTCGAGGGTGTATCACCGTCGAGCACCGCCAGCATGGAGTCGGGTGTGTAGCCTGAAGCAGCGCCCCAGTTGTCCAGGGAGAGCGCAGCGTAGTATCCGAGCCAGGCGGCGTCCGCGTCCACCACCTGCGTGACCGGCTTGTCGATCGTCGCGAATACCTCCGCGATCGTCTCGGCCGCGCGCTTGCGCAGCGCGATGGCGGCCTCAAATCCGCTGCGCGCTTCCACGCAGCGCAGTGCCACCCAGCCTGCGGTGCCCTCGAGCAGCCAGCGCGCGCCGGCTTCGTCGCGCAGGTCGCTGCGCGCGCTGATGGCGTCGCGGGCGATCGCCGCCGCAATATTGTACTGCCGCTGCCAGGCGCCACTCCCGGTGCCATCGCTCTGCCAGGCGATATCCTCGGGCGCCCACAGAACACCGTCGTACAGGGCGATGTCACCGGTTTCGCGAGGCGCCTGCAGCACCGCTTCGATCACTGGCGCAGCGCCGAACTCCGCCGCGACACACTGCCGCAACGCCACCAGGTCTGCGGCGAATTTGTCGAGCAGGGGCAGGCGGGCCTTACCGACCAGGAATCGCGTGGACATACGCTGCTGCTCCGGCGGCGCCCCGGGCAGCCAGACGGATGCGAACGCCAGGACACCGCCGACGCTGCCGCGATCGGCTACGACATAATCCCTTGTATAGTCCCCTGTGCTTTCAGCGATCGCGACGGACCAGGACCAGGCGCCCGCGGGCGCGACCCCCTCGAGCGATCGCAGCGCAGCGGCCACCGGCAGGGGTGGCAGTTCGGCAGGCAGTCCCAGGCGTGCCCGGTCGCCGATGGAGCGCAGCAGACGGTCCGGGTCGTGGCCGAGCGTCGGCAACACATCCTGGGCACGCAGCCACACACCTGAGGCGTGCAGCCAGGGCGCGGCTTCGTCCTGCCATCCCTGGGGTTCGACGGCCAACTCGAGCGTCAGCGTACAGGGCACTGCGCAGCCCGCCTCCACCGCGAAGTGATCGCCGTCGACCTCCAAATCCGCAGGCGCGCCGTTGCGCTTTGCGCCCATCAGTGCGATGCCGTGGGGCAGGGTTCCATGGAGCCTGCTGGCGCGCAGGCCGTCGATGCGCCAGCGAACCTCGCCGATGCCAAGTGAGGGGTTCAGACGAACAGCGACGTCGCCGCCGCGCAGGGAGAAGGGCGCTGCCTGCGACCACCAGTCCCGCTCCCAGTCGCCATCACGCTGGAGGGCCTCGGCAGTGGACTCGTAACCGCCCTCGTCGACCAACCGAGTATTCAGCACGCTCGCGAGTGCCGCCAGCAGAACGCCTGCTGCAGCCGCCGTAAGCCCCGCGCCGCCGAGGGTGCGCTTGCGGGCGGCAGCGAGACGGTCGCGAAGCGTCAGCGCCGTGCCGCGGCGCCAGGCGATCCAGCTGGCGGCGAAGACGAGCAGAACGAGTGCCAGCTTCCAGCCGACGAGCGTCGCCACCATGGGCATCCACGGTGTCCAGCCGGTGAGTTCGGAAGGATAGGCATGGATCGGGACAACCACCGCGGCCGGCGGATACTCCACTAGCTCCAAGTCGTGATTGATGATGGCGATGAAGGCCGCGAGGATCGATACGACATAGGCGGTTCCCGCCCGCCGGAAGAGCGCGTGTGCGAGCACCGCAATCGCGCAGAGTTCCGCGAACGCCGGGAACAGTGTCAGCAAGACGTGGGCGAAGGGATAGATCGCGTCCAGCGACTGCGGCGCACCGAGCCCGGTTACCACCAGCGACGCGACGGCAGGCACGAGACACAGCAGAACCGTCAGCCCGAGCGCCGCAAAAAAGCGCGCCAGCAGCCGGATACCGAGGGGCACCGGCGATGCGTCCAGCCACTCGATGAAGCCGTCGTGATCGTCGCGGCGCATCAGTGCGCCGACGAAGCCGACGACCACGAACACGACGATGACGAAGTAGAACTCCACCAGGAAGCGCAGCTGCGCCTGGGGCGTCGGCACTAGCGGACCGTCGCTATGCCCAACGACGTTTACCCAGGAGCCCACCACGCCCATGACCGTGAGCAACAGCAGGGCGAGGCGCAGGCCGAAGCCCTGCAGGGAGATCTTCAAGTGCCATGCACACTCCGCGAAGAGCGCCCGCCACCAGTGCGTAACGACGATCGGCGCTATTATCGGCTCTAGGGGCGCCGTCGCGCGCGCCGCCGTCGACGCCGCTTTGGGGGCTTGCGAGCGCGGCGCGCGTTCCAGGGCCAGGTGTTCGCGTCGCAGGCGCAGTAGCAGCGCAGTCCCAAACGCGGCGCCCAGCAGCAGCCAGAACCCCCGATTGAGCAACAGAGCATCGGTGAAACCGATGATGGCGACCTTTTTTTCCGCCGGCGTCCACGCGAGGGACTGACGTTCCGCTTCCGCGAAACCCGAGGGGTCGATGACAGAGGCGAGGAGCGGCGCCACGTCGCCCTCGCGCAGAACCATCAACGAGATCATCCACACGAGGCTCAGCAGCGCAGCGGCCGCAAAGGCCCCGGCATTGGATCGCGTCCAGGATGCGGCGACGAGGAACAGCATGCCCGTGGCGAGGGCGTTTGGAATGGTGAACACGACAAGAGACCAGGCAGTGGCCGCCCAGGGCACCGGACCGACGGCGTCCGCTGGCAGCGCGCCGAGCGTGACCAGCAGCGGGGCCAGGAGCAGGCCGACGCAAATCGAGGAGCCGAGGAACACCGCGACCACAAGGGCGCCGGTGAAGCGTGCAGCGATCAACCAGGGCAGTGAGACGGGGCTCGCCAGAACCACCTCGTGAAGCTGTGCCGAGCGATCGCGGACTATAATCTGAGCAAAGAGCCAGGCCCAGGCGAAGAACAGCCACAGACACTGGCCCGACACCATGAGGTAGACGACGTGTGGGCTGTTGCGGTAGATGTCGACGGCGCCCATGCTGCGCATGTTGTCAGCGCTGAGCAGGATGATCAGCATATAGGCCGTCAGGCCGAAGAACACCAGCGGCGTGATCAGGCTCATAAAGCCCTGGCGGGCTTCGTAGCCCGCTTCGCGGAAGAAGAAAGCGACGCGCGAATGAGCCATCAGGCCGCCTCCCGCTGCGCAGTGAGCAGGGCGTGGTAGTAGACGTCCTCGAGGCGGGGCGCGCGCGCATTGTAACCCTCTTCTGCATCGCCGGAAATGACGACCCGCGTGCCGTAGGGCGTTGCCGTGGCGTGCAGCGCGTGCTCGGGCACCGATTCTTGCCGCGGCACCTCGCGCTCCCAGATCCGGCCCTCGAGTTCGGCCTTCAGCCTCGCGGGCGTGCCGGCGGCGACGATGCGGCCGCCCGCCATGATCGACAGGCGGGTGCACAGGTTCTCGACATCCTCGACGATGTGCGTAGACAGCAGCACGACCGCGTCGCTGCCGATATCGGCGAGGATGCGGTGGAAACGACTGCGCTCGGCCGGGTCCAGACCGGCCGTGGGTTCGTCGACGATAAGCAGGCGCGGCTCGCCGATCAGCGCGACGGCGATGCCGAAGCGACGCAGCATACCACCGGAGTAGGTCGCCACGGCGCGGTGCGCATCGCCGTCGAGGTTGACCCGTTCCAGCAGGTGCGCAACCTCCTGCTTGCGGGCGCTGGCGTCGGTGCGACCCTTCAGCCAGGCGAAGCGTTCGAGCAGGTCGCGGCCGGCGACGCCCGGGTAGGCGCCGATCTGCTGTGGCAGGTAGCCGAGCCGGGAACGCAGACTGTCCGGATCGGCGAGGGCGTCGATGCCGTCGAGCGCAACTGATCCGGCATCGGGCTGCTGCAGTGTTGCCAGCGTGCGCATAAGCGTGCTCTTGCCCGCGCCGTTCGGTCCGAGCAAGCCATAGAGACCGGGTGTGACCTCAAGATCGACGCCATCGAGGGCGGTCACTCCCCCTGCGTAGGTTTTTCTGAGTCCTGTTACGACGAGACCGCGTTCACTCACTTCTCGTTCCCTCACTTCTGGTTCACTCACTCAGTGCACCTCTGCCGTGAGTCGTTTGAGTCTGCTCCCGCGCACGCGATCCGGCGCTGCGCAATCACGGCAAAGGCGCAGTTGGGCAGGAAGGGCGCACAGAGTATGACGCCACTCATCGACGCGACTCGTTTCAATATGTCTGACGCGGCCGGCATTGCGCCGGAGACCCAGCGCACTGCTTATGCCGCTGCCCCTATCCACATCGCCGGGATCTCTTTCACCAGTTGAGCTGCAAGCCGACGCCGAGCGTACGCGGCGGCCCGATGCTGCCATAGGCGCCCGACAGGCCGAAAACCCTGCCGTCTTGAAGAAAGAGTTCGTACTCGTCATCGAGCAGATTCGTGCCCCAGACATAGGCCTGCCAGGCCCCGCGCTGATAACCGAGGCGGCCGCTCAGGAGGCTGCGCGCGCTGATCTGTGTGATCTCCGGCGCGGTAATCCTGGAGAAGGTGTCGTCGGTATAGCTGTAGGTCGCGGTCGCGAACAAGCCGCGCTCGCTGACGTAGCGCCCCCCGAAGGTCGCGGTAACGTCCGGAGACTGCGAGAAGGACATACCGGCGAGATCGACGCCGTTGACCACGAACTCCTTGAATTCCGTGTCGATGATGCCGAGGCTCGCGAACAGGTTCAGGCGCCCGGTCGCCTGCCACTCAAGCTCGAGTTCCGCGCCGGTCACCTCCGATTCACCGGCGTTGGCGACGGTATCATCGAAGCCCGGCGCCCCACCCGGCAAGGTCGTGGTGACCTGCTGATCGGACCAGTCGAAATGGAAGATATTGGCATTCACCAGCAGCCGGCCGTCAGGGGACTGGTAGCGCAGGAACAGTTCGTAGTTGTCGATGAACTCCTCGTCATAGGGCGTCGCCTGCCCCAGGAACACGGCAAAGGCGACGCCGCCGGCCTGGAAACCCCGACTGTAGCTCGCACCGACTCGGGTAGAGTCGTTGAGGTCATGGGCGATGGTCAGCGACGGGATGAACTGGTCGAAGGAAGTGGAAAGCGAGAGGTCGCTGATGACACCTGTGTTGTCTGCGAAGTCGTCCGTGTTGCGCTCCTCATGGTTGAAGCGAGCACCCAGCGTGAATTCCCAATCGTCGACCGGGCGCCAGCTCAGCTGGCCGAAAACCGCCTGCTGCTCGATGTTCTCGGTGTTGTCCGTCGCCGTGTTGAAGGGCACGATGCCACCCATGCCATCCGGGCGCACGCCCATTCCAGCGAAGCCGTTGGTGTAGTCGCCGTCGGAATAGAACAGGCCGAGCAGCGCGGAGATGCGGTCGCTCTCGTAGTTCAGGCGCAACTCCTGGCTGAACAGTTCCTCCTCGATGAAGCCGCTGACGGTCAGGAGGTCGAGGGCGGAGAGATCGCCGTCGAAGCGCTGGTCGAGCAAGAAGTCGCTGGCGCCGGTGACCGAGGTGAAGAGCCAGCGATCGTTCATCTGCCAGCTGGCCTCGAGCGAGATCAGATCGAAGTCCGAGGGAAACTCATCATCGATATTGTAGGGCTGCTCTCGGTCGAACAGATCCCCCCCCGGTGGCGGTACCACGAAGGCGCTGGCGTTGGTGTCCGATTCGTTGTGCTGGTAGGTCAGATCGAAGACGAGATCCTCACTACCGAGCGGTTGCCAGCGCAGCGCCAGGCGCACGGTTTCCTCATCCTCACTCTGCACGTCGTCACGGCCGGTCGTGGTGTTGTCCACGTCCCCGTTCGATTGGCGTGTTTCCAGGACGAGGCGGGCAGCCAGAGTGTCTTCGGCGAGTACGACGTTCTGCATGAGCGCGAGGCGCAGCGTGTCCAGTTCCCCGCCCTCGGTGCGGAAGGCGCCCTGATAGCCATCGAAATCGGGACGGTTGTAGTTGATGAAAACCGAACCGATGAGCGCATTCGGCCCCTGCAGCGAGGACTGCGGCCCGCGCATAACTTCGACCGAAACAGCGTCGAAGAGCGACGGCTTCAAGTAGTTGCCGGACGCCACCCCTAAGGCAACCTGATTGACGAGGATCGACGCCAGCGCGTTGGAGCTGTTCAGGGCGCCCGCAACGCCGTCGGTGTTGACCCCGCGGATGCTGTACGCACCCGAGATCGAGTTGCCGATGGAGGCATTCGCCATGCGGTCGAAGATATCCTCGACATCGAAGATCGCCTGGCTGCTGATTCGCTCCTCGTCGAAATAGCCGACGCTCGTCGCCAGCTCCTGGCGTGTCGCACCGGTCTTGCTGCCGATGACAAAGACGTCTTCGATAACGACGCCACGCTCCGGTCCGAAATTCGGCGCATCTTCGTCGAGCAAAAATGCGCCGGAAGCTGATTGGCTAACGCGCAGACCGGTATCCGCCACCAATCGAGTCAATGCCTGTCGGGCAGTGAGGACGCCGGAAACGCTTGCACTGGTGTACCGACTGACGTTGCCAGACTGCACCACCACTTGCTGGCCGGTAACCGCTGTGAAGTCGCGCAGCACTTGCATCAGCGGCTGAGCCGGAATGTCGAAACGATAAGTGGAATTATCGTCAGCGGTATCTTGCCCCCAAGCGATTGGCCCGGCCAGCAGCACTAGCAGCAGCGCCAGACCGTACCATCGTTTCAATTGCTTGTTGTGTTCTCTGTATCCCCTGCACGCCATGCTCAGCGTCCCCATTCATTGTTCCAATCCGGTGACGGAATTCACCATCTATCAGTACTGAAGACACGCCAGACGGCTTTACCCGTAAAAATTGGCTGAGAGTTTTATGAAACAGGTGCTATCGGGGTCGCTCGGGCGCGAGTGAGCGCAACACGAGCGTGTTCCGGCCCTGAACCTCACCGGTCAATCGGTAGCTCTGCATAACCGCCAGCAGGGCGTCGTCGCCCTTGCTCAGCACGAACGTCCCGGACACGGGCCTGTTCGAATCAAAGACATAGCTGGCGTCGATCTGATAGGACGTGTAGGGCTGCAGGGCCTCGAGTGCTTCAATCAGAGGCCGCTGCTCGAACACGAGTATCCCCTCTCGCCAAGCACCGATCTCGGCCAGAGGCCGAGTTTTTACCCGACCAACCTCACCGTCCGTGACGCGCACGACGTCGGCAACTCCAAGGCGCGTCGCCACCTGCTCATCTTCAGCCCGGACGCCGACGGCGCCTTCCAGGACCTCGACTTCGACAGCCTGGCCGCCCAGCCGGTGGACAACGAATTGGGTGCCCAGCACCGTGGCGACCGCGCTTTCGCTGGCGACGGAAAACGGCCGATCCGGGTCGGGCGCCACGCTGAACAGCGCTTTGCCTCGAAGCAGCGCTACCCGACGCTCTGAGGCAGTCATCGACACCGTCAGCTCAGTGCTCCAGTCCAGCCAGACTTCAGATCCGTCGTCCAGTGAGACAGTGCGCTGCTGACCCCGGCCGGTCCGATAGGATTCCGGCGAGACGGTCGGCCCCGCTTCCGCGCGTGCCGCAACCGCGTCGGGCTGAAGTTGAGATCGAAAAGCAGGTTCGAGGCCGAGATACACGGCGGCGACCAATGCCATCGCAACACCCAGAGTAGGCGCCAATCGAAGCGGGCTCTGAGCAAGCCTCGCCAGGCGGACCTGGATAGCCAGATTGAGAGTGTCGAAACGGGACAGCGGCACATCGTCGACCTGACCCAGAACTTCCCAGTCCGCCTCCGCCTGCATTGCCGCCCGTGCGTGCGCGGGCGACTGTTTGCGCCAGGCATCGAGTTCCGGCCTGCGTTTCGGGTCATCGTAGACCGCAACCACCAGGTCGAACGCTTCACGCTGTAGGCGCTTATCGGGCTCTTGGTTGTTCACGGCTTCACCCCCTAATTCAGGCATCACGGTTCAGCCACTACGGCCACTCACTGCATCATCATAATAGGAGACACGTTACCAGCGAAAACCCGTAACGTTTAGTCGCGAAGGCAAGTATAGCAGTGGGAAAGGGCTTTCCTGACGTGCTTCTCGACGGTGGAGATGCTGACGCCGAGTTGCCCGGCGATGTCCTGCTGGCTGGCGCCATGAAGCCGATACAGGGTGAATATCTTGCGAGTCAGCAGCGGTAGCCCCTGCAGGGCTTGATTGACCTTTGCCAGGTCCTGCGCGGATTCGGCGATCGTTTCAGGCGATCGATCATCCCGCTCATTCAGCAGCGGTGCAATAAGGACGTCGAATTCTGCCCTCGTACGTGCCGCGCGTTGTAAATTTAATGCGGCATTCTTCGCTGCCTGAAACAGAAATGCGCGGACGTCCTCGATGGGTGGATCTGGATTGCGGCGGAGCAGATTCTCGGCGATGGACTGGAAGATGTCAGCCGCAGTTTCAGCACAGCCTACCCGGCCGTTCAAGAAGCGGCTCACCTCCAACCGATAGCGCTCGATTGATCCGCTGAGAGATTCCATATGGGGTACCAGGGGTTTCCCACCCTTTACGGACAAACGAATCCTAAGTTGTTGATACATGGTTGCGGTAGCGCCACTGTCAGTAACGAACAAGTCCATGTTTGGACCACCCTGTGGACCGTCCGGCACGCCCCGGAAACGGCTGCGCCGACGCTTCAAAACAAGTTCTTGCCTCGCCTTCACAGAATTGGCTCGGATGTCGGCGCACAACAAAACTCTCTTAACAAAACTCTCTTGCCGTTGATATATCTTGCCGAGAGCATATCACGAATGATATGCATTCTCAATCACACTTAACTGTCACTGTCGCCCAAATACGACTATAGGATCCTAGGGATTTTCCGTCCTAAAAAGATATATTCTTCTGTAGCCCCCGTCATTCAAGGCTTTTAGAGGGCCATCACTTTCAAAATGTCACTGTTTTGAAATGATTTGCCTGGGTAATCTTATCTAAATCGACCATATTATGTTCAACCTCAAAGAGATAGGTACCGTTAAAATTGACGTTGACCCAGGCCACTGGTGACACCTGCTTCGTCTTTTCTAGAAATGTAGCAACTTGCTCAGAATGGCTGAGTTGAAGTAAATCGATTACCGCTAACATAAGCAATGGCTCGATGTAATTGGTGATACGCTTCTCCACGATTTAACGCCCGCTGCGCATATTGCCATAGATTTGCAGCGGCAAGAAAACTCTTAGCTGATTTCCGCAAGTGAGTTAATTTTAGTGGCGCATTACCATCAACCAAGTTCACCAGCGTTTCAGATAGTTGATTCGATACTGACTGCTCGATGATTTTCTCAATACGATTTCTTTCAGATTGAATAACACTGCTAATCATTTTTTGCAGTATTGAATAGTGAGGAATTGCAATTCGATAAAAGGTCAAATAGGGAACAGAAAAGGCAAGGGCGGACAACCTGTCACAGTGCCTTCGCCGTTCCTGGATAAATTGTCAAAAGTTGTAGAGTACACCAAGACCGACTCGACAATCACATGGTAGCGAGAACGAAACCAAAATCCTGGGTTGCTAAAGATCCATCCGAGGTTTTGCTTCCAGCAAGTACTGACGTAAACCGGTTAATGCAAAGCGAGCTGTCATACCTTCTTCGAAGATAAACCATGCTTGGCGCGCCAATGCTGAGTTTGCTGACTAATAAACCATTGAATAATTTCGCTGAACAACGACTCTATGTAATCGGCGGACAGCTGCTGCTGATCTGCCCAGTGACGGCGTTCTACCAACATGGCAGCAACCCGATCCGGGGCGGCAATACTGGCTTCGTTTGGTTTAAAGCGCGCGGCGGACAGTACGTAGTCCATACGTTTTCGCAACAGCCTAATGATCTCTTGATCGATGGAATCAATGCCCTGGCGGATTTCCTCCAGGTTCTCACAGTCTGCCGGCAGCTTGATAGATTGCACAAAATTATCCTTTTTTGTGAGAGCTGCGTTTCACCACGCAAGCCCAAAAACGAGAATGTTTGCACTGGATAATATACTAAAAGTTCTACCAGTGGCGATAGTAAAAATGATACTAATTATGCGAGTTATAATCAATAATTAGGCTCTGATTAATTGACTAATCTCCTTCGATCAGAAGTCTCAATTTTTCAATTTCAAGTAAAAAACTATGGTTAAAGCGCTCCTTACAACTACAACATTTTTCCTGCGCCAAGCCGTTTTCAGCAGCTCAGCATCTGGTTGTTAGGTGAGTGGCACTTAGTTAAGCCCAGAAGCTGTTTCATAACACTCGCCCGCCGCAGTAGGTCGAGTGTTATGAAACAGCTCTTAAGCAAATCTGTGCTAACTGATCGGCTCGGCTCTGGGCAGGGCTTTCAGAAACACGTTGTGAATACGTCCATGTAAACTTCTCACCCGCATCCCTGCGGGCGAGAGTTTCTGAAAGCCCTGCCCAGAGCCGAACCTACCTCCAGTGTTCTCAGCAAACACCAGTGGAACCGCGGTGGTAGGTCCTAGCCCGGTCGGGGTATGGGGTGCGAGACTCTCGCCCGCAGGGATGCGGGTGAGAAGTCCCCATGGATGGGTTCACGACGTGTCTCGCACCCCATACCCCGACCGGGCTAGGACCGGATCGGTTAGCACCATACTTTTTTAACTAAGTGCCATTCGTTTCTAGATATATCGCACCTGTAAACCGGCACATCGCCATAAGGGATTTTCCTTTGCAATAACAATGTTGGCTAACGCAAAGGACACAAGTATATGATGCGTATTTTTATCCACGGCCCGCTACCGGGGTGAACGATAGGTCTCCAGCACCTCGCCTATCCTGCGAAGCAGCGCCGGCTGGCTGGATTCGTTAAGATAAAAATGGCCGCCGGGAAACAATTCCAGGCGGAAACTGCCGGTGGTCTCTTCCCGCCAGGCATCGAGATCGGCTTCGGAAAACTCCTGCTCCGACTCGCCGCCGAAGGCATGGATGGGACAATCGAGGGGCGGTTCGGGGGCATAGGCGTAGGCATCGGTCACAGCAAAATCGGCTCGAATCAAAGGCAGGAAGAGCGCCATCAGTTGTTCTTCCTGAAGCACGGCCTCGGGGGTGCCGCCGGCGTAGTGGGTTCGCAGTATGTCAACGAAACTCGAGTCCGGCAGGGTGTGGAAGAGATCCCTGGCAAGGGGGATTCGGGGAGCGCGGCGCCCGGACACCATAAGACTAAAGGGCATCGGCCCCCTGCGGCGACGCAGCACCCGCGCCAACTCGAAGGCCAGCAATGCGCCCATGCTGTGACCGAAGAAGGCGAAGGGTCGATCCAGGTAGGGGCTCAGGCCCGAAGCTAAGGCCCGCGCCGCGGGAAGCGCTTCCTGGAAACAGGTTTCATTGATGCGCGTCTCCCTGCCCGGTAACCTTATCGGACGCAATTCGACATAAGGGGATAACTGCCGGGACCAGTTGCGGTAGGCAAGCGTACCACCCCCGGCGGCGGGGAAACAAAAAAGCCTCACCTCGGCTTGCGGGTTATCAGTACCGCCGATACATAAGGGCATTTCACGACTCATTTTACGCTCCCAGATCTATCCAGTTTCATCGTAACCTCCGCGAGAGACGCCGTTGTTCAGAGCGGAGAGGGATAACGGATAATGAAAGACACGGTTTCCTACAACGTATGCCATCGTTTTGCATGGATGTCCCGGGGCTTTTCAATAGAGTGCTGGCGGTCGATTCCATTTTGAGCTTCCGAGTTTCAGGGTAAGAGTTGATCAAGAATTTTCGCAATCTCCTGGACGCTGGGTTGCCGGTGCATGGTAAAGTGATTACCACAGATCGTGTGGTGCGCTATTTGTGGCGCTAACCCTCGCCAGCCGGATTCGAGTGAATCCACCTTTCCTTCGATCTGTTCCCGGGCCGAGAGGAAGACGATTTTTTTCTCCGTTGGCGAAGGGCGATACGCGGAAATGGCTTTAAGATTGGCCCGGAAAATGCGCACAAGACGATCCACGTCACCTGCGTCCATAAAGTTCGATCCGCTTGCCAGCCGCTGGCGCAGGCGGGTCTGGCGATTTTCCGGGGCGGCGTCTTCAAGCTCGCGGAAAAATGCCGGTTCCACCTCGCCCACTTCAGCCAAAAGATGCAGCAGGATCGCCTCATCTTCCGGCTCCTCCCGCTTTTCGCTCAGTTGCGGGCAAACTGTGTCGGCCAGCACCAGGAGTCCAACCTCCCGATCCGCGGTTCGCAGCTGCTGAGCCATTTCGAAAGCAATAACGCCGCCCGATGACCAGCCGTAGAGGTGATAGGGACCTGTAGGCCACAGGGCCGTGATTTCCGCTACATAACGGTCCGCCATGGCCGTAATATCGGTCAGCGGTTGCGTTTCTCCCTCGAAACCCACCGCCTGTATGCCGTAAACCATCCGCTCGGTGCCGAGAGAATCGGCCAATTCCCGGTAACAGAATGCCCCGCCGCCCACGGGATGAATGCAAAAAAGCGGTGCCTTGAAACCATCGCTTTGACCGCCGCTTTTGAGTGGCAGAACAATGCTCGGTTTCCATTCCTCCCTTGCCCGTATTGCCGTCGCCAGTGCCTTCGGGGTCGGATATTGAAACAGTGCCCGGGGCGGTATATCCACCTGGGAAGCCTTTCGGATCGACGATAACAGCCGGATTGTCAGCAGGGAGTGGCCACCGAGATCGAAGAAGTCGCCATCGATGCCGACGCGGGCCATACCGAGTATGTCGGCGAATATCCCGCACAGCATCTCTTCCGTTGGATTGCGGGGCGCGGTGTATTCCCTACCGGTTTCCCATGCATCGCCGTCCGGCACCGGCAACGCCCGCCGGTCGATCTTGCCGCTCGGCGTCAGGGGCAATGCTTCCACAAAGACGAAGCGGGCGGGGATCATCCAATCGGGGAGAGAAGCGCGCAGGTGCGTGCGCAATTCGTCCCGTGTCAAGTGGCAAAGCTGCGCGCCTTCACCTTCCTGTTTCTGTTCCTGCTCCGGGGGAGGTTGCATGCC
>JANQMH010000030.1 GCA_028280195.1 Exilibacterium sp.
TTCCGGATATATTTGCTATCTATTTTCGAAATAGAAATATTCCCTTAATGTCATTACTGGTGTCAAAGCCGAGGCGCCCCTGCCAGTCACACGGCACCCGCGCGGTACCAAATAAACCATCCCAGAAAATCGGTGCGTAATTATAGCGATGCAACTTGTATTCGTGATGCACCAGGTGCATTTCCGGAAGCTGGACAATATATCCCAGCGGCCTCAACCACTTAGGTGTTTTGATATTGCTGTGATGAAAACATTCGAGACAGCCCTCAATGGTTAACGCGATGCAAAGTACATCGGCCGACACACCAAAAGTCTTACCCAGTATGATCAGATACAGTGTATTGACGAATATTTCTCCCGGGTGGCGAAAAAATGCAACGGGCGTTTCCATATGTGATGGGCTGTGATGCAAACGGTGAATGTATTTCCACAAAAAACCGTTGGCGTGTTTCCAGCGATGAAACCAGTAGTTGCCGAATGAATACAAAAGATAAAAAGCGAAGCCGGCCTGCAGGTCCGACAGATTATGCTCGACGACAACGACCGGCACTTCGGCCCAGTAATACAGCAGCAAACGCAACCATATCAGTGCAAAAACGACAATGGCAAGCCACCATAAACCAAAATTATGCGGCCGGATTTGTTTTCTGTTTGGCAGCAATCTCTCCAAAATAACAAAAAAAGAAAAAAAAACCATTTGAGTTATAGCTAAATTTTGCAACATAGTGATCTCTCCGTGAGGGGTGGTGGGCTTTCTACGACTGTGAAAACCAATGAATCTAAACCATATAGGGTTACAGCCCTATATCCGAGGAAGAAGTGGCGGTAGAAATCACCAAAGCCGCAAAAAGCTGGGAATCAGTTCACAGGAATACGAGTTGCGCGCGCAGCGCGGAAGCGGCGGAAAATCCGCCGTGCGGAGAGAGGCAGATGACTGTAAAAGCGGGGCGCCGCTGCAGCGCGGCGGTGGAAAAACTATTGCGCCAGCAATTGCCGCAGCCGTTGCAGATCCGCGGGCGTATCGATGCCGCCCGGCACTGCCGCGACCGCGGGTGCCACGGCAATGGTTTCACCGTGGCTGATTACCCGCAACTGCTCCAGGCTTTCGCTGGCTTCCAGCGGCGCCACCGGCCAGGTGACGAAACGGTTTAGCAAGGCCACGCGATAGGCGTAAATACCGATATGGCGCTGTGCATTCAAACCCGCCGGCAGGCGGCTTTTATCGGCGGCAAAAGCATCGCGTGGCCACGGAACCGGCGCGCGACTGAAGTACAGCGCCCGGCCGCCGGCGGTGCTCACCACTTTCACGATGGCTGGATCGAAAAAATCCTCTGCACGATCGATCGGCTCGCTCAGGGTTGCCACACTGGCATCGCTGCAGGCCGCCAGCAACGCCGCCACCTGATCGATGACTTCGGGCGGAATCAGCGGCTCATCACCCTGTACATTGACGACAATGGCCTGCGGCGCAAACGCCAACCTGACAGCGACTTCCTGCAGGCGGTCAGTGCCTGAGACGTGCTGCTCGGAGGTCATCACCACTGTGCCGCCAAAGGCTTTGACAGCAGCTTCAATGCGCCTGTCATCTGTCGCGACAACAACAGTTCGCGCGCCACTGCACTGTGCGCGCTGGTAAACATGCTGAATCATGGGTTTGCCGCCAATCTCCGCCAGTGGTTTACCGGGCAGGCGGCTGGAGGCGTAGCGCGCGGGAATCACGACATGAAAATCCATTGCAGTTGGCCTGTTTTATCGTTGTATTGATATCTATTGAGTAAATCTATTTTAGCCCTGGTGAGCCTGCTGATCAGTCGCCGCCAGGTGGTCGCGATGGTGCCGGATCTGCCCGGCGAGTTGGCGGTAGAAACTGTCCGGCAGCTGCGCCGCCACCGCCAGATACCACCAGTGGCGGCCGAGCGGTTGCAGTTCCAGACACTTAACCGCATCCTTGGCAGTCATCAACAGCGGCTTGTCGTCACCGAAACACAGGTCGCCGATCCGATAGCGGTGGTGATCGGCAAAGCCGTAGGCCTCCACCTCGAGCCCCAGCCGCTCCAGACTGGTAAAAAAGCGTTGCGGATTACCGATGCCAGCCACAGCCCGCACCGGTGGCCAGCAGCGCAGCTGTGCGACATCGAGTTTTTCGCCGCCGGCCAGCGGATATAAATAGGTGGGTAGCAGGTGCATGGCAATCTGCTCGACCCCCAAATTGGGCAGGCGCCCGCCGTTGACCACAACCCAGTCAACCGATCGCAGCCGCGACGGCGGCTCGCGCAAAGGCCCGGCCGGCAGGCAGCGGCCGTTGCCCAGGCCGCGCTCGGCATCGATCACCGCTATCTCGATATCGCGCGCAAGCTGGTAGTGCTGCAGGCCATCATCGCTCAATACCACATCGCAGTGGTGATCGACCAGCAGCCGGTCGAGTGCGGCGCGGCGATCGGCGCCTACCACTACCGGGCAGCGGGTCTCGCGCGCGATCAACAGCGCCTCGTCGCCGGCCTCGGCACTGCTCGACTGCGGCCCGACTGCCAGCGGATAACTGGCAGCGCTGCCGCCGTAGCCGCGACTGATGACACCCGGTGTAAAGCCCTCGGCCTTGAGCCGCTGTGCCAGCGCAATCAGCAGTGGAGTTTTGCCAGTGCCCCCCAGGGTGATATTGCCTACTACCACGATCGGCACCGGCGGGCGCCGCCGGTAGACCCGTTGCAGATAGTGCCGGCGCAAAAACACCAGCCCGCGAAACAGCCAGGCGAAAGGCGTCAGCAGAGGCGCCCACCAGCGGCCGCCGTACCAGGCCGACAACAGGATGCGCTGCACGCGACCGGTCAATGCCGCGACACCCGCCGGCAATTGCAGAAACAGCAAGAGTGGACGCTGCAGCCCATAGCAGTACTCAGGTATCGGCCTTGGGGTTTTTGGTGGTGATGCTGAGGTGGACAAAGCCCAACTGCCCGGCGGCGTCCATGGCCGTAACCACCGCCTGGTGCGGTGTATTGGCATCGGCAGTAATCACCAGTGGCATATCGGTTTCCCCGGCTGCGGTTTTTTCCAGCGCGGCTTTCAGCGTGGCGAGTTTTTTGTTGACCAGAGCCTGGCCGTTAACGGCATAACTGCCATCGGCATTGATAAGAATTTCTATCTGTTCACTGTCGTCGGCAGACAGCTCGCCGCTGGCCTCTGGCAAATCCACATTCAGGTGAGTTTCCTTGGTAAAGGTGGTCGATACCATAAAGAAAATCAACAGCAGAAACACCACATCGATCAGTGGCGTCAGATTGATGCCGTCTTCGTCTCTCGACTGGCGCTTGAATTTCACTGCCCGCCCCGCCTAACCGGTTTTCATATCGACGCGGCGGTCGCTGTGCAATGCATCAACCAGTTTTATCGCTTCCTGCTCCATGGTAACCACCAGTGTATCCACCCGGCGCTGGAAAAAACGGTGGCACATCATCGCCGGGATGGCGACGCAGAGGCCGGCGGCCGTGGTAATCAGAGCCTCGGAGATGCCGCCGGCCAAAACGCCGGCGTTGCCGGTGCCCTGCAGCATGATCGCAGTGAAGACTTTGATCATTCCCAATACGGTTCCCAGCAGCCCGAGCAGCGGCGCGGTGGCGGCGATGGTGCCGAGCGCACCGAGGTAGCGCTCCATATCGTGGATGACCTGGTTGGCCGCTTCCTGAATGCTGTCCTTCATCACTTCGCGGCCGTGGCGGGAATTACTGAGGCCGGCCGCAAGTACCTTGCCCAGCTCCGATGACTGTTTCAGATCGCGCAGCTTGTTGCCGTCCAACTGGTTGGCCTTGATCCAGCCCCATACCTGGGCCAGCAGGTGCTTCGGCACAATTTTCTGGGGATTCAGGGTCCAGTAACGCTCTATACTGATTGCGATCACCGCAATTGAGCACAAAATAATCGGCGCCATCAGCCAGCCGCCGGCTACCAGAATTTCAAACACTCCCCTCTCCTGTTACGCTGAACTGCATCAGGCGCCACTGTATCATAATCCCCCGACCGGCAGTACAGCGCCGCCGTCACATAATTCAGCTGCGGCAGCGGCGCTCACTCGCCTGCGGCGGCAAACCAGTAGCGCCGCTGCTGGCGGCGCGCCTCGCTTACCTGCAGCTGCGACGGCCCGAGCCAGCGGAAAGTCACGGCACCGGAATAGGCCGTATTCAGCAGGGTCGAGCCGGCACGACGGTAGCGCTCCTGCACGCCGGCGTGGGGATGGCCGTAGCGGTTGCGATAACCGGCGCTGAACACGACGAAGCGCGGCCGCAACGCCGCCACCCAGGCGCGTCCCGAGGAGGTGTCACTGCCGTGGTGCGGAGCCAGCAGCACCGCCAGGGGCATATCGGTCAGGTATTTGCGCAGCAGCGGCCGCTCCGTCTCGACACCGATATCACCGGGCAGCAGAATACGCTCGCCGCAATAGGTGATCAGCAAGACACAGGAGCGCTCATTGCCGTCAGCCGCTGCAATGTCGGGTTGCCAGGGTCGCGCCGGCGACAGTATTTCAAACTGCACCCCGTCCCACTCCCAGGCCTGGCCGGCAACACAGGGCTCGACGTCGGCCAGCGCCGGCGGGCCCGGCTCCCCGGTCAACACGGTGCCGGTGGCAACCGCTGCCGCCAGCGCTTCGGCGCCGCCACTGTGGTCGATATCGGCGTGACTGATAATCAGGCGGTCGACAAAGCCGATGTCCCGGCGTTGCAGATAAGGGACGATGACAGCGGCGCCGGTATTGAAGCCGCTGCGGTAGCGGGGGCCGGCATCGTAGACCAGTGTATGGTGCGGGGTACTGATGACCGCCGCCAGCCCCTGGCCGACATCGAGCACCACCAATTGCAGCGGCGGTCGCGCCAGCGGCTGCGGTAGAAACAGCGGCAACAGACAAAACAGTCCCAGCCAGCGCGCCGGCAGATGGCGCGGCGCCAACAGCAGCAAACCGCCGGCCAGCACCAGGGCGAACAGCCAGGCCGGGCCGGCGCGGGTGCTGGTGGCGGGCGTCAGCTGATCGATCCAACGCAGATATGACCACACCGCGTTAAAGGCGCGGTCGGCCCAGCGCAAAATCTCCAGCGCCAGTGCGGGTGCAAGCTCCAGCAGTGCGCAGCCCAGCAGCAGGATCGGCACCACCAGCCACGATACCAGCGGGATGGCAACGGTATTTGCCAGCGGCGACAACAGTGCTGCCGGCAGGCCAAAGCAACTGAGCGGCACCAGCAGCCCCACCAGTACTACCCACTGCGACCACAGCGACTGCCCCAGGTAGCGCCGCAACCTGCCGGCACCCAGCAACTGGCGACCACAAAACCCCAGCAACAGCACCGCCACGGCACCGAATGACAGGCGAAAACCGAGACTGTGAGCCGCCAGCGGGGTTTTGACCAAGACCAGCAGCATGACCAGCGCAAAAATATGGAAGATGGGCACCGGCCGGCGCCGCAACAGGCATACGTGCACCAGCGCCACCATTAACAGCGCCCGCTGGGTGGGCAGCGAAAAGCCCGCCAGCCCGGCGTAGATTGCACTGAGCAGCAGCGAACAGGCAATGGCGGCCAGCGGCACCAGCCGGGTCATGGGAAAAAGCGGCAGCAGCAGGCGGCCCGCCGCGCCGCCGAGCATATAGCCGAGTGCGGCGATCAGGCCAATGTGCAGCCCGGATATGGCCATCAAATGCTGTGTCCCGGTGCGCTGCAGCAGCTGCCATTGGTCGCGCTCGATAGCCTGGCGGTCGCCGATCGCCAGCGCCCGCAAAAACGCCGCGTGCTCGAGAGCCCCCGACTGCCGCGCCAGTGCATCGCTGAGGCGCTGGCGCCAATAGCCCGCCGACCAGAGCAGCGGCGCCGGCTCACAGTGATTATCCGGCCCTGCCCTGACATAACCGGTGGCGCCGATGCCGTGGCCGGCGAGCCAGGTGTGGTAATCAAAGCCGCCCGGATTGGACAGCCCCCTGGGGCTTCTCAGCCGCACGCTCAGCCGGCAGCGGTCGCCCGAGCGCAGCGCCCGGGCGTCGTACCAGGACAACCGCACCAGTTCGGGCAGGTCGTACTGCCGGTGTGGCAGCGGGGCAAATAAAAAGCGCTGGCCGCCGGCGCGCACCTGCGGCAGACCCACCACCTTGCCGCTGACAAGGATATCCCGCCCCTGCAGATCGGCCGGCAGTTGGTCGCGCAATAGCAGATGGCCGGCGCCGATGCCCCAGCCGAGCGCGGCGACAAACGCCGCCGCCACGCGCAACTGCGGCCGCAGGCACAGCAGCACGAACAGCAGCGCCAGTGGCGGCAAGGTCCAAAACGGCGGCAGCGCGGGTAGATAACTGACAAGAATCAGGCCGCCGATAGCGGCGAGAAGTGCTGGCATGGTTCCGTCCCTGGAAGCTGAGCAATACGCTTTAGCTTACAGCAGACAGCTGACAGTTTACAGCTGGAAAAGACCGGCTATTGCTGTAAGCTGTCTACGGTAAGCTAAAACCTGTCCCTTTATGAAACACCTGCTAATTGTCTTCCACAGCCAGAGCGGCAATACCGCCCGCCTCGCCGCGGCCGTTGCCGAGGGCGCGCGCCAGGAGAGCGAAACCGAGACGCGGCTGCTGCGCGCCTTCGACGCCGGCCTCGACGACCTGCTGTGGTGCGACGGCCTGTTGATCGGCACACCGGAAAACTTCGGCTATATGAGCGGGGCAGTAAAGGACTTTTTTGACCGCACCTACAACGACGCCGAACCCCTGAGCCTGCAGCGGCCCTACGGCCTGTTCGTTTCCGCCGGCAACGACGGCAGCGGTGCGGTGCGGGAGATAGACCGCATTCTGCGCGGCTACCCGATGAAAAAAGTCGTGGAGCCGCTAATCGCCAAAGGCGAGATCACCGCGGCCCACCTCGACGCCGCCACGGAACTGGGGCTGACGCTGGCAGCGGGCCTCGCCTTTGGTATTTATTGAGATTGCTAGTCGCTAGTGACTAGTAAATAGTGACTGGTTTTAAATAACCAGCATATCCATGAAGGTGTTGACCGGGGTTGCTTCGAGTGCCTGCTGGTCTTTGCACAATGCAAAAATCGCGGCGCAGCGGGCGGCGGGAAAGCGGGTGGCCAGGTTGCGCTTGAATTTGTTCTCCAGCACCGGAATACCCTCCTCGCGGCGGCGGCGGTGGCCGATGGGGTATTCGACCTCGACCTTGTCGGTGGCGCTGCCGTCTTTGAAAAACACCTGCATGGCATTGGCAATGGAGCGCTTGTCGGGGTCGTGGTACTCCTCACTGTAGCGCTTGTCTTCGACGATCTGCATTTTTTCCCGCAGCTGATCGATAATCGGATGGGCCGCGTGGAAGTCGTCCTCGTAGTGCTCGGCCACCAGATCGCCAAAGGCCAGCGGCACCGCGGTCATATACTGCAGGCAGTGGTCGCGGTCGGCGGGGTTGGCCAGCGTGCCGACCTTGGAAATAATGCGAATGGCCGACTCGTGGGTGGTGATTACGATACGGTCGATATCATCGAGCCGCTGCCGTACTTCGGGGTGCAGCGTCACCGCCGCCTCGCAGGCGGTTTGCGAGTGGAACTCGGCCGGAAAGGAAATTTTAAACAGCACGTTTTCCATGACATAACTGCCGTAGTCGCGCTGGAATTTAAACACCCGGTCCGCGGCCGCCTTGAGCTGCTGGTCGGCGTTGGTCTTGGCAAAAGACACATCGTAAAAACCCCACTGCGGCGCGGTCAATACGCCGGGAATGCCCATCTCGCCGCGCATCGACATATCCGCCAGGCGCACCGCCCTGGAGGTGGCGTCGCCCGCCGCCCAGGACTTGCGCGAACCGGCATTGGGTGCGTGCCGGTAAGTGCGCAGCGCCGAGCCGTCGACCCAGGCCTGGCTCACCGCGGCCATGATCTGTTCGCGATCGCCGCCCATCAGCTTGGTCACCACCGCCACCGAGGCTACCCTCACCAGCAGTACATGGCACAGGCCGACTCGGTTAAAGGAATTTTCCAGCGCGATGACACCCTGAATCTCGTGCGCCATAATCATACCTTCCAGCACCTCGCGCATGGTCAGCGGCTCGGCGCCGGCGGCCACGCGCCGCTGCGACAGGTAATCGGCCACCGCCAGAATACCGCCCATATTGTCCGAGGGGTGCCCCCACTCGGCCGCCAGCCAGGTATCGTTGTAATCCAGCCAGCGGATAATGCAGCCGATATCCCACGCCGCCTTGACCGGGTCGAGCCGAAACTGGGTACCGGGCACACGCGCACCGTGGGGAACCTGGGTGCCCTCGACAATCGGCCCCAGGTGTTTGGTGCACTCGGGAAAGCGCAGTGCCAGCAGGCCGCAGCCGAGGGTGTCCATCAGGCAGTTGCGCGCCGTATCCAGCGCTTCGCGGGACTCAATTCTATAGTTCAGCACATAGTCGGCAATATCCTGAATGACCTGGTCGTAGTCCGGACGATTGGCGATATCAACATTGGCACTCATGTAACACTCCGTTCAGGTAGGTAGGAAAAACTAGCGCTCGGCGATCGGCACCACGGCGCGCAACTGCTCGCCGGTGTACTCGGCCGAGGGGCGGATAATGCGATTGTCGGCGCGCTGTTCAAACACGTGGGCGGCCCAGCCGGTGAGACGCGAGCAGACGAAAATCGGGGTAAATAATTTCGTCGGGATAGCCATGAAATGATAGGCCGAGGCGTGGAAGAAATCGGCGTTGGCGAACAGCTTTTTCTCCCGCCACATTATTGCCTCGACGCGTTCGGAAACCGGGTACAGCACCTTGTCGCCAACGTCGTCGGCCAGTTGTTGCGACCAGCCCTTGATAATGGCATTGCGCGGATCGGACTCGGTATAGATGGCGTGCCCGAAGCCCATGATCTTTTCCCTGCGTTCGAGCATGCCCATGATTTCGCTCTCGGCCTCCTCGGCCGAGCGCCAGTTCTCGATCATGGCCATGGCCGCCTCATTGGCGCCGCCGTGCAGCGGGCCGCGCAGCGAGCCGATGGCGCCGGTGATACAGCTGTGCATATCCGACAGCGTCGAGGCACAGACCCGCGCGGTAAAAGTCGAGGCATTGAACTCGTGCTCGGCGTACAGGATCAGCGATACATTCATCACCCGCTCGTGCAGTTCATTGGGTTTGGCGCCACGCAGCATATGCAAAAAGTGCGCGCCGATACTGTCGTCGTCGGTCTCGGTATCGATGCGCACGCCGTCGTGGCTGAAGCGATACCAGTAGCAGATAATGCTGGGGAAGGCCGCCAGCAGGCGATTGGCCTGCTCCAGCTGTTGCGAGAAATCGGTTTCGGTCTCGAGGTTGCCGAGCATCGAGCAGCCGGTGCGCATGACATCCATGGGGTGGGCTGCGGCCGGAATTCGCTCCAGCACTTCGCGCAGCGCCTGCGGCAGGCCGCGCCGGGTTTTAAGGCCGCTTTTGTACTCCGCCAGTTGGGCGCTGTCGGGCAGTTCGCCATAAAAAATCAGATAGGCAACTTCCTCGAATTCGCAGTTTTCCGCCAAGTCCTTGACGTCGTAGCCCCGGTAGGTCAACCCGGAACCGGATATACCGACAGTGGACAGTGCAGTCTTTCCCGCGACCTGGCCGCGCAGGCCCGCTCCGCTCAGTTTCTTTTCTGTCATGGAAATTCTCCTGGCTGTATGGCTTCTGAAATAGGATCTATTTGTTCTTACCCTGGGAAAACAGCGCATCGAGCTTCTGCTCGTAGGCGTGGTAGCCGAGGTAGTCGTAGAGTTCGGCGCGGGTCTGCATGCTATCGAGCACCGCCGTCTGATCGCCGTTTTGCAGAATGCTCTGGTACACCTGCTCGGCGGCGCGGTTCATGGCGCGGAAAGCCGACAGCGGGTAGAGCACCATATCTACCCCCCACTCCCCCAGTTCGGCTTTGTTGTACAGCGGCGTCTGCCCGAATTCGGTGATATTGGCGAGGATCGGCACCTGCAAAGCCTGCCGGAACGCCCGGTAGTGCTGCTCCTCGCTGACCGCTTCGGCAAAGATACCGTCGGCGCCGGCCTCGACACAGGCCCGGGCCCGTTCCACGGCTTTTTCCAGCCCCTCCTGGGCAAAGGCGTCGGTGCGCGCCATAATGAAGAAGTCCGCATCCTGGCGCGCATCCACGGCCGCCTTTATCCGGTCGACCATTTCCGCCTGGCTGACAATTTCCTTGTTGGGGCGATGGCCGCAGCGCTTCTGCGCCACCTGGTCCTCGATATGTACGGCCGCGGCGCCGGCTTTTTCCATATCCCCAATGGTCTTGGCGATATTGAAGGCGCCGCCCCAGCCGGTATCGATATCCACCAGCAGCGGCAGATTCGAGACCGCGGTGATGCGCTGTACATCGGCAATCACATCATTGAGCGAGGTAATGCCCAGGTCCGGCAGCCCATAGGAGGCATTGGCAACCCCGCCGCCGGACAGGTAGATCGCCCGGTGCCCGATACGTTCGGCCATCATCGCGGCGTAGGCGTTGATCGCGCCGACCACCTGCAGGGGCCGGTTATCGCGCAGGGCCTGGCGAAATTTCGCACCGGGGCTCGGTGTCTGTGTCATCGGGTGATTCCTCCGTGGTCAGGGCCTGATCCGGGGTGCCGGCTCGGCATCGGTTACATCGGGCTTGGCGCGCAAGCGCTGTTCAATATTCTGTCGCGAGGCGCGGATATGGCGCCGCATCAGTATCTCGGCCAGTTCGCCGTCACCGTCCTCGATGGCATCGATAATCTGGCTGTGCTCGCTGAATGCTCTTTTGGCGCGCGGACTCGGCATGCCAAACTGGTAGCGGTACATGCGCACCAGATGGTAGAGGTCGTGGCACAACAGGCCGATCAGTTTGGTATTTTTCGAGCCCTGGACAATCCGGTAGTGAAAATCCAGATCACCCTCCTTCTGGAAATAGGCCCTGCCCTCCTGCAGATCGGCATCTTGCATGTGCCGCTCAAGCAGCTGCCGCAATTCAGCGATTTCGTCGCTGCCGATATGCGCCGCCGCCAGCCGGCAGGCCATGCCCTCGAGGGCCTCGCGCACATGGTAGATTTCCAGCAGCTCGGCGGTACTCAGGGAGATCACGCGGGCGCCGATATTGGGTTTGCGCACAATCAGCCGGCAGGCTTCGAGGCGACTCAGCGCTTCGCGCAGGGGGCCGCGGCTGATACCGTAGGTTTTCGCCAGTTCGGGCTCGCTGATTTTGCTGCCGGCGGCAATCTCACCCTCGACGATCGCCTTTAATATGCGCTCAAAGACCTGGTCGGCAATGGTGACCGGAGAGCCCGCAACGCTTACCGGCGGCGCTGTAGCACTTCTCGATGGCGCTGTAGCACTTCCCGATGGCGCTGTAGCACCTCCCGATGGCGCTTTAGCGCTTACCGGCGTGACCGCGACGCCATCGGGCAGGGAGTTTTCATTAATGGAGCCCATGCTGCACTCTGCATCACCAGATTGTCAACAATTCTGAAAGTTCAGCGATTTTATTGCGCCTTTTTACCCTAGTCAACCGGTATTAACGGCTTATATGTCGACAATCTTAAAAAATGCCCTGTTATAGTGCCAGACTATTTCCGGATTTCAGCGGGCTGATAAACTGTCATATAGGGGTGTTAAGCTGCCGCGAAGTTTATGGAGATAGGCGGCAATTACAGGCATAATGCCGGCCTTTGAAGTAAGTTAGCGACGAACACGCATGGCCCGAAAGCTTCTCAAGCGGTGGATGCCGGACCCGGCGGGAGTAAAAGAAAACCCTTCTTTGCATTTTCTGGGCGATCTGCGTCACGACCCCAATCTGTTTCACCTCAATCGCCAATCGGTTTCTGTCGCGTTTTTCGTCGGTGTCTTCTGCGCGTTCCTGCCCATCCCCGGGCAAATGCCCATCGCCGCCCTGGTGGCACTGTGGGTGCGCTGCAATCTGCCCCTGGCCGTCGCCCTGGTCTGGATCAGCAACCCGCTGACCATCCCGCCGATCTTTTATGCCACCTATGAGTTCGGGCGCTGGATTCTGCAGACACCGCAGGTACATTTTTCCATCGAGCTTTCCTGGGAGTGGGTGCGCGGCAATCTCGGTAAAATCTGGCAGCCGCTGGTGGTGGGCTCACTGATCTCCGGCGTGTTTTTTGCGACGCTGGGTTACGTCACCATGCAGTTGTTCTGGCGCTGGCACGTGGTGCGCAACTGGCGCCGGCGCAATGCCGGCAGGAACGAAAACGGAGATAAGGAAAAGGAAAAGTGATACGACCTGCTCCGAGATGCCCCTCGCCGGCGTGGGTTCTTCCTCGGTATAGCATATCTATGTTCCCCGGCACACAGTAAACTCCAGACATACTGCCTCGCAACACCATCAAGCTGGCAACACTGCCACTTATCAGGCTCTGCTTGATTTAGTGGCAGTGTTATTTTTTTTGCGCCGAAGAAATAGCTTTTTTTTATCGACAACAAAAAATTTGGCAAAACAATATGCTAGCGCCATGGTGAATCATACTGGTTATGATACATACCTATTCATACAGTATGTTGATGGGCGTCAATGACCGGGTGGACTATATAGTGTTGGCTGGGAATGTCTGCTACTCTATTGTCAGATGACAATTTGCTCTTAGGACGGCCCTCTATCATGCACGATAAGAATAATGATTTACCCTGGTTCGACTTGTGTACAACCGAGGTTTATACCAACCCCTACCCGACTTTTGAAAAAATGCGCGAGCATCGCGTATGCCGCATCAATAAGGATAGGTTTTATGCACTGACACGATTTGAGGATTGCAAGGAAGCCCTGCGCAATTATGAAAACTTTTCGTCGACATCCTATACCAGTTTTTTATATCCGGACTGGGTTCCCGAAATTTGTCGCAGCGACCTGTTCATGCTCTCCGAAGACCCGCCCGAGCATACCGTGCATCGCAATATCCTCCGCCAGGCTTTCGGCCGCTCCGCCATCGAACGACTGCGCGAAATCGTTGCGCCTGTGGCGACTTCACTGGTTGCGGATATACAGCCGGATGTCCCCATCAACCTGGTCGAGAAATTCACCCTGCCCTTTGTCGGCACGGCTGTCGCCGAAATGATGGGAACCAATGGCCTGCAGAACTATGAAGCCATCAAAAAATGGCTGACCATACTGGAAAAGATTTCTACCACCCGCCCCTCCGATGAGGAACTGGAAGCGCTGACGGTGATCGCACACGAGCAGAGAGAGCTGTTCAAGACCATTCTCGCCGAACGCAAAAGAGTGCCGACAGATGATATACCCGGGCAGCTGGTGGCGGCGGAAGTCGACGGCAAACACCTTTCCGATGAAGAGTTTTTCAGTGCGCTGGAGCTGTTGGCGCGAGCCGGATTCGAAACCACGCTGCACGCCATCAGCCATGCCATTATGGAGCTGGCGGAAAGGCCGCCGTTACTGGCAAGCATTGTCGAAGACCACAGCCTGATCCCGAAATTTGTCGACGAACTGCTGCGCTATCAGGTTACCGGACCCTGTATCTTCAGAATGACGAGAAAGCCGGTCGAAGTGGGCGATATCACCATTCCCGCCAACTCGCGGGTAGCGGTACTGGTGGGTTCGGCCAACCGCGATTCGGACCAGTTCGAAAACGCCGAGGCCTTCGATATCTACCGGCCAAACAATGCCAATAGCATTTCATTTGGTTTTGGCGTGCACAAGTGCATAGGCTCCGCGCTTGGAAAAATGGAATTGTGCGTGGCTCTGGAAACCCTGTTCAGTCGATTTCGCCGTGTCACAGTGCACAATATCAACTGGTGTCCGACTTATATGGTTCGCGGTGTACACGACCTGCACGCGACATTTACCGAATAGGCTGCGCAACGACTGCAGCAGTCACCTCTTTACCTGCCTACATATCAGCAGTAAACATATAGGCAGCGGCGGCGCACCGTCCCGGACTGGATAAACCCCATAAGCTGGTGTACAGTTCCGGGCTGTGGGTGGGCGTTGCGGCAGATTGCCCGCAATAACGGCAGGCCAGCCAATAAATATAGAGCAGGCGCTTACAGCGATCAGAGGACGATAGGCCGTAAGATATACCCTAGAAGCTGTTACCCAATCGTCTTCACTTTCCTTGCGCATCTCATCTCGCTGTTCGATGCATGAGAAGCCATATCGTCACCGCTGCCCAGCTTGCGTTACCTGTCGGCCTTAGCCCCGTCATTACTCATGGTGTCATGGGTGGAAACGGTTTCGAGGACGTCAAATGAGCAAGGGTTGCAGGGTCGGGCTTGGGAGTCGGATAGGGCGGGCCGCTTGCGCCCTGGTGGCGGCATGGGCCTGTGGTGCCGGAGTTTCTCAAGCTGCCGGCGATGTGTATGCGTGGAGTGATACCCAGTATACCGACAGTGACGGCCACTATCAGATTACCTACCCCGCTGCGGGCGGATCGACGACGCTGTGGGAATCCAGGGACGGCGCCCCCGGGGTCAGGATCGGAGAGCCGGTCACAACCGGTCTCCACAGAACCGAGTTGCCGCCGCGCAGCAACGGTACTTATACCTACCAAACCTCCACAACAGCGTGCACGGTACCCGGTGGTCCGGGTGAACCGGGAACACCGGTCTGCACCACCACCCACAGTACCGGACCGACCATCATTGTCGATACGCCGCTGCCGCTGGTCAACCTGACCAGCCCCTCCGGCAATATCGCCATTCACACCGGTACCACGCTGCACCTCAGCGCCAGCGCCACGGTGTCCCTGGGCTCGATTGAGAGCGTGGTGTTCCGGCTTGACGATAGCATCCTTTATACAGATACCCAGGCGCCCTACCAGTACAGCTGGTCGCCGGCGGCCGGTAACTACAGCCTGACGGCGGTGGCAACCGACAGCAACGGCGATATCAGCACATCGATAGCGCGCGCCGTCAGCGTCACCGTTAACAACCCACCCGACATTACCATCAGCAGCCCCACCGGCGGCAGCGCCTATACCGGCTCGAGCGTGGTTTTTGCGGCCGACGCCAGCGATGCGGACGGCAGTGTCAGCAGCGTTACCTTCTACGCCAACGACCAGAACCTGACGAAGGAGCAGTTAAAAGCGTTGCGGCAAATTGTCGAGAGGTGGTCCGATGGATAAAGACATGTTCAATGAATTACTGGCTAGCGTAGAAGAGATGGATGCCATTGTGAAAGGCAAAACCAAGCCATCACGCGAGCACCACTTCTCAGAACCAGAAGTCAAAGATATCCGTGAAAGGACCGGTTTATCCCAGACCCGCTTTGCAACACTGATCGGTGTGAGCAAGCGCACCCTGGAAAACTGGGAACAGGGGCGCCGTCATCCGACAGGTCCGGCGAAAGCGCTATTAAGAATCCTTGAGGCCGATCCCGAGCATGCGATACGAGCGCTGCGTGGTTGATACCGCCCCTAAAGCCTTGTGCTGCCGGAGACATTGAAGCGCCTACCACGAAAGATTTAGATCCCACCCGTGGCTCATTTAGTGATACAGGCGAATCGACTCTAGGATTTCCCGGTGGACCTGATCCAGATGATCCGAATGCAAAAGGGTTATCTAGCTTAAGGTATCCGAACAAAAGGCACTATATAGAAAAAGTCACTCAAAGAAGCCCTGCCAAATCTACAAATACTGTGATCGAACAAGGCGTAGACATTTCTGCCGATGTGAACGCCATTAGGAGTGAACTGGCCATTAGAACAGGAAATACGTTCAACATAAACGGCAGAACATATGGCCTTCATGGAAAGACTTTTTACCCTATTAATTGTTTGAGAATTTTCCAGAGGATGATTTTGATAGCTCAACTTTATTAGTTGTCATTTTTTCACCAGTTTACGGTCAGGTATCTTTACTTCTAGAATCCTTTTTTCAGCCCACATATTTTGAACAGGTTATTCCTGTAGAAATGGCAAGAAAACTTTGTAATGCGCTATCATGTTTTTGTCTAATTTCAGACAATGATGTTAACCCATATTCAATGTTTAAGGTGAATTCAGAAGGCGCTATTGAAAAAATTTTTTGAATGCAGAGGAAATGAATGACCCCAATAGATATGTCATTTAAGGGGGATAGAGGACAGGAGATGACAGTATCCCCTATCCCTCTACGAAGGCTACCAAAATGAAATTAAAAAAAGTACTGATATACTCATCCATAATCCTAATTCTGGTTATTTTCGCAATTTATTACAAAATCAACCACGACATTCTTTCCTATTACGCTGAAAAGCCTCAAAAATCCCTGTCAATAGAACAGTCGAAGCACCTGGGTGTCTATTTGGGCGAATACAAACCGTTAAAAAGAAGGGTCTTACTGCAGGATAATTCAAGTATATACATACCAAATGCGTGGATTGAGAGAAGCTGGCAGACCGAGTTAGACTTTTTCCTCAAGGCCACAGCAACCCCTATAGAAGGGTTTAATTTTACGCTTCCACTGTTGACAGATCCGCCAAACACTACAGCAAACGATCCGCCATTGAGTTTCGATTATGGGCTTGACCTCACACCGGAGAGTTTATATTCCACGCTTGACAAATCAACCAGCCTTCCACTTATCGAACAATACCCAGCTCTCCGCCATATACCGGGCTTGGGTTTTCAACTCTATTTACATAAGCTCCCCGATGTTTTAGTTTTTCAGCTCATTCAAAAAGAGTCGAGTAAAAAGCGGTGGGAAGAGGCCACTGTTATCGATGAAATTGAAATGGTCAGAAATTTTTAGGCGACACAGCAAGCAGTCGACCTCCCCCAGTTTACCGGATAGTTCAAATCGGCGACAATAAGGCCTCGGTTTATGGAGATTAGGGGGCTGTGCCCTCTCCTCCTCGAGGAGAGTAAGTGAATGTTAGATCATAAAGCAGACAATGCCAGAACGGACGCCATACTCAGAGCATCAATGGTCCTATATAATTACCTGCTCAAAGACCAACAAGCGGTAATCTGTGATTTCGTATCGAATTTCTATGCTGGAAAAAATGTATATATAAACCAGGATATTGAAGACAGAAACGCGCTATGTACTGTCACCGCCGCGAATGCCGCATTAGTTGGTGCGGCACAGAATACGGATTACTTTTCATGTGTAAAATGGATTTATTTCTGTGCAGATGATTTGTCGGTGGACGGCGATGCCTTTATGACGTCCACCGTTCGGCTGAATGCGGATAAGTGCAAGTCTGAAAGCGCTAGAATATACCCGGGCAGAAATCTGGTGGTCCACGAATTTGCACACATACTCGATAGACTCCTTGGTATATCCGGCAGCACAAAAGGGTTGCGCACGGGATACAATCAGTATCTAAACGATATCCAAAGAGGTAGCGACACGCCGATTGAGGACTGCCTCACGCCAATGGATCTGAGTGGCGCCAGTTTACCGGAAGAAACAGCCGTTGAGTTCTTTGCTTACGCCTCAGAATCGTTCTTTACCAATGCGGTACAACTTCAATCAGCATACGGGGAGTTATACGCTGATCTCGTAAGCATTTACGGGCTGGATATGGCGAAATTATTTAGCGGACACTGATAACTATTCGTACCGCAGGGCCTCGGCCGGATTGACCTTACTGGCGCGCCAGGCCGGATAGAGCGTTGCCAGAAAGCTCATCGCCAGGGCGGTAAGCGCGACAATAATGATATCCGCACTGCGAATTTCCGCAGGCAGATAGCTGATCGGATAGACATCGGATTTTAGAAACTGGATATTCAGTGCAACTTCCAGCCAGGCCACCAGGTCCTGCACACAGAGCGACAACCCCAGGCCCACCGCCACCCCCGCCAGCGTGCCGATAAGGCCGATCAGGCTGCCCTGCATCATAAACACCGCCATGATTTCACCACTGCTGGCACCCAGGGTACGTAAAATGGCAATATCGCCGTGCTTGTCCACCACCACCATGACCAGGGTCGATACCACATTAAAAGCGGCAATGGCGATAATCAGGAACAACAGCAGGCCGACCAGGTTCTTCGAGATTTGAATGGCGTGGTAAAGATTGCCGTGGGTGCGCGTCCAGTCCGAGCTGTAGTATCCGCCGGGCAGGCTGCGCACCAGGTCGCGGATAATCTGCGGCGCGGCAAAAATATTCTCCACCTGCAGCCGCAGGCCGGAAACCCGGCCCGGAAAGGACGACAACTGCGAGGCGGCTTCGAGGTTTAGCAGTGCCAGCGTGTTGTCCAGCTCCGTGCCCGATTCCAGCAGACCCAGCACCGGCAGCGGCTGCAGTTTCGGTGTGCGATCCTGTGTACCCGCGGCGGGGATAAACAGGTTGACGTACTGGCCGGTTTCCACACCGATTTCAACGGCAACGCCCCGGCCCAGGATAATACCGCTGCCCTCCTCCCCGAGGCGGCTTAGCAGGCCGCGGGCCAGGTAGTTTTCCACCACGGATATACGCGCTTCCTCGACCGGGTCGATGCCATATACCAGTACCGGCGTGGCGCTGCGGCGGTAGGCGACCATGCCCTGCAGCTGCACAAACGGTGCCGCGCCGGTAATCCCCGGCTGCGCCAGAAGTTCACTGCCGAGGCTCGGCCAGTCCTCGATACCCTCACGGTGGTAGAGCGCCGCCTGCGGCACGATGCCGAGGATTCGCTCGCGCAATTCACGCTCGAAACCGTTCATTACCGACAGCACCACAATCAACAGGCCGACACCGAGCACCAGACCGGCGATGGAAATACCCGAGATAAAGGACACCAGTTGGTTCCTGCGACGAGAGCCGGTATAACGCAGGCCGATAAACAGCGGAAAAGGGTTGAACATGCGCGCCTCCGCCTATACCGCCGGCACTTTGCGGGCCGACAGGCACCGGTTTTCGAGGTGCAGCACACGGTGCATGGTGGCGGCAAAGCGCTGGTCGTGGGTGACGACGATAAAACTGGTTTTAAGCTCGGCGTTGAGTTCGTCCATCAACTGCTGAATAGCGTGGGCAGTATGGCCATCGAGGTTGCCGGTGGGCTCGTCCATCAGCACACAGCCGGGATTGTTTACCAGCGCCCGCGCGATGGCCACCCGCTGGCGTTCGCCGCCGGACAGTTCGGCGGGCTTGTGGCCGAGCCGCTCGCCCAGGCCGACCCGCTGCAACAGCCCGCCGGCCCGGGCGCGCGCCTGCGGCGGCGCCACCCTGCCAATCAGCAGTGGCATGCAGACATTCTCCAGCGCGGTAAACTCACCGAGCAGGTGGTGAAACTGGTAGACGAAACCCAGATCGCGGTTGCGGATCGCGCCGCGCTGATTATCACTCAGTGAGGAGAAGGCACTGCCGCGGATGCGCACTTCACCGGCGCTGGGTTTGTCCAGGCCGCCGAGCAGGTTCAG